>CAIRLC010000001.1 GCA_903879335.1 uncultured Pseudomonadota bacterium
GCCGGCGGCACAGGCACAAGCCTCTATTGGGCGCGGTGAGCGCATTTTTAATACCCGACCCATGGCGATCTCCGGTGTGGCGGGTATTAACGACGTGCCCAGTGCGGATGGCAAGATCCATGCGATGATGACCGGAACGTGCGGCACGTGCCATAACGTTGTGAACGTCGGTACTCACAACTCGCACTTTTTGGTTGATGAAGGCCAGGCTCGGAACATCCCGAAGAACGTCGACTTGCCACTGATCACGGTCGTGCAGAAATCGACGGGTGTTCGTGTGCAAGTGACGGATCCCGGCGCTGCTCTGACGAGCGGGCGTTTCGTCGATGTTGGGAAGTTCAAGGTGCCGGGATTGCGGGGCTTTGCGGCTCACCCGCCTTACTTTCACAATGGTTCGGCCAAGAGCGCGGCGGACGTGGTCGCGTTCTACAACACGCGGTTCAACCTCAACCTATCGGTTCAGGAAGCGACCGACCTTGCGAATTTCTTGAATGCCTTATGACCGTTAACGGTGACCGGGCACCGCCTGAAGGAGCAGTTTGAGCGCTTCCTTCAGGTCCTGGTCGCTCCGCTCATTTCCTCTGTAATGCCCTAATTTCACAACCACAAGGTCGTGCGACGGGACTATGAACGTGTACTGGCCGCCTGCACCTGCCATAAAATACGCATTCTTAGGCAATGGCCAATTCCCATCGCCGTTAATCCAGAAAAACCCACCGTAGACTGGGTTGTGGTCAGTCAACCAAGCCGGTGCAATGGTGCTGACGAAGGTGTTGAATCCCTCAGGCAAGATTCGCTCGCCATTCCAAAGCCCATCTTGCAAGTAGAGATTGCCCAGTCGCACCCAATCCCGTGCGGCCGCGAGTTCCGCACCTTGAGTGAGTAAGTTGCCGTAGGGATCAGTCTCGATGACCATGGAGCGAATGCCGATACGGTCGAATAAAGCGCGCTGCGGGAACGTTAGGTAGTCGAGACCTTTTCCTTCGACGCCTAAGCGAATCAGATAATTGACCAGTACTGGATCCGTGTTGCGATAGCGTCCGACCGTATTGGGCGGCCATTGTAATGGGCGCGTCGCCGCATAATGGAACGCGTTATCCGCGCCTGTGTAGTAATAAAAATGTTCGGGATAAGGCCCGTTCGGATCAAAATCAGGGTCGTACGGTGCACGGATGCGCAGGCCACTCGACATATGCAGCAAGTCGGCGATGCGTATCGTTGCGCGGGGATCGCCAGGTGATTGCCACTCCGGAATGGGTGCCGGCTGCCACAGCGAATACACCTGTTGCTGCATCAAGACCCCCATGAGACTGGCGGTGACGCTCTTTCCCATCGACCAGCTTTCAAGCCGAGTCTTCGCATCAATGCCCGGGCCATAGTGTTCGGCAATGATGCGCCCGCGCCAGGTCACGATGAAGGCAGCGGTCAGCCCGTCAGCATGGGCAAACGCAGCATTCGTAGCGGCTTGGACTCGTTCCCAATTCACACCCGGGGGGATGGGTTGTGCGGGCTCCCGGTCGCCCATGGGCCAGTCGGTCTTCGCAGCATCGGGCAACGCGGAGGTCACGAGCTTGGGATTAAAGTACGGCGCTGATTCGCCGATCGGTAAGGCAATGCATCCCTGGCCGCCAACGTCTCGGGCCTCCCGGACTGGGCCGTTAGGCACGGATACCCGAACGGCCCGCCTCTCGGCGTCCACTTCTGGCGTACCGAGTTTGGCGCGGACTGCATAGGGCGCCGTGAAAAAGCCGACATTTTCCTTGGCGAATTCGAGATCCAGCCCCGTGATGAAGAGTGCCTGACAGAGCACCTGTGAGTAAGCGGCGGCGTAATACGTCAACGGATCGCCGGGCAGTGGCTCGGAGGTGGTGGGCAATTCAAGCCGATGTGCTCGAGCGACCGCATCTTGGCGTGGATCAGCGGATCCAGGTTGCGTTGCCCACAGGGCGACCAAGACGGCAAGCAGGCGGGGCCGAAGTGACGGCATGGGGAGGTTCCTCAGAGGCAATTTCCATGCAGACTATAGCGGACAGGACCAGGAGAGCGGCGAGATCAACCGACGATCGCGCGGAGGACGGTTCTCGTCGTCGTGACGATCACCTGAGGAAGCACAATGCCCCGCCGAATCGTAGACCTGTCCATTTACCTCGAAAATGATGTGATCTCCGATCCGCCGATGTATCGGCCCAAAATCGATTACATCGATCACACGGCTTCCCGCGATCAATTGCTCGGATTCTTCCCGGGTCTACAGCCTGGCGATCTTCCGGATGGCGAAGCTTGGTCTATCGAGAAAGTTGAGTTGATCACGCATAACGGCACCCATTTGGATGCGCCCTATCATTTCGCCAGCACGATGAATGGCGGGCAGCGGGCGATCACGATTGATGAGGTTCCACTAGACTGGTGCTTCCAGCCTGCCGTCAAACTCGACTTTCGTCATTTTCCGGATGGCTATGTCGTGACCGCCGAAGACGTCGATGCAGAGCTTGCGCGTATCGGTCATACCTTGGCGCCCTTAGAGATCGTGGTAATCAATACCCGGGCTGGCCTGCGGTATGGGCAGCCAGACTACGTGGCATCGGGATGTGGCATGGGGCGTGAGGCGACGTTGCGCTTGTTGCGGGCCGGTGTGCGTCTGACGGGTACGGACGGCTGGAGTTGGGATGCGCCTTTTGTCCATACGGCGGAGCGATATGCGCAGAGTGGTGATGCATCCTTGATCTGGGAGGGTCACAAGGCAGGCCGTGAAATCGGTTATTGCCATCTCGAGAAGCTTCACAATTTGGAATGCTTGCCGTCCTCGGGTTTTATGATCGCCTGCTTCCCATGCAAAATTCGTGGGGCCTCCGCTGGATGGACTCGCGCCGTCGCCATTTTCGACGGGCCCTAAGCTGGATGCGGTAGGCATTTTTTGGCAGCAGGGCAGGCAGACTGTCACCCTTCAAGCATCTCGCGCGTTTACACTACACACTTAGCCGCCCGTCGAGTTGCTGAATCCCATGTCGTTACGTCTTCGTCACACCGTTAGTCTTTGCCTCTTCTCATCGGCCTTGGCCAATGCTCAGCAGTCTCACGCACCGGCAACCGCGCCCGTGACAGAAGGTGAGCAGGTCGTTGTTACTGCCAACCGCTTGGCCGTGCAAAATCTCATTGACCGCAAGGTCTACTCCATCGCCGCTGACCTGCAAAGTCTCACGGGTACGGTATCCGACGTGTTGTCGGCGATCCCGTCCGTCCAGCTCGATGTCGATGGTAATGTCAGCCTTCGCGGCGATAGCAATGTCACCGTGTTAATTGATGGTCGCCCCTCGGCGCAACTGCAGGGCTCAAGCGTTGGCGATATTTTGCAGCAGATGCCAGCGAACGAAATCGAGCGCATTGAAGTCATCACGAATCCACCGGCCCAATACAAAGCCGATGGTACGGCCGGCATCATCAATATCGTGACCCGTCGTGCGCGGCCTGAAGGAGGCTCTGGCACTCTACAAGCCAATGTGGGTAATCATGATCGCTGGTCTCTGGGTGGCTCTGGCGCCTACCGGAAGAAGGCGATTGCGCTCTCGGGTAGCGTCGGGGTCCGGATGGATGAGCGCATTCGAAACATGCGCGACAATCGGCTGACCACGGATCCGTCGAGTGGTGTGGAAACTCTGGTGCTCCGAACTCAGAACGAGGTCATCAAACGTTTGTTGCCTACGCTCAAGGGCACGGCAGAATGGAAACCCGATAATCACCACACGATGGCCCTAACGGCGTCTCGGTCGCAGCGTTACGGCCGCGGCCGACACTTTGACGAACATGATCAGGCCAGTGTCGGTGATGTGCTCAAGAGCGCCTCAACCCGTTCCAGTGACGGAACTGAATCAGGTTTTGATGGTGGTGAGACACTCAGCTTTGAAAAAACGACCGACCGAAAGGACGAGAAGCTATCCGCATCGCTGGGTCATACGCGCTTCCATGAGCGTGAACATTATACGTATGCCAATGCGTCACTTGTGCCAGATGGATGGTTGCCCGGTGACGGCTACGGTTTTGCCAATGACTTCAGCAAGCGGTTGGCGAACATCGACTACTCGAGGCCGCTGGCCGACCATCGCTCATTCAAGGTGGGGTATTCCTACGAGGCGAGTACGAACGTCTACGCGAACAGCGGCGAACTGCAGTCTCCCTTAGGGGTTTGGGCCGACAATCCACTACTCACCAATCATTTTGAATACACGCAAGCCGTCCACGCTGGCTATGGAAGTTATCAAGCGGAACAGTTTGGCTGGACGGCCTTGGCAGGACTTCGCGTCGAAAGTGCGCGTGTGGACTTGTCGTCTTATGACGGGGTTACGCCGCCGTCGTCGGTCGACACGAAACTGTTCCCGAGTCTGCATCTTGAGCGAGGCTTGGGCGAGCAGGGTGTCTTATCGTTTAATGTCGGGCGCCGAATCATGCGCCCGAATCCTGAGTCGTTGGATCCGCATGTCAATCGCGAAGATGTGCATAACCTCCGTGCGGGTAATCCAGCTCTACGTCCACAAACCACAATAGCTTATGAAGTGGGCTACAGCTTTGAGGGTCGTTCCCACAGTTTTGGCCTAACCGGTTATGTGCGGCAGATGCGGGATGCGTTCACAGAAATCGTTCAGGTCATTGATCCCAATACGGTCTTGTCGACGCGTAGCAATATCGACCGATCACAATCGGGAGGTGTTGAGTTCACGGCGAACGGACGCTTGCTGCCGCGCGTGTCCTACAACTTGAGTGGAAATCTAAACACCTACACGGTGAACTTTCCTGGACTACCCGATCGATCCGGCACGTCGCTGTCCACAAAGGCGAGCTTCGATTTTAAGGCAACAGGTTCTGACACGTGGCAGGTCGCCTACGCTAACTATGGTAAGCACCTGACGCCGCAAGGGTCGTTTGTGCCGGTCGGAGCAATCAACCTTGGGTATAGGCATCAGATTGACGCCAAACGGTCGATGGTGGCGACGGTATCGGACTTGTTTGATACCCAAATGTGGCGTCGTTATACGGTCACACCAACGTTGAATGAGACCTATGAGCGTAAGCCGCTCGGTCGCATGCTCTACGTGGGATTCGTCTACCAGCTCGGGTCGGGCGGCAAAAAACCGAAGCGCGAGGGATTCGATTACGACTCGGGTGGTGGTTAAGGGTCAGCGCCGCATCAATGTGCTCTTGCCGAACAAGGACGCCACGAGGTCGACGGCGACTTCTGCGGTTCGATTGCGCAGATCAAGCGCCGGATTGAGTTCTACGATGTCTAAGGAGGCCAGTTGCCCGGTGTCAGCGATCATTTCCATACACAACTGGGCTTCTCGATAAGATGGGCCTCCAGGGACGGTCGTGCCCACACCAGGCGCAATCTCAGGATCGAGGAAATCGACGTCGAAGCTGACGTGTAAATGCGCGTTGGTGGGTAAATCAGCCAGCGCATCGGCCAGCGTTTGCCGCATGCCGGTCTCGTCAATGTAGCGCATGTCGTACACCTCGAGGCCAACCTCGTGTACGAAGCGTTTCTCGCCTTGATCCACGCTGCGTATGCCGATTTGCCGCACCGCATTGGCCTCTAAGGTCGGGTAATGCCCCGACAGTTCGACGAGTTCCTTCGGCCCATGGCCACATAAGCAGGCGACCGGCATGCCATGAATATTGCCCGTTGGCGTCAGCGCGCTGGTATTGAAATCCGCATGGGCATCTAGCCACAGCACGCGCAGTGGCTTGTTCTGCTTTCGGCAGTGACGCGCAATCGCGCTGATGGATCCAATGGCTAAGCTATGGTCTCCACCCAAAAGTATCGGCAGTTGATTAGCCGCGAGGGATTCGGCAACGGCCGTGTCGATCGCCTGACACCAGGCGGTGACTTCAGCCAGATGGCGGTAGCCATCGATCGGCGTGGCGCATGGGTTGGCCGGTCCAGTGAGATCCCCGGCGTCGGACACGGAAAGACCTTGGGCAGTTAGCGCAGCTGCGAGTCCCGCGACCCGTAAGGCCTCAGGTCCCATGGATGCTCCGCGTTGGCTGGCGCCGATATCCGTTGGGGCGCCGATCAATCTGGCATGGATCATGATTTAGCTCGCTCGACGGAAGCTCGCCTTGGAGGCGCCCAGAGTCCCGCCGTACAGATCCTTAGGATCGGCCAATTCGGGGATTAGATCGATGGTGCGCCGCTCCCGGCGCTCCTCTTGGACAAGCGTATGCAAATAACGCAGCGCTGAAAAGTCCTCTAAGGCGAAGCCTACCGAGTCAAATAAGGTAATTGAATGAATTTCGTTTCGTGCAGGCCTTAGACCGCGGACCACGTCCGCAAACTCGGTGACTGGAAAATCATTGGGCATCTGCTGAATCTCGCCCTCAATGCGTGTTTGGGGCGCGAACTCAACGAACGTCTGTAGTCCGGGCATGGACAGAACGTCGACATGCAGTTCCGTCTTGCCTGGGCAGTCGCCGCCGACCGCATTGAGATGCATGCCTGCGCGAATCATCGGTGGCGTAAGAATCACTGCATTCTTTTTGTCAGCTGTGACGGTCGTCACGATGTCCGCGCCAGAGCATGCCTGGGCGGCGGATGAGCAGCGCACGATCTCGAGGTCTGAAAGCTCGGGCATGGCGCGAAGGTTCTGTTCCAGTTTCGCCGACGCCAAGGGGTCAATGTCGTACAGGCGGAGTGTGCGGATGCCATTGATGCGGTGGAAGGCGACCGACTGAAATTCGCTCTGCGAGCCGTTGCCGATGAGTGCCATCACTCGGCTATCCGGGCGGGCTAGCCAACGGGCGGCAAGTGCCGACATTGCGGCGGTCCGTAGTGCGGTCGTGATGGTCAATTCGGACAACAGCAAGGGGTATCCCGTCTCAATGTCGGCGAGCACCCCGAATGCGGTCACCGTGAGGAGGCCGCGGGCCGTGTTCTTGGGGTGGCCATTCACATATTTGAAGGCATAGCGGGTTGCGTCGCTGGCCGGCATGAGTTCGATGACGCCGACCTCCGAATGAGCGGCGACGCGAGCGCACTTCTCAAACTCGTCCCAACGGCGGTAGTCGCTCTCGA
The DNA here is from genome assembly GCA_903879335.1 of uncultured Pseudomonadota bacterium. Taxonomy (GTDB): domain Bacteria; phylum Pseudomonadota; class Gammaproteobacteria; order Steroidobacterales; family Steroidobacteraceae; genus CAIKZZ01. Next base: position 7,061 of record CAIRLC010000001.1, read on the forward strand.
TTTCGCTCGCGAGCCGTTCTAAGAATGCGCCAAGACCGAGGTTGGTTACCAAGCGCGTCACGTCGGTCACGCCGATGTAGTCCACCATATCGACCTCCAAATAGTGTCGTTCATCATTGTCTTCCAGAGTAGGGCCTAACAGGAAGGCAGCAAATTGCCATTTATGCTAGTTAAAATGCCAATATGACTATGTAAAATGGCAATATGATCGATATGGATACGCTTGATCATCGGTTAATCGGTCTGCTGCGGGAGAACGCGCGGTCTACCGTCCTCGAGCTCGCACAAGCGTTAGGCGTCGCGCGGGCCACGGTTCAGAACCGCATGCGCAGGTTGGAGCGCGATGGCGTGATTCTCGGCTATACCGTCCGTCTTCAGGCACCGGGTGCGCTAGCGCCAATCAGAGCCTTGATGTCGATTTTGGTCGAGGGGGATGGCGATGCCTTGATACCGCAAATTCAAGCGGAGCCCGCCGTGCGCATGTTGCACACCACGAATGGCCGCTGGGATTTGATTGCAGAGATTGAGACCGAGACACTGGCCGACTTTGATCGGGTATTGAGGCGTATCCGGACAATTCCCGGTGTCGCGAACAGCGAAACGAGCTTGCTTCTGTCTAGCCGCGCTTTTTAGTCGCTGCCGGATTGAGCCCAATACTGCGGCTACTGACTTGGATCCGGTCGTTCAGGTGCTGGGATGCAATAAATTCGCACCGGCGCAGAGCGGCCCCGTAAATTGAAGTTCGGCAATGCGACGACGCCTAAGTTCGCATGTTCGCTTAACTCAGTTGCCACCTCGGCGGAGAATAGGACTTCTCCGGCGCGGGCTCGGTGGCATAGCCGGGCGGCCACATTAACCGTATCGCCAACTAAGGTGGGTCTACGGAGTGTAGGCGGGCCGAGTTCCGATTCCGTCACCATTCCAAGATGGATACCGACTCCAATGCCGGTCGCCACGCCGTGAGCTGATTCCCACTGAGCACCGACGGCCAGAAATGACTCGATCATATGACGCCCGCTCTCGACCGCGCATTGACCATCGGCGTCGTTGCTCAGCGCACCGCGGTCAAAGACCGCCATCACGGCATCGCCGGCCAGATTTTGCACCCGGCCGCCGTAGGCATGTACCGCCTTGCCGATGACGCCATAAAACTGATCCAAAAGTACTGCCACATCGTTTGGATGGAGCCCCTCGCAAATCGTGGTGTACCCGCGCAAGTCCACAAAGAGAATCGCGCAGCGACTGAGCTTGGGCTGGATTTGAGCCGGTTCCATCGGATTCCTTAGCATTGCCGCGAAACACCGAGCGCAGGGTATCAAAACCTTCCCTGCGAAACCCATATCATAGCCATCCCGCTACCGACTTCGATGCCATGCCGCTACAGGACGAAATTTTCCCCGTTCCAGACTGGACCCCACCTTCCGGTCTGTGCGTGTTGCGTGCCAAGACGAGTCTTGCAAGCGAATTGCCGGAGATCGATCGGCTGGCGTCAAGCGCCCCGTTCCGGCGCATGCAAGTACCGGGCGGCGGGATGATGTCGGTCGAAACGACCAGCGCAGGCGCTGTCGGGTGGTGCAGTGATCGGCAGGGTTATCGCTACACTACACATGACCCCTTGACTGGGCGCGTGTGGCCATCAATACCCAAGTCGTGGACCGCCTTTGCGCGGACGATGGCCGAACAGGCAGGATTTGATGGCTTTGAACCCGACAGCTGTCTGATCAACCGATATGCCCCTGGAGCGAAGATGGGCGCGCATCAGGATGCCGATGAACAAGATTTTACTCAGCCGATCGTATCGGTCTCGCTAGGCCTAGCCGGAACTTTTGTCTGGCTTGGGCCCACCCGCGTGGGCCATGGGCATCCCATTGATGTCAGGGATGGCGACGTCGTCGTCTTTGGCGGCCCTGCTCGACATGGCTATCACCGGGTCAAAACAGTACGCGCCGATCCCTCCGGTCCAGCGTGGCGAATCAATTTGACCTTCCGCCGAGCACAGTGAGCGCCGGCCTCGGGCGGGGTACGATCACCCGATGACTGAATCCAGAGCTTGGCCATTAATCGCGCACTCGGTGGGCCTCGAGACCACGCCGGCGCTTGCAGTGAGCGCTTCAGTGCGAACGCACGACTCAGAGATGATTTGCCAATACCGGGTGACCGGTGCGCGTACCGACCTCACGGTGCCAGAGTTTGCTGAGCAGTGCCGCCTGGACGGCTTGTGGCGTCACACGTGTTTTGAAGTGTTTATCGGTCTTAAAGATAGCCCAGAGTACGTCGAATTCAACGCGTCTCCATCCAGTGCGTGGGCGCTGTATCACTTCGTCGCTGAGCGTGTTCGCGCGCCCGACTGGAGCTTGTCGGCCCCGTCGATACAGTCAGCATGGGACAGGGATGACCTGATCGTTGTCGCATGTCTCGATTTACGGGCTTGGCCGAGTCGTTGGCGGAGCCAGTCATTGTGCATGGGTCTTTCCGCTGTGCTTGAGCATAAAAATGGCGCGCTCACCTACCATGCGCTGACTCATCCGAAGAACGTGCCCGATTTTCATGATCCTCGAACCCGAATTATTGAGATGAATCCGATGCTCGAAGGTGACCTGCCATGATCCGATTCGGACTCGATCGCCTGGCCGCCGAGGCCGATTGGACCCAGCGTCTCGCTGGCCGCCGCGTTGCTGTGCTCGGTCATCCTGCGTCGGTTGATGCACACCTGGTCCATGCGCTCGATGTATTGACCGATTTACCAGGTATTCAGCTCTCGGCGGCCTTCGGGCCGCAGCATGGGCTGAAAGGCGACCAGCAAGACAACATGATGGAGACGGACGACGAGCGCGACGCGTTGCGCCAGATTCCCGTGTTTAGCCTCTACGGCGAGGTACGTCGTCCAACCGACGCCATGCTTGAGACCTTTGATGTCCTCTTGGTGGACTTACAGGACTTGGGTTGTCGGATTTATACCTTCCTGACCACACTGCGCTATGTCTTGGAGGCTGCCGCCCGGACTGGAAAGACCGTCTGGGTGCTCGATCGCCCAAATCCCGCGGGCCGTCCGGTCGAAGGGTTGGCGTTGCGCGAGGGGTGGGAAAGTTTTGTCGGTGCGGGCCGTTTTCCGATGCGGCACGGCCTGACATTGGGTGAGGCGGGTGATTGGTTTTGCCGCGAATTGCATCTCGATGTCGATTACGAAGTCATCACGATGGACGGATGGCGGCCATACGAAGGGCCAGGCTATGGCTGGCCGGTCGGCGAGCGCAGTTGGGTTAATCCAAGTCCTAACGCTGCGAGCTTGGCGATGGCGCGAGCGTACGCCGGCACCGTGATGTTGGAAGGAACTACCCTTTCGGAGGGTCGTGGAACGACGCGTCCTCTGGAAGTATTGGGCGCGCCTGATATTGACGGGGCCGAACTCCTGAATGAGATGCATCGGATTGCACCGGATTGGATGCGCGGCTGCCGACTCCGACCCTGTTGGTTTCAGCCGACATTTCATAAGCACGTCGGACGGCTGTGCGGTGGCTTCCAAATCCATTTAGACGATCCCGCCTATCAGCATGCGGAATTCAAGCCGTGGCGTCTGGTTGCCGCGGCGTTCAAAGCGATTCGCAGCCTAAAACCGGATTATCCAATCTGGCGCGACTTTCCCTATGAGTATGAAACGGATCGTCTCGCCATTGACGTGATCAACGGTTCACCATTGCTACGGGATTGGGTTGACGATGGCGCCGCTGAAGCCGGCGATCTCGACGCGCTCGCGCGCGCCGATGAGATCGCTTGGGAGCAGGAAACGCAGATCCATCGGCGCTACCGCTGACTCAGTGCGCGTCCTTTGGAACCGGAAAGCCACGCTTACGCATGAGTGCGGCAATTCCCGTGTCGCGGCCACGGAAGGCGCGATAGGCATCGGCCGGATCAACCGTATTGCCAACCGACAGCACCGCTAAGCGCAGCCGCTGCGCGACAGCCGGATCGTAAGGCCCACCGGCTTCGGTGAACGCCTCCCACGCGTCGGCCGAAAGCGTGTCGGACCACAGATAGCTGTAATAGCCGGCCGAGTAGCCGTCACCCGAAAATACGTGCCCAAACTGCGGTGTCCGGTGCCGCATCACAATCTCACGCGGCATGCCCAACTCGGCGAGTGTCTCGCGCTCAAATGAACGTGGATCGACCGGCTTATCACCTAGTAAGTGCAGCTTCATATCGATGAGCGCGCTCGAGAGGTATTCCACCGTTTTGAATCCTTGGTTGAAGGTCTCGGCGCTATGAATTTTGGCGACCAGCGCGTCAGGGATCGCTTCGCCCGTTTGATAGTGAACTGCGAAGCGCTGCAGCACCTCGGGAGTGGATAGCCAATGCTCGAGCAACTGTGATGGAAACTCGACGTAGTCCCGTGCAACCGATGTGCCGGACAGCGTGGGATAGCTGACATTCGAACTCAGCCCATGCAGCGCGTGGCCAAATTCATGGAATAGGGTGACTGCATCCTCCCAGCTGATCAGAATCGGCTCGTCCGCCGCTCCGCGAACAAAGTTGGAGTTGTTGGATACGATCGTCGTGACATCACCGTCAAAACGTTCCTGCAGTCGATATTCATTCATCCACGCGCCCGATTGCTTGCCGGTACGAGCGTATGGATCGAAATACCAAAGGCCAACATGCGCCCCATCGCGCTTGACCTCATAGACCCGAATGTCGGGATGTGCAACCGGTACTAGACCCGCTGGGACTTCGTCAAAGGTGAAACCGAAGAGTTGTTCCGCAACCCAGAACATTCCCTCGCGGAGTTTTTCCAACTGCAGGTATGGTTTGACCTCATTGGCATCCAGATCATATTTCTCCCGCCGGACGATTTCAGCGTAATAGCGGTAATCCCATGGCTCGATGCGTATGTGGGGAGTGCCCGATGCATCACTGTCGCGGTCCGCGATCGCCTGCATGTCGGTCACTTCTTCATGAACTCGGGCGACAGCGGCTGGCCACACCGCTTCCATGAGACCGAGCGCCTTTTCAGGCGTTTTCGCCATGGTCTCTTCGACGCGCCAGTGTGCGTGGGTCGGATAGCCGAGTAATTTCGCACGCTCAGCGCGTAGCGCGAGGATGCGAGTGATCGTCGCGTTTGTGTCGTGAGCGTCGCCGTTATCGCCTCGGTTAACGAACATTCGCCAAACTTTCTCGCGCAGATCTCGGCGGCTCGAATATTCGAGAAAAGGTTCAACGGAAGAGCGAGTGTTGAGTACCGCGCCTTTCGCGTCCAGCTTTCGAGCGACAGCGGCCGCTCTGAGGGCGTCAGCTGTCGACGCCGGGAGTCCGGCAAAATCAGTATCCGTAGTGAGCGGAATGAATAGCTCGCCTTCATCGGCTAAAAGAGCTTGGCTGAAGCTCGTGTATAAACTGGCCAATTCTTGATTGATATCCGAGAGTCGAGATTTATCTGCCGCCTTTAATTTGGCGCCGGCTCGCGTAAAGTCCGTGTAGACAACCCAGGCCAGACGCTTCTGTTCTGCGGAGAGATGTGCTGCCTCACGGTTGTGGTAAACAGCGGAGATGCGCGCGTACAGTCGGCTGTTTTGGGTGATCGCGTCGCTGTGCGCGGCCAACAGCGGCGACACGTCTCGCTCAACAGCTTGCACGGCGCCGTCACTCAACGTGGCGGCATAAATTGCAAACAGTGTGTTGACTCGCGCCAGCGCGCGGCCCGAGCGCTCAAGGGCTGCGATGGTGTTCTCAAAGGTCGGCGCGGAAGATTGGTTGGCGATCGACTCGATTTCAGCCAATTGCTGCTTCATGCCGGCTTCAAGTGCGGGGCGAAAGTCGTCTACCCGAACTTGGTCGAAGGGAGGCACGCCGCCGTATGGTCCCGTCCACGGGGCGAGCAAAACGGATTCCGCCGGGACATCGGCCGCAACGGCGGGCATGGTTGTAATCAAGCTCATGAGGCAGTACCCAAACGCAAGAAGACGTGACATGGAACATCCATGAAAGGGGAGGGAAGGGGGCAGGATAGCTCTCCGCACCTCATCGGTCAGGTGCGGGCGGCGTCCGGCAGGTTAAACCAGCAGTTGAATGCAATCGTGATTCTTTCGCCGGGGCCTTCGTAAGGTTTGACCTCATGGAGCACCCAGGAAGGAAAAAGCACGAGGCGACCTGCCTCCAGTTTGATGTTTCGCATCTGCGAGCCAAAAGGCGGAGGGATGCGCGCATTGCCCGCGTCAAAGTGCATCGCGCTGGTTGTCACGGGACCGAGGAAGCTCAGTGTTCCGCTGTCTGGACGGTCTGGATCGTGTTGGCCGGGGTCAACACAATAAACCCCGCTCCAAGATGCATTCGGATGATTATGGAGACTGAAGTACCCGCCGCGCCGTGTCACATGCGCCCAAGCGTCGTTAAAAATTTCCAGTCGCTCAAGGGTCTCTAAGGTGTAACCGTTCAGTTGCCCGATGACGGCGAGCATTCGATCCCAACAGAAGCGCTTCAGTTCCTGGACGGCTGGATTTGGCTGTCTGAACAGATCGAAGTGGGTCTCGAATAGGGCGGCATTGCGCTGGGTAAGGGGGCGTGGATTACGTGCTCCGAGCGCCTCTTGCTCCAAGAGATAGTTTTTTAATGCCTGATTCAATGGGTCAGGAGCCTCATGTTGGCTGAAGGCAAACGGGACTGCGAACATCGGGACGATTTCAGGGGCTGACATGAACGCTGCTCCAATTCGAGGTCCTCGCCATTGTAGCGGCCCGCCCATCTCCCGGAACCAGCGCTATACTTAATCGCATGAGGAATAAGGCAGATTCATCCGGGTCAGACGCTGAACGTCGGGTTGTCGCGCTCATGGCTGCCTGTGACCGCGCCCTGTCCGAGCGTCGGGCAGTCGATGCAGAGCAAGCGTTTGGGCAAGCGCAGGCGCTGATGCCCGATCATCCCGCTGTTCACTATGAGCATAGTCGACGACTTTATGCAGCTGGTAATCCGCACGGCGCTCGGGAGAGACTCGAGAAAGCGGTGGCTTCTGCACCTGGAGAGGCGCGTTATTGGCACGGCCTTGCCGCTGTACTGAGAGCTCTCGTCCTCAACGAGGAAGAGTTGGCCGCATTGGACGGCGCGCTGAAAGTAGAGCCGCGGGACGCAATTGCCCTTCTGTACAAAGGGGCGGTCCTAGATCGGATGGGGAAGCGGCGTACGGCATCGCGAATCTACTCCAATGCCCTGCAGGTGATGGCCTCCGGTCGCCAGCTTCCCCCAGCGCTGGAGCCGCTGGTTCGAGAGGCGACGCAGCGGGTACAACAAGTTCGTGCTGAGTTTTCTGCTTATGCGGATCGGCGACTAGGCGCGTCTGCATTATCGAGTGTGGGGCGGCGGGGTAATCGCTTCGTTGATCTCATGATCGGTCGAGCGCGGCACTATCCGCCACGGCCGACCGGCCTTTACTTTCCGAACTTGCACAACTACGAGTTTCACGATCGCGATCAGTTTCCTTGGTTGGAGTCGCTGGAAGCTTCGACGAATGCCATTCTTGAAGAGTGCCTTGCAGTCCTTGGCCAAGATGCCGAGGGACTTGAGCCTTACGTGGCTTATCGCGATGGACTGCCGCTTGATCAATGGAAAGAGTTGAATAACTCGAGGCGCTGGAGTGCCTATTTCCTTTGGAAAGAAAGTGCGCGCATTGAAGCGCACCTGGCGCGCTGTCCAAAGACCGAAGCTGCGTTGCAGGCGATACCGCGGGTCGATATCCCTGGTTTTGGGCCGACAGCGTTTTTCTCAATTCTAGATGCGAAGACACGGATCCCACCTCACCATGGTGTGACCAACACTCGACTGACCGTGCATCTCCCACTGGTCATACCGCCAGGCTGCTATTTTCGAGTCGGCAATGACACGCGACCGTGGAAGGCGGGTGAGGGTTGGGTGTTTGACGACTCGATCGAGCACGAAGCTTGGAATGATTCGGACGTGCCGCGCGCTATTTTGATTTTTGATGTCTGGAATCCAGAGCTGTCAGTCGGCGAACGGGATATGGTGCGTGAGGCCACGTTGACGTTTGCAGAATTCTTCGATGTCGAGGGTATGGAGGGTTTGGGTCTATGACGAACCAAAAAGTGTGCATGGCTTTGGTCTGGCTGGGCGTTGCCCTCCTACCGGTAACAGATGGCTTAGCAGGAGCCCCGTCGCGCCTAGAGGGTCTATTGGCCTGCCGCAGCATTCCGGAAGCCGGTGCGCGACTGGAATGCTTCGACCGGGAGTCGGCCTCGCTGGCCGTTGCGCCAGTGGCTGCCAGTCCCGCTCCTGCAATGCCGCCCGAAAAAGCCTTTGGCTTGCCGCCATTGGCCGTGGCCGAGGCACAGGCCTCCCGAATCGAACAGCCGGCCAGCATTGACAGTTTGACTGGTCGCGTGGTCGGTCTATCGTTAGGAGAAAATGGTCGCGTCGTGGTCACGCTCGACAATGGGCAGGTCTGGCGACAACTGATGGCTGGTGAGGATCTGAACCTGAAACTCGGCGATACCGTGCGACTGTCGCGCGGTATCGTCGGATCTTATTTTATGAAGGTTCCCTCTGGCCGCACCTGTAAGGTCAATCGTCTGCGCTAAGGCGCAGAATCAACTGACATCTATACCGGCGGCTTCAAAGAGCCGCCGTGCTGGGTCGAGGTCCGCCGAGTAATGACGCCACTCTTCCAGCGAGGATGAGTACAGAGGTTGTCTGACCTGCACCGAGCTCGCCGTCGTACTGGCGGTCGGGTTCTTGTGGAACTCGAGGCATGCTGGCTCAAAGTCGAGCCCACAATAATCCAGCAATTTGCGGGTCGTGTTTTCTTGATCGAGAACGACAGATTCATACGCGACATCAAGGATTCGACCCGGCAATAGGGTGTGCCAGTGGGCCATCAGCTGGCGATACCCAATGATGAAGTTTGCAATCTCCGTAATGTCGTACGAAAACGGATAGGTGCGACGGAACCGCGTCTTGTAGATCGCGTAGGTGGCGGCCATCGGATGACGGGTCAAATGGATGATTCGAGCTTGCGGAAATGCCCTGAAGATCACGCCACAATAAAAAAAGTTGGTGGGCTGTTTGTCGCTAAAACGCGCTTTGTTGCCGCGCCATGCGCGCGACTCGGCGAGATAGCCTTGGGCCACGTCGGCACCGGAGACTTGGCCCAATGTTTGCGAGAAGCTGACCCAGTCGAGGTCTTCGATCGGGCGGACGCGATTGACGGCATTGCCAACCGCAGCGGACAGCGCTGCCAGTTCTCCGGCTGAGTGCACCGCGGAATGTGACCCGATGATCCGCTCGACAAGGGTCGTACCCGTGCGGGGTAGTCCCAGGATAAAGATGGGGCGTTCGCCGCTGGTGTCCTCACTCAAGGGCTGAGTCGCCGAAAAACTTTCCTGAATAGCGGCAAATATTTGGCGATCCTGCTCCGGGTCGTAGCGCAGCTGTGCACGTTGCAGATTATTGCCGGCATTAAGATGGCGCCAGCTTGTCGGGTGGTCGCCCGAATCGTGATAGGCCTTAGCGAGCGCGAAGTGCAGGGCGATACGTTGCTCGACGTCTCCCTGCGCCGCAAGCGCTGCTTCCATATCGGAGATAGGCGCTTTGCCCGTGCTGAGCAAGCGCAATTCGCCCCGCGACTTTAAAGCTTCAGCATCCCCCGGGTTGGCCGCCAAGATCGCGTCATAGTCGGCTTCCGCCCGATCGAAGTCTCCGAGGTACCGCAACACCATCGCACGGCGGGCGAGATATCGTCGCTCCTGAGGGGCCACGGCCACGGCCCGATCAAACATGCGAAGCGCCAGTTCATGCTCGCTGGCATGGACGAGGAAGGTGCCTGCGGCGTCGAGAGCGGCCGGTATGTCGCCAACGCGAGTCACGGCAGTCTGGGTGGCCTCAACGGCCTCACTGCGTCGTCCAAGGGCGAGCAAGGCTTCTGCGCGCTGAAGGCCACACTGGAAATCATTTGGGTCTATGACGAGTCCGGCTTCGGCAAGCCTTAGCGCCTCTTCTTTTTCATTTGCCGACAGCGCCGCGAAGCTACCCAACAACCAACCCACCGGGTTGGAGGGATGCGTCTCCCTGCATTGCTGGGCGGTCCGTGCGGCCGCTTGCCAGTTGCCTGCGGTCATCTCTTCGCCTGCCCGGCGTTGGAAATCGACGATTGATAGCGTCATGCACTCACTCTCTAAACTCGAAAAGTCCTCCGGCCGTCGCGGGAACGGAGCGCCGGGGCCACCGTAGATGGTGATCGGATGCCGCTCCGGCGTAAAGCGGGAACATTTATATTCTATTGTACCTTTTTCGCAACGCTGGTCGGGGCGCACCAAAACGGCAACTTCAAGCCTGCAGCTTGATCTTGTTTCCCACAATATAACCGATATTGCGCATTTATCGGCTAGAAAGCCCCACCTTTATCCAAAATCCATCAAAATTCATGGGTCTCCTTCCCAATAGGCTCGCGCTGCCATCGCTGCTAATTGCCGCCTATTTATTGATTTTTTGTGAATCGTTGCGTTAAGGTGCAATCAGAGGAGTGCTAAAGCGCTACGGAAGTCTGTTGGATTTTGTCATCACCCAGAGTGTTTCTGGACGTTGGCTCATCCATGGAGGGCTGTTAGTTGGCATGGCGCTTCACTAGATTTTGATCCAAGGGACCGGCGCGTTTGCTTTTGTAGAAGCGCGACAATGCTTAAAAAAAAACTGAGGGCAGTTACTCATGTCTAATCATCGCAATCACCAGTTGCATTCGGCTGTGCGCTTTGCGCTCGCCGCAGGCGCCGCTGCCGCCGCATCCGGTGCGGCACAAGCTGCAGAAACGGCAAATTCGGCCGTGCTTGAAGAAATCGTCGTTACGGGCTCGCGCATCGCGGCGCCGAACGAAGTGTCGATCAGCCCCGTCATCGCGGTGTCCGCGGCGGACATCGAGCAGCGTGGCATCACACGCATCGAAGACCTTCTTACCCAGTTGCCGCAGGTGTATGCCTCGCAGAACTCGGCCGTTTCGAACGGCTCAGACGGCACGGCAACGGTGAGCTTGCGTGGCCTGGGCGCGAATCGCACCCTCGTTCTCGTCAACGGCCGTCGCTTGGGTCCTGGCGACCCGGGCACGAGCGCGTCTGACCTTAACCAGATTCCGAGCGAACTCGTTGAGCGCGTCGAAGTGCTCACCGGTGGCGCATCGTCCGTTTATGGCGCCGACGCCGTTGCCGGCGTTGTGAACTTCAAGCTCAACAATCACTTCGAGGGCTTCAAGGTCACGACCAGCTACGGTCTGTACGACCATAAGCAGCATGACCCGATGGGCGTGCAGGAAGTGCTCTCGGACTTCAACTCGAACTACAACCAGAGCTTCGCGGCAGCCCCGTCCAGTGTCCACACGGGCTTCACGAAAGACATCTCGGCGATGTTTGGCTTCAATACCGCCGACGGTAAGGGTAACGTCACGACGTACGCGAGCTACCGTAATGTCGCTGGCGTTCTGCAGTCGAAGTACGATTACAGCGCCGCGACGCTCGGTTCGGGCTATTGCTGCAGCAGCAGCTACGACGGCCGATTCTCGGTGTCTGGCTCCTCGACCTCTTATCCGGGTCGCGTCCGGCTCGTAAACGATCACGGCGTTAACCTGCCGAGCTCGCAAGGTGGTGGTAGCAAGGTCCTTCTTCCGACGGCTGATGGCTCGGGCCTCCTGAGCTTCGGAAGCGCAAACCGTTATAACTACGGCCCGCTGAACTATTACATGCGTCCTGACGAGCGTTACGCGGCGGGTGCATTTGCTCACTATGAATTCAACGAGCACGCAGACGTTTACACTGAAATTCAGTACGTAAACGACCACACGCTGGCGCAGATCGCGCCGTCGGGTGCGTTCTACGGCACCGGCCCTTACAAGACCAATTGCGCCAATCCCCTCCTCACTCAGGCTGAAATCAATCAGTGGCAGTGCGGTGATGGTGAAGGCGGCGTCAATGCTGCGAAGGACCTCTACCTGTTGCTCGGCCGACGCAACGTGGAAGGCGGTCCTCGTATCGACGACCTGACCCACTCGTCGTGGCGTTATGTGCTTGGCACGAAGGGCAAGATTGATTCGGTTTGGGATTACGACGCGTATTACTCGAACGCGATCACCGAGCTGAGCGAGACTTACCTGAACGATCTGTCCATCTCGCGTATGAAGAACGCGCTGGATGTGGTCACCGATCCGACCACCGGCGCGGCGGTCTGCCGTTCGGTGATCACCGGCACTGACAAGAACTGCGTGCCGTACAATATCTGGTCGCCAGGTGGTGTGACGAAGCAGGCGTTGGCCTATATCTCGACGCCGCTCGTCTCCATCGGTAAGACGACCCAGCAGGAAGTTTCCGTGAACGTCACGGGTGACCTCGGCAAGTACGGCGTCAAGGTGCCGAGTGCCGCTTCTGGCCTTAAGGTCAATATCGGTGCTGAATGGCGTGAAGTGACCTCGGAATTCAAGCCGGATCTCGAGTACCAGCTCGGTGATGCGGCAGGCGGCGGTTCCCCGATTCTGCCGGTCAGTGGTGCGGTGATTTCTCGCGAAGCTTTCGTCGAAGCGCGCTTGCCGTTGATTGACGACAAGCCGTTCGCGAAGTCAGTTGCGTTGGAAGGCGGGTTCCGCTACTCCGACTACTCGATTGGCTTCCAGACCAACAGCTTCAAGTTGGGTCTCGAGTGGCAGCCGGTCAACGACATCCGCGTTCGCGGTAGCTTTGCGCGCGCTGTGCGTGCGCCGAACATCGTCGAGTTGTACGCCGTGCAGCACGTCGGGCTTGATGGCTCGAGTGATCCTTGCGCAACCAGTGGCAGCTACACTTTGGAGCAGTGCATTAAGTTGGGCGTTACGCCTGATCAGTACGGCACCATCGATCCGAACCCAGCGGCGCAGTACAACGGCTACTATGGCGGTAACCCGAACCTGAAGCCGGAAACGGCGACGACGAAGACCTTCGGCGTGGGCTTCACCCCTTCGTTCCTGCCCGGGTTCCGTGCGCAGGTTGACTACTACGACATCAAGATCAACGACACGATCAGCAACATCGGCCCAAGCACGATCATGAGCTTGTGCGCCAACAAGGATCTTTTCTGTAACTTGATCCACCGTGACGTGAACGGTTCGCTCTGGGTGTCGAACGACGGCTATGTTATTGACCCGCTGGGCAACAATGGCTCGCTGCAGACGAAGGGCTTCGACGTCGAGTTGTCGTACACGTTCGATCTGGGTCGCGCTGGTAAGGTCCGTACCGGCCTCGTCGGTACAAAGTCCACGGCCTTCATCGCGATCCCGCTCACCTCGCAGCCGGACAGCGGTTACGATTGCGTTGGATACTACGGCAACAGCTGTGGCGATCCGAAGCCGAAGTGGCGTCATACGATGAACGCGACGTGGATGACCCCGTGGCATGGCACGGACATCACGTTGAGCTGGCGTTACTTCGGTAAGGTCGACGTGGACGGCCTGAATCCGAACCCGAACGTCAGCGTCGACGGCACGACCAATCCCGCCGCGTGCGAGTTACCGTGGGCGCCAGGTGTTGCTTGCGTATCGAACACCGATGCGCATATCAAGGCTTGGAGCTACTTGGACCTGTCGGGTTCGATCCAGGTCAACGACCGCGTCACGTTCCGCGTTGGCATCAACAACGTCCTCGACAAGGATCCGCCGATCATTGGTGCTTCCAACATCGGCGGCGGCAACGGCAACACCTTCCCGTCCATGTACGACGCCCTCGGTCGCTACGTGTTCGGTCAGGTCTCGGTGCAGTTCTAAGAACTTAGGTTCTTTGAGCGATGAGAACGGCGGGCTTAGGCCCGCCGTTTTCTTTTGTGAGGTGGAGAAGCGTAGAGTTTGACGATGTGGAACGAGAATGAGCGTAACGAGATCCGGCGTATCCATGACATGGCTGCGCGAGGGCATCTGCCCGAGGCCATAGCGGCCGCGGGTGCCGCGCTACTTGCTGGAACAGAGCATCCCGTGCTCTTGAATCTCGCGGCGCTAGCGCGCGAACAGGCGGGCCAACTTGATGAGGCGCTCGTGCTTCTGGATCGGGCGTTGCAATTGATGCCCCAGGACGTAGCGTGTCTAAACGCTAAAGGCCTACTGCTGTTACGCATGGAGCGGGCGACCGATGCGCTAAGCTGCTTCGATCGAGTTGTCGCGATTTCGCCAGAGATTCCTTTCGGGCATGTTAATCGCGGTAATGCGATGGTGATGCTCGGAGAGATGTCGAAGGCTGAAGCTTTTTTTCGTGATGCATTAGCGCGTGACTCAGCTCATCCCTTGGCGTTAGCCGGTCTTGCATCGGTTGCCAGTGCCCGCGGCGATCATGATCGCGCTCGAACTGCGGCACTTGCCGCGCTTAATGCGCGTGCGGGTATCGCTGATGCTGTACTCGCGCTGGCGGCGGCTGATCTGGCAGAGAACCAAGTCGAAGAGGCGCAGGCGAGAGTGCAGCGCTTTTTGGCTCAACCGAATGTGACACAGTTGGATCGTGCGCGCGGCCTCGTGTTACTCGGAGATGTGTTTGATGCGAAGGGCGACCATAGGCGCGCGTTTGCCGAGTATGTCTCGGCCAATAATGTGTTCCATGAGATCTACGCGCCCCGATTTAGTATTGATCTAGGGGCGGCCGATTATGCGCGTCGCCTCATTAAGACTCTGGATTCCACGACGCCGAGCACATGGGCGCAGCGCAGACCGGACCGTCACGCTGTTGGGCATGTTTTTTTGATCGGATTTCCACGATCGGGAACCACTCTGCTTGAGCTGATTCTTGATGGAAGCGCTCAAATTTCGAGCTTGGAAGAAAAGGAATCTCTGATTGAGGGAATTCGGGCATTTATGCGAGATCCCGATGACTTGAGTCGACTCATTCATGCGAGTGAAGAAGAGCTTGAGCGCTATCGCGACGCCTACTGGGATGCGGTGATGGCGGAAGGTGTCTCACTTGCCGGAAAGATATTTGTAGATAAATATCCGCTGAATACGCTGAAGCTTCCGCTGATTGCGCGATTATTCCCGGATGCGAAAATTATCTTCGCAGTGCGCGATCCACGAGATGTCGTCCTGAGTTGTTTTCGGCGCCAATTCAAGATGAGTGCGCCGATGTATGAAATGCTGACGATTGAAGACACGGCTGCTTATTACAATGCGGTCATGCATCTCGCAGACCGTTGCTTGAAGCTCATGGGTATGACCGCATTAGAGGTGCGCCATGAGGATCTCATCGCAAATTTTCAGCCCCAGATGGATGCGGTCTGCCGGTACTTGGGGTTGCAGTGGACCAGCGTGATGGCGGATTTTGCGGAGCGCGCTAAAACACGCCCGCAGGCGACACCCAGTACGGCCCAGCTCGCGAGGGGGTTGGATCGCAGAACCGTGCAGCATTGGCGCCACTATGAGACCGAAATGAAGCCGGTGCTGTCCACGCTATCACTTTGGGTCGAGCGGTTCGGCTACGACAAGTAACGATCAGGCTGATCGGTCTAGCGCGTCGCCGGTCGAAATTCGACCCGATCGCCCCGCATTAATCCGAGCTGCCGGCTAGTGCCGCCACCCAATTCGAGAACCTGGCTGGCCAATCCTTGTGAAGGTAGTGGCGCCAACGATAAGGGCGTCGCGTTCTCAATGATGTTCACGACCTTGTTATCCGGTCCGATGTAGAGCAGATCGAGCGGAATGTAGGTGTTCTTCATCCAGAAGGTCAGGATCGTGGCCTGTTCGAATACGAACAGCATGCCTTGATCGGGCGGTAATGACTTGATGAACATGAGCCCCTGTTCGCGGCGTGCGTCAGTGGCGGCCAGCCAAACATTGAATCGACGGTCCGGGTGGTTGCCGCGCACCGTGACCTGCCCTTTTGGAAGCCTCTCGAGAGGCTCAACCATCGGATCTGAGAGTGCTCGGAGCGCGGCCAGTGCCGTGAAGACAATGAAGAAGCCGAGATAGAACGACCGACGCATGTCGAGGTGCCGGATAGGCTGATTCATGAGCATTCTCAATGGCGTTAAGGCGAGCGTTAAGTATCGCATTCGGGCGCCTCAGCGTGCAGTCGTCGCCGTGTTCGACTTGCCGGAGTCGGCTGGCGTGAGCACGAGCACACCGAGTGGCGGCAGGCGAACGGTGGCGGAATAGGGTTCGCCCATCGCCGGATCAGCAGAAGCTGTGACACCCCCTAGGTTGCCCACGTCTGTGCCGCCATAAAATTTCGAGTCGGTATTGAGGATCTCAATCCATGTTCCTGCCAAGGGCAGTCCGATGACGTGTCGCTCACGGGGAACCGGTGTCGCGTTCAGAATGATGACCAGGCGCTCTGTCGTGGTGCGTCTTTCGTACACGTAAATCGAGCGCAGGTCGTCTTGTTCGGACAGAAAGCGCAGATTGTCCCCCTGCAGGTCATCGCCCTGCAGGGCATCGGACTCCCGGTAGAGTTGATTTAGGTCAGAGATCAGCTTTTCCAGCCCACGGACGGACGGGTCGTTGCGGCGTTCCCATGGCAAGCATGTCTGATGATCCCACTCATGGGGAGACGCCATCTCGGCGCCCATGAACAGCAGCTTGGCGCCCGGATGCGTCCACTGCCAGGCTAGGAGTAGACGCAGGTTCGCAAAACGCTGCCAGTCGTCCCCAGGCATTTTGCCGAACAGGGAGCGCTTGCCGTGGACAACTTCGTCATGGCTGAGCGCGAGGACACCACGGTCTCGACGCGAGTACCGGCCAATGCGGGGCAGCGCGGCGTGGTGATGTCGACGGAACAGGGGGTCCTCGCGGAAGTAGCGCAGTGAATCGTGCATCCAGCCGAGGTTCCACTTGTAGTCAAACCCGAGCCCGCCACGGCTGACTGCTTCGGTCACCCCCGGATAGAGCGAGGAGTCCTCTGCGATGAGGATCACCCCCGGGAATTCATCATGCAACGTCGCGGTCAGTTCTTTCAGGAAGGCAATCGCGGCGAGATTTTCGGCTCCGCCCTGCGCATTCGGCACCCACTCCCCCTCACTGCGGTCGTAGTCCAGATAGAGCATCGCGGCGACCGCGTCGAACCGTAATCCGTCGACCTGGAAATCTCGTAGAAAACGCCGTGCGCTCGACAGTAGAAATGCGCGCACCATGGGGTTCTTCAGATCAAAGACCAGCGTGCCCCAGCCCTCATGACGACCCATACCGGGGTCGGCCTCCTCAAAAAGTGGTGCACCGTCGAATGCCGCGAGCGCGACGTCGTCTGAGGCGAAATGTCCCGGGACCCAATCCAGAATGACCCCGAGACCTGCCCGATGGAGTCGATCGACGAAAGCGCGGAAGTCGTCCGCGGAGCCGTGACGGTTCGTGGGCGCATGGTACCCCGTCGTCTGATAGCCCCATGAACCCTCAAAGGGATGTTCGGTGATCGGCAGCAGTTCAACATGGGTAAATCGCATGGGGCCGACGTGGCGAACAATCCGTTCGGCCAAGGCCGCGTAGGTCGCTGATTCGGCAGGTCTGCGTAGAAATGAGCCGAGGTGCACTTCATAAATGCTCAGCGGATCGGTGGGGAGACGGCGACGGCGCTGGGCGAGCCAGTCCGAATCCTCGAATGGGTACTCTGAGACCGCGGGTATTCGCGCGCGCCAGCCCGGCCTTGGCTCGAATGCTCGGCCGCACGGGTCGGTGTGCCAAGCCCGACGCCCATCGGCGAGCACGACGTCAAAACCGTAAGGTGTCCCGGGTTCCGAACTGGGCAAAAATAAAGACCAGACGCCGGCGCTTGGGTGCGGATGCAGCGCAAGGGCGCCACCGGGCAGGGTCAGGAATACGCCGCGAGCGCGCGGCGCCCAGACGGCGAAGCGGGTGCCCATCACGCCTTGCCTTTCGAGCGGCTCAGCCCCTAAACAATCGGCCGCCTGCGGATCGGCGCTCCCTAAGGCCGCAACTTCTTCTGCGCTGAGCCCCGGACCAAACTGATACGGGTCGATCCGTTGCCGGCGGACACCAAAGCGGTCAGTCCAGTGGACGCGGTAATAGGTCGGTAAGGTCGAACGCTCGCCGAGCCACGCGTAGAGCGAGGACACGCCGCAATGCTGCATCCGGCGTCGGCCCTCCAGGCTGACCTCCGTGGCGCCGTCACCGATATACGTCAGGATGAGCGCCTGCCGGCCCAGGTTGTGGACGCCCAGTAACTGACTGACCAACGCGCCGTTCCCTTGGGCGAGGGCTTCGATTTCGGGGAGCCATCGTTGTAGTGCTTTTTGTAGCGCTGCGGTCATGTGGCCTTGGCTTGCAGGGGTCTAAGGGCAAGGTAACATAGGCAAAAAGGAAGGGCCCCGGATGACCGAGCGTACGCCAACCACGACTTCTGGACGATATGTCTCTCGCCTGACCAGCGGAACATTGGCGATCATCATGGCGGGAGGTCGCGGGGAGCGGTTGAAGCAGTTGACGGTCAGTCGCGCCAAACCGGCAACACCGTTCGGTGGCAAGTTCCGCATCATTGATTTCGTCCTCTCGAATTGCGTGAATTCCGGCATCCGTCAGATCGCCGTGCTGACCCAATACAAAGGCCAGTCGCTGATAGAGCACGTTCAGCGCGGCTGGGGCTATCTGCGTGGCGAGTTCGGCGAATTCGTGAGCGTGATTCCAGCCCAGCAACAGATCGGGCCGCATTGGTATCAAGGCACCGCGGATGCGGTCTATCAAAATCTTGAGTTCATTCGATCGCACTCGCCGAAGTACGTGTTGATCTTGGCCGGTGATCACATCTACACCATGGACTACGGTCCGATGATCGCCGCCCATGTCGAGAAGAATGCCGATGTCTCGATAGGCGTTGTCGAGGTGCCGAAGAGCCTGGCTCGTGAATACGGCGTGCTGTCGGTCGATACGACCAATCGGGTGATTCGCTTCAATGAAAAGCCCAAGGAGCCTGAGACCGTGCCGGGTCGACCTGACATCGCGCTCGCTTCAATGGGCATCTATATTTTCAATGCGGATCTGCTCGATAGCATGCTGACCAGTGACGCGGCGAAGACCGACTCAGCGCACGATTTTGGTAAGAACATTATTCCCGTAGCGCTCGAAA
>CAIRLC010000002.1 GCA_903879335.1 uncultured Pseudomonadota bacterium
CGAGCCGCGCAACATCCGTCGCGTCCTCGACAAGGACGTCCTGCCCGCCATCGGCGACAAGCCGGTGGCCGACGTCACCATCCCGGACATTCTCGCGATCACGGATGCCGTGAAGGCCCGCGGCGCCGATCAGATGGCCCTGCAGACGCGCAATGTCATCAAGCGGCTCTTCGCCTACGCGATCGCGCGCGGCAAGACGCGGTTCAACCCGGCCGCCGCCATCGAGGCGCGGTTCATCGCGACCGCGCGTAGCCGCGACGTGGCGCTCTCCCAGCAGGAGATTGGCCAGCTGCTGCGCGGCATCTACCAGTCTTCCATCCGCCGTCAGTACAAGCTCGCGCTGCACTTGCTGGTGCTGTGCATGATCCGCAAGGGCGAGCTGATCGGCGCGCGCTGGGACGAGATCGACTTCGAGAAGGCCGAATGGCTGATTCCGGCGGAGCGGATGAAGAAGGACAAGCCGCACCTGGTGCCGTTGTCCAAACAAGCATTGGCGATGTTCGAGGAATTGAGGGGGCTCGAGAGCAAGTCGGCCTGGGTAATGCCGAGCCGCAATACGCTGAAGGAGCCGATCGCGCGCAGCACGCTCAACCAGGCGATCCGCTCGCTCGACCTCGGCGTGCGGGATTTCGTGATTCACGATTTCCGCCGCACGGCATCGACGCAACTCCACGAGGCCGGCTTCAACTCTGACTGGATCGAAAAGGCCCTCGCCCACGAACAGAAGGGGGTCCGCGGGGTCTACAACAAGGCCGAGTACCTCGCGCAGCGCCGGGAAATGCTGCAGTGGTGGGCCGACCTCGTCGATGCGCAGATCGAGGAGGGGAGGAAGGTGGTTATTGGGCGATTCGGGAAGGCGTTTCAGGCCGCATAGCCCACGCCCCTACCTTCGTAAGGCGCTCCAGCGCGATGCCCAAGGCGCGGTCGTCGAACAGCTTGTCTTTGCGGGAGGCAGCAACAGCGCTGCCGTTCCAATGGCGCAGGCCTTCACGCAGGGCAGGAACGCTGGGCGCAACGCCCTCGCGCGTCAGCAACCAGTCCACCGTTGCCAACAACTCCATGCCGAAGGGTGACTCGAATCCATCAATCAAGGAAGCCGTCGCCTCCAACGCCGGAGAGTAAGCCTTTGCCTCGCTCCTGAGATAGGCCTGCACGAAATCTCTGCGCCCATCATCGAACCAGATGACATCTAGAGGGTCCGCGTCACTGATCCGCTTGTCGCAATGTAAATAGCTGCCGTCCAAATTGTCCAGAAGGTGCGAGAGACGATTGGCGAATGGACCGTAAATATGGGCGCGGAATTGAAGGTCAAGCGGATTATCGCCCGGGCTGAAATGCTCGATAGCGCGTTCGAGGAACCACGCGAGCTTCTGTATCTCCAGGAGGCTGCACTCCATGCCTACCACCCAGTACCGGCGCACCAGTTCGGCGATCAGCGCGCGCGCGGGAGTCAGTTTCTCGACACCAGCGCGCTTTGCCACGTTCTGGTATTTCTGCGTCGGTTCGAATACCTGAATCTCAGCGTCAAGATCGCCGAGGGTCGCCTCGATATGCGGACGAACCTCCGACCAGCTCAGGCCTCCATTTCCAACGCCAAGCGGCGGGATAGCAATGGACCGGACCCCTTTCTCGATCAGGAAGCGGCGGAGGTCCTGAAGCCCCTCGGTGATCCACTCGATTCGAGAATTCCCCTTCCAATGTTGCTTTGTCGGAAAGTTGATGATCCAGCGTGGGCCATCCAGCTCGCTGACCTCTGTGATGAACATCTGGCCCGTCCGGACTGCCTTCGCCTTGCAGGCAGCAGCATAACGACGATAGTTTTCCGGGAAGCGCTCCTTGAACATGAGCGCAATGCCCTTTCCCATCACACCGACCGTATTGACGGTGTTCACGAGCGCGTCGGCGCGGGCTTCTAGCAGGTTACCTTGGGTAAAAGTGATCATAAGAAGTACCAGTTGGTCCGAGCATGGACCGGTAAAGTCAGATTGCGTTCGTGCACTTGTCGTTCGATGGTTTGCCTCAACGCATCCGTATAGCAAACGATGCCCTTCAAGTCTTGAATAGGCAAGTGCCTATGTATGAGAGCCTCGGCTTGGTATCGCTCGAACTTGCCGGGGTCTTCGGCGTCGCGTTTGAAATCCCGGGCCTGGAGAAGCGGCCAGTCGATCTTGTCGAGGTCGGCCAGGTCTGAATAGAAATTCGCCCATTGGTAGTAGGCGTGGCTGTCCGTAAACAGGAACGTCAGGTTCTGCCCCGCAACGTGATGCAGGCTGGACATGAGGATCACGATTTCCTCATTGGGGCGCCTCTGGACGCCGCCCCAACCTGTGTGGATATTGCGCAACATCGGGGAAAAGGGCGTGAAGTAAAACGGCACATAGTCGTTCAGGAACCCGCCCGGTGGGACAGGTACCGGGTGGTGGGCGCGCTTGTCGATCAGCTCCTCATTTCCGATGCTGACCCAATGCGGGGCTCGTACCCCGCCGTTGCCGCAGTGCAAGCCGTTGTCGAGCACCCACGGCAAATTATCGCGGTGAATGATCCGCCATATCAGTGCCTTCTCGGGGTTCAAGCTGCCGGCATAAGGCCTTACCGCTACAGCTCCGCTCATGCGACCACGCCTTCGACGTATGGCCGCATGACGCGTTCGACTCGGCACGCCTTGGCCGCTCGGTCTAGTTCGGTCATGCGGAAGCGGCGTTCGCGCCAGGCTTCCCGTAGCGCCTCGACGGCCACGTCGACACCGATTCGGTTCCGCGCCTTGAAGAGATCGGCCAGGGTCTTGGCTACGCTGTAGACGCGGACCTCTTGGCGCTCGATGCGGTGCACTTCGATTCCCTCAGTGAACGCGCTGCCCGAGTAGCGCACCACCCGGAGTGCAGGGCCGAGGAGCCTCGGAGCCGTGGTGCCGCGTTCGATCGCCACCCAGACCTCCGCAGGCATCTGTGTGCCGATGCCATGAACGCTCAGGGCGGATAGCAGACACACGACCGCGTGCGGTGCCGCCACCGACGCGAGCACGAGGCCATGGTGCTCTGAGACCTGTGCGTTCGGATACCGATATCGACCGGGCGCAACGCGCTCCAGCGCGCCTTCAGCCACCATTCTGGTGAGGTATTGCGTATGGATCCCAGCATCCGCAACCGCTCGTCGGTCCAGGAACCCTTTGGTCTTCAGGAGAGACTCGATGCGCTGCCGATAAGTCCGACGCATGTGGCTAATCATATACAGATCGAAATAACTGTCAACGATCTGCCACCTCGCTGGGGCCCTGTCATCGTGTCACTTCCAGAGAGTCAACCCGACGGCTACGGCGCTGTTCGACCAAACCCGCCATGAGCCACTCCCGCTCCGTTCTGGCGGGCGGCAGGTTGCGGACAAACTGCCGGGTCTGGTCGGCGAGGGCGGACTGCCCCTGGCTCCTCAGCGCGTCGCCGGTGGCGAGCCATCTGCGTTCGAGGTCTCGCCGTGTTTCGCGTATCCGCAGCTTGGCGGGATCACCGGCCGGGTCCGCTTCGCGTAGTGCGACGGCGGCAGCCTCGACCCGGTCTCGCTGGTGGGTGGATGCGCCGCGTCGAGCGGCGCGATAAATGCCATCGGACTTCCGCGGGCGCGTCTCTCCGCGAACGAAGCGCGGCGTCGCATTCGCAGCGACGCCGACGCGACGCAGGTGGCTCGCGAATTCCTCGCGCCACTCACGCAGGGTATACACACCACCAACACCGCGCTGCATCAGGCTGCTCATCACACGTAGTGCCCGACCGACCGGTCAGCAGGCCTTCACCTTTGAAAGTGCAGCGGCAGTCCGCCACAAGCGAAGATTATGTAAAACGAAAGTCACCGATTTGACTAAACATCATGAATTTTTTGTGACGGTCATCAAATCGCAGTGGGCGACCGGCTACCTTTCGCTCGCTGTCTGCCGATCAGATCACGAATCTCGTTGACGGATGGCGCGTGTGCCGAGGGCAACGAAGCAGCAATCGAAACCCGGGTCACCAATATTTCATCCTTACTAGGGGATTTAGTCATGAAACTTATCACTCGCATGGTCGCCGTGGCCGCTACGGTCGCCGTGAGCGGCGCTGCTCTCGCTTGCACCACGCCGTTCAAGATCACCAAGATGCCGAAGGGCACCACGATCAACACAATCCTCAACGGCGCGCCGACGCTGGCTAACCCATACGCCGGCACCTTCGTTGGCTTCCAGCAGCAGCTGTTGCAGGGTTTGGGCACGACTGGCACGTACTCCATCGATCCAGTCACCGGCGCTACGCTGATGACGGAACTCGGCCTTGATGGCACACCGACCGTTGGCAAGTACACGGTCATCGTGGCGCCAGACGCGTACATGCCGTCGTTCGGCGGCAGCCTCGCGCTGTACACGACCGTCATCAACCAGCAGTCTGTCCAGCAGATGGTTGCTGGCTACTCGGTCATCCCAGGCGTTGGCGTGTTCAACGGTGCAGGTGACGACGGCGCCATCCGCTCCACGAAGACCCTCGGTGGCTACAACATTTTCCGTCTCCACGCTTGCGTGGGTCCGGTTGGCGCGACGGTTGGTCAGTTGACCATCAACAACGCCAACGTGTTGGCGGGCTACAACGTCGACAACGGCGTCGTGTACGTTGTCAACGGCGTCTCGATCCCACAGATCTAAGTCTGTAGGACGGGAAACGCTCAGGCCTAGACCTGCGCGATACACGGGCGGTGCATCTGCACCGCCCGTGTCGTTTACGGGGGGATTAACCCGCGCTGATAGTCTTCAACAGGTCGGCAACGTGCCGTGCATGAGCAGCGTCATCACAGAGCGCGCTCTGTTCAATGGTTCGGCGCAAGGCGCCGCGTTCCTCGCGTAAGGCCGTGACGCGTGCGGCTAAGCCCTCAGCGATCGCTACGAATTGATCTTCGGTATCGCAAGCCCAGTCCGCTAGACCGGCCACGGTCAAAATCGACCGGCCCATCCGTGACGCTGGCGTATTACCCACTAAGCTGACCACGGGAACTCCCATCCATAGCGCCTCGCAATTTGTGGTTGCGCCGTTATAGGGAAAGGTATCTAGAGCAATATCAATTTCGTGATAGCGAGCTAAATGCTCATCACGCGAGGCGCTCCAGTCAGCCCAAATGATCCGGTCCGACGCCACCCCGAGCGATTCGAATTCAGCTGCAATGCGCCGGGATACTGGCCCGTGAACCGAATCCGTCTTCAGCATAAGTCTTGAACCCGGCACGCGCATCAGCACGGCGGCCCATAAGCGCACCGTCACCGCACTGATCTTAGCTAAAACGTTAAACGAACCGAAAACGACGGGCTCTTCGCCGCCGTAAGCCGAGCGCGCGGGTGTCGCCGCCAACGGTTGAAAACAGAAATAGCTGCCAGGCAACGCGGCAACGCGACCCACGCCACCGCCCCAAGCGTCATATGCTTCGGCGACGACCGCATCAGCAATCCAATAGTCCACATTGGGAGAGCCTAACGGCCCTGGATATCCAAGGAAGGAGGCTTGTACGGGCGCGAGTCGGCGCAAGAACAAGGTAGGGCGGCTAGAAGTGGTGTGACCGCCTAGCGAGATCAGTACATCCAAATGTGATGCGCGAATTTCGGCAGCAGCACCGTCATCATCGAGTCTGGAGACATCATGGAAAGCCGCCGCTCGATTGCGCCAGACCTCCGTGACCGAATCGGTCGAAGTATCGGTATGAAAACAATGCAATTCGATTCCGAGACTCGGTAGGTGATTCAGCAGCGAGCTGAGGAAGTACCACACGGAATGCTGGCGGAAATCTGACGACACCAGCCCAACTCTTAAAGGCCGACTCTGATCGTATGTACTTGGCATCGATGACATTGACGTCACACCGTGGCTGACGGCAAATCGGAAGTGGGCCTGCGCTAGACCTGCGGCGTCATTGGTGGCGTGATGCAAAACCAGCAACAAAAGACTGTGCGCACGGGTGTGACCGGGATTCGCAGCCACCACAGACTGTAGGCGACGAGCGG
Source organism: uncultured Pseudomonadota bacterium (assembly GCA_903879335.1). GTDB lineage: Bacteria > Pseudomonadota > Gammaproteobacteria > Steroidobacterales > Steroidobacteraceae > CAIKZZ01. The sequence continues at coordinate 6,005 of CAIRLC010000002.1, forward strand.
CACTGCCCACATCGCCGGCCGAGAATTCCGCTGCCGCCAAGTCAACGTTAAGATCAGGATCGCCCGGCTCAAGGGCAACGGCGCGAGAAAATGCGTCGATTGATCCATGAAAATCCCGAAGCGCAGCTAAGGCGCTACCAAGATTGATCCAGGCCGCAATTAAGCGCGGCGCGAGGCGCGTAGCCACGCGCGCGGCATCAGCTGCGCCGCGATGGTCGTTTGACTCCGCGCGCATTGCCGCAAGATTGACCCACGCCGTCGTTCTATTGGGGCTCAGCGCCGTGACACGCTCAAGCAACGCGATAGCCTGCGGTCGCTTGCCCATTTGTTCTGAGACTAGGGCGGCCTCTTCGGCGACCGCGCTGTCTCCACTCGCGAGCAACGGTTTGAGTAGTAGCCAGGCCGCGTCCAACTGACCGAGGCGGCGCAACCGCGTCGACTGGGCGATCACCCCGTTCTTTTCATCCATCGCACTATCCCTTCGGACCGACGTAGACGCCGGCCATATTCAGTGACACTTCCACCATGCCGACCCCTGGTCGCATCAACGAGACCTTAACGGGGCGTCCAGACCGCATCTCGTCCGGTAGCAACTGCAGGTTATCTTGAGTCAACGGAATACCATTGACGGCCATGATCGAGTCACCCGGCTTTAAACCCAGGTGCGCAAAAGCGAAGGCATTCCCATTTGGATTGACGACCAGACCTCGATACGCCTCATCGCTCAGCAAAGGCTCCGCCCGTAGAACGGTCGACAGCGGAGCCGAAGCTCGCGCTACGCGGGATTTGATCTCGTCTCCCGACGGGTCCTGTATCGGCGGCCCCGAGGGCGGCGCGGATGACCCATCATCGCCGAGCGCTCCATAGCCTTGCTTCGTCTTGGGCAAATTGAGGGTGACAAGGCGTCCGCCTTGGTCGATCACGATGTGATCGGCAAATACTCCCGATAATCGGCCCCCAGCTAAAGCGGCGCCCACCGCGACCAGCTGCGTGGCCCCGTTGACTGCGACGATCGCAAAACCAAGGTCCTGAGCGTTCTCGAAGGCGATCGTGCCCGATAGTGAAACTCCAGCCAGCGAGGCTACGGCCTCGCTCGGCGCGGATGTCTCAGGAGGCGCTCCAAACAACAGCCCGAGCGTCGATGAACCCCCAAGCGACTGCGCTCCAGCGGGGGCCGAAGGATTAGGCCCGTGCAAGGAGTACCGACCGGCCCACCAACTGATATCGACACCGAGGAACACCACAACGATAGCGATGCTGATCGCGCGGGGTTCTCGAAATCGGTTGAGGATCCGTAGGAGGGGTTGCGGTAGGGCAATTGACATCGTTGTTGCACGGCAATAAAAACCGGATCATCCGCTAAAAAAATGACGCCTTGATTGCGCCGAAGCATTTGACATAACAAGATTTTTTTCCAAAAACCGATAATTTCACAGTTCCGTCAAGAAACCTTCACGGTCGGCCCTTAGCCTTCCCCCCGCTGCTTCAAAGGTCTCGGTGCGCGACGGCTTCCGTTGTACTCCATTTACCTCCAATTATTTGTTAGGGGAAACCATGAATTTCACTCTCAAGTCGGCCGTTGTGGCCGCGCTTGCCGTCGGCGCCTCGGGCGTTGCCTCGGCCGTTGACATCAGCACCGTTGCTGCTGGTAACACCCTGTACGCGTCGGGCTCCACGGCCATCGACCCAGTATTGACCGATTACTTCATCAACTCCACCGCGAACGCGGCGCTCTGCACGGCCGGCACCATCGACGTCTATTCGTCGAGCGTGACGCCGAAGTTCACCGCGATCGCCTGCACGGCGAACGCCTCGACCACCGGATTGGCGGCGGCAACGAACATCGCGATCATCAAGGAAGACAACGCGGGTTCGCTGAACGGCATCCAAGGCGTCCAGGGCGTGACCTTCACGGGCAGCCCGTACACCGTCGGTGGCCTGCAGTTCCCAACCGTCTCCCAGCTGGCGAATGCGGCTACCTTCTGCACCACGACGGCCAAGACCGGCACCGGCCTCAACGCCTACACGCTGCACACCTGCGGTACGGCGACGACCGCGGCTAAGGTCATCCCATCGCTCGGCTTCGCCGACGTGGAAGCGGCGCTGTTCGGCGTCAGCGCCACCGCCCCGGTTGCATTGACCGCGACGCAGACGGTCATCGTACCGTTCGCGCCAGCCGTTTCGCTCGGCCTGTACCATTCCCTCCAGGCCGTGCAGGGCAAGACGGTCGGTTCGGAACTGATCGCCGACATGCCTTCGCTGCCGCGCTCGGTCCTCCACGGCATCTACTCGGGTCAGGTCAATTCCTGGGCCAGCGTACAGGGCACCTCGGGTAGTGCGGTCAGCACGCAGAGCGTGCAGTTCGGCATCCTCTCGGCTGGCGCCACGGTCGCCGGCACGGTATGGAGCGGCACCTCGGTCGCTACTGGCGTGACGGTTGCCCCATCGGCAGCTCCTGCGAATGCCAACGTTTACGTCTGCCGCCGCGGCACGACCTCCGGTACCGAAAAGGCGTCCGAGTGGTTCTATGATGACACCGGCTGCGCCAGCGTGGCCCCGTACGGCTTCTTGGCTGCCTCGACCTCGATCACGACCACGCTGTGCGCGACGGTCTCGACCGACGGCTGCAGCTGGACGTCCTCGATCGCCGCTCTGAACCCACTCGTGTTCCCAGGCAACGGCACGGGCGACTTGCTCGACTGCCTCGTCGGCAACGACCAGGCGGGTCACTTTGCGGTCGGCTTCGCCTCGATCGACAACGCCCCAGGCGGTCTGTCGGGCCAGCAGTCGAACACGAAGCGTCAGAACTGGCGCTACATCCGTATCGACGGCACGGCGCCATCGGTCGAGAACACGGCGGCGGGCAAGTGGGACTACTTCGCGCAGTCCTTCGCCTACGCGGCGCCTTCGACGGCCACCTGGGCGGCGACCGGCAATGCGTTGCTCTTGCTGACGGCGATCACGAAGGGCGGCGGCGCGACGCCGGTGTCCATCGGTTCGCCAGCTGCGGTGGCAGCTGTCAACGCCGGTAAGAAGTGGATGTCGGACGCGGCCAAGACCGTGTCGTTGTTCGACGGTGGCGCACTGGTTATCCCAGGCACGCTGAACGGCGCGGCGACTGCGGCGCCGAACCCGGCGAGCGCGGCGGTTGCGACCTTTGCGACGAACCCGGTCTCGACCGTGTTCAAGTCGAAGGCGGCTGCCGTCAACAACTGCCTGCGTCCGATCGTCTACTCGACGACGACGACGGTTGGTTCGCCGGCCTACGCGACACCGTAATCGGTGCTTTGACGGGAGGGCGCTCATCATTCGATGGGCCCCTCACCCGACAGGGAAGTCAAAAAGGCATCCGGGCTGTAGTCCGGGTGCCTTTTTTGTTTAGAGAGTTAGGGATTGGATCAAAAGACCTACGCTCCGTAATCACCCTGTAATCGGTCGAGGTCATGCTTTTAAGCCCACGTCGGTGATCTAAGTCCCATTTATGGGATTTGGCGTCAATCGTGGCGGCTGGGAACGCTATATATAAGAATCAGGGGCCTCTCTTGCTCATGCGCCGACATGCTTTCGCTGCGCGATCGTTGCTGCTTACACTGGCCTTAGGTGCTGCGGCTCAGGCCGATGTACAGCCAGCGACTGCACCGACCGATGACGCGTTCGACGTCTGGGAAATCCGTGTGCTCGGCAATTCGACGCTTGCGGACCGCGACATCGAAACGGCCGTTTATCCATTCCTTGGCGAGCACAAGACGATCGCCAATGTTGAGGAAGCGCGCGACGCGCTCGTAGAGGCCTACCGCAAAGCGGGCCTCGGCACGGTGCTTGTCGACATTCCTGAACAGACCATTGACGATGGCATCGTCCGCCTGCAAGTGACGGAAGGTCGCGTTGAGAAGGTGCGTATCGCTGGAGCGCGCTATTATTCTGAGCGCAAGATTCTCGCGAGCCTGCCTTCCATTAAAGCAGGCGCCGTTCCGAAATTGCCCGAACTGCAGCAGGAACTGACTGATCTGGCGAATCAGGCTCGAGATCGGCAAGTCGTTCCCGTGCTCAAGCCGGGCTCAACACCGGGCACTGTTGAAGTCGATTTGTCTGTGCAGGATCGCTTGCCGCTGCACGCGTCAGTTGAGTTCGACAATCGATACACGGCGGATACGTCGCCGCTGCGCATGATTGCCAGTGTCTCTTACGAAAATCTGTTTCAGCGGGCCGAAACGATTTCGTTGATGTATCAGACCTCGCCGGAAAACACGTCCCAAGTGAAGTTGGGCGTTCTAAGTTATGCCGGTCATACGCCATGGAAAGGCGTGACGTGGTCGGGCTACGCGATCCGCTCGGACAGCAACGTCGCAGCGGTCGGTACCCTCGCCGTGATTGGTAACGGCAGCATCTACGGTCTCAGACTCAATCGCGATTTGACTTCAAGCCCTACGGGTACCGCCTCGCTGACCTTCGGGGCCGACTACAAGAATTTCGGCGAAAACATTCGGCTCAGTAACGACAGCCTACGAACGCCAATTCGTTATCTGATGTGGTCTGTACAGCTCAGCGACGTTGAGCGCACAGAACATTATGACGCTCAAGCAAGCCTCAGCGCGCAGTTCGGAATCCGCGGTCTTTTAAACGACGAACAGCAATTTGCGTACAAGCGCGCCAACGCGCACGCCGGATTCTCGTACTTGCGAGCATCGGGTCAAGCCTTCTGGCATCTGCCACATGGTTGGTCTGTCGGTGGAAGAGTCAATGCGCAGTACTCCGAGCAGCCACTGGTCAATAACGAGCAATTTGTCTTCGGCGGCGCTGATACCGTACGCGGCTATTTAGAAGCCGAAGAGCTTGCGGATTCCGGTATCGCTGGCGGCTTAGAGCTGCGAGCACCCACCTGGGCGCGCGGGGCGTTCCACGGCAATCTGTTCTTCTTCACCGATCACGGCATTGGGATGACACAGTTGCCGCTGCCTGGCCAGCCCGCTCGAGTCAGCCTCGACAGTATCGGTGGTGGCCTCAAGTTCGGACTTGGTGCTGACCTTGATGCATCACTGGATTGGGCAATGGCGCGTCACAAGGGCTCGAAGGACTCACGCACGCCGGTGAGCACCGATCCGCGCTTCGACTTCCTCGTGAAATACAGTTTCTAAGGACGAGACGATGAACCGTACCGACCATTCGGCTCAAACACCGCTCTCCTCCCGAGTCTTGCATGTGGCTGTGCGCGCGACCTTGGCGCTGGCCTTTGCGGTGCCCATCGTGGCCGCCGCAGCGACTCCCGTCGGCTACGTCCCACCCGTACAACCCTTGCCGGTCCCCTGCGCAGCGGGCGTGTGCGGTGCGTCCGCACCCGTATGGGCGCCTAACGGCGGCGCGACGCTGACCATGCCGACACCGACGACGATGACGGTGAATCAATCGGTTCAAAACGTCCTCTTAAATTGGGCCAGTTTCAATATCGGCAAAGGGTACTCCGTCAATTTCAATCAGCCGAACTCAAGCGCGGTTGCGGTCAATCAAATTTGGCAGCAAGACCCGAGCCAAATTTGGGGATCCCTCACCGCCAACGGCACCGTCTACCTGCTGAATCAAAACGGCTTTTTATTTGGTCAGGGGAGCACGGTCAACGTCGGTGGCCTCGTCGCTTCGAGTCTCGCGTTAAATCCGTTGGCGGGCCCCAATGCCTTTGGTCTCGCCGGATTGGCTTCGCAGGGTTTGCCGGCTTTTGACTATTACACGCAGACCAATCCTGATGGCACGGTGACCACTCTGCCGAGCGGCGATATCGCCATTCAAAGTGGCGCATCGATCACGTCCAAGGGCGGTCAAGTGCTCATGTTCGCGCCGAACATTAGCAATGCCGGCACGATTTCGAGTCCCGATGGGCAGACGATTTTGGGCGCTGGCCAACGCGCATTTTTACTCGCCAGCACAGATCCGACATTGCGTGGTCTCTTGATCGCCGTTGGTGACGGCGGCACGGTCACGAATGCTGGTGCGACTGATGGCCTTGGTGGCATCGGTGATATTTCAGCCGCGCGCGGAAACGTCACACTCGCTGGACTCGCGGTTAATCAGAACGGTCGCGTTTCAGCGACCACCACGGTGCGCACGAACGGCTCGATTCGTTTGCAGGCTGGCGATACGCCGAACACGCAGCTGAATCAAGGAGGCGTGTTACAAACGGACCGTGAAGGCGCCGTGACGCTCGGCGCGAACAGCGTGACCGAAGTCACCTTGGAAGGATCAAGCAACGACAAGACGGTGGATGCTAACGTCCAACCGAAGTCGCGTATCGATATTGCGGGCGCGTCCATCGACTTGCTACAGAATGCTCGCGTCACGGCGACCAGTGGCAATGTGACGATGAACGCCGTCGTCAGTCCATTCGGACTGTTACCAGGCACGGTGCCCGATGCCGGCCGAATCTATATGGCCGATGGGGCGACCATTGATGTGTCGGGAGCCGTTGTCCAAGAATCGGTTGCGGACAACTCTCTGGAAGTGCAGTTGCGTGGTAGCGAATTTGCTAATTCACCGCAGCAACGCAACGGCGCTTTGCGCGGCCAAACCGTGTGGGTTGACCAGCGTCTGCATGGTACAAACCCGGATGGCAGCACTTGGATTGGAACGCCGATCGCCGATCTCAGTGGCGATGCCGCTACGGTCCAGCGAGATGTATTTCAGCGCAATCTGACCGGCGGTACGGTCTCTATGGCGACCAGCGGCGCGTTCATCCAGAGTTCGGGCGCGACGATCAACATTTCCGGTGGCGCGATTGATTGGCAGGCGGGCTACGTCAAGACCAGCACGTTGCTCGGCACGAACGGCGTTGCTTACGACATTGGCTCAGCAGATCCCAACCGCAGCTATGCCGGCACCCTCGACAGCATCAGCGCCAGTGACCCACATTGGGGAACTTCGGTCACTGCGGCCTCGTTCGGTCGCAATCCAAAGGGCATCTGGACCGCCGGATATGTCGAAGGCAAGGACGCCGGTACGCTCGCGATTGTTGCGCCGCATGTGATTTTGGACGGCGCCGTGAACGGCTCGGTACAAATCGGACCGCTACAACGCAATGCGGCGACCGCAATCCCGAACGGCATGTTGTATCGCTGGTCTGATCAGGTTCCGCTCGGCGGCCAGCTGATTCTAGGCAACGGCGGCGCAGTTGGTGACCTCGCGCAATCGGAGTATTTGGGTAACGTGACGTTTGGATCGGGCGCGGTATTGCCGTCGCTGACCAATGATGCGGGCGCAGCATTCAATCCGCTGCTTGACCAACTTCCCACCGATTACACGTCGCGGATTAACCCAGCGCTGCTCGGCAGCACAGGCGTGTCCCGCCTGGCCGTCTATTCCACGGGAGTGATTGACGTACCAGCCGGTATGACGCTTGCTCCAGGCATCGGCGGTTCGCTCACCTTGGCAGGCGGTCGAGTTGATCTGGCCGGCGCCATCGACGCGCCGGGTGGTAGCGTTTCGCTGATCGCGGCACCCACGGGTTTCAGTGGCACACCGGGTGTCTTTGCCGAACCAGGCGCCAAGATTGATGTCTCAGGGGTTTGGGTCAATGACGGCGGTGCTGCGGCCTCAGGCCAAGGTGCGCCGTTACTCATTGATGGTGGCTCCATCAACATCGCAGCTCAATGGGGCTCGCTGGCACTACCCACCGGAGTCTCACTCGCCGCCGACGGCGGCGCCCAGCGAACGGCTTCGGGTGCGCTGGTGGCCGGCAAGGGTGGCTCGATCAAGATTGTGGGCACGGGCCCGAGTGAGTTGGGCGCGGACATCGAGGCCTACTCCCTATCGAAGGGCGGCTCGCTTGCCTTGTCGTTGCCATCCGTCTGTATCGGGGCCTCTGCCTGCTCGGATCCTTCGGCGACTCAATTGCCGACGTCTCTGCTGACGGATCAGGGTTTCTCGACAGTCGCGGTCACTGCAAACGCCGGCGCGCTCACGCTGGAAGCGGGTACCGACATTTCGCTCATTCAGAAAAACTGGGAGCTGCTGCCGGGAGCATCGACTGCCGGTTCTGCATCATCGCTAGGCGGCCTGACCCGCACAACCACGTTGCCGGATGGTAAGCGTGGAGCTGTGAATCTCACGCTCGCGTCGTTGGCGCCGAACGGCGGATTGTCCGGCTATGGCGACCTCACGATTGAAGCCGGCAGTCGCATCCAAGCGGATGCGACCGGTTCGATCACCCTCAAGTCTGATTCACGCATTATTAATGACGGCACGCTCGTCGCTCCGGGCGGCACCGTAAAACTCGATCTCGTGGGGACCCTGTCGCCACAGGGCTACCGGCCGGATCAGGGTATTTGGATTGGACCTGACGCGACGATCGATGTGTCGGGCACGTTCTTACCCACCCCCAACGCCGCAGGTTTAGACCTTGGAACCGTACTGCCAGGCGGCACGATCAGCGTACTGGCTGAAACCGGTTCCCTATTCGTTATGCCAGGCTCGAGCTTACGGGCCGACGGCACCCATGCGCCGATTGATGTTCGTCTGTCGCCTACGGATCTCGCTTACGCCCATATTGATGTGGCCTCGGCGGGCGGCACAATCAATCTCGAGGGTGCCGAGGCTTTGCAGGTCGCGGGAACGCTGTCTGGCCACGCGGGTGTCGGCGCTTCAATCACCGGCGCATCCGCCGCGGGCGGAACCCTCAATCTGATTTTGAATGGTGACTTGTCGAATAGCGGTGGACGAGTCGCGGGTGGCTATCCATCCAATGCCCGCGTAATGACCATCACGGCATCCGACGAAACCACCACGGTCGCGCCGGGCGACGCGATACCGGACACCTTGAACGGCGTGGGCACGGTGGCCGCTGCTACCATTCAATCCGGCGGATTTGACCAAGTTGGTCTTGCATCGGGAACCTTGTTGGAGTCTTCCGGCGGCGCCGGCTACCCGATTGCCCCTGGCACCGTTGCGTTTGAGTCGGGAGTCAGTTTGCACCCGGCATTGGCACTCACGGTTGATGCGTCAGAGATCGCCGGCCTAGGTACAGGCACGGTGAAGTTGTCCGCGCCTTACGTGACCTTGGGCTCGACTGACTTAGCCGCTCAATACGCCAACCCATATCCCCAGACCGGGAGTACCGCGCTAGAGGTTGAAGCCGGTCGACTGTTGTCGCTGGTCGGTACGTTGGATCTGAATGGATTCTCGTCAGCGCGCCTGGCTTCAGGCGGTGACCTGCGCTTGATCGGGATCCAAGTGGGCGGCGGCACGAATTGGACTGGGCAGTTGATCTCGGCAGCACCGTTGACGCTTGCCGCCCAGCAAATCTACCCGACCACACTGACCCAGTACGGCATCTGGGTAGCCCCGAGCGACGGCAGCACGGGCCTATTGTCGATTGAGTCCGTCGCCGGAGCGCCAGCGCCGGTCTACTCCGCGGCAGGTCAGCTGACCTTGAGCGCGGGCGAGATTGATGATGCCGGTACTGTGCGTGCGCCGTTTGGCGCGATTACGTTCAACGCCCCGACCGTCAATTTATTGCCCGGCAGCGTGACGTCGGTATCCGGAAACGGTCTAGCGATCCCATTTGGTCAAACTCAGGGTGGATTGTCTTGGGTTTATCCGATTACGCCGTCGCTGTTGCAAGTCTATGGAACAGAGCAAGGCGCGATCCTGCCGCCCTCCAAATCCATTCTGATCAACGCGGCGAACGTCAATCTCCAGAAGGGCGCGACGCTGGATGTTTCAGGCGGTGGCGATCTCATCGCGAGTGAGTTCACCTCGGGGCTTGGTGGCACACGCGATGTGCTATCCAATCTGGTAAGCCCTGGTTTGTTTGCGGTGATACCAGGTGTTCAGGCCGTGTCTGCACCCGTGGATCCGCTGCTGTCACAAGGATTTAACCCCACCGTTGGTTCAAGCGTTTACCTGGCTGGCGGTAATGGGCTGGCCGCTGGCGTATACACCTTGTTGCCTGCGCGCTATGCCTTGCTACCCGGTGCCTATTTGGTGCAAGCCGTCTCCGGTTACACCGACATTTCGCCTGCGGCGGCGCAGACGCAGTTGAACGGCGGCGCAGTGATGGCGGGCTACCGGACCTGGGGTGACACCGGTATCGGTGGCACGCGATACACCGGCTTCCTTGTCACACCTGGAAGTTACGCGCTGAAGCTTGCCAGCTACACCACGACATCCGCCAATACGTTCTTCGCGAATCAAGCTGCAGGAAACGGCAGCGCTGTCCCGCAATTGCCGATCGATGCCGGCTCCGTGGCGATTGCTGCGACAACCACTGCCGTGCTTGATGGGCACATTGATGGCGGACATGCGGCTGCGGGTTCGCGTGGTAGTTCGCTCGATATCGCTAGCGCCGATATCTATGTCGGCGATGCCGCGAATGCGCCAACTGGCTTCGTGGTCTTGGATCCAACACAGCTCGACGCGATCGGCGCCGACTCGATTCTCATCGGCGCGACGCGGACGGGCTCGGTCAACGGCGCCGTCGTTAATCTAGGTGCCGATACGGTTATCGTCGGTGAGGGCAGTAGCCTGACGGGTAACGAAGTTCTGCTCGCGGCAGCATCCAATGTCACCGTCGAATCAGGCGCAAGCGTCAATTCGACGACCGTGTCCACGACGCCGCTCCAGGCGCTCGTTGTCCCGTCGGGCGCCAGCTTTGTGGGCGTATCGAACGCGCCACAATCCTACACCTTCGCGGATGTCGGCTACGTGGGCAACGTGACCATCGCTCCCGGTGCTACGGTCAGTGGCACCGGTACGGTTGCGATGCTCTCCGGCGGGAACTTCGATTTTTCAGGCTCATTAGCCGCTACCGGCGCTCAAGTTGTACTCGGGTCGACGGTTGTCGCGCTGGGCGACGTGCCGACCGGTTTCGCTGGACTTTCCCTTACACCGAGCTTGCTGAGCGGCCTGAATGCCGGCAACCTCAAGCTACTGTCGCCCACGGAAATCCAGGTCTTTGGCCAGACTGGTTTGTCCTTGTCGAAGCTTGACGTGTCAGCTCCGGGCTTGTTGGCGGCCACCGCGGATGCCGCACTGACGGTCAACGCCAATACCGTTTCATTGGGTTCCTCCACACGCAGTGGCGGTACTCCTGTGACCACGCCAGGCACCGGAACCGTCGACGTTACAGCTGGCACGATCACCCTGAAGGGCGGCGACTTCCTCTTTGACGGCATGTCACGCACCACCCTGAATGCAACCCATGCGGTAGTGGCCAGTGGAACGGGCGTTGTGGCTGCAGCCGGTGACTTAAATATCGTCGCGCCTGAATTAGTCGCGAGCGCCCCAATTGATCTGCGTTTAGCCGCAAGTGGCGCGTTGAGCGCCACGTCAAATGGAGCCTTGGATTCCTCAATCGCGGCGGCGGCTGGTGCGGCGCTGCACCTCGAAGGCTCCTCGGTAACGCTCGCCACGGCGATCCGGTCCCCGTCCGGCACCGTCGACGTGATGGCTGACTCCGGGTCGGTGACCCTTGGAGCCGGTGCTCTGATTGATGTGTCCGGTTTCTCGCAAACATTTGCCGGCAAAACCGTCAGCGCGGCTGGCGGCATCGTCACGCTCGCCGCAAACGGTGGCGATGTGCTTGTTCAGTCCGGAGCAACCGTCGACGTCTCTGCCGGTACTGGCCAGGCTTCAGGTGGACGACTCAACCTCTTAGCGCCCACCGGTACAGCGTCGCTGTCGGCCGGGACCTTTAAGGGACAAGGCGGTGCGCAGGCCTCTGGAAGCGCACTGAACCTTGATGCGCAAAGTGTGGACTTCGGAACCGTGCTCGCGCTCAATAATCAAGACGGGTTCACGGGTGCCGTGTCGATCCGTCAGCGTGGACTTGGCGACCTCGCGCTGGCCGCCGACCAGACGCTGACGGCGTCCGCTGTGACGCTCGAGGCTGATCAAGGCGGCGTGGATATCGCTGGTACGGTCGACGCCCGCACGGCGACGGGTGGTGTCGTCGCGATTGCGGCCTCGGGCGATATTCACGTCGAAGGGTCGATTCTCGCCGATTCCACGGCTTACGCGGAACGCGGTGGTCAGGTGGCGCTGGATACGACGACGGGCGGCATTTACCTCGCACCGACCTCGACGATTTCTGTCGGTGGTAAAGGCGGTACGGCCACGGGCACGCTCGCCTTACGACTGCCCGCTGATGCCGCCAATACGGTGCTGACCGCGGCGCCGGGCCAAGCGCAGCTGCAGCTGGACGGTGCCATCAACGGCGCTGGTCATACGACGGTGGAGGGTTTCAGGACCTATGACACCCAAGGCCCAGTCTTTGCCGCATTCGGAAACGGCGGGGTGATCGACTGGAATGTCGTGACCGCTGATCCATCGAACCCCATCTGGGCAGACGCAGCGGCATTCGGTGCTAACGCTCCGCTCATCGCTCAGGCCCTCGGCAAAGCGAACGACCCGAGCTTTGCCGTGTTACCGGGCATTGAGATCACGGCGACCGGCGATTTGAACATGGTCGCCGCCTGGGATCTGTCGCCACAAAACGTGGGTTGGAACGGATACACCTGGCGTTTTGGGCCAAACGGTGACTTGCCCGGCATCCTGACCTTGCGGTCGACCGGATCGTTGAACCTGTGGGGTTCGCTGTCCGATGGATTCCCTGGGACTTACATTTACGGTGGCTACACGCTGTTACCGGGCACTGGCCCGTCCTGGTCGTATCGTCTCGTCGGCGGCGCCGATCTCGCCGCAAGTTCCCCGCTCGCGGTTCAATCGACGAGCGCGCTGGTGAGCGCAGGATTAAATGGCGACGTCACCATTTGGCCCGGCATGCTGCTCGACCCGAATAACCCATACGGGATGTGCAACCCCGTCTGCGGACCGACAGTGGTCCGCACGGGCACCGGTTTCATCGACATTGCCGCCGGTCGTGACGTCGTCCTCGGTAATCAGGCTTCAGTGGTCTATACCGCAGGCACCGCGGACCCGCGCGGCTTGCCCGTCTTTGACCCAGAGTCGAATTTCCAGGGTCTCGCGTACCCGACCGGTGGCGGCAATGTGACCGTCAGCGCCGGCCGAGATGTCGTTGGCGCCCCGTCCGACCAGCTCTACACCGACTGGCTGTGGCGCGCTGGAACGAATGCGTCCTCTAGCGCGGGCTACAACCCAAGCGCGTGGTCGGTCAATTTCGGCCTCTTCGAGCAAGGCTTCGGCGCGCTCGGCGGCGGTGATCTCACCATCACCGCTGGACGGGATTTGCTGGATGTAGGCGCTAACGTGCCTACGATCGGGATGCCGGTGGGCGATGGCACACAGGCGGGTACGCAAACCCTCCAGCTGGGTTCCGGCCTATTGAATGTGCGAGCCGGTCGCGATATTGCCGGCGGTTCCTATCTCGGCATGGGTCTGGGTGGACAGGTGTCTGCCGGCGGCAGTCTGCGCGACGGATCGTGGCTCTGGGTCTTTATGCAAGGCTTCTTGCAGCCCATCGCACCACGCGCTCCGGTGCTCGCACTCGGTAGCGGTACGCTGGACGTGACCGCTCAGCAAAACCTCACCATCGACACGGTCGTTAACCCCACGCTGCTGCCACGCTCGACGCTGCAGCTGTACGACCCGGGTCAGGAGTTCTACTCCACCTATGGTGATACCGGCGCAGTCCATCTCGTTGCCGCGGGTGGTGATGTGACGCTCGAGAACGCCACTCAACCCGCGGACTCCGTGGCCTTCGGCTCGGTGAACCTCCCGGTCGGTGCCTCAAGCTTCTTGGCCACGTACTGGGGGCCGACGTTGCGCGCCTATCCACCCAACGTGGACGCCATCGCCTTGACCGGTTCGGTCAATGTTCAGGGCAGTATGGATCTGTGGCCATCCACGCGTGGCACACTCAATTTGCTGGCGGGCCAGAACGTTAATATTGCGACACCGTACGGCCGTAACGTCATTGACATTGTCCAGTCCGACATGTCGCCGGCCCTCTTGGGCACGCCCGACGCTCCGGCGACCTCGACGTACTTTCTGCAGATCTTTGACACGCCGAACACGTATCTCCCGCTCGAACATGCGCCGACACCGACGCATATCGATGCTCAGGGTGTCGCTGACACAGTGCCGAACCTCGTTGTGGCGTTGAACGGTGACATCTCGATGCAGCCTGGTGATACCGGCAGCCACGTCTCGATTCAGAGCGCTAAGCCCATCAACGTGATTGCGGGTCACGACATCTTGGATCTCGGCCTTGCGGCTCAGAATCTGGAACCGGGCAATGTCGATCTGATCCAAGCGGGTCACGACATTCGCTACGGCCTGAGCCGCGACCCGGGCACAGGGCTCTTGAACCCGAACGAACGCACGGTCGATGTCGCAGGTCCCGGATCGGTGGTCGTGATTGCAGGTCACACCGTGGATCTCGGTACCTCCGGCGGCGTGACGACCTCGGGTCCGCTGTCGAACCCAGCGCTGCCCACGCAGGGCGCCAATCTCAGCATCTTGGCGGGCGTAGGCGCACAGATGCAGGCGGCCAACTTCTTCAAAACGTATGTGAGTGACGCGAGCTTCGATGCGGCAGCGCTCGAAACCTATGTGCAGACAACGTTGAAACTGTCCTCACTGCCGGACCTACAGACCGCCTTGGTCGACTACCTTGCCTTATCGGATTCTCAACAATACGGTCTTGCGGCCGCATCCCCAGGCACGGCTTATGGCGCGTGGTTGATGGGGTATGTGGAGAAAATGACCGGAGTCATGCCGGCTGATAAAGCGGCGGCGATTACGGCGTACAACAACTTGTCGGGCGCTCAGCAGTTGGGTCTCGTCGAACAGGTCTTTGTATCTGAGCTTCGGGCGGGTGGGCGTACCGCTGCTGCGCCTGGGAAGACGCATAACGATTACTCGCGCGCCTTTGGTGCACTGACGACGCTGTTCCCGGGATCCGATTCCCGCCAGGGCTCTGCAACGTCAACTTACGCGGGTGACCTGCTGCTGTACTTCAGCCGCGTCTACACCTTGCAAGGTGGTGATATCGACTTGTTAGCGCCCGGTGGTCAGATCAACGTTGGCCTTGCTGCCGCACCGTCGTCCTTCGGTGTGTTAAAAGATCCGTCGCAGCTTGGCATCGTGGCTGCAAATGTCGGTTCCGTCACCTTGGTTGCCAACACCGACGTACAGGTCAATCAGTCGCGCATCTTCGCGGCCGATGGAGGCAACATTCTGATTTGGTCGACGACCGCCGACATTGACGCGGGTCGCGGTGCGAAAACTGCGATCTCGGCGCCACCACCGGTGATTACGGTGAACGCCAACGGGCAAGTGACGCAGGTCTTCCCGGCCGCGTTGACGGGCTCAGGCATCCAGGCGTTGGCAACGACCACCGACGTGACCCCCGGCGACGTCGATCTATTCGCGCCGCACGGTGTCGTGAACGCGAACGACGCCGGCATTGTTGCGGGCAATATCACCATCGGCGCTACCGCGGTTATCGGGGCCAACAACATCAGCTTCAGCGGAACCTCCGTCGGTGTGCCAGTCGCTGTGACCGGCCTTGGCGCTGGCATGACCGGCGCCTCAAGCACCGGAGCGGCCGCCGCGAGCAGCGCCAACTCATCAACGGAATCGTCAGAACGCGCCCAGAAGACACAGGCTGCTGACCTCCCTGTCGGCATGCTGGATGTCGCGGTCGTGAGCCTCGGCGAAGACGATTGCAAACAGGACGACGCAGACTGCTTACGCCGTCAGAAACATTGAACGAAACCCAACTCAGACACAAACCGCCACCGCAGGTGTCAACCGTTAGGAAGATGCCGTGAATCGAGGAACTGCGATGAAGAAAATATTGAGCCTCCTTGCCATCGGTCTAGCCTTGACCCCGGGGCTTGCGGCCGCATCTTGGTGGAACAACGACTGGAAATTCCGCAAGGAATTAACATTCGACCTCGCTGCAACCGGTGCTGACATTCCGGCCGGCGTCGGCGATACACCCGTTCTGCTCCGACTGTCGACCGCCAACTTCTCGTACTTCGGTGATACGAAGCCGGATGGCGCAGACTTGCGCGTGATTGGCGATGACGACAAGACTCCAATCAAGTATCACGTCGAGAAGTACGACGCGACGTCGCAGATGGCCTACATCTGGGTGCGCTTACCTAAAATCGCAGGTAGCAAGCAAGGCAAGGCTTACCTCTACTACGGAAACGCCGATGCGGCCTCCGGTGGCGACGTCGCCGGCACCTACGATGCCGATCAAGTTCTGGCTTTGCATTTCGGCGGCGAAGGCTTGCCCGAGGACGCGACGGGTTACCACAACAATGCGACGGCCTCGACAGCGACCGCTGTCCCCGCGTCCTTCGCGGGTGGTGGTATTTCGACGGGCAACGGCCGCTCCGTCAAAGTGGGCCCGTCAGCAGCGCTCGCGCTGGCCGCCTCAAAGGGTTACAGCGCCACGGCCTGGATCAAATTGGATGCCGCCCAGCCGAACGCGGTCGTGCTTGCCGCCACCGACAGTGCGAAGTCGCTTGTGCTCGGCGTCAATGGCACGAAGCCCTACGCCCAGACAGGGACCACGACCGTCAACGCCGCCGCTGATTTGCCGGTCGGCGAATGGCATTTTATTGGGGTGACGGCCTCCGGTGGCCAGTTGATGCTCTATGTTGACGGACAGGAAGCCGGAAAAGGCAATGCCGCGCTCGCCGACCTGAATGGCGTCATCACCATCGGCGCTGACGCGACAGGCGCGCGCCCGTTCGCGGGTGAAATTGACGAAGTGGGCGTCTCGAAGGCCCCACGCAGCGCCGAATGGATCAAGGCGCTTGCCAAGGGTGGCATCGATGGCACGTTCATCGCCTACGGTGCGGATGGCCAGAAAGAATCGGGCGGTGGTTCTTATTTCGTCACGATCGCTAAGAATCTGACGGCCGACGGCTGGTTCGTGATCGGCCTGTGCTTCTTCATGCTGATCTGCGCCATCATCGTGATGGTGATGAAGGCCGTCTTGTTGGGCTCTGTCGAAAAGGCAAATGCCGCGTTCCGCAAGGTCTATGCAGAAGCCGAAGATGTCACAGGAATCGATAATTCATCGGACAGTGCCTTCGAATCCAGCACGTTGCGCGAACTCTATGACATCGGTACGACGGAACTCTACAAGCGCGTGCCGCGTCATGCGCCTCCAGGGTCGCGCATCTCCGAGCCCATGCTTGAGGCTATTCGTGCGTCCATGGACGCCGCGCAAGCTCGCCTGCAACAGAAATTGTCTGCGCGCATGGTTCTGCTCACGATCGCGATTTCCGGCGGACCTTTCCTCGGTCTCCTCGGTACCGTTATCGGCGTGATGATCACCTTCGCCGCCATCGCGGCCTCCGGCGACGTCAACGTGAACGCGATTGCGCCGGGTACGGCCGCGGCACTTGCCGCCACGGTCGCCGGTCTGCTCGTCGCGATTCCGTGTTTGTTCGGCTACAACTGGCTGAACACACGCATTAAGTCGGTCACGACTGAGAACCGCGTGTTCACAGACGAAGTGATCACCCGCATCGCTGAACAATTGTCCTAAGTGGGAGCATAACCATGGCTGGATCAATCGACAGTGGCGAGAAAGATGTCTATGACGACATCAACATCACGCCGATGCTGGATCTTGCGTACGTGCTCATGGTGATTTTCATCATCATGTGCACGGCTACGGTACAAGGCATCAAGGTCAACCTGCCCAAGGCGAGCCAAGCACCGACGCTCGCCAAGCCGCAGACCAAGGCGATCACGATTACCGCCGACGGAACGATTTTCCTTGATACCTTCCCCGTGAGCTTGCCGCAGCTCGAGTCCTTATTGCGTCAGTACAAGGGCGCAAATCCGAATCTGCCGGTGATCATCAAGGCCGACGGTGGGCTGCAGTACCAGCGCATTGTCGACGTCCTTGATCTCGTCAATCGTCTCGAGATCAGCCAGCTCGGTCTCGTGACACAACGCGTTGTGAAGTAACCGCATGACCTCACGTAAGAAGCCCCCCACACCGGTCATCGTCGGCTCCATCATTGGAGTCGTGTTGGTGGTGCTCGTGGGATTCGCACTGCGCGCAGTTATCTTGGCGCCTGCGCAGAAAAAGCAGCGTGAGGTGCAGAACATTCAGATCGTTCGTCCACCGCCACCGCCGCCGGAAAATCAGCCGCCGCCGCCACCGCCGCCGCCCGATCATCAGCAAGAGCAGGTGCCACAAAACGAGCCAGAGCCCTCACCCGATAACAGCCAAGCTCAGGCCGGGCCCTTAGGTCTGGACGCGGATGGAGGATCTGGCAGCGATGCGTTCGGCTTGGCTGCCCGTAAAGGGGGCCGGGATCTTGCGGGCACGGGTGGAGCCATCTTCGGTTGGTATACTCAAATCTTGCGTGACGCGATCAATGACCGATTGGCTGCCGAAAAAGAACTGCGCACGCGGCGCTATTCGGTGACGGTTGCGGTGCATGTGGGAACGGATGGGTCTGTGCTCGATGCCCATTTGCTCTCGTCGACCGGCAGCAAAGATATTGACGCGCTGATTGAACGAACCATCTCCAAGCTTGGACGCTTGCGCGAGGAACGGCCGCGCGAAATGCCAGCGCAGGTTAAGCTGAAGGTGTCGTCGCGCCTTTAGAGCGCGTACGGGTCGACGGCCTCAACGGCCGCCGGCCCTTCACCGCGAACATGCCGGTCGTGAATGGCCTCCAGCGCCGCTTCATAGCGGCGCGTGTGGCGCTCGCAGTCAAACAATCGTGCCGTTGCCACGCCATCCCGAACCGCAATTCTGAGGCCGATCAGCCGGTCGGGTGCACTGACCCACTGAAGACCGAGCGCTTCATACTCGGCCAGTGTAGCGGCGACACAATCACTCAAGCCGATGAGGTCGAGTAATGACGCGCACACACGGCTCGCAAAGGCATCACCGCGAGCCGTGAGAATCGGCACGCCACACCACAAAGCATCCAGTGCCGACGAGTGCGAGTTATAGATCGGTGTGTCGAGTAAAAGATCGGCTTCAGTGAGTCGAGCCAAATGCTCCGACCGAGAAGGAATCCGGGCCGCAAAGACGATACGTTCGGGCTCGATACCCGACTCCCGGGCGGCCTGTAGTACACGGTCCCGTGCCCGCTGCGAGCCGATGCTCAGCCAGAGTACGGCGCGCGGCTGTGTCTGCAGAAGCCGCATCCAGACAGCGAACAGTTCAGGCGATAATTTGAAGCCACTGTGGAACGCAGCGAGCACCACGGCATCCTCCGGCAGGCCGAGCGCCGCGCGGCCCGGGGACTCAACCGCAACGCGGTTATCACCCGGCGGCAAGAATGAACCCGACATGCGAAGCACTCGCTCGGTGTAGTGATGCTCTGCACCGGGTGGGATCACCGCAGCATCTGCCAAAATGTAATCTAGGTACGGCGCACCTACCGTGCCGGGATAGCCAAGGTAGTTGACTTGTAACGGTGCGGGCCTGCGGGCGGCGATGCCTGGCCGCTCGCCGGCGGTCAGGCCGTTGAGCTCCACCAAAATATCGATCTCGGCGGCTCGAATGCGGCGAGCCGCTTCATCATCCGAAACGCCCGACAGAGATTCGAAATGATCGCAGGCGGAACGGATACGCGCCGTGAGCGGTTCAGCCTCTATCACGAGATGGGAACTAAACCCGAAGACCTCAAACCGTTCCCGATCGTGGTGTTCAAGCGTCGCCGCCAGTAAATGGGACACCGGATGATCACGGAAATCGGCGGATAAATATCCGATTCGGATCGGACCCGGTCGCCGAGGTTGATTGGTCAAGGGCGCTGGCTGCGCTGGATGCACGAGCCCCATGTAGTACTCGGCGCACTGTCTTTGGAGCGCCGCGTCATCACACTGCGGCAGAAACTGGAACGGCGTTGTGACCGGCTCACCGGCGCGCACACCGCGAATCAGTCGTTCCCGGCGCGCGGCAAAGCCTTCCCAATCCAGGTTCGCGCTGTGAGCAAAGGCTTGGTGCCCTAACGCAAGTGGGAAATCCGCCGCCAACTCAACCAGTTCGTCGACCGTTTGCTCCGCCTCGTCCATATCGAGCACGGCATAGAGCGCGCCAACACGGACTGAGAGTAATCTGATCCGCGCCGCGTCGCGCGCCTCGGTGCCACCGGTCCACGTGCGCAATGCTTCATTGACCACATGGAGCAGCAAAGGTCCTGAGACGTTGGCCTCGGCGTAGATCGTCGACAGCAATTCCCACGACTCGTAGTCGTCGCGCTCAAGCTCCAACGCCCGTAGCAGTCGATCGCCCGCTTCATCGAGTCGCTTGAGCGAATATAGCGCGCGCCCAGCTGTGCGCAGCACATCCGCGCGGTTGGCCGGCAGGCTATCGCACGCGGCCAGCGCATCGTCAAACCGACCCAGACCGTTTAATGCGATGGCGCGATTGACCTTGGCCTCGACCCAATCGGGACGGCCGGCCAATGCCCCATCAAATGCGGCTAATGCGGCTTGGGCATTGTCCAGCGACAGCTCCGAACAACCGGCTTGGAAACGCATCTCATACACGTCGCCACCTTGGCGAACGGAGTCGCCAAAGCGCCGTATGGCTTCCTCATGCTTGTTTAAGGCAGCCAGCGTGAGGCCATGCTCCGCGGCGAGCGAAGCCGTATCCACACATTGACGAAGCACCGTCGCCCCCACGTCCTGCGCCTCGTCTAAGCGCCCCAACGCGCGTAGTGTTGCCGCCTGAGCCAGATAGGCCTCTGCATAGCCTGGATTAAGGGCTATCGCTCGCGCCAAGGGCGCCAACGATGCCTCGAGGGCCTGAGCGCCAATTAAGGCCAGTGCTTCGTTGTAGGGGAGCTGCGGCACGTCTGGTCGCAACTGCGCCGCTAAGCCGTAATGACGAGCCGCATCACCGTGACGGCCCTGAGCGACATCAATGGCGGCTAAGCGGACACGAGCGCGCAACTCGTGCGGGTCATCAGCCAAGATGGCCTGATAAATGCGTGCCGCAAGCTCGAGGTCCTGCCGCCCTTCAGCGGCAGCGGCCTCCGCAAAGAGGGTCAGCGTCCGCTCCGCGGTCATTCGTGCGATCGAGCTATGCGCGCAATCTCTTCATCGATCGCGTCGTTGAGCGAATCTTCGCTGACGCCGCCGCGCAATGGGCGACCATTCAAGAACAGCGCAGGCGTCCCGTCGACACCCAATCGATCCGCGTCGGCGGCGTCCTTGGCAATGATTCCGTCAGCCTTGCCGGATTTCAGGCAGGAAGCAAAAGCCTCGGGTTCGAGACCCGACGCTTCACCCAGCATCGCCAGCGACTCCAGATCCAGCGTTCCTTTACCGGCGAAGAACGCGAAGAAGGCATCGTGCATCGGCCAGAACAGATTCTGTTCGTTCGCGCACAGGCTTGCTTGGGCTGCCAGTTGCGCGCCCGGATGCAACTGAGGAATGGGCAGCTGGCGATAGACGTGCTTAAGCTGCTTTGGATAACGGCTCATTGCCGCCTTGATGACGGGCTCAAGCCGGTTGCAGTACGGGCACTGAAAATCCGCGAACTCCACTAACGTAACGACGGCATCCGACGGCCCACGCGCCGGCCCATCCGGGCTAACGTCAAGCCTCTCGCGCGGAAGGCGCCACTCGACCGAATGGCGTGCACGCAACTCACGCGCGAGATCTGCCTCCGCCTTCTGACGCGATTCTGCCATCAGGCGTTCGCGAATGACGCTTTTGACTTGCTCATAGGGCGGCGCGCTTGGTGTGGCATTGGCCTTGTAGTACGCGCGCATCTCATCGTCGGTCGGCTCTGCGGCGCTGTGCCCCGCCAGAATCTCTTCGGCGCTCTTGCCGGTCTTTTTTGCCTCGGCCGCTAAGCTGCGTTCACGGATCAGCCCATCTAAGGTCGCTTCCTTGAGCGCCTGCACGGTCGCCCGGTGGGCCAACTGCGCCCGGCGCTGGGCCTCATTGAAGTTGGCGTCTTCGCGAGCGAGATCGGCTGAGGCTTTTGCGTCGACGTCCGCGACAGAGATCGGCTGACCGTCTACCAAGGCAGCAATAGGCGCGCTCGAAGACGCTATTGAGGAAAGCGACCACGAGGCGAGGAGCCCCGCAAGGGCAACGAGGTGAGACTGACGCATGAGTTGTCCGGTGAGGTCGATCAGTGAGTGGCGGCGCTGGCGTCGCCAGTTGGCTTCGGTGCCTTCAGGTCTTCGATCTTGGCACGATATTCGTCAACCAGATTTTGGACTCGAGTATGCCCAATCTTGAAGAACGGCTCATTAGCGCCTGCTCGCTTTTCGTATCGCGTCAGCGTATCCAGAGCCAGCTCCGACAATTCAGCGTTATCGCGGACGCAAGTTTCATGAGTCCGGACTTCCGCCGATAGGGTCGACTTGAGTGTGGACCTAGCCGCTTCGCTGTCCCGCAACTGAACTGCCGTGTCATGGAGCTGCCGATTCAGTTCGTTGACGTTGCCGCGCACGCGCTCCAGATCCGCCGTGGCCTGCTGCGCTTCCCGTTGGGTACGGGCCAACTGGTCGGCGTCAACCGACCGCGCCCGCAGCGCGTCAAGTTCTGCTTTGAGCGCTTTCATTGCGTCTTGAGCAGCGGTGAGGTCTTGCTTCGCCTTGGCGGCCTCGGCTTGAGCGGCAGCTCTTTCGCTAGCCACTTGCTGCATCTGCGAAATGATTTGTTGCGTCGCCGAACCGCCTGAAGAGCCGCCCGAACGAGTGGTCTGGGCTGATGCAATCGGCGCCAACGTGATCACTGCAAGTCCCACAGCACCGCAAATAAACGATCGGTAACGCACAATGCTCACCTCAGAACCGGGCGTTCAGTTCAAGCTGAACGATATCAAGACCATAGAGGAACGGTGGCGGCAGATCGATCACGTCGCCCTTCATATAGCGCATTTGCGCCCAGACGTTCTTGGCCAGACCGTAGTTGCCGGTTAGGTAGTAGCCGCGGGTATTGGTGCCACCGGCATGGAAGGAGTCATCCGTCCAGGCATCCAGCACAGCGTCTGCCTGCACATACCGGTACCCCGCGATCACGCGCCATGCGCCAACGGCGCTGCCTGGATCCTTGTCGCCGTAGGCGACCTCGGCGACGTATCCACGATTGCGATCATTTTGGTTGATCCCAGTGCGGGCCAAAATCTGGTCGTGGCTATATCCAATGTTTTTGACCGCATCACCGGTGACCACGAGGGTCTTGGCGCCGAGCGGCATTTCGTATGACGCCGACAGGTTAACCAGCCTGAATTCGGCCGCCAATCCAAACAGGTAGTTCGTCTGGGCGGGGTCATTCTGGATGTCAAACATCGTGTTGCCGTAGCGCACGAAGCCGGGCGCCGTGTAATTCAACACCGATGAGCCGGGCGTGTTGAGCTGCCCCGTCACATGACGGAACGCGTAGTAGGCCGCTCCAAGACGGACTTTCCGTCCATCACTCCAATCGAAGCGGGCGCCGCCCTGCGCGCCCAGCATGTACTTGTTGGCGCTGTGGTTGAGGGCAACCTCTTGCATCGGGAATAAGCCGCCGGTCAGGTATACGTTGGACGAGTCGCCGTCGAACGCCGTGAGCGGATGCTGATACGAACCGGCAATACCCTCGAATGTCACGTCACGACCGTACACGAGTTCGGTCGGCGCAAACCAAGGCGATGGGATGCGGCCGGCGGAGACCGTGACTGGGGCGACGGTGCCGTCCTTCGGGGACTGCCAGCGCAAATAGGCGAGATCGAGGCCAACACCGTAGTGCGCGCCGGTTGTGCCTAGCGTCTGACTTTCCGACGAGGGATCCAGCGCGCCACCGGTCGCGAGGCGCAGGGCACCCGAAAATCCGCCCGGCAGGCTAAATTCGGCGCCTAACCGCGCGCGCAAGCGCAGTCGCGTCCGATTTGAGGTGGTGTCCAAGAAGGCGGACAAACCAGGTTTTGTGATCGACCCAGCCGCATTAATGGCCTGAAAGTCGGGGATCGTGTTGGCTTGGTTGCCCGATGGGAAGATGTCTTCCTGCGCACGTACCCGAAGATCACCCGTTACCCGCACACCAGAAATCCAATCCGGAAGCCCGGCTGGTACGCCCCAGCCTTCTTGTTTTGCCTCGGCGACCACGGCCTTAACAATCTCAGGACGCACCTCTTCGGCGACTTCCTTACGAATCTGGTCCCGAACGATTTGCGGCACGTAAGGTACACGCACGGCGCCAGCGTCCCGCTTTTCCGCGTCCTGAGCAGACTTTTGGGCCTGATCCTGTGCCGACTTCACCAGCGATTCGGCTTGTTCGCGCGACATCACCTTTTGCTCGACAAGCGCTTGCAACAGATTCACGACGGTGTTGCGCAGCTCTTCTAGGGACTGGCGCTCCCCATCAGCGGCCCGGGCGGGCGCGCCGGCGAGAGCCAACGCGGTGGCGATGGCAACAGTCAATGCCTTGTATCGGCTCATAATTCTATTCTTCCCCTAACGTTCGCGATCGCCAAGATCTTGTCTCCAAAGGACCTGGGCGAATGAATGGGTCGAACGGCAGCCGTGACGAGCACGGTCGCATTCAGACCACGAAGAGTAAGTTCATAAGGTGATTCTTTTATGACATCGGGGCGTTCCGACGTGCCGTTCACAGGGTTCGGGGTATCCTGCCCATCAAATTAGGGATCCGCTGGGGAGCCGCCATGTCCAACCCCGTAGTTACGATTTACCATAATCCCGCCTGTGGAACGTCTCGAAACGTCCTGGCGTTTCTTCAGAACGCTGGGCAGGATCCAACGATCATTGAGTACCTCAAGGAGCCCCCGGATCGAGCGACGCTCATTGAATTAATCCAGCGTATGGGGATCCCGGTTCGAGCGCTACTGCGCGAAAAGGGCACGCCCTACGCCGATCTCGGCCTCGCCGACACGACCCTACCGGATGAGGTTTTGCTCGACCGCATGTTGGAGCACCCGATTCTGATCAACCGCCCCATCGTCGTGACTCCCACCGCCGTGCGCTTATGCCGGCCGTCGGAGACCGTGTTGGAGCTGATCGCGACGCTGGACGCCCCGTAAACCCATGCGAATGAACGGTCTGATTCCGCCAGCCTTACCGGGAGCGAGTCCGAAAGGATGGGGGCTGGCCGCTGTCGGCGCCCTCGTCGGGATTTCAATGACCGGGCTCCTCACCGGGGTCGTGGCGGGCAGCGATTGGCGGGCGCCGCTCTTGATGGCTCCGCTGGCCGCATCGTCCGTGCTGCTCTTTGGCTTCCCTGCGAGTCCCATGGCCCGACCTTGGGCCATCATTGTCGGGCATGTCGTTTCTGCACTAGTCGGTGTGGTCGTCGCCCACCTGATCCCAAACCTGATTTTCGCTTCCGGCCTCGCCGTCGCGCTCGCCATTCTGGCGATGGCAGCAACCCGAAGCATGCATCCACCCGGCGGGTCTACCGCGTTGATTGCTGTGCTGGGCGGCCCCGGCGTCAAAACGGCAGCCTATAGCTATGCTTTGCTGCCGGTCGGCGTGAACACCGTTCTGCTGGTCGGAATCGGCTGGCTATTTCACCGCTGGGTGTCAGGGCATTCCTATCCTCACGCCTCGCTATCGACAGCGCCTGCGCCGGCTTCGGCCTCTGAGATTGGGATTTGGACTGAGGACATCGAAGCGGTGATCGCCCGCTATGGGGACATCCTGGACATCGACCGCTCTGAAGTTGAAATCTTGGTGCGCGAGGCTGAGCGAGCGGCGCGACTACGGCGCGGATCACCAACCTTCCCGGCCTGATGCGGTAATCTTGCCGCCTGCTGAAGGATCAAACGCATGGCCAAACGTACCGTCATCCAGATTTTGACCGGCCGCCCGACCTCCGATGGCGGCGGCGTCCGGTTGGTTCGGGTCATTACACCCGAGAGCAAATTGGACCCATTCCTGATGTTGGATGAGTTCGATTCTGACGAACCGAACGATTACATCGCCGGATTCCCGTCCCATCCACACCGTGGATTTGAGACGGTGACTTATATGTTGGACGGTCATTTGTTGCATGAAGATCATCTCGGCAATCGGGGCGATCTTGTTGCCGGTGGCGTTCAGTGGATGACCGCTGGGCGAGGCATTATTCATTCCGAAATGCCGCAACAGATCGCCGGCCGCATGCGGGGCTTCCAGCTGTGGCTGAATCTGCCCGCGCGGGACAAGATGAAGCCTGCCGGCTATCGTGATTTGGATCCCGAGGAAATCCCGCACGTCCGCTTAGGTGACTCAGAAGTCACCGTGGTTGCGGGCACCTTCCACTCCGACGGCATTGATCCCGTATCAGGACCGGTTGTCGGTGGAGCCACAGACCCCCTGTACTTGGACCTTGCAATACGCCCGGGCGCGACGATACCGGTCGGCATTCCATCAGGCCATACCGCACTTGTGTACGTTTTCGAAGGAGGCGTCGAAATCAATGGACAGCGGGTCGCCAAAGGCTCTTTAGGTCACCTCAGTGACGGCGATTCGGTGGACATTACGGCCGGATCAGAGTCTGGTCGTGTGCTCTTGCTTGCCGCGCGACCGCTGCGGGAACCCGTCGTGAGCTATGGACCATTCGTGATGAATACGGTGGCCGAAATCGAACAAGCGCTGCGCGACTTTCGCAGCGGCCAGTTGACGGAATAAGTGGACCGGTAGCAATGCGGTATCCCGATCAGTTTGACGTGTTGGTGGTGGGTGGCGGACATGCTGGCACCGAAGCGGCGCTTGCGGCAGCCCGAGCCGGCGCTCGTACGCTATTGGTCACCCAGAGCGTGGAAACCATTGGTGCGATGAGTTGCAATCCCGCGATAGGCGGCATTGGCAAGAGCCACTTGGTGCGAGAAATTGATGCGCTTGGTGGCGCTATGGCACAGGCTGCAGATCGAGCAGCGATTCAATTGCGCGTCTTGAACGCGAGTAAGGGGCCCGCGGTTCGCGCGACGCGTGCCCAGGCGGATCGTCAACTCTATCGTCGCGCTGTACGTGCAGCAGTTGAAAACCAGCCTGGACTGGCCGTTTTTCAAGGAGAGGCAGCGGATCTACGGATCGAATCGGGGCGCATTGCGGGACTCGTCACCGCGACCGGCATCCAATTCTCGGCCGCCGCCGTGGTGTTAACGACCGGCACTTTTTTGGCTGGCAAGATTCATGTGGGGCTCGAGCGGACGAGCGGTGGCCGTGCAGGGGAGCCGCCCTCCCAACGTCTTGCCGATTGTTTGCGTGAGCTGATGCCCCGCGTTGGTCGACTGAAGACGGGTACGCCGCCACGAATCGATGCTCGGACTGTCGATTTCTCGGTGATGGATATTCAGCCGAGTGATGAGCCCTTACCCGTTCTCTCTTATCTTGGGTCGGTTGCGGACCATCCGCGCCAAGTGCCCTGCCACATCACCGCAACGAGCGAGCGCACGCACGACATTATTCGGGCGGGTATAGACCGCTCACCTTTATTTACCGGAGTCATTGAGGGACGTGGCCCTCGATATTGCCCCTCAATCGAAGACAAAGTCGTGCGATTCGCGCAGCGAACGTCACACCAAATTTTCGTCGAGCCCGAGGGACTGGATACGCACGAGCTGTATCCCAATGGGATCTCCACGAGCTTGCCGTTTGATGTCCAATTGGATCTTGTGCGCAGCATTCGCGGCTTTGAGCGTGCTCACATCACGCGCCCGGGCTATGCCATCGAATACGATTTCTTTGATCCTCGAGATCTAGAATTTTCCTTGGAAACCCGTGCCCTACCCGGCCTGTATCTCGCCGGTCAAATTAATGGCACGACCGGTTATGAAGAAGCTGGTGCGCAGGGCTTACTCGCCGGTTTGAATGCGGCGCGCGCGACGCGCGGTCTATCGCCGTGGTGCCCGAAGCGTTCAGAGGCTTACATTGGCGTCATGATTGATGATCTGGTGACACGTGGAGCGCCAGAGCCGTACCGGATGTTTACGAGTCGCGCGGAATATCGCCTCAGCCTGCGTGAAGACAACGCTGATCATAGGCTGACGCCGATTGGTCGTGAGATGGGACTCGTCAACGATGCGCGCTGGCATTTCTTTGAGCGCAAACGTGCCGCGATTACCGCGGGCGGCGCATCTCCGGATGATGACCGTGAATTTGCGGAGCAAGTGACGCTCGCGCTCGACGTTGAGCGTAAGTACGCCGGATATTTAGCACGGCAAGAAGCTGAAGTTGAGCGCCTCGAAAGGCATGAATCGACAGAGTTTCCGTCTGCATTTGATTTTCAACAGGTACGTGGCCTGTCGAGCGAAATTCGGGAACGCCTCGAAGAAGTACGACCACGCACGCTGGGCCAAGCAGGACGAATTCCAGGCCTGACGCCGGTGGCTATTTCTTTATTGCTCGTTCATCTCAAGAAAACTGGCCGCGTCTGATGCATAGAGCGCGCTGCGCGGGTCGCTTCGCAGTGCTCCTCGCGCTACTGGGATTGGTTGCCTGCGCGCGAGCGCCCGCGCCAACGAATACCTTGCGTCGTGGTAATGGCCCTGAGCCGGACTCACTGGATCCGGCACTGGCGCGCACCGATTCTGCTGCAACGATATTGCGGGACACTTATGAGGGCCTAACGGCGCTCGATGCCCAGGCAATCCCGAAGCCTGCGGCGGCGTCATCTTGGTCCGTGAGCGCCGATGGTCGCACGATCACTTATACCTTGCGCTCGGGTGCCCGTTGGTCGAACGGTGACGCATTGACTGCCGAAGATTTTGTGCTCAGTTGGCGTCGACTCGTTGATCCGTCGACTGGATCCCAATACGCCGAGGTTCTGGCGCCGATCGAGAATGCAGCCGATATCGTTGAGGGGCACCAACCGCCCGAGAAACTTGGGGTTGAGGCGCCGAATCCCGCGACGCTAGTCGTCCACCTTCGCGCGCCGACGGTCTATTTCACGGCTCTGACAGCACACTGGAGCACGTACCCTACGTATCACGGCAAAGCGCCGGCGGCGCCGGGTGCCGCCATCACGAATGGCGCTTACCGGCCGATGACTTGGGTGGTTGGCTCTCAGGTCACAGCCCAACGCAATCCCAATTACTGGGACTCGCCCGCCGTATCGATCGCCGAAGTGCGTTACGTTCAGGTGCCGGATCCTCGCGACGAGTATTCCCGCTATCGCGGCGGTGAGTTGGATACCACCTATGCATTACCACCGGCGGCCTGGCCTGAACTGAGCGCACGGCATGGAGATCAACTGCATCGCGGGCCGCAGTTGGGTCTCTACTTTTATGGCTTTAATCTGCGAAAACCACCGTTTCGTGATGCGCCGCTGCTGCGGCAAGCGCTGGCAATGGCCATTGATCGTGACCGGTTGGTGTCAATGGTCACGGCACTGGGCGAATCACCGGCCTATGGCTGGGTGCCGGACGGGATCGCTAATTACACCCCGCAGAGATTTGATTGGAGTGGCCTAACGACCACTGCTCGGCGCGACGAGGCGCGTCGGTTGTTTGCGAAGGCGGGCTACGACGCGGCACATCCGTTGCGCCTCCAGCTGCGCTACCCGACGGGCGCCACGCATGAAAAGTTAGCGTTGGCCGTCGCCGCGATGTGGCATGAAACACTGGGTGTCGACGTCGTTCCCGTAGGCGAGGAATTTAGGTCTTTGCTCGAGTCGATCAATCGAGGCGAAGCGGTGCTGTTTCGTTCGAGTTGGATCGGTGATTACAACGACGCATACACCTTCGCCTCCGTACTGCGTTCGGATTTTGGGATCAATCTTGTGCATTACGAGAACCCGGCTTACGACCATCTACTGGACGACGCTGAGTCAACAGCTGATCCGAAAAAACGGCGCGAGCGATTGGAATTGGCCGAACGGTTAGCGCTGGCCGATGTGCCGCTCATTCCACTCTACTTCTACATCACAAAACATTTGGTTGCGCCGCGGGTCCACGGATGGACGGATAACGTGATGAACGTGGTGTACAGCAAAGATCTGTCGTTACAGCCATGAAGCGCCTCTTTTTACTGGTTGCTCTGAGCCTGTTCGGAATTGCAGCCTATGGGCGAGCGCCCACCGATACCGATGTCACCAACCGGCTGGTCGCGGAACTAGACCATCAGTACGCCGAGGCACTCACCCGGCGCTTATGCGAATCGAGCGTATTCAGGACTATGGGTCAGGCCGTGATCGGCCAGGATGCGCAGTCGAGCGATCGACAGCATCTCGTAGACGACGCGGTGGAGCAATTGCCTCAGCTCTGCCGTATACGGGTCGAAGAAATGCTGCGGGCCAAACAAGGTCCCTATGCTGCATTTCGTGAATCCATCCGAGACCGACTCGCGACTTGGCCGGTGGGGGAGTTCCAGGCGCTGGTCCGTTTTCGAGCCACAGAGGCCGGAATGCGCTACTCGGCTCTGCTGACCGATCTTGATGAGGCGAGGGCGCGCGAAATCGGTCCGTGGATCAATGATTATGCGAATTCCTTGTACTCGGATCTGCAGCTTGTACTGCGCACGGAAGTAGGTCCGGCAGACTCGGTCCCGTTACCGTCCCGGCCAGCCATCCCGCCGGCGCGGTTTCGCAACGCGGCAGACCTCGGGGATCTGTGCGCAGACTTTTATCCAACTCTTTCTCGGCGACTGGGCGAAGAGGGGATCGTCCTCCTTTACGTGAAACTTGATCCCGCTGGTCACCTGAATGGGGTCCATTTGGCCACGTCGAGCGGCCACCCGGACTTGGATGTTGCCGCCGCCGCTTGTGTGGCCACGCATGCCCGCTTTGTGCCGCCGGAAGGGGGCTCAGCCGACGGCTCATGGTTCGCAATTCGATGGAACTGGCGACTCAGCGATCCATAAGTGAATGATTTCGGTCCACTTCGGCCGCTACGGGTAGAATTTTTCGGGGCGCATCCGTACCATTCGGCGGCCTTTCTAACGACGAGACCGGGGAAAGCTCCGGTAGGTGGGGACAGATGCAGTTCAATCGGATCCGTTTAGTGGCCGTGGCGGCCGCCTTGATCGGCTCAACGCTGGGTCTGCCGGCCTTCGCGGACGGTGCCGCGGCTGATGCCGCGCACGGCGCGAAACTGGCGTACACCTGCTTTGGGTGCCACGGTATTCCTGACTATCGCAATGCCTACCCGGCTTACCACGTTCCCAAGATTGGCGGGCAGCACGAGGCGTATCTCGTTTCTGCATTGAGCGAGTACCGCTCGGGCGCCCGGCCTCACCGCACGATGCAGACCCAAGCGGGCAGCATGTCGGAGCAGGATGCCCGTGATATCGCCGCGTATTTCGCGACGACTACGCCTGTGGCTTCGGCCGGTAAGCCAGTCGGTACTCCGCCGGCTGCGGCGGCTACCTGCGTGGCTTGCCACGGTCCGGATGGCGTGGGAATCACCGGTGATTACCCGACGCTGGCCGGCCAGCATGCGGATTACATCGAGCAAGCGCTCAAGGCCTACCGCAAGGGGTCGCGCCAGAATGCGATCATGAACGGCATGGCAGCGGCGCTATCAGACGATGATATCCACGCCGTGGCGCATTACTTCGCGCAGCAGGCGCCCTCGCTGTGGGTGCCGAAAGCGCCGCGCTGAACTAGCCCGTGACTGAATACGGTGCAGAGGGGCCGGCGCAAGCCGGCCCCGTTGTTTCCGGGGTCGTCGAATACCCCGATCGCATTTTTGCGATTGATACCCACTACGTTCGGCCGGCGCTCGACGCCAGTCATCTGGTGGTTGAAAACGGTCGTGCCGCGTTTGTCGATACGGGGGCGACGCCAGCGATTCCCCTGCTGCTCTCGGCATTGTCAGACCTGAGTATCAGTCCGCTTGCGGTCGATTGGATTCTACTGACGCACATTCACTTGGACCATGCCGGTGGCGCTGGGGCCTTGCTTGAGCATCTGCCAAACGCGCGCCTGGTCGTCCATCCGCGCGGCGCGGCTCATTTGGCAGATCCGGCTAAATTGATTGCCGCCACGCGTGCGGTTTATGGCAATGAGGTCTATGACCGCCTGTACGGGGAGATACGACCGGTTCCGCTCGACAGGCTTGTCGCCTCGCCAGACGAGTCCCGCTTCGACTTGGCGGGGCGGACTTTCCGTTGTCTGCACACTCCGGGCCATGCGCTGCACCATCAGGTCTATCTGGATGAGCGTACCGGCGGGATTTTTACCGGCGACACCTTTGGCATTTCCTACCGGGAATTCGACGTGGATGGACGTGCTTTCATCCTTCCGACAACCACCCCAACCCAATTTGACCCGGAGCAATTGGACGGCTCCATCGATCGCGTCTTAGCGCTCAAGCCGCCAGCGATCTATCTGACCCATTACGGGCGGGTGACTGATGTTCCGCGGCTTGGGGCAGACCTCAAGGCGGCGGTTGCGGCCTACGTTGAGATCGCGCGCCGCCATGCGTCTGCCGATCAACCGGCGCAGTCGATGTTTGACGAGCTCAGGCATTGGACGTTTGCCGCCTTGGATCGGCACGGCGACCGAACAGCGGAGACCAGCCGCCGCCGCTTGCTGGATCCCGACACGCGCCTAAATGCTGATGGCTTGGAAGCTTGGGTGAGGCGCCTACGCTGAGCCGATTGGCTGACGCCAACCGGCCTATCTGAGGCTACACTGCAGCTTATGGACGCGCACGCACGTACCCTGTTGATTGAAGGACTCGCTGAACTGCGGATTGAAGCCGACGCGGTCGCGGTGGATCGTCTGTGCTCGCTTGCCGATCTAGTCGTCGAATGGAACGAGCGCTTCAACCTCACCGCCATTACCGAGCCGGTAGCGATGGTGCGTAAGCACCTCCTTGATAGCTTGACGGTACATCCATACCTCAACGGGCCGCGCGTCGTTGACGTCGGCACCGGCGCCGGTTTTCCAGGCCTGCCACTGGCGATCCTGAATCCGGAAAAAGAGTTTCAACTTGTTGATTCTATTAGAAAGAAAATCGGTTTCGTGACGCATGCAGCCGGCGTTTTAGGATTAACTAACGTCGAGCCGCTCTGTAGCCGTGCAGAGGCGCTGAAGCCCACTGAACGCGCACAAACGGTCGTCTCTCGAGCCTTGTCCAGTGTCGGTGAATTCGTCAGAAATACTGGGCATTTGGCTGCAGGGAATGGCCGGTTATTGGCCATGAAGGGGCGAGATCCGTCCGCCGAATGCATAGACTTGCCGAAGCCTTGGCGGGTCGTGCGGGTCGAGCGCCTCTGTGTGCCCGGCCTAGTCGATGAACGGCATCTCGTCGTGATTGAGCGTCCACCGTTGTGAGCCATGAGGTGTCGGCGGTGGTTGCCGCCGCGGCCGCGTTGATGGCGCAAGGCCAAGCCGACCGCGCGTTGGACGTGCTGGAGACTGAGATTCAACGGATTGATCAGCC
Organism: uncultured Pseudomonadota bacterium; assembly: GCA_903879335.1. GTDB lineage: Bacteria > Pseudomonadota > Gammaproteobacteria > Steroidobacterales > Steroidobacteraceae > CAIKZZ01. The sequence goes on from CAIRLC010000002.1 coordinate 39,234, forward strand.
TCAGCTGCGCGGCTATGCCGGAGAGGCGGCGCTTCGTGCCGGGCAACCGCTCCGAGCCCGAGGTCATCTCGACATCGCAACCCGGCTAGATCCCGACAATATCGATCTGCGAATTAATCTAGCGCTTGCCCTGATTGAGCTCGGCGAGCCGTCGCGGGCGGTCGATCTATTGCAGGACCATGCCACAGTCAATCCGTCCAGAGCGCTGCTCCTGAATCTTGGCCGGGCTCTGCAAGATAACCATCGTTGGGCTGACGCGGCTCGGGTACTGAATCAAATTCTGGCGGCCGATCCGGCCGACACGGAAGCGCTCACTAATCTCGGTACCGTTTGGCGAGATGCAGGACACGATTTGCAGGCCGTCGATTGTTTCGAGCGGGCGTTGGTGCTGAATCCAAGCCTCAAAGCCGCGCGCGACAACCTCTCGCACGTGACCCTAGCGATGGGCGATTATCACCGTGGTTTTACGCATTTTGAGGGGCGCCAGTTTAAAGACGCGACAGGCCTATCGGCGCAGATGGCCCGTTGGGATGGCCGACCGATGCGCGGCCTCACCGTGCATGTCATCGCGGAACAAGGCTTTGGCGATATGCTGATGTTTGCCCGTTTCGGCGCTGTACTCGCTGAGCGGGGGATTGACGCTGTATTGCATGTGCATCCCCGACTGGTTCGTCTGCTGCGTCGCAGTCCCGGCTTCAAAGAGGTCGTTGCCTACGGTCGCGCGGCAGTCGGTACCCTGGCTCGCTGGATTCCGTTAATGAGCCTGCCGCACGTGCTCGGGGTTACGCTGGACGCGCTACCTGGCATCGTGCCTTATCTGCACGCCGACCGCGCCCGTGCGGAGCGCTTTACCCATTGGCTTGGGCCACGCGCTGGGCTACGCGTCGGTATTGCCTGGGCCGGCAATCCTCAATCTGAAAAAGATGACTTGCGCGGCCGCTCTATACCCTTGGAACACTTTGGTTCTTTGTTAAATATCAATGGGCTGCAGTTGATTTCGCTGCAGAGGCAAAATGGCTTAGACCAAGTGGACGGCGTGATTTTCTCAGGCCAACTGCGGCGACCGGAGCCGGAACTTGACCTCGGAGCGGACGGATTCCTCGATACGGCCGCATTGATCTCGGTCCTTGATTTGGTTGTGACGTGCGACACCTCGGTTGCGCACTTGGCGGGGGGGCTTGGTCAACCGGTCTGGGTCGCCCTGCATCACACCGCAGATTGGCGGTGGATGCGGCAACGAGCGGATTCTCCGTGGTATCCGACCATGCGGCTGTTTCGGCAGACCGTACCTGGGGACTGGGGCGGGGTGTTTGCAACCATCGCCCAGCAGCTCGCGCGGACCCCCTAAAGGCAAGACTTCAACGCGGCTGATCAGAATTCGCGCCCGGCCCGGTGTTATTCTCGGCGACCTATGAACCGCATAATCGCGATTGCAAACCAGAAAGGTGGCGTGGGCAAAACCACGACCGCCGTGAATTTGACCGCGTCACTGGCCGCAACCAAGCGCCGGGTGCTCCTTGTGGATATGGATCCGCAGGGCAATGCGACCATGGGCTGTGGTATCGACAAGTCATCCTTGGAGCGGTCGGTCACCGATGTATTGTTGGGCGAATGCCCGGCTGCCGACGCGATCATCCCGGCGCCCGTCGGTGGTTTTGATGTGATCGGTGGCAATCAGGACATCACGCTCGCCGAGGTCCGCTTACTAGGCTTACTGGCTGGCCGCGAGTTGAAGTTGAAAACCGCTTTGGCGCCGCTCAAGCGGGAGCGTTACGACCTGATCGTCATTGACTGTCCGCCGGCACTCAACATGCTGACGGTGAACGCACTAGTCGCAGCGGACTCGGTCTTGGTGCCGATGCAGTGCGAGTATTACGCCCTAGAAGGCCTATCGGCGTTGCTGAATACGATCGAGCAGATTCGCGAGAGTATTAATCCTGAGCTGGCCTTGGAGGGCATTCTGCGCACGATGCACGATCCGCGAAACAATCTCGCGAACGAGGTTAGCGCTCAGCTCATTGAGCATTTTGGGGAAAAAGTGTTCCGAACCATTATTCCTCGCAACGTGCGTTTAGCCGAGGCTCCAAGCTTCGGACGGCCTGCGCTGTATCACGATAAGGATTCTCGCGGTGCCCTCGCTTATTTGGCGCTTGCCGGCGAAATGCTTCGTCGTGATGAGGAGCCCGCCGGGGCTGGCGCTGATCCCGAGGCTGAGGAAATCGATCCATGACGACGAAGAAACCGGCGCTGGGGCGTGGTCTCGGCGCATTGCTTGGCGAAGCAACCGCGCGTCAGGTGACCGCCAACGCGGCAGCCGTGGCTCAATCAAAGCCACCTGTCGATGAATTGACCCGGCTTCCGGTCGATTTGCTGCAGCGTGGTAAATATCAGCCACGCACCGACATGCGTGTCGACTCCCTGAACGATCTGGCTGATTCGATCAAAGCTCAGGGCATCGTGCAGCCGATCGTGGTCCGGCCGATCGGATCACCTGCTGCAGGCGCCTCGCAGCGCTATGAAATCATCGCCGGCGAGCGCCGCTGGCGCGCGGCCCAGATCGCTGGGCTTGAGTCTGTGCCGGTCGTTATTCGGAATGTGTCCGATAACGCCGCGGTCGCCATGGCGCTGATTGAGAACATCCAACGTGAAAACCTGAACCCCTTGGAAGAGGCTCGGGCCTTGGAGCGACTGGTAGGCGATTTCAATCTGACCCACCAAGAGGCTGCCGATGCGGTCGGCCGCTCGCGCACTGCAGTGACAAACCTGCTTCGGCTCCTCGAGTTGGCCGATGAAGTCAAAACGCTCGTCGGTGATCGAAAGATTGAAATGGGGCACGCCCGCGCATTGCTCGGCTTGAACAATCGCCGTCAGCAGATCGAAGTTGCAAACATGGTGTCGCAGCGAGGATTGTCCGTGCGCGACACCGAATCGTTGGTTCGGCGCTTACAAAAACCCGAGCAATTAGAGGCGCCTGTCGCTGTCGATGCGGACGTGCGGCGCCTCGAAACCGAACTTGGTGAGCGCCTGGGGACGAAAGTTACCTTCAAGCATGGCGTGGGCGGGAAGGGCCAGATGGTTGTCCAGTACTCGAGCCTTGAAGAGCTAGACGGAATCCTCGCCCGCATTCATTGACGAAATCTGTGTCCGTGTTTCTTGAAGCAGTGCAAAAAGATGCCTATACTTCGCGCGCCTCGCTGCCGGGCGACTGCCGGGCCGCGCCAAAAGCACGACTGCCACGCCGAGAGTAAATCTCTGGACGTGGTTTTTTTGTGCGTTGGCCGGTTTCAGGGCTGCGCCTCGAGGAGATGTCGATGACCCAGTCCGGACCGCACTTTGTCAGCGCGGTCACCGCCGAAAGGCGGGCGGCGCTCCGGGTTGTTGCTCGTCAGGCAGCAGTGGCGGTCGCACTTGCCGTGCTTTTTGCCCCACTGGGCTTGGCCACGGCAGGGTCGGTGCTCGTGGGTGGTGCCGTCGGTACGTGCGCCACATCAGTATTTGCGTGGACACTCTTCCGCAATCCGGAAGGCGAGTCCCCCGCAAGAGTTGTGTGGAGCTTTTATCTGGGCCAAGCCTTAAAGGTTGGCGTCACGATCGGGCTCCTCGCGATAGTGTTTAGGTCCCGCATGCCGGCCCCTTGGGCAGTGCTTGCGGGTTATCTGGCGACGCATGTCGCCTACTGGTTTGCGCCGACTGGCCCAGCAAATCGCTGGATCCGTTGACGGAGCAAAGCGGAATAGGGACTGAGGACGAGAAGACGATGGCCGGCAGCACCGAGTACATCCCGCATCACCTCGAGCACTTGCGCTACGACCTATCAAAAGGCGAGTGGGCGCATGGCACCGAGGGCATCGTCAATTTCCACCTGATCAATGTGGACTCGATGCTTATGGCATCCGTCCTCGGCCTGATTTTCTTGGTTATCTTTACGCTTGCAGCGCGTCGCGCCACCGTCGGCGTACCGGGCAAGTTCCAGGCCTTTGTTGAAATCGTCGTTGAATTTGTCGATGACCGCGTCAAAGAAGTATTCCACGGTGACCGCAAGTTCTTGGCGCCACTGGCGCTGACGATCTTCTGTTGGGTTATCTTGATGAATGCCATGGACTTTTTGCCGGTCGACGTTCCAGGGTTGATCGCTCACGGCGCTTTCGGCGCGGAACATTTCCGAGTGCTCCCTACCGCTGACATCAACACGACCTTCGCCATGTCGTTGACTGTGTTGTTATTGGTGCTGTTCTTCAGCATCAAGGCCAAGGGCGTAGGCGGCTTCGGCCATGAATTGATCACCGCGCCGTTCGGCGGGCATCCGCTGTTGTGGATCCCGAACTTTGCGCTCAACGTCGTCGAGTTGCTGGCTAAGCCGGTCTCGTTGGCGATGCGACTTTTCGGAAACATGTATGCGGGCGAACTCGTGTTCATGCTGATAGCCTTGCTGGGCTTCGCAGCCTCCGGCGCTTTCGCCTCGGGGGCCGCGGCGGCAGGCGTGCTCGCCCTGCTTGGTCAGGTGTTGATGGCGTCCCTATGGGCGATCTTCCACATCCTGATCGTGTTGCTGCAAGGCTTCATTTTCATGGTCCTGACCGTCGTGTACATCTCGATGGGTCAGGAAGGCCACTAAACCGCTGAATTAGCGACTTCCCGTCAGTTGGACGGCGCCGCTGTTGACGACTTTGACTGATCATCCAGGAGACGAACATGGAAAACATTGCTCACATCCAGGCCTTCACGGCACTTGGCATCGGCATCATCATCGGCCTCGGCGCCATCGGTGCTTGCATCGGTATCGGCATCATGGGCTCGAAATTCCTTGAGTCGGCTGCTCGCCAGCCAGAACTGATGCCGCGCCTGCAGGGCAGCATGTTCTTGCTCGCCGGTCTGATCGACGCGGCGTTCCTCATCGGCGTTGCGATCGCGATGTTCTTCGCGTTTGCCAACCCGCTGTTGTCGAGCCTCAAGTAAGACCTATCGACCCTCACGGGCTCACCTCGGAACGCGAGAACCGCTATGCAGATCAATGCGACGCTGATCGGTCAGGCCATTGCCTTCCTGATCCTAATCGCCTTCACCTGGAAGTTTGTCTGGCCGCCGCTATTGGGCGCCATTGAGACTCGTCAGAAGAAGATTGCCGAAGGACTCGCGGCGGCTGACCGTGGCCAACAGGACCTCGAGAACGCCAAGAATGAGGCGCTCGCGATCGTTCGTGAGGCACACGGCAAGGCGACCCAAATCGTTGACCAGGCGTCGCGCCGGGCCGGCGAGATGGTCGAGGAGGCGCGCGGCACGGCTTCGGCTGAAGGCGAGCGTATCGTGACCGCGGCGCGTAACGAGGTGTCCACCGAGACCGCTCGTGTCCGCGGCGAACTTCGCGCTGAAGTGGCGAAGCTTGCGGTCGCCGGTGCCACGCAATTGCTGAAGCGAGAAGTCGACGCGAATGCCCATGCGGCATTGCTCGACGAGCTCGCCGAACGCATTGCCGCCCGCTGATCCGGAGTCATCATGGCTGAAACCGCAACCGTAGCCCGCCCATATGCTCGAGCCGCCTTCCGCCACGCTGCGGACCAGGGCGCGCTGGCACAATGGTCGGCGCTGCTCGCGGCGGGTGCGCAGGTAGCCTCCGATGCTGGGGCGCGCGCGTTGTTTGGCAACCCGCGTGTCACGGGCAACGAGCTCGTCGAGTTCGTGTCTGGAGTCGCGACCGCCGCCGGCGCCAATGTTGATGCCAACGCGCGCAATTTCATCGCACTTCTGGCCGAAAACCATCGCCTCGCGCTCCTCCCGGAGATCGCGGCACAGTTTGAAGCCCTGAAGGCGGAAATTGAGCACTCGATCGACGTCGAAGTGACGACTGCGATGGCGCTTACCGAAGCCCAGCGCGCGACACTCTCGGCAGCCCTCTCGACCCGCTTCGGTCGCACGGTTCGACTGCATGAAACGATCGACGCCGACTTGCTCGGTGGCGCTATCGTTCGCGCAGGTGACCTCGTCCTCGACGGATCTCTCACCGGGCGCCTCGCGCGCCTCGAGCAACAGTTATCCCAGCCTTAAGTCCGTAAGGACCACGGCCGTACTGGTTAGGTAAGGAAAGCAGCATGTCCATCAAGGCTTCCGAGATCAGCGATCTCATCAAGGCCCGGATTTCGCAGTTCGATGCGGCCGCTGAGGCCAACAACGTCGGCACTGTTGTCAGTGTCACCGACGGCATCGTGCGCATTCACGGCCTCGCCGACGTTCGCTACGGCGAAATGATCGAGTTCCCGCAGAACACCTTCGGCCTGGCGCTGAATCTTGAGCGCGACTCGGTCGGCACCGTGGTTCTGGGCGAGTACCAGCACATCACTGAAGGCGACCGCGTTAAAACCACCGGCCGAATCCTTGAAGTGCCAGTGGGTCCTGAATTGCTGGGCCGCGTCGTCGACGCGCTGGGCAATCCGATCGATGGCAAGGGGCCATTGGCCACAAATCTGCGCGCGCCGATCGAGCGCGTTGCTCCAGGCGTGATCTACCGCCAGAGCGTCTCGCAGCCGGTCCAGACCGGCCTGAAGGCCATTGATGCCATGGTCCCTGTCGGCCGTGGCCAGCGCGAGTTGATCATCGGCGACCGCCAGACCGGCAAGACCGCGGTGGCGATCGACACGATCATCAACCAGAAGGGCACTGGCGTTAAGTGCATCTACGTGGCCATCGGCCAGAAGCAGAGCTCGATTGCGAACGTCGTACGCAAGCTCGAAGAACACGGCGCGATGGATCACACGATCATCGTCGCGGCCTCGGCGTCCACTCCGGCTGCCATGCAGTACCTCGCCCCCTATTCGGGTTGCGCGATGGGCGAATACTTCATGGATAACGGCGAAGACGCCTTGATCATTTATGACGATCTGACGAAGCAGGCTTGGGCCTACCGTCAGATCTCGCTGTTGCTGCGCCGTCCGCCGGGCCGCGAAGCCTACCCGGGCGACGTGTTCTACCTGCACTCGCGCTTGCTCGAGCGTTCTGCCCGCGTGAATCCGGAATACGTCGAGAAGGCGACCGGCGGTCGAGTCAAAGGCAAGACGGGCTCGCTCACCGGCCTGCCGATTATCGAGACCCAGGCCGGCGACGTCACCGCGTTCGTGCCAACCAACGTGATTTCGATCACCGACGGTCAAATCTTCCTTGAGACCGACCTGTTCAACTCAGGCATCCGTCCTGCCATTAACGCCGGCATTTCCGTGTCGCGCGTCGGCGGTGCTGCCCAGACCGGCATCATCAAGAAGCTCGGTGGCGGCGTGCGACTTGCACTCGCCCAATATCGTGAGCTCGCTGCGTTCTCGCAGTTTGCTTCGGATCTTGACGAAGCCACCCGTCGACAGCTCGATCGCGGCGTGCGCGTCGTTGAGCTGATGAAGCAGAAGCAGTATTCACCGATGTCGGTCGCCGAAATGGCGCTCTCGCTGTATGCGGTCAACAACGGCTTCTTCGACAAAGTTCCACGCGAGAAAGTCGTTGCGGCTGAAGGCCAGTTGCAGTCGTTTGCCAAAACGAATGCGGCTGACTTGGTGAAGTCGATCAACGACAAGCCGGAACTTTCGAAGGAAGTCGACGCTAGTCTGAAGAAGCTCTGCGAAGACTTCTTCTCCGCGGCAAGCTTCTAAGGCAGCAGGCAACCATGGCCGGCGCAAAAGAAATCCGCACGAAGATCGCGAGCATCAAGAGCACGCAGAAGATCACCAAAGCCATGGAAATGGTTGCGGCGAGCAAAATGCGTCGTGCTCAAGAGCGCCGCCGTGCTGCGTCACCGTACGCGGAAAAGATCCGTAACGTGATCGGCCATCTGCGCCTCGCGAACCCTGACTACCGACACCCGTATCTGACGGAGCGTCCGGTTAAGTCTGTTGGGCTCGTCATTGTCAGCACGGATCGCGGTCTTTGCGGCGGTCTCAACGTGAACGTCTTCAAGCAAGCGCTCGCTGAGATCCGTCGCTATGAAGAAGAAGGCGTTGCCGTCGAGCTGTGCTTGATTGGCTCGAAGGCGCAACAGTTCTTCCGCCGCATGAAATATCCGATTTCGGCAACGATTTCGCATTTAGGCGATAAGCCTCACGCATCCGCCCTGATTGGCGCGGTCAAAGTGATGCTCGACGCTTATAGCGAAGGCCGAATTGACCGGCTCTCGATTGTGCACGCTGAGTTCATCAATACGATGAGCCAGAAGCCAGTCGCGCGCCAACTCCTGCCAGCCGAGCCCGTGAAGAGCTCCGAATTGCAGGATATGTGGGATTACATCTACGAGCCGTCTGCTGCGGAGCTCCTCGAGGGCTTCATGGCGCGGTACATCGAGTCGCAGGTCTACCTGGGCGCCGTCGAGAATGTTGCCTGTGAAATGGCAGCTCGAATGGTCGCTATGAAGAGTGCGACCGATAACGCAGGCAAACTGATCGACGAACTGCAGCTGATCTATAACAAGGCGCGGCAGGCGGCGATTACCAAGGAAATTTCCGAGATCGTCGGCGGCGCAGCCGCTGTTTGAGTAAGGGTTTCAAATAATGAATACCGCAACCACTTCTGCCACCGGCAAGATCGTCCAGATCATCGGCGCCGTCATCGACGTCGAGTTCCCTCGCGACGCCGTTCCCAATGTCTATGACGCGTTAAAGCTCGAAGACAGTGGCCGAGAGATCACGCTCGAAGTACAACAGCAGCTCGGCGATGGCATCGTCCGCTGCATTGCCATGGGCATCTCGGAAGGCCTGAAGCGTGGCATCACGGTCAAGGCTACCGGCAAGGGAATCTCGGTTCCCGTAGGCACCGGAACGCTCGGTCGTATCATGGACGTTCTTGGCGACCCGCAAGATGAGCGCGGTCCCGTCAATACTCCAGAGCGTTGGGAAATTCACCGCGCCGCGCCGTCGTACGACGAGCAAGCGGGCGGTCAGGACCTCCTTGAAACCGGCATCAAGGTCATTGACCTGTTGGTTCCGTTCGCCAAGGGCGGCAAGATCGGCCTGTTCGGTGGCGCCGGCGTCGGCAAGACCGTCAACATGCTGGAGCTGATCAACAACATCGCCAAAGCGCACTCGGGTCTGTCGGTGTTCGCGGGCGTTGGTGAGCGTACCCGTGAAGGTAACGACTTCTATCACGAGATGTGCGACTCAGGCGTTATCGACAAGGTCAACCTCGAAAACTCGAAGGTGGCCATGGTCTATGGTCAGATGAACGAGCCACCCGGCAACCGTCTGCGCGTTGCGCTCACGGGCCTCACGATGGCCGAGTACTTCCGCGACGAGAAACAAGCGTCTGGCAAAGGCCGTGACGTGCTGCTGTTCGTCGACAATATCTATCGTTACACGCTGGCCGGCACCGAAGTGTCGGCGCTGCTCGGCCGTATGCCGTCCGCCGTCGGATACCAGCCGACGCTGGCCGAGGAAATGGGCGTCCTCCAAGAGCGCATCACCTCGACGAAGACCGGTTCGATCACCTCGATCCAGGCCGTCTACGTTCCAGCCGACGACTTGACCGATCCGTCGCCAGCGACGACCTTCGCCCACCTTGACGCCACCGTCGTTCTGTCGCGACAGATTGCGGCTCTAGGCATTTATCCAGCCGTTGACCCGCTCGACTCCACGTCGCGCCAGTTGGACCCGTTGGTCATCGGCGAGGAGCACTACAACACCGCCCGCGGCGTGCAGGCGATTCTGCAGCGCTACAAAGAATTGCAGGACATCATCGCAATTCTGGGCATGGACGAGCTGTCGGCCGAAGATAAGCTCACCGTGTCGCGCGCGCGCAAGATCCAGCGTTTCTTGTCTCAGCCGTTCCACGTTGCCGAGGTCTTCACCGGCCAGAAGGGCAAGTACGTGGCGTTGAAGGAAACGATCCGTGGCTTCAAGGCAATCATCGCCGGCGAGTACGATCACCTGCCAGAGCAGGCGTTCTACATGGTCGGCACGATTGAAGAAGCCGCCGAGAAGGCTAAGACGCTGACCTGAGGACTAAATTATGGCCTCGACCATCAACGTCGACATCGTCAGCGCCGAGGGAGCAATCCACTCGGGCGTAGCAACGATGGTTTTCGTCCCGGCGATCCAGGGCGAGCTCGGCATTGCGCCGCGGCACGCACCGTTACTGACCATGTTGAAGCCGGGTGAAATCCGGGTGCAGACCGTCGACGGAGAGGAGCTCAGCTTCTACGTCGGCGGCGGCGCGCTGGAGATCCAGCCTCAGCGAGTGACGGTGCTCGCCGATACGGCTATTCGTGCGCACGACCTGGACGAGGCCCAGGCCCTGGCGGCACGGCAGCGTGCTGAGGAAGCCATCAAGGACACGATTGATCAGATGGGCATCGCAGAGGCGCAGGCGGAATTGCTGCGCGCGGCTGCCCAGCTGAAGATGTTGGAGAAGATCCGCAAGTTGCGCAAATAAGACGCAAGCGTCCGGACTCTACCCAAAGCCCCGCTTCAAGCGGGGCTTTGTCGTTTAGAGCACTGCCCTTCTTTTCCGTGATGAGCAAAAGGGGCCTATCGCCGTCCCGGACAGGCCCAACCGATGCGACTCCTCCCACTCACTGGCTCTGTGCCGAGTCGTGAAGGTAGTGGTCTAGCCAACTGGATACCTCGGCGTACCAAAGCCGGCTGTCTTCTGCCTTGGTGATCCAGTGGTTGGCGTCCGGGAAAACGAGAAGACGGCTCGCCACAGACTGGCGCTGCAGCGCGGTCCACATCTCCAAAGTATTGTTCAGCGGAACCCGGAAATCACGCTCGCCGACCGACAGTAGGATGGGTGTGTTGAACCGATCGGCATGTGCGATTGGACTCTGCGCTCTCCACAACGGGTCGCCGGACCAAGGCGGTGATCCCACCATCACCTCTCGATGGTAAGCGCCGTCACTCGTGCCCCATTGCACTTCAAGATCGGCTAAGCCGGCGTGGCTCACCAGACACCGGTAGCGAGTGCTGCTCGCCTCTAGCCAATTGGCGAGATGGCCGCCGTAGCTGGCGCCAGCGGCACATTGATGGGTGCCATCGATAAACGGAAACCGCCGAATCGCCTCATCAGCGGCTTCGTTGACCTCGTCAGCCGGGCCGGCGAGCGGGTCTCTTTCGATGGCTTGCGAAAAACCCTCGCCGTAGCCCGTCGAGCCTGAATAATCAGACAGCAACACCACATAGCCGCCTGCAGCAAGCAAGTGATAATTCCAACGCAGTACAAATTGGTCGCGCCATGAACCATGCGGGCCCCCGTGCAGCAAGACAAGTAAGGGGTAACGTTGCGATGAGTCAAAGCCCGGAGGTTTGACCAACAAGCTATGGATCAAGCGGCCATTTCGCGCTTTAAAGGAAAATTCCTCGACCGGCGCCCAATCGATGGCATCCGTTCGACCGCGATTAAATGAGGTCAGCGCAACGGCTCCGTGATCGACGTCTATGCGCACGACCTCTGCAGGTTCCACTGCGCTTTCGTGTCGGGCGAGGAGTACCGGTTTCGTGCCTCTGCGGCTCACCGCGAGGTTGGTAAAGACTCCCGATCGAGACGCAACGACAAGATGCGCGGGGGCGCCGGGGGCTGCGGCATATAAGTGCTCATGCCCCGCATCTTCAGCAAGAAAATATAAGGTCCCATCGGCCGCCACCCCCCAGTCCGACACACTCCGATCAACGCTGCGCGTTAAATCGTGCGGGATACCGAGGGCGCCGTCGACGAAAGACATCGAAACCAGCTGCGTCGAGTTATATACGTGGTCATTGGATACCACGCGCTCGGCATAAAGCGTGTCTCCGTTGCCGTTGAAATGTGGGTTTTGAAACGAATCGGGAGGTGCCGTGAGCCGTGTCGGCTCGCCGCCACTGGCAGCCACAAGCCATAGCTGTAGGCTCGTAAAGGCGTGCGCCGATTGGTTCCGATCGGTACCGGCCACGAAAATGAGACGCTTCCCATCCGCTGTCCAAATAGGATCGAGTGACACTCCGTCATCTTCGGCGCGACCGGTAAATCCGGGAGACTCCACAAGCCGGGTTCCGGCCAGCAGATCCCGAGCGGGGGCGCCTGCGCGCGCTGCCTGAACGTAGAGGTGCGCCTGCCGTTCGTCGAGCCAATGGTCCCAACTGCGAATTGGGAAACCGTCGTAACGCCGCACAGAGGACTTTCGCTCCGCGTGCTCGCGCGTCATTCGCCGATTATCGGCCTCATCCTTCGCGCCTGGCCAGACATCGGTGACATAGGCAATATTGACGCCATCTGGCGAGAAAACCGGCGATCGAGCGCCCATTGGGGCATCCGTCACGCGCTCGGCTTCCCCACCCCGGACTAAATTCAGCAGATAAATTTGGGGCTCAGCGTCTCCGTCCCGCTTGGCACTGAACGCAATCCGGGCCCCGTCCTCGCTGAAGTGGACGTCGAATTCAGCGCTTGGCGTAAAGGTCAATCGGCGCGGCGGTAGTGACCCATCGGTGCTCATGAGCCATAGGTCTGAAACTTGTTGTTTGGGGTCGTAAGACGGCTCAACCACCGAGACAACGGCTAATTTGCCATCGGGTGAAAGCACCGGACCTCCCACTCGGCGCATCAGCCAGAGATCCTCATGAGTCATCGGATGTCGTGCCGGTGCCGGAGCTGTGGCCAGTGCTGACGCTATCGGCAAGAACACGGATAGCGCGGTGGCTGAAAGGGCAGACCATGTCGGCATGACGAGATGCTCCTAGTAATGTGAACTTCCTGAACGATACCCGATCCGATGTTAGGGTGGCCTGTGCGAAAATGGCTCATCTAATGCAGAGAGGATCATCATGTCGCTCAGCCTTGTCATCCTCGCAGCCGGTCAAGGCAAGCGTATGCACAGCGACCTGCCGAAGGTCCTCCAACCGCTGGCTGGACGTCCCCTGCTTGGGCATGTACTCACCGCCGCGCGGCAGTTGGCGCCCTCCGCAATCCACATTGTTTACGGTCACGGCGGCGAGCAAGTCCAAGCGGCCTTCCCCGATGCCGATCTCAGTTGGGCGTTACAAGCGGAGCAATTGGGTACTGGTCACGCCGTTGCGCAGGCCATGCCCAATATTCCCGACGACCATCAGGTTCTGATTCTGTACGGGGACGTCCCGCTGATCGCGGCTACGACCCTGCGAAATTTGGTTGAGCAGGCGGCCGACGGCGGGCTTGCGCTGTTATCCGTGCTGCTGGAGGACGCGACCGGCTATGGCCGCGTTCTACGAGACAACGCCGGCAACGTGTACCGCATCGTTGAAGAGAAAGACGCCAATCGTAAAGAGCGAACTGTGCGTGAAGCGAACACCGGCGTGCTCATCGCGAAGGCCGCTCAGTTAAGGCAGTGGCTAGCTAGCCTGAAAAACGACAACGCGCAAGGCGAGTACTACCTGACTGATGTGATTACCGTCGCCGTCCGTGACGGCGTTAAAGTTCAGGCAATGCCAGCCCCCACGATCCCTGAAGTGCTTGGCGTCAATGATCGATTGCAATTAGCCGACCTAGAGACTGAGGTGCGCCGTCGGGCAGCGCGTACGTTGATGATGGCGGGTGCCACGTTGGCGGATCCTCAACGCATTGATGTGCGCGGCCACGTTCAGGTGGGTCGGGATGTGCGCATCGATGTGAATGTGGTGCTTGAAGGGGAGGTCGTGCTCGGAGATCGCGTGACCTTAGGGCCTGGTGTGGTGATTCGCAATGCCACGATTGCAGCCGATACCCAGATCCGTGCTTACAGCGTGATTGATGGCGCCCGGGTCGACGCGCAGTGCGTCATTGGGCCATTTGCCCGACTTCGGCCTGGAAGCCATATCGCCGATGGCGCTCATGTTGGCAATTTTGTTGAGCTGAAAAATGCCACGCTCGGCCTCGGCAGTAAGGCCAATCATTTGAGCTATCTAGGCGACGCTACCATCGGCGCGGGTGTGAATATCGGCGCGGGTACGATCACGTGCAACTATGACGGCAAAAATAAGTGGCCCACCGTCATTGAAGACGGCGCGTTCGTCGGGTCGGGCTCGATGTTGGTCGCTCCCGTGGTCATTGGCGCTGATGCGACAATCGGCGCGGGATCCACGATCAATAAATCGGCACCACGTGGCCAGCTGTCGCTCGAGCGTGGCCGGCAGCAATCCTTCGCGACGTGGAAGCGTCCCGAAAAAGCGGATGCGAACGAACGTGCCGCGCTTATTGATCGCGCCCGAATTAAGGAAGACGGATCGTCGCCGGAGTGACTCCTAAGCCCCGTCGCGTCCTAAGAGGTTAAAAGCATGTGTGGCATTGTCGGCGCTATCGCCAATCGAGATATCCTTCCAGTCCTGATTGAAGGGCTGTCCCGCCTCGAATACCGCGGCTACGACTCTGCTGGCATCGCTGTTATCGAAGCGAGTGGTCAGGTGCGACGACTACGCACCGTCGGAAAAGTCGCTCGTCTCAAAGAGGCATTGGCGATTGAGCCTGTGTCGGGTTTGGTGGGCGTTGCACATACGCGCTGGGCGACACACGGGGTTCCTAGCGAGCGCAATGCACACCCCCATGTCTCCCGCGATGGAATCGCCATCGTTCATAACGGCATTATCGAAAACCACGAAGCCTTGCGCGCCGAACTCATGGCTGCCGGTTATCGATTTGAGTCCGAAACCGATACCGAAGTCGTCGCACATCGCATTCACTTTCATGTCGATCAAGGTAAGTCCTTAGCGCATGCGGTTGCCGATACGGTGAAGGAGTTACACGGCGCTTATGCGCTCGTGGTGTTAGGGGAGCAAGACCCGAATACGTTGTACGTCGCACGGGCCGGCTGCCCCGTTGTCATCGGCCGAACAATGGATGGGAATTACGTCGCCTCTGACGTTTCCGCGCTATTGCCAGTAACCCGCGAGTTCCAGTTCCTTGAGGAAGGCGACGTCGCCGCAATCGGCAGGGACTTCGTCACGATCCGCAACTCCTCAGGGCAAATCGTCGAGCGCCCAGTCCGCGTATCCGAGTTGTCGGCCGACGCCGTTGAAAAAGGCGAATACCCCCATTACATGCTCAAGGAAATCCATGAGCAGCCTCGTGCTATCGCCGAGACACTGGCCGAGCGCATCGCTGGCGGCCACCTCCTCGCTGCCGCGTTCGGGCCGACAGCGACCGAGGCGCTTGCACGCGCCGAGGCCGTGCAAATCGTGGCTTGCGGTACCAGTTGGCATGCAGGCTGTGTCGCACGCTACCAGATCGAACAAATTTGCCGCTTACCCTGTTGGGTCGATATCGCGAGTGAGTTCCGCTACCGCAATCCAGTCGTCCCGCCAAATACACTGTTCGTCTCCATCTCGCAGTCTGGAGAAACGGCCGACACCTTGGCCGCGCTACGGCAAGCAAAGTCTGCAGGCTATTTGTCGACGCTCGCGATCTGTAACGTACCCGAGTCGTCGTTGGTACGAGAATCGGACCTGGTCTTACTGACACGCGCAGGACCCGAAATCGGCGTCGCTTCAACGAAAGCATTCACCACCCAACTGACTGCGCTCGGTCTGTTAGTGCTCGCTCTAGGCAAACTACACGGCCTCACAAAGGACCGTGAGCACGAACTCGCCACCCTGCTACTTGAGACGCCGAGATTGGTCGAAGAGACTTTGGCGCTAGACTCGGTGGTTCGCAAACTCGCTGAAAAATTTGTACAAAAGAATCATGCGCTCTTCCTTGGCCGAGGCGCGCTGTCACCCGTGGCCATGGAGGGCGCGCTTAAGCTTAAAGAAATTTCATATATCCACGCCGAGGCCTATGCCGCTGGTGAGCTGAAGCATGGGCCGCTCGCGTTGATTGACGCGGATATGCCGGTCATCGCAGTAGCGCCGAATAACGATCTATTGGAAAAACTGAAATCCAACCTCCAGGAGGTGCGGGCGCGTGGAGGCGAGCTCTACGTCTTTGCGGATCCCGATGCCGGTCTGGTTCCTGGCGATGGTGTCCATGTCATCACGATGCCTAAGCACGTTGCTGAATTTCAAGCACCGATCGTCTACACGGTGCCGCTGCAATTGCTGGCCTACCATGTCGCGACCATGCGAGGAACGGATGTTGACCAGCCTCGTAATCTGGCTAAGTCGGTGACGGTGGAATAACCGCAGTCGGATCGATTTTGTCTCAGGCGCGATGGCAGTGGATGGAATATAAGCGCTCGATAGAGCCTTGAGCCACCTGGCTGTCGACATTGGAGAATCGGGTCGGCCGGTTCGCGATCTAGTCGATGATTTGAGTCCTGCGACGAAGTTCTATGAGGCGGATTTTTTTCAAACACCGCTGCCAGTGTTGTCATGCGAAAACTGTGCCGACCAAGAAAAAATAACGCTCTTAAGCGGTGGTGGGGTATTCCGGAACAAGTTCAGTAATTCCCAAACGCGCAATGGTTAAAACATGCATTGAGGCATTGATGAGCGCGCGCGGGTTTGCCGCATAGTAATCAACCGCCGTCGTACCACTCCTTTGATGCATTGACGGCTTTTACCACGACTAACATGACAGGCACTTCAATTAAGACGCCCACTACGGTTGCGAGGGCAGCGCCCGAATTGAAACCGAAAAGACTGATTGCGGCAGCGACTGCTAATTCGAAGAAATTGGAGGCGCCTATCAATGCGGACGGACATGCAACGCTGTGCTTCTCACCTACGGCGCGATTGAGCAAATAGGCGAGAGTTGAATTGAAAACCACTTGAATAAGGATCGGTATCGCGAGCAGCACGATCACAATTGGCTGTCTTAAGATCGCTTCGCCTTGCAGGGCAAATAGCAGAATGAGCGTCAACAACAACGCGCCAATGGACCAAGTACCCAAGGCTGCGATAACTTTTTGGAAATAAGCATCGCCCCGTGGCAAGAGTCGCCGACGGATGATTTGCGCCGCAATGACCGGTATCACGATATAGAGTGCTACAGATGTGGCTAATGTGGCCCAAGGCACGCTAATTGCCGATATGCCAAGCAGCAAGCCGACTAGAGGCGCGAACGCAAATACCATGATCGTGTCGTTGAGGGCCACCTGAGATAGCGTGAATAACGGGTCGCCTTTTGTCAGACGACTCCATACAAACACCATGGCTGTGCACGGTGCGGCGGCCAATAGGATGAGTCCAGCGATATAGCTATCAATTTGTTCAGTTGGCAAAAAGGGCGCGAATAGGTGCTTGATGAAAATCCAACCAAGCAGTGCCATCGAAAACGGTTTAACGACCCAATTCACCACCAGCGTGACAGCGATGCCACGCGCATGATGCTTAACTTGATGCAAAGCCTTGAAATCAACCTTGATTAGCATCGGGATCACCATGATCCAGATCAGTACACCAACCGGCAGATTCACGTGGGCGATCTGAAGCGCGCCCAATGTATAAAACATTTCGGGCAACAGCTTGCCGAGTCCAATGCCGAGGAGGATGCAGAGTCCAACCCAGACGGTTAAGTACCGCTCGAATCGACTCATAGATCCCAGGTCAGTACGGCTGTCTGTTGGCTTCATAAGTCCCCCAGTCGTTGGGCCGAACGCGCGATCGCTTCGGGCAGTAGATCTTGATCTGACAGCGCAACGAAGGCTTCGATTCGCTTTGAGATTTGCTTGAAGGTCTGTTCAAAGGCGACCAACTTTTCCTGGTCAGGCGCGTCGCCCGCGCTGGGGTCTTCATAACCCCAATGCACTTTGGGCGGCGTTCCGGGAAATATAGGACAGACTTCACTGGCGTTGCCGCAGACCGTGATCACTAAATGGAGTTCCGGGGCTGCCGTGCCGAGAAATTCGTCCCAACTTTTGCTGCGTAGGGCGGAGGTCTCCAAGCCAGCGGCCTGCAGCGTTTGAATGGCGAGCGGATTCGGCTGGCCGGACACCCGCGGTGTGCTGCCGGCGGAGTACGCTCGGAAGCGCTGGCCCCCAAGGTGATTGAGTGCCGCTTCTGCCAACACGCTTCTAGCGGAGTTGTGCGTGCACAAGAATAGGACATTGATTGGATTTTTCATGAGTCGCACACGTCCTGAGTCGCGATGGTCGAGTCGGCGGTATTCGTCGCGGCGCACGGTCGCCCACCGCAACAGTTCGTGGTCAGAAATAGCAGCAGTTCACGCATACGCATGAAATCAGCGCGATAGATCAACATGCGCCCACTCTTCTCCTGAGAAACGAGTCGGGCGGTCATTAAACCTCTCAGATGAAAGGACAAGGTGTTCGGTGGGATTCCTAACGCCGCCGCAATTTGGGTCGGTCGCAATCCTTCGTCACCGGCCTCTACGAGGCATCTGAATATTGCGAGCCGCGAGTTTTGCGCGAGGCCGGATAGCGCTTCCGTGGCATCATTTAATTCCATAATTCCAGAATTATGGAATCATTTGGGTGCTCATAGCAAGTGGGGATGCGCCGAGAGCCAATGAAGTAGCCGTTATTCTGGAAATTCTATTTCGACGGTCTCGGTAGGCCGCTTTTCCCGCCAACGTTGATTCAGCGCGCTGGCGCGTTCAAAAACGATCATTGATCGCCTCAGGTCTGGAATTTCCGGATCCCCAATGCCCCGGGCGTGGCACGCCGTCCTGACGCCGTACTGAAATGCCTCATAGTCAAAGCCGCCTGCAGCAAGTTGCGTTTGCATCGCTTCAACCATGGACTCGGCGATCTTAAGGGCATCGGTATGAATGAGGGTTTTAGCGGCGGCGAATTCTGGACTTGCGCCGCGAGCGACGACGCCCATGAAACCGTCCGTGAATCCGAGCTCAGACTCCACCACGCAATGCACGAGGTCGTGCGGAAGAATCCCCTGCCGAGGCATATCAATTTCGACGGTAGAACCATCCTCGCGGATGTATTCCAGACGGTCAGCTTTAGAAGACCGCTGACCCTTTTTTGCGCGAAGTCGCACGGTGCTGCACTCCCTTCATCTTTTCATACGCGGTCATTGATGCTCGTTGCGCCGCCAACAGGCCAATCTCGAGGCCCTCGCGGCAATTCAGTGAGCTCGCCTCACCGAACGCATACATCCACCAGCGAGGCAAAAAATGCCTCGTCTGAGATGATATGGGAATTTGATGGTTTGGAGCGCGCAGCAAGAACCACGGCGACCAGTTGGTGTTTCGGATTGATGTACATCCGCTGACCGAAAATACCCATGCCCATGAACGCCCCAGTGTGGCGAACATCATCGTTCGACGGCAGCCACCATTGGTATCCATAAGACATACCGTCGGGCTGCGGCTGAGTGGCCTCATCGAACCAGTTCTCGGGCACTACTCGGTGGCCATTAATCATCCCACCATCGAGAATGAACTGCGCAAAACGACCATAGTCGCGCAGTGTTGCCGATAGCCCGCTGCCACCCATTCCAGCGCCGCTAGGGCTCTCAAGCCACCAGCGCGCCTCGTGCTCCATGCCTAATGGCTGCCAAAGACGCTCTGACAAGTAATCGGCTAGTGAACGACCTGTCGTCGCTTCGAGGACTGCTCCAACCAGAAAGGTCTCACCGGTGCTGTAGTTAAACGTCTTGCTTATCGGGTGCCTGCATTGAAGCGAAGCCATGACCGCAAGGAGGGCGCCGGGTTGCCTCTCGAGTTGAGCATCCAAAAAACGCCGACGGTCTGAATTGGGCTGCGTATAGGTTTCATCCCAAGCAATGCCGGTTCGCATGCTCAGCAGGGCGCGTAACGATACGTCAGCGTAAGCACTGTGCTGCAATTCAGGTAACAGGTCACTCAAGGGCTGGTCCAACGACGCTAAATATCCATCAGCGAGCGCACAACCGACCAGCGTCGAACAAATCGACTTTGCCAAGGAAAACGATGCGTGACGTGTCGAGGGCGTGAGCCCCAACTCATAATCCTCGCGGACAATTTCCCCACCTTTGAGCACGAGGAGCCCGGTGACTCGATTCAGCGCCAGATAGTCGACGAGGTCGTAATCGCGCTCTAATCCGCTGATCTGCAACTGCTGAAGAGGAGTGCCATGTCGGAGTGCCCGCGCGGCATTGCCACGTCGGACCGTCGCCGTCGGAAAATATTCCTCAGCAGAAATCATTAATTCGGCGACCCGGCCAGGCGTCAGCATTCCGCCATAGAGCGCCCGGATAGTTGCGTTAGCGACAGTCTTTTCGATCATGTTCAAATGCTAACGCACGGGCGAAGCCATTGCTGTGGCATGCTCCATCGCGCTGAGGGCCGGACTATATGACTAACCAGACAGACCGATTTGATGAGGCGTTTTTCGAGCGCTACTACGGTGACCCGGAGACTCGAGTCGCAGACAGCGATGACGCGGAGCGAATCGCCGGCCTGATCGGCGGTTTCGTCAACTATGTCGAGTTGCCCGTGCAGCGGATTCTCGATGCCGGCTGCGGCATCGGCTTGCTACGGGAGCCGCTAAGTCGACATTTCCCGAAGGCACAGTATGACGGCCTAGAAATCAGCCCCTTCCTGTGCGAGCGCTACGGCTGGACGCCAGGATCGGTCGCGGACCACGCCGTGACCGCGCCGTATGACTTGGTGGTCTGCCATGACGTACTTCAATACTTAGATGATCGCGAGGCCGCACGGGCAATCGTCAACCTTGGCCGACTCTGTCGTGGAGCACTCTATTTAAGTGTTCTGACGCGACGCGATTGGACACATGCTGCCGATCAATCCCGTACCGACGATACCGTGCATCGGCGTACGGGCGAGTGGTATCAGGGTCGCCTCCGGCGACACTTTCGCCACCTAGGCGGTGGGGTGCACGTCCGGCGGGGTCTGGAGCCCATACTCTGGGAATTAGAGACGCCTTGGCGTTGACCTGATCGGCGGTTGCCCTCTGCGCCTCCCCTCAGGCTACAATCGGGGCGAAGTGCGTAACGCACAATTATCCAAATCATCGTATCTCAGGGGAAATCGCATGTTTCTTACCACCAGCCGTAAGGCGCGCCTGTTCGTATTGACCGTTGCTGCTGCTGCCGTGGCCGGCCTCGCGGGATGCGGTGGCGGCGAAGATGCTTCGACACTGATGCACACTGTGGTCAAGGTTGACTCAATCACTCAGCAAGGCTCTTGCGAGGACGTGAACGTCAAGGTCAGCCCAGTCGAGATCCTGCCAAACGCTCCGAAAATGTCGAACTCGAACGAGTTCATCACGCCAGTTGCGCTCACCAAGGGCTCGGATGGTGTTGCGTGCTCCGGTACCGGCACGTCGATCCCAATGGCGCCAGGTAAGTGGAAGTTCACCGCCATGTTGCCGTCGGGCGTGTCCACCTGCGAGCACGACGTGCCAGCGACCGGCGAGTCGAACGTCAGCTTCAAGGATGGCGAAGCCTGCAAGTAAGGCTGGTCCCGCTGCCGGTCGGGCTTCAACAGCCCGACCGGTCGTGCTAAAATAAATCCCATGTCTAAAGGCGCTCGAACCAGGGCTTCCATTTTGCAAGCCGCGGTTGAAATGGCTTGCCTGCATGGCCTCTCCGGCGTCAGTCTTCAACCATTGGCCGACCGGGTCGGCATGACGAAGAGCGGGCTTTACGCGCATTTCCGGTCTAAAGAAGCGTTGCAGCTCGCGACCCTGGAGTCGGCGACCGAGCGGTTTCTTGAGGCCGTGGTCGCGCCGTCAAAGGGTGCAGCTCCAGGATTGCCGCGGTTGGAAGACTTGTACCAACGCTGGTTGGCCTGGCCTGGCAATGCCGAATTACCTGGCCAATGCCCATTCTTTGCTGCGGCTGACGAATTCGATGACTCCGAAGGCCCAGTTCGGGAGCGATTGGAGAGAACCTTCCGCGAATTTCGTCAGGTCGGGGAGCAACTGATTGCGTCGGCTATTCGCCACGGACACTTGCCGGCTGACACTGATCCCGAGCAGTGGTTTCATGAGCTGATGGCCCTGCGGCAGGCGCACCACTGGGCTGCCGGATTCATGCGGGACGCCAAGGCCCCGGAGCGATCCCGCGTCGGATTTGATCGATTGGTTGGTCGCCGACCGACCTGAACGCACCCCTCATTAATCGCGGTTCGACAGCCGCTGAGAACACTGTGTCCCGTCTCCGCACCACGCTACTAGTCCTGATTCCTTTTTCTGCGCTGTTGGTCGCCTGTGGTGACCGGGCGGCATCGCGGCCGCACGCCCCGTCGACCGATTGGAATCACCCGGCTCCGGTTTCCCTGCCGCTACGCATCGCTCCTGACCTGATCGTCAAGCGAGTACGGTTTGGTTATTTGAAAAATACGCCGTCTGGTAACGAAGATTTTGTCGCCACGGAGACGCTCCCAGCCGAAGAGGGCATCAATTACGGGTGGATTGCCGAGATGGAGACCACCCGGCCATCGGTCCGTTGGCAAGAGCGGCTTTCCTTACCCTCGCCCGAGGAGGATTGGGGAGATGCTGAGGATGACGAAGACGTCGTCATCTCCCAAGATGGCCGTACGGCGCTATCGGCGGGTAACGAAGTGATCAATGCCGGGCGCGTGCAACATATGTACTGGATCTTGGGCGCCGGTGACCCGACAGGCCGCTATGTCATGGACGTTGCCATAGAGGGGCACCCCGTCGCTCACTTTGAATTTCATCTCGATCATCCTGTTCACGAAAAGCCCATGCTCGTGAGGTATCCTCGGCGCACCGGTGCAATGCCAGGCCTGCGGGTTGCGCGTAACGAAGGGGTTCTCGTATGGAAATGAAGCGAGTGAGCGCAGGTGAACTTCGCGCCATCGGCTATGACGAGGCCAATCGGACGTTGCGCGTCGAACTTGGCTATCGAGTGATCGAGTTTTCCGGCGTGTCGGCAGAGGTTTGGCGACGGTTTTCCACTGCATCATCGATGTGGAGTTACTACCGCGACAATATCGAGGAAAACTACTCCGAACGAATCGTGCGCTGAGTTCCATATCTTGACGAAGAAGACCTTCCGCGTACCTCGACTGCTCCCCCTCGCGCTCTCTGCATTGATCGTGGCGCTGGCGCTGCGGTTCTTGCAGCACGGTGGCCTACGGCAACTGAATGTCGCAGACGTCTTGCGAGCGCTGCACGAGATTCCCCTTGGCGGGGCCGTGGTCGGCGCCTGCCTCGCGGTCATCTTGTATGGCGCGCTAGCGCTGTGTGAAGCCATCATATCCGGCGTGGTTGCCGGGCCCGTGAGCCCACGACGCGCTGCTATGGGCGGATTTCTGGCCTCTTCGATCGGCCACGTTCTGGGGCTTGGGGCTGTGTCCGGTGGTGCAATTCGATACCGGATCTACTCGGCGGTTGGAACCCGTCCGCTCGATATCGGAAAAATGATTCTACTGGCGGCCATTCCCTATCCAGCGGGGCTCGGTATCTTGCTCGCCGCCTCCTTGTTGATTCAGGCCGATGCTGCTGCGCCCTTGCTGCACACTTCAGCCGCATTGGCGCGGGGCATCGGGTTGGCTTTAGTGGTCACGCATCTGGGTTATCTGACCTTGGTGCTCCGCCACCGTGGGCCTTTGCATATCGGCCGCTATCAAGTCCCGCTGCCCACCCCCCGGCTAACCGCGATTCAGTACGTGGTGGGTGTGATCGAAGTGACCTGTGGCGCGAGCATTTTGTATGTACTGCTGCCCGCAGGCATCGATCTGCCGTTTACCGTCTATATGGGCGTCTACGTGGTCAGTATTTTGGCTGGGTTAGCCTCCGGCTTACCCGCAGGGATTGGGGTCTTTGACGTCGCAATGGTCGCGTTGTTGCCGAATGTGCCGCCGGCACAGGTGACTGCGGTCGTCATCGTCTATCGCGGTCTACTCGAATTGATCCCAGCCTTGATCGCACTGACAACTTTTGCGGCCTATGAGATTTGGTGGCGCCTGCCACCACAGCGCGCGCGCGCCGCGGCCGTTGATGCGGCTGAGGCCGACGCTGATTAGGCTATTCCGCCGCTTGCCTTGTGATTTTCAGCGTCAGTCGACCGGAATCTGCTGCTCCAGCCAATGCGCGCGTGGCCGCATCGCGTTGGGTATAAACGATCAGATAGCGCTCGGCCCCATTCGTATCGAATTCGACTAGGGAGCGATAAGCGGCAACCGTGGTCTGACCGAATTCGGGCAAATCAAAACGCCATGCTGCGCCCTCTGTCGTGCGCATGACCAAGAAGGCTTCCGAAAGAAGGGCAACCGACGGATAAAACACATGGGACTGTGCCGGGTTAGTCGACGGATCCAATTCGCTGACGATGTCTATGAAATAGCGGCCTGGCAACTCGGGCAGCCTAAATGCCGCATAGGGGCTAACCCCTGTCTTGAATTCGAAACGCGGGCTTAGGGCCGACATGGACACCAGCACCGAACCGTTCGAGGGCAGCGGCGTATACGTGAAGGCTTCAGGATCAGTGGGAAACGTGTTCGTGCCACCACCCGTTGCGGTCAGCGATGTCCCGAGGGTGATGGACAAGGCAACGATCAGTCGTCTCAAGTAAATCATTGCAACAGGCTACCATGGCTGCATGCAACGCACGCCTCCAGCTGCCGCTCCAGCCTCCCGCCCACGATACGCGCCGCCTCAACCTGAAGAGCGACCCAGAAAAATCACTTCGGCATTTGGCGAACGCACAGATCCTTGGTATTGGCTGCGTAACGATACGCGCGATGCGCCAGAAGTATTGGCCCACTTAAACGCCGAAAACCGCACCTGCGCGCAGTGGTTCCAGCCCATCGAGGACCTGGTTGATCGGCTCAAGTCCGAACACGCGGCGCGTGTGCCCCCTGAGGATTCCAGCCTCCCAGTACTGGAGCGCGGCTGGTGGTATCAGAGCCGTTATCGGGCGGGCGCCGAGCACCCTCTCCATGTGCGTTGGCGCGATCATACAACGGTGGAGGAGATATTACTTGATGCTGCTGAGGCCGCAGGAGACTGCACGGCCTATAGTTTAGGCGGCATCGAAGTGTCGCCAGACAACCGCTGGCTAGCTATCACAGAAGATCGTATCGGTAGCCTAGCGTACGCCCTCCGCATCATCGATCGACTGACCGGCGCGACATTGCCCGGGCAAATTAACGGGATCGATCCGGATATCGTATTTCTTGATGACGGATCATTGCTCTATATCGCTCAAGACCCCATCACGTTGCTGGGCTATCGCATCATGCGCCACGTTCCGGGCACCACAGCGGCCACGGATCAGATGCTCTACGAGGAAAGCGACGATGCCTATACGCTTTCGATAGAGAGAAGCCGGAGCGGTGCGTTCGTTTTTTTGCATCTGGACAGTACGACAACCAGTGAAGTGCGCTACCTACGCGCTGATGCGAGCGACTGTGCATTCCAAGTGGCTATCCCTCGACGTCATGGTCACGAATACGAGATCGAAGACTGGGGCTCGCTATTTATACTGCGTACCAACGCGGAAGCACCGGATTTTCGGGTCGTCGAAGCGCCTATCGAGCGGATGGCGGATCAGCAGACATGGCGCGAACTTGTCGCAGAAAAACCAGGCACCGTAATCACGAGCATTGTTCACTTTGCGCATCATCTCGCCGTTGGCGAGCGACATCTGGGTGTAGGCCGAGTCAGGCTACTAGATCGCCGTACTGGTGCTGAATCGGTACTTGATGCGCCTAGCTCTGCCGCAACGCTATGGCTTGATGTGAATGCAGATTCTTCGGCACCGTTTCTGCGCTACGCGTGGGGATCACTGTCCGAACCGGCAACGCGCATGGCGCTTGAGTTCGAAACGGGCCGGACGCGAGTACTGCGCGTCGATCCGGTTGAAGGGGGGCATCGGCCCGAGCACTATGCGGTTGAACGGCGATGGATAGTGGTTCGTGACAATGTCAGCGTGCCAGTGTCGTTATTGCGTCGTATTGATACCTTGCGCAATGGCAAAGCGCCGCTGCTTATTACGGCCTATGGCGCTTATGGTCATGCTCAGCCTGCAGTTTTTGATCGCACCATATTGCCGCTCGTTGATCGAGGCTTTGTTTATGCGATTGCGCATGTCCGCGGTGGAGATGATTTAGGTAAAGCGTGGTATGACGCTGGCCGTTTGCTGGAAAAGCATCACACATTTGAAGACTTTATTGACGTCACGCGGGCATTGGTGGCTGCTGGTGATGCAGATCCTGCACGTTGCTGTGCGCTCGGCGCTAGCGCCGGTGGTCTACTCATTGGCGTCATTGCAAACGAAGCTTCAGCCGAATACCGAGCGCTGGTTGCGCATGTGCCTTTTGTCGACATTTTGACATCGATGCTCGATGATGAATTGCCGTTGACCACACTCGAATATGAAGAATGGGGTAACCCCTCGGCGGATCCCGCTGCCTATCGCTACATCGAGCGCTATTCGCCTTACGACAATCTACGACCGCGTGCGTATCCGGCTCTGTTTGCGACGGGTGGATTGCACGATTCTCAAGTGCAGTACTGGGAAAGCGCGAAGTGGGTTGCCAAGATGCGTCGCTATCAAACCGGGGATGCGCCAATCATGCTGCGCGTCCATCTGGATACCGGTCACGGTGGGGCCACCGGCCGGTATAGCGGGCACGAAGAAATCGCGTTGGAACAGGCCTTTCTCATTGATCTGACCGGAGCCCCACCCCAACCAATGAGCCCACCGCCATTCACTCGATTCGAGGACGACAGCCAGTCCTGCTAATCGTTGGGATCAGTGTGTCCACTCAATCCTTCGAATCGGTGAATGGCTACTGTCTGATGGGTCCTTTGGGACCCGTATCACCCTAGGAGCGAGGTTCTCTGGCCAAGGTATTCTCGAGGATGCGGCGTGCAAGCGCGCCATAGTCTGCGGGACGGAGCGACCAGAGGGAGTAAGGCTGGGCCAGATCTAAAGGATCAATATACGACCCTTCATGGCGAATTTCGAAATGCAGGTGTGGCCCGGTCGATAAACCGGTGGATCCTACTTTGCCAAGCATTTGCCCGCGCTGCACTCTGCTTCCCACCGTCAACGTAGGTGCGTATGCCGACAGATGTCCGTAATGGGTCGTGTATCCACCGCTGTGCTGAATAATGATTAGATTGCCGTAGCCACTGAAAGGCCCTGCAAAGAGGACGTTACCGTCCGCAACGGCAACGACCGGGGTACCGATGGGAGCGACATAGTCAATGCCGATGTGCAGCGCGTCATGGCGAATGTGCTGCGCCAGCTGCCGCTTGCGAGACTTAGCCTTCTTAGCGCCGTTTGGGACCGAGGCGGCCCGAGCCGCTGCTGGCCCCGTTGCATGGATTCCACGCGAGACATAGGTGAAGTTGACGGGGCTGACCCAGAAGAGCGGCTCGTAAGACTCCCCGTTCGCGGCATAGAAGCCGCCCGGTAGGTCGGTGCGATCAACCCATAGCGCCTGACCGAGCGGGCGGCCACTCGCTTTATCAACGAGCTCGACGCTCACAAGATGCGCATCCGGCCCGTCGCTATCGGTCTCGGTAATGATATGCACATCGGCGGCGGCGACAACCGAGGCATCCAGCGGTTGCACGAGGGCACGAGTCAGGGAAACGACCAAGTAGGTTAAATCAGGCGCGACGAGCTTTTCGGCATCGCCGGTGTTCCATGTCGCGTCATCGGGATCTAGCGATATGAAATGAAATTGCGCGGCTGGAGGCCAGACATCGGTCTTGCCTGTCAGCGGGCCGTGCTGACGCTCGCGCGTATAGACGTGTAAGCGAGGCGCGCTATCGTGTGCGTCGCGCGCGACCAGCGCGATTGCCAGCAGCCCCGACTCTTCGCTGGTGAGCAACGAATAAGGTACGCACCCGGTTCCTGGGTCACCCTCGACGCCGTCACCGACCAAGACGGCTTTCAGCGAGTCGTCGCTTAATCCGATGGAGGCCAAGAGAGACGCCGCACCTCCAGACGTGAATGCGCAACCCCAGCGTGCATTCCAAGGCGGTGGATCAGCGTCGGTGTACTCCTCATCACTGGCATGGGCGCGAGTGCCGGACGCCGGCCGGATCGACCACGTGGGTGGCGGTCCTTTGGATCGGTTAGCGGCACCCGGATCAAAGACTTTTTTGCCAGCATGTTTGCCCGACTTGGCCGGCGGATTGGACTTGCCGTGCGTTGTGGGCGAGGCGGAGTGGTGCGGTGCTGACGCGGCCTGTTTGGCTGGGCTTTTGGGCGCTGAGCCCACAGCAGCTGTCGCCGCAATGAGGCTAAGCCCCGCGACAATGCGTTGGATGAGATTCCACCGTTTGTCCGTCACCACCTACCTCCATCAATCGTCACCCGCACTGGCGGGGCGGGCATGGTAGCAGGGCCACTGCAACTGCGCTTCGGTGAGGCCAACGTTGCGCCCGAAACACACGCGGTCATGTCGATCAAGGGAGGTTGATCTGCTGAAAACTTTAGTCATTTCGTGGGTTTGCTGACGGGCATGATTGCCTCTGGAGTGGCGGGTGTGGCGCGAAAGCATCATTTAACTCATTGATTATTCGACATATTTTTATGAGCCATGCCTAAAAAAGCGTGGACAACGAGGGCGCCACGGAGCAGGATGGCGGCAGGAAGGGGCCGCGCCGCTCACGCGCGGGCATTAAACATAATAAATATATCGATGACGGGTGGATGTCGCGCTATGGCCTATAAGATTGTTTACAAAGCCCGCGTTCCGGCGTGGATGCAGGGTCAGGTTGAGTCCTTACTGTTCTTCAATGGTGGCCAGTATCGTGTGCGTGACGCGATCGCGGCATCCATCGCGCGCTATGGCGTACCGGAACTCCTTCAGGATTCGGCTGGTCTACGGATTGCCGTCAAGGGCGCGGCGACTGCTCAAACGCTGTGGGCCGTGCACGAGGAGGGCGCGCTTGCCCGCGCGGTGGGCGTTCTTGTTTATGCCCGCGATGCGGACGATGAGATTACGGTGGTCCACGTCGGCGTGGCCGATGACTATGCCCAGGGTGGCCCATTTGCTTCAGAGCATGTCCTGGCGGGCTTGTTACATCAGGCGCGCCGCATTGCCCGAGACACTGCCGGCGTGAGTCATTTTGGGGTCGCGTACCGGCATACCCGAATGCGCCTATCGACGGTACTCTCGGCGTAAGTGGCGCCGAGTGGATCGACGGAGATTTATGATGTTTCGCGGATTACTACCTCGGTTCTGGATGGTTCTACTACTGCTCTGCCCGTTTGTGGCGAGCGCTCACAATCACGACGAGCTCGATGCGCGAGTCCGTGAAGCGGTGCATGAGCTGTACCAGACGTCTCCGACGGCGCGCATCTTGGGCGCCAAGGCTCGTGGGATGTTGGTGTTCCCGCGCGTCTTTAAGGCGGGTTATGGCATCGGTGGGGAATTCGGTGAGGGTGTATTGCTGACGGATGGTCGCACGACCGATTACTACAATATCGCTTCAGCCTCAGTGGGCTTCCAGCTGGGCATTCAGCGCAAAAGTGTCGTTGTTTTATTTATGACTGACGATGCGCTACGCCACTTCCGCGATAGCGAAGGCTGGAAGGTCGGCGTCGATACGTCAATCGCCATTGTCACCGTCGGCATTGGTGGCGAGATTGATACCGATACGCTGCAGAAACCGGTCATCGGCTTTTTGTTCTCTAACAAGGGTCTCATGTACAACTTGACCCTAGAAGGCTCGAAGATCAGTCGAGTTTCGCGCTAGCGGAAGGCTCTCGCGACGGTGTAGGCGCGGTATGCGTGGTGGCCATGCCGCCTGTGATCGCGAGTCGCATCGCCGCCTCGACGGGCATATCGACATGCTCCAACGCGTCTTTCGGTAAGAAGAGCGTTACGCCGCCCATCATGTAACTGAGCGGGAAATAAACAGCTACGAGGTCGATGCCACCGGCCTGACGCTCCAATTCAGGTAGGTCGTCCCGCGTCACGAAGCCGAGCATTCTTGCGTTGCCCACTTGGTACACAACAACGCTCTGCAGATCGCGCTGATCTTCACCGGACGGCAGTAAGCGCATGATGTCTCGAAATGCGCCGTAGACCGTTTTGACCACTGGAATTCGAGACAGCAAGCTTTCCCACAGCGTGAGCGCACGGCGAACTATATACGCGTTCACCAAGGTGCCAACCACGAGCAGCACAACAAGCCCGGCTAAAATGCCCATACCCGGCCGATAATCCGCCTCCGGGGCGATCAGACCGATCAACGCATGCATGACCGACTCGGCCCGTGAGATCAGCCACCAGATCGCATAAATCGTCAGGCCAATCGGCAAAACAGTTGCCAGACCCTTCATCAGGAGGTTTGTCAGGACTTTCATGAGGTTCACCCGCCACGACAAAACGCCGCATCCTACGAGTGTACCGTGCTGGCGCTGCGCCGTGATGACCGCGACTATCAGCGGGCGGCGCTGGTCCGGGTTGCGAGGCAACGACTGTTCGTGGTCGTGCCGGTCGGTGTGTTACCTATTTGCCGCAGATGCCCCGAGTCTGGGTCCCAAGCGAAATAGGACTCATAGGGGCTACCATCGGCGTCGTCAAAGCTAACCCGGAGTAGGCGGCTGTCGCGGCGGTAAGCGAGTCGCTCCGGACAGATCCAGCGGCTTTGCCGTTCAGACTCCGTCGGGACGGGAGTGACGCGTCCCGTCTCCAGATCAACGATACGGGCCGCAATGCAGCCGTTGCCGCACGAGAACTGAATGACTGTCGCGCGGCCGGCGAAATTGATGTGGCCCGCAGTTAACGCCTCGGTGAGTCGTGAGCGTTCCTCGGGGCGGATATCGTTGCCGACCAACTGATTGGCATGGGCCAGGCGTAGCGGCCGCGCCGGGAATTCGAAAAACCGTGGGCCACCGTTCGATGGGTCCTGATCACCAGCACCCTCGGCGCGATGCAATGCGCGGTCTAGAGCCTCTGCTTGCGCGTCATCAATGTGCCAATCCCCGACGTCGATGACGTTGGGCACGTCCTCCCCCACTTGGATCCAACGTAAGTCGTGGTTGGCGCAACCCGTGGACTCTTCAGGGGGCATGCAGTGGGTATAACCGGCGTAGACCAGAGGCACGCCAGGGTCGGCTGGCGTTGCGAAAAAGCGATACTTGCCCTGCGGCAAATCAAAATGGAAAGTCGGCTGCCCTGGAGAGGTGGCTGTAGCCACCAAACGTCCACTCGCCGACCACGCGTACACCCGTAATGCAGGTAGCGATCCCGTCGGCGATGACAGGTGGCCGACCACCGATGTCGCGGCAGCACAGAGAGGAAGCAGTAAACTGGTGAGCAGTGGAATTTTCACGAGACGCAAATATCTGGTAGACCGATGGCACTATGGCAGCGACTGCGCATAGGTCAAGGTTCCAAATCACGTATTTTGGCGACACCTTGTGCCTCGCCTAATTTGGGGAGACCACGTTATGTTTCGTCCCTTCATCACGGTTCTCGCCGCGTTGGCTTGCTTTTATCTGACACCAGCAGCCTATGCCGATGACGTACCCACCATGTCAGCCGACAAGCTGATGACCGAACTCACGATGCCCCATCCGCCACTCATTTTGGACGTCCGCTCCGCCGAGGAGTTTGCCGAAGGCCATCTGCCGGGCGCCGTGAATATGGCGTATACCGACCTTGAGAAACAACTCGATCAATTCGACCAATCTCAGGAAATTGTGGTCTATTGCGTTGCCGGAATTCGTGCCGCTAAGGCGCTCAAGATCCTTCAGTCTCATCGCTTCAGTCACCTGTGGCATCTTGAAGGCGACTATGCGGGTTGGGTGAACTCAGGCCGCCGCATCGAGGGCGCAGCGCCGTCAACGCCTCACTAGCTTCGCCTGACGCTTCGTCAGTCGCTCACCTGTAGCATCACTTTGCCAATGTGGGCGCTGGATTCGAGTAAGCGATGGGCGGCGGCAACTTCTTCCAAGGGAAAGACGGCGTGCACGACGGGCCCCGCCTGACCAGCACTCAGCAGCGGCCAGACCTGCTGCCGAAGCGCGCGCGCGATCCCGCCCTTTTCGGCTGACGTGCGGGGTCGCATCGTTGAGCCGGTGATGACGAGGCGCTTCTGCATCACGGCTGCTAAGTTGAAGTCAGCGACCTTTGCGCCCAGTTGGGTCGCCACCTCCACCAACCGACCGTCTAATCGAAGGCAACGCAAGTTCTGCGCGAAATAGGGTGCGCCAACCATGTCGATGATAACGTCGACGCCAGTACCACCCGTTGCGGCGAGCAGCGCATCAGCAAAGTCCACGTCTCGATAGTTGAATGCGTCTGCAGCGCCGAGTGCGCGGCAAGCGGCACACTTCATGTCCGTACCTGCCGTCGCATACACCGTGGCGCCGAAGGCCCGCGCCAGCTGTATGGTGGTCACGCCGATGCCGCTGCTGCCCCCATGGACCAAAACCGATTCACCTGCCGTCAGGCGACCGTGCACCATCAGGTTCGCCCATACCGTGAAATAGTTCTCCGGGATCGCCGCCGCACGCACAGCATCGTAACCATCCGGCCAAGGTAGGCATTGCGTTGCAGGTGCCACAGCGTACTGCGCATATCCGCCGCCATTTGTGAGCGCCGTCACCTGGTCTCCGATCGCATACGAACTCACCGCAGCGCCTGCCGCGACGACCATGCCGGCAACCTCAAGCCCCATGAGCGGGCTGGCATTGGCGGGCGGCGGATAGCGCCCCTCGCGCTGCATGATATCCGGTCGATTCACCCCCGCCGCGGCGACCCGAATAAGCACTTCATCAGCCGCAGGAGTCGGCAGCAAGCCCTCGCTCATTTCAAGAACGTCTACTCCCCCAGGGCCACGCGTAACGACCTGACGCATGTGGGTCGGCAAAGCGGGTTGGTGGATCATCGGCAAAATCCTCAGAATTTGCGCCTAAAGCGCGTTGAATGCAGCACGCAGTGTGCCACGCCATTCATCGCATTTGGACTGGAAGCTCTTTGCTGCATGTGCCGGGCTGGTTGAAGGCAGTACGTGATAACGCAGCGCTGGGCGTTCGGCATTTAGCGATGGAGCGATCCAACGCTGATACAGAGCTGCTGCCATACGGCCGTTGAATAGCACGGTGTGAATAGATCGATGCTCGTTGAGGAGTGCATCGATGGGATTCGCCTGTACGGATAACGGACGAATGTGGGCATCAAGGCTCCCAGGTCGTTGTGCACTCGCACAGACATCCCACAGCGCAAGGCCGGCATTCTTCAGCCCAGCACAGCGATCAGCGTATGACGCCTCGGCTGCAACGCCGGTCACGGTGGACATAATCGGCCAAAACGCATTCCTCGGCATGGCGTAGTAAGCGCGCGCGACCAACGAAGCTTGGCCTGGCAGCGATCCTAGAATCAATACGCTAGGATTCTCACCAACAATTGCAGCGAAACCGTGTGCAATGTCTGTGCCGCTTCCGCGACGATCGCTACTCATAGAACAGCGGCGTAGTGATGTGCAAAGGCACTGATGCATTGCGGATTGCCATCAGATCGGCTCATAAAATTTCGCCGTTATCATTCATCGGGGTCATGTGCGGGACTCATGCCCGACGATGGCTTGTGTCACATCAGAGACTCCGCGAATAGTGGTCGCTCAATCGACGGCGTGCAGCCCGACCGCCAAAAATCCGGGTCCTCCATGCACGCCGAGCGCCGCTCCTGAGGGCACAATGTGCACTTGCAGATGCCCGTCGTGACTTGCGCGCAGGAGATCCGCAAGCGCAGTCGCGTCTTGTGCCGCGTCGCCGTGCGCGATCATCACTCGATAGGCCTTAGAAGGCTCGAGTCGGCGGGTAATGAATCGGGCAAATTTTTTCAAGGGTCGGCCACGGCCGTATAACGCCCCGCCGAGACTCAATCGGCCATCCGGACGAGTTGCCAGCAGTGGGGATATCCGCAGCCATCTCGCGAGCGTTCTGGCAATCGGAGGTACGCGGCCACCCTTAACGGCATAGTCGAGTGTGGGCAGATACGCAAATGTTGATGTCTTGGCTCGCAGTGACTCAACCGCGGTGACAACGGCCGATGCATCTAAGCCCTCGGCAGCACGCTCGGCGGCATGGATGACCAATAATCCTTGACCGGCTGAAGCGCTCAAGCTGTCGATAATTCTGACGCGGTCTTTTGCCGCTGTCCGACTTGCGGCGGCTTCTGCCGATTGTCGTGTGCCACTGACGCGACCAGACACGTGGATCGAGACGACGGATTCGTGGTGCGAGCAAAGGAATTCGTAGAGTCGACGAAAATCACCGGGTGCAGGCTGTGAAGTCTTTGGGTGATGAGGGCTTGATCGCAAAGTCGAGTAGAATTGCTCCGGGCTCATCGTCACTTTATCGAGATACCCTTTGGGTCCGAATCCCAATCGGACTGGGACGACGTGAATATCTAATGCTTCCAGTAATTCTTCGGGGATGTCTGCGGCAGAATCCGTGACGATAGCCACCGGGCGTCGTCCGGCATGTGCTGTTGATTCCTGCTGCCTTTGCATGTCGTCAGCTTTCTCTGCGCTGACCGTTCCGAACTCGCTGGCAATCTGAAAGACTTGTGCTGGATCGGCCACGTGGACATGCACACGGACTTTTCGACCGGTGCCGGCGACAACCAAGCTCGATCCAAGCGATGCGAGGCGCTCGCGCAGTGTTTTACGATCAATCTCGCCAGACACCATGCACTCGGTGCACCAGCGATGCTCAAGCATCGCTTCCCCTCCGGCGGCTTCGTGCTCAAGGGAGGGCAGGCCGATCCCTTCCGGTAAGTCATCCATGCGGCCCTCTTGCAGAAAGTCGCTGAAGCCTTCTAAAAACGCAACGAATCCTGCGGCTCCGGCATCGACAACACCAGCTTTCTCCAGCACTTCTAGATCGTGACGGGTGGCCTCAAGTGACCGGCGCGACTCTTCGAGGGCGGATGCGCACAGATCTCTGAATCCGAGTCGATCCGCTTGCGCGACGGCGAAAGTGGCCACTTCCCGTAACACGGACAGTATTGTTCCATCGCGAGGTTCACTCAGGGCCTCACGGGCGTAGGTGGCGCCATTGGATAACGCCTGCGCGAAAGTTCCGCGGTCGAGCTCAGGGGATCCGGCGACATGGTCAGATAACCCGAGTAGCCATTGGGCGAATATCGCACCGGAATTCCCACGCGCACCGTCTAACGCGGCATCAGCGGCAGCGCAAAGCAGTCGTCCGGCATGGTCCGGTGGGTTGACTGTCAGTATCGGCAGCATCGCGCTGGCTGTGGCGGCGAGGTTGGTGCCGGTATCGCCATCGGGAACCGGAAATACATTGATTCGATCTAGGTGCTCTTGAGCACCAAGCAGGCGATGCACCCCCGCGCGCAACGCTTGCGCAAGCTGAGCCGGTCCGATGATCTCGGCGGAGAATTCCACGTCTGACTACCCCCTCAACATGTTATCGGTCCAGACTTTACTCTCGAGTGAGTAGGAAGCGGGTCCCTCGAAATGTCGCTATGGCGCCGTCGGGGGTAATTTTCTCGATCACAACCCCTCCAGCCAGGGTCGCTCCCTCCTGTGCACGCTGACCGGACACCACCAGAAAGCGCTGGGAAGGGTTCGGACTGTACACGTGAAGGTCAACCGATAACGCCGGCAATGCGGATGCCACAGTTGCGGGCAATTGGCGCCGCGTCGGCAGCCCGGCAGATGCTGGGTCGGGTTCAATGCCAGATGCGCCGACGGTCGGGGCCGGTTCACGGCGCAGGATGGGCTGACGTGGGCGTGGAGTTGGAGGCACGTCGGTATACGGACTGGTCCGGCTGCCGTTTAGCGCTTCATCGGTTAGAGAATGCACGGCGCCTGTGGGTGGCGGTATTTTTGATGGCGCGTCCGCCACCGGTGCCGGCGGCACGTCCGATGCGGATTGTGGAATGACAGGTGTCGCCACCGGCGCTGGCTGCGGCCGCGGCGGTTCGCGCAGTAACAAGTACAGCAGTCCACCCGTGTTGACGACGAATAAGGCCGCGACCAAACCCACAATCCATCGCACAGCGCTATTGGACGACTTGGATCGTGGGGCTTCGACTAGGCCGGGCAAGATACGCCGGTCGCGCTCATGCTCCGACTTTCTCAATGCGTCGAGAATAAAAGACATCAGCGTGTCCCGTCCTGTAGATGGGGCCCTTCAGCCATTGGATAGGCGCCATCCAGCACCAGTTGTGTGCGTGTTCCCGCGAGTCCGTCGGTTGCCAGATGATGGGCCCGCTGAAAATCCGCGATGGCGCGACCCAAAGCCGTGTCGTACACATCGCCGTCGCCGGTGCTGGCGGCGTCGGAGGCCAGTCGAGTGTGCAACCAGACCACCTCAGCCCCCTTTGTGCCGGGGCGGATCAAGGCGGATGGGTTTAATGGCGGCTTCCACAGAATCAGGTAGTCGCCGAACCAGACCCGCTCCAATTCAAGTAGATCTGCCGTGTACGTCGCGGCGCCGGCACGCAGCGTGGCCTGTGCGCTACCCAAGGATTCGACAACGACTTGTCGGCTGGTACCGTCCGTCAGCGCAAGTGTAATGATCGCGGGACGATTGTAGACGCGTAATTCCGCGAAGCTGCCTTTGTCCGCATGACACTCCAGTGCCGCCGCAGTCGCCTGCTCGCAGGGAGGTGGAGCCGCGCTACTCGCGTCCAATGGCACTTGCCACAGATCTAACAACGTTCGGAATGACGATTCAGTATCCGTGGCATCCGAGTGGGCGGCCAGAAACTCGGCCAGCGAGGGCTTGGGCGGTGCCGGTGGCGAGACATGACCGGCGCTTTGGGCAGCAGAGTGGGTCGAGTCCGGTCCCAAATGTCTGCGCCATAGACTGACGGCCGCTATCGCGACTAGGCTTGTAATCACAGCGGCAGCGGCCAGTCGACTCACGCGACCGAGGCGACCGGAGCGCTTGCCTCGAATTTCCCGAGCAGCGGCTCGGACTAACTGCGGGGTCACTACACGCGATTCCCGCGTGTAGGCGCCCAACAGCGCTCGATCAGCGATCACATTGAGTAACCGCGGTACACCTCCCGCGTATCGATGCGCGCTTACGAGCGCTTTGTTCGTGAACATTTCTCCGGTCGCGCCAGCGACACGGAGGCGGTGGCGAATGTAGGCTGCCGATTCCTCTTCACTCAAGGGCGCCAAGTGGTAACGGCCGGTAATGCGCTGAGCCAATTGCCTGAGGTCGTTGCGCTCCAAGAGATCGCGCAACTCGGGTTGACCGACCAAAATGATTTGCAGCAGTTTTGTCGTCGCAGTTTCCAGATTCGTCAGCAGGCGTACCTGCTCTAGCACGTCTGTCGACAACTGCTGCGCCTCGTCGACGATCACCACGACGCGCCTACCGCGCCCATGTGCGTCGAGCAGAAAGCGATTCAGATGATCGACGATGGCCTTAATACTGCTCCGGGACCCTTCCGGGAGACTCAGTTTCAACTCATCACAGATACCCGCTAAAAACTCGAGCGCCGTGACGCGCGGGTTGATGATGAGCGCGATATCGGCGTGGGCCGGCAATTCAGCTAACAGCCCCCGTACGGTGGTGGTCTTGCCCGTGCCTACTTCGCCAGTCAGTTGGACGAATCCGCCGGCCTCATCAATCCCATACAAAAGATGCGCGAAAGCTTCCGCGTGGCGCTCGCTCATATAGAGATAGCGCGGATCGGGGGTGATGGAAAAAGGCTTTTCAGTGAGCCCGAAGAAACTGGTGTACATGTGTTGCCATCATAGCGGCTTGCCGTGACAACCCGTCATCAACGGCGTCGGAGATCGCTAAAACCATCGTTTTTGGCCGCCCGGTCCAAATTGCTGGCGCGCCGCACGGCCGACTCACCGAAACGCGCCCGTATTTCGTCGAGCGTAGGATCCAGCCGAGCCGCCGCCCTAGACGGGTCTGGCAACATCAAGCCCACCGGCGGGGTGCTGGCCGCCGGAGCAAAGAGGTCCAATTGGGTGGCCGGCACAAGAGCCCCAATGCCCACGCCCAATAGGCGGACCGAAGAGCCGGGATATTCTGCATGCCATCGCTCAAGCAGAATTTGAGCAATCGACAAGATAGCGCCGGTGTCGGCGGTTGGAGGCTCAAAGCTGCGCGACCGTGTGTAGGTGCTGAAGTCGCCCCGGCGCACTTTAATGGATACGGTTCCTCCCTCAAACGACTTGCCTCGTAATCGGGCGCCTACGCGATCGGACAGTCGCGCCAACTCCGTACGCAGTTGCTCCGGAGCCGTTAAATCGGTGTCATACGTTTCCTCAACACTGATGTGTTGCTCAATGACCTCCGGCTGCACTGGCCGCTCGTCAAGACCTGAGGCGCGATCGCGCATGCGGCTAGCATGGCGACCAAAGAGTGGCGACAGGACGCAGTCTGGCGCTAGCCGCAAGTCACCAAAGGTACGGATTCCGGCCGAGTCGAGTCGGGCCCACGTTTTGGGACCGACCCCCGGCAGGCGGCTCACCGGCAGCGGGTCCAGGGTCTGGGTGACCTGGGTTAGCTGAATGTGGTGAAGGCCGTTCGGTTTGTCGAGGTCCGAGGCAATTTTTGCCAAGAGCTTGTTGTGCGCAATGCCTACAGAAGCCGTCAGACCGGTACGTTCGCGGATCTGCGCCTTGATCCGTTGCGCAATGACTGGTGCGGTGCCGAAGAGCGCCTGACTGGCGGTGACGTCGAGGAAAGCTTCGTCCAGAGACAACCCTTCAACCAACGGGGTGTACTCACGAAATACGCCGAAGACGATTTCGGAAACTTGGCGATAGCGTTCCATCCGAGGCGGCACAATGATCAAGTGCGGACAGCGCTGCAGTGCTTCTCGTGTTGGCATCGCTGAACGGACGCCATATTGACGCGCTTCATAGCTCGCGGCCGCTGCCACCCCACGACGGGAATCGCCGCCAACGATTAAGGGTTTGCCGCGCAACTCAGGCCGATCGTTCTGTTCCACGGAAGCGTAAAAGGCGTCCATGTCCACGTGCAGGATGGCGCGCATGTAATCAGCTCAAGGCTGCGCTGAGGAGGAAAGCGATGCCAAAGGTCAGTGCCAAGAAGAAACAATAAGCGAAGCCTAGCGGGACCAAGCGGAGCATTGTGCTGCCCCGAGTTCGTCCGTAATAGGTGCGTAGTGCGCGGTAGGTGTACCAAGGGATGTATGCCAGAAGTACCCAATCCAGACCATTTTTTGCGCCACGCAAAACCCAAAGGACTGTGGGTTGGTTCAGTGGTTCCGCTGCAACCGTTATTAAACGAAGCAGTGTCATTCCGGCCATTGCCATGAACGCTGCGGCATGGTTATGGAGTACAAACACGAGATGTTCAACGTAATAGCGTTTCTGGCGCCTGTAGAGCAGCGCTAGAACAGCCGCGACCAGCGGCAGGAAAACGAACATCGTCTTCGGGACATAGCTCTTAAACGTGTGACTGACCGACTCACCGTCGTCAGCCGTGATTCGTTCACACATGTGTTGCGCCAGATGCTGCGCGGCGGGAGACCAACGCCGATTGCCCAAATCGATCTGGGCCTCGGTGCAGTCTTCTTTCGGGGCGCTCGTGGCCTTGATGCTCACATGGGTCGAACCTGTCTGCTCAGGCGCCACCCGGTCGACAAAAGACGAGACCGCAAAAAACGCGACGCTCAATACAAGATACAACCGAAACGGTGGGGCATAACGCGCCCTCCGTCCGGCAAAATACTCCAAAGTCAGAAAGCCAGGCCGCACCAGCAGGTACTTCAGCGTAGGCCACAGTCGCCCCTCTAGATGGGTCAAATCGTGAAGCGCATCATGGAGTAGACCGCCTAAAGATCGAGCACTGGCATGTGCGTGCTGCCCACACGCGGCGCAATAGGGCCCCGTCAGGGGCGTGGCGCAATTTTCGCAGCAACTGTGGGACATCGATCCTCCATCCATGGGCTAAAGGTGACAGAACCGACGCATCAAAGTCACCTCCCCGAGTCAATTTTAAACGCCGATTGCATCAGCGTTCATGTGGAACAGGCAGAATAGGCGGGTAGAAATCGGATCGAGGTTTTTGTGTCTCCGACTCGCAGCATGGCCACCCTGTCGATCGCCACGTCGTTGGCCACGCTAGCACTGAAGTTTGGTGCTTGGTGGGTCACCGGTTCGATGGGCTTGTTTTCGGACGCTCTGGAGACCCTCGTCAATGTGGCGGCGGCATTGGTCGCACTGTTTGTCCTGTCGGTTGCAGAACAGCCGGCAGATGAAGATCATGCTTATGGTCATGAAAAAGCAGAGTATTTTTCAAGCGCCGTAGAGGGTGTGCTCATTTTGACTGCAGCGGTCGGCATCGCGATAGCCGCGATCATCCGAATGCGGCATCCGGTCGTGCTCAGTGCCCTAGGTCCCGGGATCGTGGTCGCCCTGGTGGCGACGGCACTCAATTTTTGGACGGCGCGACTGATGCTCAAGGTCGCCCGTCAGCATGACAGCATTGCCGTTGAGGCCGATGCCAAGCACCTATTGGCCGATGTCGTGACCTCGCTAGGGGTGTCGGCCGGCTTGTTGGTGGTCATGGTGCTCCCGAAGGCCGCAATTGTTGACCCAATAATCGCCGTCGTCGTTGCGGGTCATATTGGGATGACGGGGTGGGAGCTTATCCGGCGCTCAATTGACGGGTTGATGGATCGAGCGCTGCCCATTGAGGAACTGAACATCGTGCGCGGCGTGATCGGCGGAACGCTCATGAGCGGTCATTCCATCTCGGACTTTAAATCGCGCCGCGCCGGTGCGCGCCGTTTTGTGGAATTCAAGCTCCGGGTGCCGCCATTGCTCTCGGTGCGCGATGCCCACGCCGAATGTGACCGCTTAGAAGAGGCGCTTGCCAAGCAATACCGTGGCATCGTCGTCATGATTCATGTGGAACCGGACGACGCGATCGACGAAGACCTGTGACGCTACTCGGTCTTGCAGGTCACGGTGAACGTCGGCGCGAGAACGATATCGGACCTGACAGACCGTGCGATAAAGCAAGATTGATGGGCGTTCTCGTGCAATCGGAGATAGGTTGAGCGATCGGGCGCGCCATGACTCGCGAACGAGACTGCCGGCCTCAAAGTGATCACGCTCATCGCCAACTCGCCGCCGGACTTGCGCGCGAGCAACCCTTCAGCTTCATCTCGATACTCATCAACGACATATCCAGCGGCGGCCGCGAGCGATAAAAACCAGAGCATGTGACAGCCGGCCAAAGAAGCGACGAACGCCGCTTCCGGATCAATGGCCTCCAGCTCGCAGTAAGCAGCAGGTACGACAGCGGACGAGGCGGAGCCGACGGCGACAACCGTCGACGCGAAGCGCAATTCGTGGCGGCGAGAGTAACGACCATCAAGAAAATTCGCGTCACCACGCTGCCAATAAATTTGGGCTTGATGATTCGACACGGCCGATGTCTCCTGAAGCAGAAGATTGATCATCTCAGAGGCCTAGACCGGAAAACAATGCGCGCTTGATCGTTACAGCGACTGAGGGACAAGGCACAATAATCACTAATCAGGAGTATCACGGAGTGACGATGGATCTTAGGATTTTCGATACTGCCGACCAAGCTGCCGTGGCTGCTGCTCAATGGTTGACCGCTCAACTCGCAGACGCCGTGAAGAACCGGGGCGAAGCGAGTCTCGCGTTGTCCGGTGGCAGGACGCCCTGGCGCATGTTAGGGGCCATGAATTGGGTTGAAATCCCGTGCGCTCAGTTGAGTATTTATCAAGTGGATGAGCGCGCCGTGCCTGTGGATGATGAGCGGCGGAATGGTCACCGCATTGCTGAGCTCCTCCGTCAGCAAGATGTAGCGCTCCTAGAGCGCTTTTACGCGATGCAGGCTGAGTGGGAGGATCTTGAAAGTGCGGCGGGTGACTATGCGCGGGTTTTGTCGTCAGGCCTAGGTTCTCCACCGATTCTGGATGTCGTGCAATTAGGGCTGGGTGCCGATGCGCATACCGCCTCTTTGATACCCGGTGATCCATTGCTGGACGTTATCGACCGAAGCGTTGGGGTTGCGGCCACTTATCAGGGCACTCGGCGGTTGTCATTGACGTTCCCCGTATTGAATGCCGCCCGCGCCAGACTCTGGCTCGTGACTGGGTCCGATAAAGTGGATGCATTAGCGTCCTTAGTGGGGCGCGACACCACTTTGCCGTGCGGCCGGGTAAAACAAGACGGCGCCGTAGTTTTTGCCGATGCGGCGGCTGCCGCGCGCGTGCGAGTCTGATCGCTATTCGCTGAGAACCTCTGACACGATTCGACAGACCGCTTCGATGGCCGGTAAGCGTGTTGAGCTCTTCCTCCAAACCGCGCCAATAACGCGGTAGGGCGCCGGTTTGGCGAACGGCCGGATTACCGGATTCTTGGACGCCGCGAAAGGTCCTCGGGTCGCAAGCTCGGGTAGGAGCGTGATGCCATGCCCAGCCGCAACCATTTGGCGCAGCGTTTCGAGACTGGTCGCTCGAAAGTCGCCTGCTTCATGGACTTTGATTCGACTGCACACTTGTAAGGCATGATCACGGAGGCAGTGGCCGTCCGCGAGTAACAACAAGGTCGCATCGTCCAGATCTTCCATCTTGAAGCTGGTTTTTTTGGCTAACGGGTGATTCGCCGGAAGTGCGACTGTGAAGGACTCATGCGCCAGGTCTTGACTCTCGAGACCGTCGATATCGACGCCGAGTGCCAGAATGCCCAGATCAAGCTCACCACTCTTCAGTTGCTCAACGAGTACGGCGGTTTGATATTCGTAGAGCATCAGTTGCAGCTTCGGTAGTCTTTTCCGGAGCTTAGGCGCGAGCAGTGGTAACAGGTACGGCCCGAGAGTCGGAATCATCGCAATCCTGAGTGAACCGGCCAATGGGTCCCGAGAGGCCCGAGCGATGTCGATGATGTCGTTCGAGTCCTGCAACACTCGCCGAGCCCGCTCAACAATCTGCTCACCGATCGGCGTCAAGCTGACGTTACGCGGCTGACGTTCGATGAGCGCAACGCCGAGATAGTCCTCAAGCTTCTTTAATTGCGCCGAGAGCGTTGGCTGACTGACCGCGCAGTGGGCTGCCGCGCGACCGAAATGCCGTAAATCAGCTAACGCCACGAGATATCGCAGGTCGCGCAAATTCATTACGATCTCCGCTGATACGATTTGTCTATAGTTAGACTGCTGATCATCGATGGATTCTATCAAAGGACCTAGATGGCGTTCAGGCAGTTATACTGCGGCGCATGCGTAGTCGAGTCTCCAAAAGAGCCGCTGGGGTGGTGATTTTTCGTGCCGCCCCTACCGGCTCTAAGGTGCTGTTGCTGCGCGCTTATCGCAATTGGGACCTGCCCAAAGGACGCCTCGAACCGAGTGAAACGCCATTTGAAGCGGCTATTCGCGAGGTCAGGGAAGAAACCGGGCTGTCAAACCTCGACTTCTGTTGGGGTGACGAGTCGATCGAAACTGAGCCCTACGCGGGTGGCAAAGTCGTCCGCTTCTACCTGGCGCGCTCCGATGAGGGCGAAGTCAGTTTGCCAATCAACCCAACGCTCGGTCGCGCCGAGCATCACGAGTTTCGCTGGGTTTCCCCGGAAGAGGCGCTGCAGTTGACCGTGCCTCGGTTACAGCGGGTTCTACGTTGGGCTTTGGATCAGGTGGGCATGGACCTTACCGGCTCATGACGTCGCCCGACAGTCGCTCGACAGCGGCTGGAATGTTGGCGGCGATTGTGGCGGTCTTGATCTGGGCCGGCTGGATTCCGGTCACCCGTCTGGGGGTCACTGGCCATTTGCATCCCGAGGATATTGCAGCCTTACGCTACGGCACGGCCGGCCTCGTTCTGCTGCCTTTTTTCTGGCGGCACCGTAAGGAGATGCCGTGGCATCGGCCCGGCGCGCTTCTGCTGGTAGGGGTCGGCGCTGGGGTGCCCTACTTTACGGTTTTCGGCATGGGCCTCAGGTTGGCGAATTCCGGCCAAGCCGCCGTATTCGGGGCTGGCGCTTCCAGTCTTTTCACCATTTTGCTCGCCCGCATCTGGCTCAAGGAAGTTCTGAGCTTCGAACGGATCGCCGGGATCTGCTGTACGGTGCTCGGCTTTTGGTGGGTCGTTTCGCACGATTTGCAGCATGGCGGAACACGTGTCACCGGCTTTGGCCTGATTGTCATCGCGGCGCTTGCGTGGGCCATCTTTACGGTGGTGAGCCGACACTTGTCTTTACCACCCCTGCTGACCGCTGCGTTCATCGGCGTTGCCAACGCGGCGCTCTATCTCCCCCTCTACCTGATGAGCCAGGGCCCATCCCGGTTGTTGGCCGCCCCGCTGAGCGGGATCTTACTTCAGGCGACCTATCAGGGCGTGCTGACTGGCACCGTCGCCATGAGCGCGTTTACGTTTGCGGTCACCCGGCTTGGCGCCGCAGGAGCCGCACTCTTTACGCCGATGACGCCTGTTCTTGCGGGGGTTGTCGGATGGTGGCTGCTCGGGGATCAAATAGATGACGCGACCATCATCGGACTGGCCGCAGTCGCCATGGGTGTCGTCATCGCGGGTGGCGCTTTACGTTTGATTAAGGCGCGACAATAACGCCGCAAGCGATGCGTGGGCCGGCATTCCCCGCGGGTTGGCTGACGTAGTCGTCTCGGTCTCGGTGAACCACGAGACTGCGCCCAACGACACTGTGGGGACCCGCAGTGACCGTTAATTCCGTCAACGGAAAATCTGCGGCGACCTGGCCACGACTGTCGGCGACCACCGCACCCAGGTCTCCAAGGTGGTGTGCGCCCATACCCGCCCGACCGTGGGTTGCCCCCTCCGGATTAAAGTGCCCGCCTGCACTCATCGCATCGGCTGCACTGCAATCGCCTTTGTCGTGAACATGCAAGCCATGCTCTGAACCCGGCGATAGACCGGCGAGTTCAACGTGCAAAATGAGCGCGCCATGTCTTTGGGTAAAGGTCGCTGTGCCGCTGACGCCGCTGCCGGACCGAGCCGCGAAGGTGGCGACTGCGCTTGGCTTTACTGGGGAGAGCGTTGCACATGCCCCAAGTCCCAGCACGATGACGGCCGAAATGACGCGTGAGTTGCGGATTCGCATGGAAAGTTTCCTCAGGTTAGTCAGCGCGCAACCGTGCGACCGGGGACGCGTCGCATGCGCCAAATCAAATAGACGAGAATCAGAACGTTCAAGAAAATCACAAGCACCGTTCTGAATTGCGGAAAACGTGCGAGCTCGTAA
Source organism: uncultured Pseudomonadota bacterium (assembly GCA_903879335.1). Lineage (GTDB taxonomy): Bacteria > Pseudomonadota > Gammaproteobacteria > Steroidobacterales > Steroidobacteraceae > CAIKZZ01. The sequence continues at coordinate 84,202 of CAIRLC010000002.1, forward strand.
ATCTCGATTGGGATGAACGAACAGGTCGCTATGACCGTAAGCCACTCAGCCCAATGTCGGCCGCGCCACAAGCCCACGCCCTCAACGAAAAAAAGTCCGGCATATAAGAACGAGGCGACCGCGATCAGATGCAGTTTTCCGGTCGGGACCCCAATCAGCACCGCCAGCAAATTGCGCAATAGTCGTTGCTCAATACCGTTAGGCAGGGAGTCCGTGAACTGCTGCGCAGACTGAATAAATGACGGGTTCGCCATCGACAGTAGGCCGAAACCCGTGGCCACCACGAGTAGTGCTTTGAAGAACTTGAACGCTGCAATGAGCCGCAGCACAAGCAACGAACGAAGCGCGGTAGCAAGTCCCATCGTGACCTCAGACTACTCGCCCGCGACGGCCACCGGCAAGCCAATCGCGTACGTTAGCAGCGAGTTCATCGATGGCGCGCTGCCGCGCTTCAATGGCCGCCCAAGCAATGTGGGGTGTGACGATCAAGTTAGGCAAGTCTGCAGCCAGCAGGGGATTGCCATCCACGGGCGGCTCTTGCGCCAGAACGTCGATGGCCGCGCCGCCAATTTGTCCAGTACGCAGCGCATGAGCAAGCGCCTCCGCATCGACTAGGCCACCTCTAGCCGTGTTGATCAGTACCGCGTCACGTCGCATCTGCGAAAGTTCGTGCGCTCCGATCAGTCCACGAGTTGCCTCGGTGATAGGGCAGTGGAGCGTGAGCACATCCACCTGCGGCAACAGCTCATCCAGATCGACGCGTCCCGGGGCTGGCTCTCCGTTCGGTCGATTCGCGACGAGGACCCGCATACCAAAGGCCTCGGCAACGCGAGCGACGCCTTGACCCAGCACGCCGAATCCAACAATTCCAATGGTGCGCCCGGCCAGTTCGCGGATCGGAAAATTCAGCAGCGTAAATTGTTCGCCTTTTTCCCATTCGCCGTCTTTGAGCGCGCGGTCATATTCACGGATGGAGTGGGTTAACCCAAGCAAAGTGGCAAATACATGCTGCACGACAGACGCGGTGCAGTAGTCGCGGATGTTACAAACGGCGACGCCGCGCTCTCGAGCCGCGACAAGATCAACATTGTTGACGCCAGTGGCGGTCAGGGCGATCAGCTTGAGAGAGGGATTAGCTTCAATCCGAGCGCGCGTTAATTCCGCCTTGTTGCACAAGACCACCTCACAGCCAGCGATCCGCTCATCAACCAGATTGTCCACCGTACTGTCATGAACAATAAGGTTCGGGAGGCACTCAAGGAGTGGTCCAACATCCAAATCACTGCCCGTGCTCACGGACCCAAAGTCGAGAAAAACGGCGTGCATGCGCATCCTCAGGGGCAAACGGATCCGCCGAGTATAGCGATACCGGTTACGGTGCGATGCGCGCTCTCAGATACACCGTCCAACTATTGGCGCTGGTTCCATAGGAAGCGACGAGTTCATCGGGTACCCAGTGGTGACTGACCATCCCCCCTAGTGAGAAACGTGCAGCGCCGAGTCTGGCAAAGTCGTACTGATAGCCTAAGCTCGCTTTGCTAACGACGGATAACGGGGTCCCACCCTGGATGCCCGGGAGCTCGTCCAGTCCTACCCGTTCATACCGTCCAAAGACCGTATGACGTTCGCCTAAGCGCAAGGACTCGTCCACCAGCCAGGCATCGGTAGCCGAGCCGGAAGAGGGGGTATTTCGGCCAAAGGCCACGGTGCTTGACGCGCGCGCCCCGCGTATAGATCCCTCATACAGCACCGACGCGGTCGTTCTGGTCGTCGACAGAGAAGGATTGAGCGCCTCTGGGGACGAAAGATGTCCCGTACTGACCTGGATGGCCAGATCAGAGCGCGGGTTAAAGGAGAGTCGTGTTGACCATGAGTCAAACGATCTCAACTCGATATCAGATCGGTGCTGATCCGGTTCGCGACCATTAAAGAGAGACGTTTCGAGTTTCCATCGCCCGACGATCAGTCCACCGGTCACAACGCCGAAACTGATGTGCGTCGAATCGATGTGATGGTGCGACAGCGGGGCTTCAGGATTGTCCTCGGACGCGCGACGATGAAGAAACGCCGGAGGGCCGAGCGCAGGCTCACCGACAGGTGCTGCGTAGACGAACCACGACGCGACGCCGATCAGCGTGCGAGAGTAGGCGGCGGCCAACTCCATGAATAGGTTATGCGGATGCTGACGGTCAACCAAAGGTGTGTGGCCGTCTGCGCTCTCGCCAGTCTGAAACAATAATGGATACCCTGCAGCGCCATTCATCGGTTCCGCCGAGATCATGGCCCGCAGCGTAAGCGCAGAGCCGTCATTGAGGCTGCGTCGTCCGGCAACCATGAGCATGCTCTCGCTAAACGTCGCAGAACCTCCTCGCGGCAGGTCTTGTTGGGTCTGCGCTAAGGTGATGGACCCATGTGTCATCGTCAACCAGTCGCCGACCACGGCATGCAGGCCGTCCATTGGGGTGGAATCTGGCACCCAGCTTGTACCGGAGCCATCGCGATTCATCGGGTATTGACCGAAATCGCCGACCATCTCGACCGGAGTCGATGCAGTGGCTGACATAGCGCAAAGCGCAGTGAACGACGTAACGGCATGGGTATAAAAACGTCCCATATAAACTCCTCGCACTCTCAAGAGACCGTGCTGAATGCCAAGAGTTCAGGCTTTTTTAGGGAGGCCCAACGACGATGAGCCCGCGGGCCATGACCAACGTCGGATGCTCCGTCGCCTCAATATGGGTCAGAACGTTACCGGGTACTGCAATGATGTCGGCGCTACGACCAACTTCTATGGCGCCGGCATCTTGTTCGACACCGAGTAATCGCGCAGCCTCCCGAGTCGCCGATAGGAGTGCCGCGCTTGGCGACATCCCGGCGTCCACCATGAGTGAGAATTCATGGGCGTTAAGACCATGCGGGCTGACGCCTGAATCTGTTCCAAACGCAATTGGGACGCCGATCCGTACCGCTTCCCGCATCATCGCCTTGTGTGCGTCACCAATGGCGCGCGCTTTCTTGGCGATGGCTGGCGGATAACCATTCGCGTGCTCTGAGGACCACCAAGCCGCCATCCGGGTGGGTACGAGATAGACACCTTTCTGCTTCATTAAACGCATCGTGTCGGGGCTGAGGAAAGTACCGTGCTCGATCGAATCCACACCGGCATCGATGGCCAAACGGGCCGCCTCATCGCCGTGGGCATGAGCGGCTACCTTGCGGCCCCAGCGATGGGCTTCCCCAATAATGGCGTCTAGCTCGGCGGCTGTGAGTTGAGGAACCCTGAGCGGATCAGATTCGGAAAAAACACCGCCAGATGCGCAGATCTTGATGACGTCGGCGCCAAACTTCATCTGCTCTCGAACGGCGGTGCGACACGACTCCGGTCCTGAGCAGATCCCATCAATCTCCGAGAGCAATTTGACACGCTCTGGCGGAAAGGGCGGTGCGTCACAATGGCCACCCGGCGTGCCGATCGCATGAGCCGCCGCAATTATTCTGGGGCCCGTCGATACGCCTCCCTCAACCGCGTTCCGTAATGCGATGTCGACCCAATCTGCGGTTCCGAGAACGCGCACTGTCGTAAACCCCGCCTGCAATGTCCGGAGACCATAGCGTTCGGCGTAAAGCGCCTCTTCGGAGGGCAGGCGTAACATACCCTCATAAAAATCCCGGTATGAATTGCCAGAATCCTCGTCACCGAGGTGCACATGGGCATCAATCAGGCCCGGGATAAGCGTTGAATCCCCTAAATCGATGACGTGGGCGCCAGCGGGAATCGCTGCATCATGTCCAACCGCAGTAATGCGACCGCGCTGAACGACGACGATGCCGTCGCTCTGCAGTTGCCCCGACTGACTGTCGAATAAATACTTGGCCCGTAAGACGGTCGCTGAATTGGCTTCAGGTGTTGGGCCAACCGCGCCCGCCGCAAAAACGAAAATGAAGCACGACAGCAGGCTACGCCAGAAAAACTGATTCATCGGTTATACCCACAACATTTTGAGTGACCGGGGCCATTGGCCGAAGCGCCACGAGGAATCCCGGATTCGTGCTCAGCCTACGTCAGCCCTAAAGGTCATTCAAGAACGCGAAGACCTAGCAGGGCGAGCGCTGACCCGTACCAATGCGCACAGAACTACCAGGGCGCCGGGCGGTAATCCTTCAAGAAGCTGCCCCAAACATGCTCTCCAGAATTCATGCCGCTAAAAATGGGATCGATTACGCGAGCTGCGCCATCAATGATATCGAGCGGCGGTGCAAATCCAGACTCCGTCTTCCTCGCCGCATAGACGGCTGGATCTTCGTCCGTCACCCAGCCGGTATCCACGGCGTTCATATGGATGCCGTCTTTTCGATAATCCGGTGCGCTGGTGCGGGTCATCATGTTCAACGCCGCTTTCGCCATATTCGTGTGCGGATGCTTATCGGTCTTCGTCGTGCGGTAAAACTGACCTTCCATCGCGCTCACATTCACAATATGTTTGTGGTGACCCGCGGTGGCTGCCATCAGCGATCTTAAACGAGCGTTCAAGATGTACGGCGCGATCGCATTGACCAATTGCACTTCCAGCAATTCTGGCGTCTCAACCTCGTGGAGTCGCAAACGCCAACTGTTCATCAGTCGCAGATCAACCTGCTGCAGATCCTCATCCACCTGGCCTCGAGGAAAAATGCTGTCGCCATCTAGATAGTCCTCATCGAGGTACCGTCGCTGCGACAACGAGGCACTATGGATGATCCCCTCTCCCGGTGCGGAGGCGTTCGAAGCAATGAGCGCCCGCCCGGACATATCCGCCGATTGAGCCAATCGACCTATGAGTTTGACGTGGCTGCCTAAGGTCGCCCGCCAAACCTCAGGTCCACTGGAATGGATACATTCCTCCCGCGCCAGCAGTGATCTGAAATAACCGGCGGGTCGGCGAACTGTCTGACAAGCGTTATTCACGATATGGTCGAGCCGCGGCAAACTTTCAGCCAGATAACGAGCAAACAGCTCGACACTTGGCGTATGCCGCAAATCCAACCCATGAATTTGGAGCCGATCTCTGAAGGTTTCGTAATCGGGCTCCCGCGCATACCGTTCTGCTGCATCAACCGGGAAACGCGTCAATGCCGTCACATGCGCTCCGGCGCGCAACAGCAGTAGGGCCGATTGGAAACCAATCTTGACCCGAGCGCCCGTCACTAGGGCGTAATGGCCGCGTAAGTCGGCCGATTGAGACCGCTTCGTGTAATTGAAGTCACCACAATCCCGACACATCGAATCGTAATAACGATGCACTTCAGTGTATGGCGCTTTGCAGACATAACAGGCCCGGGAAGCGCTGAGCTCCGGTCTGTCCTTATCTGAGTTTTCCGGTTGCGGTGCCTCCAACCAGAGCGGGGTGTAGACCTCCGATCGGCGTTGTATCCGAAGTCCGGCCGATTCAATTGCCTCACGGTCCTTGCGTTTCGATGCCTCACGCTCTGCGCGCCGGAAAGCCTTAGCCATCTTCACCATATCTTGCCGGTCAGGTTTAGAGACCAGTCCGGCAAGCGTCAAGATTTCGCGACGCTCATCTTGAGACATCTGGGTCAGCAACGCTCGATTCTGATCGACTGCCCGTAAAAACCGCAGACAAGCGTGCAGGTCATCCAGAATAGATTTTGGTTTTTCGTGGAAATCGGTCATTTCAGTAGGCTCGGCGCTGACTGTTCGGCCATTGACGTCGAAAGCATTAGGGGCGCGACATTCTGATATCTAAGCCTTCATGCGATAGCTCATGAACAGTATCCTCAAACGCTGCCACCAGTGTCTCAACGTCCGATTCACGCATGGGTGTCGAAAGACAGCACATGCCGCGCATCGAGGTTTGAATGCCCCGGTTCGCCAAGCCTAGAAAGGTTAACAACTTAAGATTTGGATCGGCAGAATCGGCCGCACGCGCGTCCGTGACTGGATCGGGTGTCCAATGAATCTGAAACATGGATCCAAGGCCTGTGATCTGTGCACGTAAGGAGTGCCGACGAACCACGTCGATAAGACCCTGACGGGCGCGGTCCCCAAGTCGTGCAAGTCGCATGATTGCCGCCTCATCCAGCAACTCAAGCGCCGTGATCCCGGCAACCGCAGAAACTGGATTCGCACTAAATGTGCCTAGGTTAGCGACATGTCGGTCGGTGATCTGTTCATCGAAAACCGACATCGCTGACGCCGATCCACCCACCGCGCCGATAGGGAATCCGCCGCCGATAATTTTAGCGAACGTTGTCAGGTCAGGCTCGAGTGCGTAGCTCGACTGCAATCCGCCATAGGCTTGACGAAGAGTGATGACTTCGTCGCAGATGAGAACGATGCCCGCGCGAAAAGTCTCTTCCCGAAGAGCCGTGAGAAACTCGGCTTTCGCTGGAATAACGCCACCAGAACCCAACATCGGCTCGACGATAATGGCAGCCATTTCAGTGCCGTATCGCTCAATCGCCGTTCGAACTGAATCAATATCGTTATAGCGCATTAACACCGCATCGGTCTTCACACTCGGTGGCAGTCCATGGGTGTCCGCCGCGATTGGTAACAGGCCGCGCATGGCCTCCGCCCCATGAGTCGCGTGCCCACCAACCATCACGTAATCCGAAAACCCGTGGTATCCGCCCTCAAACTTGCCGATTCGTGACCGCCCGGTGAGCGCCCGCGCCGCCCGCAATGCAACTAACACGGCTTCAGTGCCTGAATTATTGAATAACACCCGCTGAACTGATTTCACACGTGAGCAGAGGTGTTCAGCGAGACGAAGTTCCTGCGACGCCGGCGACGAGTAGGCTGAGCCGCGACTCAGTTGATCGGTGACCGCTGCCGAGATCTGCGGATGCGCATGACCGTGAATCAGGGCGGCGTAATTGCCATGGAAATCGAGCCGCACATTCCCATCAAGGTCAGTCGTATGCACCCCAGCACCGGACGCCGAATAGGCTGGGAAAGGCGGGTGTCGTAGCAGAGCACGTGACATGCCGGTCGGGATGACCTGTCGGGCACGCTCAGCATGCAGTTTGGATCGTTGATTACTTGCAACGAACGTCTTAAAGATTGCGCTATCTACAATCTGCATCGTAAGCCACCTAGACCCGAAGAACCTGTTCCGCGCCTACGGCGCAGGGGAGAGTATGCCCACTATCGGCCGCGCTATGATGCCCTATCACAGCGGTTTTGCTGGAGCCCCGATGACGGATGTGGACAACCTCGAAGCGAGACTAGACGGGCTGCCATTTGCCGGTCCGGTATTCCGCTCCGTCCTATTGATTGCCCTCGGGTTTGGCTTCGAGATCTACGATCTCTTTCTGACCGCCTACGTCACCCCTGGGCTCACTAAAGCAGGCTATTTCTCCGAGGCGTCTTTAGGCGCGATTGCGCACCTCTCCGTCATTGGAATCCGGGGCAGCGGGACCTTTGTATTCGCGCTGTTCGCGGGACTATTTATTGGTTCGATCTCATTAGGCGCGCTGGCCGACCGCTACGGGCGCCGAACAACATTCACCGTGTCTCTAGTCTGGTACTCGGTCTGTACCGCAGCCATGGCGCTGCAACACAGCGGCTACTGGATAGATCTTTGGCGCTTCTTGGCGGGTATAGGCCTTGGAATTGAATTGGTCACGATAGACGCCTACATCGCTGAATTAGTACCGCCCTCGCATCGGGGTCGCGCGTTCGCCTGGTGTCAATTGATTGGCTTCAGCGTTGTACCCGTCGTCGCCTTTTTGGCCTGGATGTTGGTGCCGACGACGCCCTTCTCGATCGAAGGCTGGCGATTTGTTGTGCTTGTCGGGGCCGTCGGTGCGCTTGGCGCTTGGTATCTGCGTCGGCGTTTACCGGAATCGCCCCGCTGGCTTGTTCGCCAACAGCGGTACAAAGAGGCCTCTCGAGTCGTCACGGCACTAGAAACCGATTACGGACGAGACAGAATCGCTGTCTCCAGACCTAACACCCAAAATCAACGCCCCATCGACCCACCAACCAATCACAAAAGTGAACGGACACGGGTGGTCATGCTGTCCGTCTTTAATTTCTTCCAGACTTTTGGCTACTATGGTTTTACCGCTTGGGTGCCCACGCTACTTATCGCTCGAGGAATATCTGTAACCACCAGCCTTGAATACTCGTTTCTGATCGCCTTAGCGAATCCGGTAGGACCGTTACTCGGTTTGTGGCTCGGGGACCGACTCGAAAGGAAATGGCAAATAGTCTTTGCGGCAATCGCCGTCGCCATCTTTGGCCTCGCCTTCGCAATCATAAGTGTGCCGGCGTGGATTATCGCTTTCGGTGCGATGACCACGGTGGCAAACAATGTCATGTCCTATGCCTTCCACGGTTACCAAGCCGAGGTCTTTCCGACGAAAACCCGAAGCCAAAAGATCGGGTTCGTCTACGCCTGGAGCCGTCTCTCGGCAGCGATCTCGGGACCAGTCATTGTCGCACTATTGGCATATGGCGGAGCCGTTGCGGTATTTCAATGGATTGCGTTGTCGATGGGAATTGTCATCCTGTCGATCGGGTGTTTCGGGGAACGTACTCAAGGGCACCCGCTTGAATTCATTTCGAACTGAGCTACGTACTCGCAAAGCACGGCCCGCATCAATGGCCATGTTCTGCGGCGCATCATGTCTACTGGATTTAAGCGTCGTGAGTTGCTCTCTCATTAGCCGCAACCGAATTGCCGAGGAATAAAAATGTATACGCGCTTTCGAGCCAAGCGACTCGCAGACGTCATCCTCGTGGTCGCTTTGAGCTTGAGTCGATTCTCAACGGCCCGAGGCGACGAAGCGTCCTATCACGAGCAATTCCGCCCGCAAGTTCATTATTCGCCGCCCAGTCATTGGATGAACGACCCGAACGGACTGCTGAGATTGGGCGCTGACTACCAGATGTACTTTCAATACCACCCTTACTCAATGGTTTGGGGGCCGATGCACTGGGGTCACGCGACGAGTAAGGACCTTGTACGTTGGGTAAACCGACCGATCGCACTAGAGCCCGACGAGCGAGGTGCCATCTTCTCTGGGAGCGCAGTATACGATCGTGATAATTCGTCAGGATTGGCTCGAGATGGGGTTGCCCCTGTCGTCGCAATCTATACCTACCATGATCATGCAGCCGAACGCGCCCAAAAGATCCGAGTCGAATCTCAAGGACTGGCTTACAGTCTTGATGGCGGCACAACGTTCGAAAAGCGCCCCGGGGTGGTACTTAAAAATCCGGGTAAGCGCGATTTTCGAGACCCTAAAGTGATGTGGTTCTCCCCAACACGTCGCTGGATCATGACCTTAGTCGCGACCGATCACGTGGAATTTTATTCCTCTAAAAATCTAAAAGTATGGCGCTACGAGAGCCAGTTTGGGATGACGCGAGGCGCCCACGGCGGTGTTTGGGAGTGCCCGGATCTCGTGCGCTTGATCGGCACCAATGATGGTTTGCAACATGACGTCTTACTGGTCAGCAGCAATCCGGGTGGCCCAGCCGGCGGTGGCGGGACGCAATATTTCATCGGCAGCTTCGATGGTCATGAATTCCGAGAAAGTAACCCATCCGCTAGCCCTCGATGGCTCGACTATGGTCCAGACTATTATGCCGCGGTCTCATGGAACCGCGATGCTGAGTCCTTAGACTCCCCACCCACCGTGATTGGCTGGATGAGCGATTGGCGCTACGCGGTGAAAGTGCCCACATCACCTTGGCGGAGTGCAATGTCTGTTCCGCGGAAGCTGACGGTTGTCGGCTCCGGTGATGAACTCGCATTGACCACTAATCCTATTGACGCGTTTCATTCTCTGCAGCGAGAGCGGATTACATATGACCTGTCGTTGACGCCGGCCCTACGAACTTTTGGTCCTGTACGGGGTGCCGCTTTTGATTGGCAGCTTCAGTTGAGGAATAAGAATCAATCGAAGTTCGATGTGGTTCTATCAAATGCCAGCGGCCAGGAAACGCGCCTGAGCATTGATCCGGTACATTCCGAAGCAACGTTTGATCGTTCAAACTCGGGGATCATAAATTTTGACAGCCACTTTTCTGACCTCGTAAAGGTGCCGTGGCTCACGCACAGCGAAACGGCTGAGCTGCGAATTATCGTGGATCAGTCTTCTATCGAGATTTTTATAAATGGCGGACGGAGCGTCATTACCGGCCTAGTCTTTCCGGACAGTATTTATGATCGTGTACAAATAGCAGGTGACAACAATGTGGAGGTCACCTCCGCAACGCTCGCAATCCTAGATTCGATTTGGGCCGAGCCGAAGCACAACTGATCGAGACAGTATCACCAGAAAAGGCGGGGAGCCGCGTCTATACAGCGCTAGGGCAGCAACGCCCGCGGCCTCGCGTCGTCAGCGACCCCCTCGATCAGACGGCAGGCCTTGATGTTGTCGATTTCCCCGATCCAACTGTCCGCATGGCCATGGAGCTTGGCCGTGAAGTTCCCAATCACCGTCATGTAGCCCTGAGTGACGGCTTGGCCGGCCCGATTGACGCAGTGAGGCATGTGCAGCCAGATGCCATTAGTCTGGATGGCCCAGCGATAGTCATCAACGTGGAGATACAACGCAGACTCGTTCTGGGCCAGATTAACGAATCCGCGTACGGTAACCACTTTGCCTTCGAACCGATCTGGATTGCTGATAATTGCGGAGACGGCATCCTCACGGACGCCGTCATCGCTAGAACAAGCGCCGATGAGGGCGCAGGCAATAAGCGCTGTGACGAGCCTCATGGGCGTCAACCGATCTATCCGTGTGTTCATAAAGCCACCCATAGTCACCCCAACCCAATGCCCCAACTGAGGATCGGCCAGCTCAACGAGCGATTAAGTGCGTGATGCACCCTGAACCCCAATTGCGAGCCTACGCATGGACTGAGTCTACTGTTTGATAGCCATGCTCAATGTCGCCAAGGCCTGAAAGCTGGCCGACTCCGAGGATGTCGTCGTTAAACCAAACCGAGCGTAAGGGCCAGGTGTTTTACGGTCTTGAGCATAGGCAACGTAGTGACTCGGCCCCTGCGGGGTGTCCGAGCGCTTATCCGCGACCTTAATCATGGTTGCGTCGGGCACTTTGATGCTGGTGACCAAGGAGGCGAACATCAATTGAACGTCGACTTCCTTCGCGCGTTGGGCAAATACCGAACAGGTGCCCGATTCCCGTAGCGCGACCACGAACGCCCCATGGCCATCACTGACCACCCAAGCCTTGCCGGGCTGATCGTGTAGATACACGCTGCTCTTATCGGCCTCAAGTTCCGGGGCGCCCTTCGTTCCCATCTCCTCGACGAGTTTTTCCGGCGAGCGGTAATACTTCACACACGTCGAGCTGAATAGCGAGACAAAGGCCTCAGAGGTCTTATCCATGGGCTCAACGTTGACCTCTTGCGCAAGGGCGGCGCTGCCCGCCAAGACAAGACTACCGACCAGCGCCAAAAGCGGTCGGCTGATTGCACGAGGAGAAAGTTTAGGTGCTTTGTTCATCACGGATCACTCCAACTCAAATTCAGTGCGGTCGTCGCGGGCCGAAATCACGTCAGGGCCAAGTGTAACCCTAGCGCGTGCTCCGCGCATATTGGAGCCGCAGCCGAGCTTTAAACCGATGCCCCGGTGCCGATATGTGCCATCCACCCGCCTGTACTAACCGGAGATTGGGGCGCTGGATCATCGACACATCACCGCCGCGGAGGTCTGTTCGCAGACTAGTCGCGAAAATTATTGAACTGCAGCGGGACCTCAACCTTTATGGTCTTCAGCAAACTAATCGCGGCTTGCAGGTCATCACGACTTTTGCCGGTAACCCGAACCTTGTCCCCTTGGATAGCGCCTTGAACTTTAAGTTTTGATTCCTTAATCGACTTTTGGATAACCCGAGCATCATCCGCGCCGATCCCTTCCTTCAACAGAATCTTCTGGCGCGCCCGCGCGATATCCGATTCCATATCTTGGACATCCAGCACAATTTGATCGATGCCACGTTTCGCCACTTTCAACCGGAGGATGTCGAGCATTGCCCGCACCTGGTGCTGTGAATTGGATTCGAGATTGATGTGCTTTTCCTCGTGGACCAACTTCCAGTCTACCCCTCGAAAATCAAAACGACTTTCGAGCTCGCGACGCGTCTGGTCGACGGCGTTTTGCATTTCGTGATGGTTAAGTTCAGAAACGACGTCAAAAGAGGGCATGGTTCAAACTCCAATAAATGCATGGATGCAATCGAGTCTAAAAAAATGCAAATACCAAGACCAAGAATAATTTGAACGAAACGCGACTTATGTACTCAGCAGTTTCAATACCGCATGCGTCGGCGGGCGCACACCTCGCCATAGATAGAAGGCCTCTGCGGCCTGCTCAACGAGCATGCCGTAGCCCATCCAGGCCGCCTGCGCGCCTAACGTAGTCATTTGGCGCGTAAACGGCGTTCCACCGGCGTGGTACATCATGTCGTAGGCAACGGTCGCTGCACTCACACAGCGTTGAGGAATGCCAACAACCTCGCCAGCAAGGCTGGCCGACGTGGCATTAATGATGAGATCAAAAGGTCCTAGTTCGGTTAAAGCATCCAGTCCACAACCGGTGATCGGGCCGCGATTCGAAAACCGTTCGGCAATTTCAAGTGCCCGCGTGACCGTTCGGTTAGCCACTACGAGTGCGCTCGGCGACTGAGCCAAAATCGGGGCGACCACGCCTCGCGTAGCACCGCCCGCCCCAATGATGAGAATTTTCAGGGCATACAAACGAATACCGATGTTCTGTTCGATATCCGTCACCAGCCCAACGCCATCGGTGTTGTCACCCCGTAGGCGACCATCCGGGAGCGGGATGATCGTATTAACGGCACCTGCCAGATTGGCGCGCTCAGACAGTTCGTCGACCAGTGTCGCTGCCACCTCTTTGTGAGGGACAGTGACGTTAAGGCCGCGTCCCCCGTCCGCGAAGAACGCGCGGGTGACATCCACGAAGTCCTCAGGCAGCGCATCGATGCGGTCATAATGGACGGACTGCTGCGTGCTCTCTGCAAATTTGGCATGAATAAACGGCGAACGACTGTGAGTGACCGGATGCCCGATTACCGCATAGCGGTCCGGCGCTGCCCTCATGGCGTAGAACCCTCGCTCAGCCATCGAGCAGCGTCTTTCGCAAAGTAGGTCAGGATGCCATCGGCTCCGGCTCGCTTAAACGCGCCGAGCGACTCAAGGACCACAGACCGCTCGGTTAACCAACCATTCTGGCAGGCCGCTTTCAGCATCGCGTACTCGCCACTCACTTGATAAACGAAAGTCGGTGCGCCGAACTCGTCCTTCACTCGCCGAACGATATCTAAGTAAGGCATGCCTGGCTTAACCATCACCATGTCAGCCCCTTCCTCAAGGTCGAGAGCCACCTCATAGAGGGCCTCGTCGCTATTGGCAGGATCCATCTGATAGGTGTGTTTGTCGGCCTTGCCGAGGCTGCCCGCCGAGCCCACGGCGTCCCGGAAAGGGCCGTAGAAGCTCGAGGCATATTTCGCTGAATACGCGAGAATTTTTGTGTGGATATGCCCCTCGGCCTCTAGGGCGTCTCGTATTCTGCCGATTCGGCCGTCCATCATGTCCGATGGCGCGACGATATCGGCACCTGCTGTGGCGTGGGAAAGCGCTTGTCGGACCAGCGCATCAGTCGTGACGTCGTTAACAACGTATCCCTGAGCATCAATGATGCCGTCTTGCCCATGGGTCGTGTATGGATCGAGGGCGACGTCGGTAATCACGCCCAGTTGAGGCGTCGCGGCTTTAAGCGCGCGAACTGCACGTTGAACTAACCCATCTGGGTTCCAAGCTTCATGGCCATCCAACGATTTCGTTGTCCCGTCCGGTACCGGGAACAGGGCAATCGCCGGAATGCCCAGCGCCACGAGTTCCAACGCTTCCTGCACCAGAACGTCGATACTGACGCGGCAAACGCCTGGCATCGATGCAATGGCGATGCGTTGCTGTGCGCCCTCAACCACAAACATCGGATAAATCAAATCGTCCGCCGTGAGCGTCGTTTCCCTCATCAGACGACGCGAAAACGCATCGCGACGCATACGGCGCATACGGACGCGGGGGAATGATCCAGGAATAGGGCGCATGAAAGTCACTCCAGGAAGTTCATCTGACGGACTGAATAGAAGAAGCCGGGCGAGTTCACTCGTGTCCCTACTCCGGGACTGACCAGGATATCCGGTGACGCCCCCGTCCCGGTTGCGACAGTCGAAAGTGCAACCACGGAAGGCTACCCGCCAGCGTCTCTTCCAGCTGGTACGGCGGATTAATGATCAAAAGGCCGGAGCCATTCAACCCACCAGGCAGATCATCGCGCTCATGGGTGAGCTCGATGACGAGCTGGCGACGAATGCCCGTGGTGGCCATTCGATTTAAAAACCGGTTTGCCGCCTCGCCGTGCTTGATGGGATACCAGACCGCATAAATGCCAGTAGGCCAGCGCGTGAGCGCTGTGCTCAGCGTTTGCTCTAGTCTTTCAAACTCATCCGGCTGCTCATAGGGCGGATCGACGAGCACGAGACCGCGCTTCTCTTTTGGAGGGATCAGCGCCAACAATGCCTCATGGCCATCCCGTTCGTGCACTTGGGCCCGACGGTCGCGATAAACGCTCGATTTTAGGGCGGTCGATTCGGCGTGTTGCAATTCAGCCAAGACAGCGCGGTCCTGGTCCCGCATGACTGCGAGCGCAAGCGTTGGCGAACCGGGATAGCGGACCAGAACGTTGTCCTCTACGCCGATCCCGCGTATGACCTCCAAGTAACGCGCAATAGCGGGCGGAGCGTCTTGGCCGTCGAGAATCTTCGCGATACCGCTTCGAAATTCCCCGGCGCGTTGTGTCTCAGCTGCGCCTAATGGATAGATACCCCGCCCAGCATGCGTATCAATAAAGCAGTAAGGAGCGTCCTTGCGATTCAAATGGTCAAGCAATGCCAACAAAACCACGTGCTTGAGGACATCAGCCCCATTGCCGGCGTGATAGGCGTGACGGTAGTTCATGCGAAAGAAGCTTGCGTCATGCCGATTCACCTAACCAGTCGCGGGGCCGCAGAAAATCGCGGTAGAGGAGTTCCTCTGGCGAACCGACTTCCGGATGCCAGTCGTATTCCCAGCGGACCAGTGGCGGCAGTGACATTAGGATCGATTCCGTCCGCCCACCGGACTGGAGGCCGAAAAGTGTGCCGCGGTCAAAGACCAGATTGAACTCAACGTATCGACCGCGGCGGTAAAGCTGGAAGTTTCGTTCGCGCTCACTGTAAGGGGTGTGCCGGCGGCGCTCGACGATCGGCAGGTAAGCGTCCAGAAAAGCATCGCCAACTGCTCGCTGCAGTGCGAATGCCCGGTCAAACCCGCCCTCCGCCAAATCATCGAAGAAAAGTCCGCCAACCCCGCGAGTCTCCTCGCGATGCTTCAGATAAAAATAGTCGTCGCACCACTGTTTATAGCGTGGGTAGACATCGGGACCGAAGGGTTGACAGGCTTGTTTCGCGACAGCGTGCCACGACCGAACGTCTTCTAAAAAGGGGTAGTACGGCGTCAAATCAAAGCCACCACCGAACCACCACACGGGCGCGTGGCCTTCCTTTTCGGCGATAAAGAACCTGACGTTCATGTGTGTCGTCGGAACGTAGGGGTTCTTTGGATGGAAGACTAATGAGACGCCCATAGCCTCAAAGGAGGCTCCTGTAAGTTCCGGCCGTTGCTGCGTCGCTGACGGCGGCAGACCAGCACCCATGACCTGGGAAAAGCCTACACCGGCCTGTTCAAACAGGGCACCGTCCCGCAGCAGTCGGCTCTCTCCACCACCGCCACCTGGGCGTTGCCATGTGTCTGCACGGAATACAGCGCCACCGTCGACTTCGGCCACTCGCTCGGTAATGCGGGCCTGCAGGCCAACGAGATAGTCGCGTACAGCATTCTTGTCAGGCTGCATGTCAGCACTCGCTCCAGACGGGGCGTTCAGGCGCCCTTCGTCGTCTTCTTCTTGGCGGCTTTCTTCTTAGCCGGGGCCTTCGCCTTGGCGGGCTTGGCCGTCTTTTTCGCTGCGACTTTCTTACGACCAAAGCGTCCACGGCCTTTGGCCGCAGGGGCGGCGGCGAGAAGAGCAACGCACTCTTCCCGCGTCAAGCTCGTCGGTTCCCGGTCCTTAGGAATTTTCGCGTTCTTCTCACCATCAGTGATGTACGGCCCGAAACGACCATTCAACACCTCGACGCCATCACCATGATCACGGATCAAGCGAGCAGCATCGACGCGTTTCTTTTCTTCGATGACTTCAAGAGCGCGCGGAAATTCGACCGTGTAGGGATCATCCGGAGACTTCAGCGAAACGTAATTCGAACCATACTTAATGAAAGGCCCAAAGCGACCGATCGCTACAGAAACGCTGCTGCCGTCTGGTAACTCACCCAGTACACGGGGCAATAAGAACAATTCCAAAGCTTCAGCCAACGTGATGGTGTCCATCGATTGGCCAGGCTTGAGGCTGGCAAATTTGGGTTTTTCTTCGTCATCGCGCGTTCCAATCTGGGCATAGGCCCCGTATTGGCCGACGCGAATACTGACGGGTCGACCCGAGACTGGGTCGTTACCGAGCTGCACGCCAAAGTCTGGGCGTGGGATGTCTTCGGCAATCTTCACCTGCTTGATGAAGGGTCCCCAAAACTCCCGCAGAACTGGAACCCATTCCTTATCGCCACGAGAAATATCGTCCAGCGTGTCTTCAAGATTCGCCGTAAAGCCGTAATCCACATACGTGGTGAAATATTCGACTAAGAAGCGACTGACAACCTTGCCGGTATCCGTCGGAACAAAATTACGACGTTCGTCATCCACATATTTGCGGGTACGCAGCGTTTCGATGATGGTCGCGTAGGTCGATGGGCGGCCAATGCCACGCTCTTCCAATGCACGCACGAGGGTCGCTTCCGTATATCGTGGCGGCGGCTGCGTGAAATGTTGCTCGGGCTTCAATTGCACGAGTTTTACGCGATCATTGACCGATAGTGGTGGTAGGCGGCCACCTT
The DNA here is from genome assembly GCA_903879335.1 of uncultured Pseudomonadota bacterium. Lineage (GTDB taxonomy): Bacteria > Pseudomonadota > Gammaproteobacteria > Steroidobacterales > Steroidobacteraceae > CAIKZZ01. The sequence continues at coordinate 101,254 of CAIRLC010000002.1, forward strand.
CCTCAGTTTCCTCGTCGTCATTGACGTCCACTCCATAGGCCGCGAGAAAGCCGGCTTTGATGAGGGTGGAACCGCTTGCGCGTATGACGCCGCCTGCTGGTTGCGCAGCGGGCTTTAGCGTCACGGTGACACGCTCGAAGACGGCATTGACCATTTGTGAAGCGACTGTCCGCTTCCAGATCAGGTCATAGAGTCTCCACATGTCATCGTCGATCTTGCCTTTCAGCTTGTCCGGCGAATTCGATGCCGATGTCGGTCGGATAGCCTCATGGGCTTCCTGCGCGTTCTTTTGCTTGTTGGCGTACGAGCGAGGCTGTGCAGGTACGGCATCAGTCCCATAGATCGCAGCGATCGTATGACGAATTTCACCGATGGCATCGACCGACAGCGACGTCGAGTCAGTACGCATATAGGTGATCAGGCCCACAGGGCCTTCGCCAAAGTCGACGCCTTCATACAGTTTTTGCGCCAGCTGCATGGTTCGTCGAGCGGAGTAGCCCAGCCGGTTGGCTCCCGCCTGTTGCAAGGTAGACGTGCGGAAGGGCGCTTGCGGGCTACGCTGGTGCGGCTTTGCTTCGATGTCGGTGGCAATCAGCTCGCCGCGACACGCATTGGCGAGGGCCTGCTCCGCTACTCTTGCCGCAGCTTCGTCGGTCAGCGTAAATGCACTTTTTGCGACGTCCGCCTCAATACGGCGACCACCCACCTCAATCACACGTGCTTTGAAGGCCTGGCCGGATTTTTCGGCATCGACCTCGATGGTCCAATATTCCAAGCGCTTAAAGGCTTGGATTTCGGCCTCACGCTCGCAAATAAGGCGCAGCGCGACGCTTTGGACTCGACCCGCAGAAAGGCCGGGGAACATTTTCTTCCACAGCAGGGGCGATAAGTTAAAGCCCATCAGGTGGTCTAACGCGCGTCTAGCCTGTTGCGCGTTGACCAGAGACGTGGACAACGTCTCAGGGTGTTCGATGGCGTGCTGAATTTCTTTTTTGGTGATTTCGAAGAATTTAGCCCGGTGCACTGGCTTTGAGCCGAGCACGCCTCGTTCTCTCATGACCTCAAGTAAATGCCATGAGATCGCCTCACCCTCGCGATCAGGGTCAGTCGCAAGGTAGAGCGTATCGGCTTTTTTCATTGCTTTTACAATGACTTCAACCTGCTTCTCGCCCCGCTCGGTGACCGCATAGTTCATGCGAAAATCATTGGCTGGGTCAACCGCACCGTCTTTGGAGACGAGGTCGCGGATGTGGCCGATCGAGGCGACCACCTCGAAGTCCTTGCCCAGGTACTTCTTGATGGTTTTGGCCTTGGCGGGCGATTCGACGATGACGAGATTTTTGCTCATGGTTCCCAAAAAAACTCGACCGCGGTCCTTATGGACGCGGCCTTCTTATATATATGGATGCCACCTCAAGGCGGCTGCTGTCAATGCAGGGCGTCGGACGGTCCCTCGAAGACGAGGTCCTCCATCCGTTGATAGGCCTGCTCTTGTCCGGGTTGGCTGAATAACACCATCAGCACGACCCATTTCACTTGTTCGATCTCGATCTCCTCGGCTTCTAGAGCCATGAGACGATCAATCACCAACTCGCGTTGCTGCGCCGGTAAAATGCCGATCTGTTCAAGCTGCGAGAGATAACCGCGCACTTCAGTGGACAGGCGCGACATCTCGAATCCGCTAAAGGCACGGAAGGAGCGCTGGCGGACGGCAGGAGCGTCATTGGTGTCGCTCGCCAGGCCCTCAAGCCATTCTAAAGCCCGTTCAATGCCGGTTTCGGCAAAGCCCGCGTGCTCAAGTTCTTCCCGCAAGACATCCCGGCTGGGCTGGGGTGCCGTGTCGGATTCGAGAAAGTTCTCGAACAGATAAATAAGAATATCCAGTACGTTGTCGTTCATCGGGTCGTTCATGATCGGGTACCCCGGGTCTGGACCACAGAGCGGAGGCAACGTTCTTAACGTCACCACGTCCACCCCTACCCGACCGTGGATCAGGTCGACGCCAAATGCATCGATGACCGCGACGATCGACCAACGTGACTGAGCCTGACGGTTCGAATCCGCACGCATCTAAACCCATTTCGCGGGCGTTGTCCAACACGAACATCCGGCGTGGGCCCTCCGGATTAGACTTAATCACATGATTTATATAAATTTATTGAGGGCTTCGCGCATGGTCGCCGATGCGCAGTTCTGAGTTGGTCTCAAGGATGAGGGCATAGCTGGCGTCCGGGTAGGTCCGAAATATCAGCAGTGACCCAGCCGCCTCTGCCGGTAGTCTGACCGTGCGAGGCAAGGCCAGAGAAAGCGATCGCTCATGCCCACCCCCGGGGCCGTAGTCCGTGAGGGACCCCGACTCATGCCACAACGTGAGGACATGTCCAGGCTCAAGCCCCGCCCGGCGGCCGAGATTGAGTAGCACGACGTGATATTGGCCGATAGCGCTGACACCATCGATCACTGAGGCGATTCGGGCATCCACGGGCTTCGTTGGATTGTGTGGAATGAAATCCAAACGAGCGTCTTCCCCCTCCGCCAACAGTCGGTCGCCCGCGAGCGTTTCCCGCGCGGACGATACGAGGGTTAGGCTCGCGACCTCTCGGCGTCCCTGACTAGGCTGGTCTAGGCGGGCGGTTCCGGTATAAATCGCCTGATATCCGAGTGTCCGGCCGGAGCCGGGATCTTTGACCTTCTCACCCACGTGAATAAGATCAAAACGGGTGCCCGATGCTGATTCCACGCCGTGGGCATAGACTCGGCTGCCAATGGCGCCTGCAACGCGATCATGGTCAAAGCCGACCACATAGGGGAGGCTCGATAGCTCGCTGGCGGCGACCAAGGTCGGGCGCGACATGAAGGCGGCGGCAATGTCGTGCGGGATTGATGGTACGGCCAAAGCGAGATCGCTGGTCCGTGCTACTGGGCCTAGATGGGCGACATCCGCCGTCGACACTGAATCCACTTGCGGTGATTCACGCGTAAGGATTGGGTTCCCCTCGGCATCCCAGACCAAAGTGAGAACGTCACCCGGGAAGATCTTATTGGGATTATCGATGTCGGCGCCAGCATGCCAAAGATGCCCCCATGCCCAAGGATCAGCAAGGTATTTGCCCGCTAACGACCACAACGTATCCCCGGCCTGTACGACGTAACGCTTCGGAGCGTCAGGGGTCAGCGAAAGCGCTTCAGCATGGGATAGAGCGCCCAGAGCAAGGGCGGCAAGCAGCAGACGGAACGTTTTCATTGAAATGACGGTCCTCAGGCAGATCCGATCCGAACACTCTGACAAGACCCGGCGATGCGCTCGCCCTATAATCAGACCCTGTACGGCATGAAACTGGACTCCTTCCGGATACCGAATTAATCGGTTTCAGGACGTAGTTCGTGCCAATAGAGACTTTAGCAGCAATACTCCGCCGCCGACACGGACCGACGATCGCAACCATGACCTGCCTCACGATTCTTCAATATCCTGACCCCCGACTCCGGACTCGCGCCAAACCTGTCGTGACGGTGGATGACGAGATACGGACTCTGATAGACGATATGTTGGAGACCATGTATGCGGCCCCGGGCGTTGGTCTTGCCGCGTCCCAGGTCGATCGTCACATCCGCCTGATCGTGATCGACGTCTCGGAAGAGAATGATCAACCGCTGGTGTTCATTAACCCAGAGATACTCTCGGTTGACGGCCAACCGGTCGAATACAAAGAGGGCTGCCTGTCGGTGCCCGGCTATTACGAAAGCGTTACTCGCCCGGAGAAGGTGCGTGTGCGCGCTGTGGATCGTGATGGTGAAACCTTTGAGATGGATTGCGAGGGCCTTTTGGCCGTATGCATCCAGCACGAGATGGACCACTTGGAGGGGAAGCTCTTTGTGGACTACATCTCGGAGCTGAAACGGACACGGATCCGGCAAAAGCTGGAGCGCGATCAGCGGCATCACGCGGTCAAGCGCCCGCATAGCCCGGCGCTCTGAACGTGCCGCTCAACGTCGTCTATGCGGGCACGCCAGCGTTCGCGGTGCCTGCTCTGGACGCGCTCGTTGCCGCAGGTCATAGCGTCCGTTGTGTGTACACCCAGCCTGACCGTCCCCAAGGTCGCGGCAGGGCGCTCATGCCCTCCGCAGTTAAAGCACGAGCGCTGGAATTAAGTCTCCCGCTGCAGCAGCCAGAGCACTTTCGCGACGATAATGCGGCTTCCGTGCTGGCAGCCTACCAGGCCGATGTGATGGTCGTTGCGGCCTACGGCTTGCTCTTGCCTGAGATTATTCTGAGGACGCCGCGCTTAGGCTGCCTCAATATTCACGCTTCGTTGCTGCCGCGCTGGCGCGGCGCGGCGCCCATCCAGCGTGCGCTGCTGGCCGGTGATGAGCAGACAGGAGTCGCCATCATGCACATGGAAGCCGGCCTTGATACCGGGCCCGTGTATGCAACGACCACGTACCCCATTGACTCCAGCGCCACTTCGGCCTCGCTGACGGCCGCCTTAGCGGAACTTGGAGCGCGGACGCTGGTCGATAGTTTGTCTGCGATTGCCGCCGGACATTTGTCCGCCGTGCCCCAATCCGAGGTCGGCGTGATGTATGCCAAGAAAATAACCAAGGCTGAAGCCGTGATTGACTGGTCCTTGCCGGCAAGCCAAATAGAGCGCGCCGTTCGAGCCTATCAGCCCTGGCCCGTGGCCGAGACACGTTGGAAAGGGGCGCAGCTGCGCATCCATAAAGCGGCAGCGATCTCCGGCGAAGCACAGGCAGCGCCGTCCGGCTCGATCGTCGCAGTTCATCGTGATGGGATCGATGTGGCCACTGGAGCCGGGCTTTTGCGCGTGATCCAAGTTCAAACCGCTGGCCGCGCTGTCGTGACGGCGCGGGAATTCGCTCAGGCTGAAGAGCGTCACGGCGCTCTGAGCGGCCAACTGTTTGGAGCCTCAACATGAATGAGACCGGTGCTGGAAGCCGCGCTGCTGCTGCGCGCGCCGTTGCGCTCGTGTTGGCCGATGGCCTGATGCTTGAAGCGGCCCTAGAGGCTGCCGCTGCTGCTCCCTCGGACCGCGCCTTTGCCCAAGCGTTGGCTTTCGGCGCAATGCGATTTGGGCACCGGTTGAGGCGAGTTGCCGTACAGCTCTTGCCGCGGCCTTGGGATGATCAGAAGCCGGCGGTTCAGGCGTTGTTGTTGGTTGGGCTTTACCAATTAGAGTACGCCGGCACGCCGCCACATGCCGCAGTGAGCGCGACTGTTGAGGCGGCGCGGCTTGTCGGCGCCACCGGCGCCGCTGGCCTCATCAATGCCTGTCTGCGCCGGTACCAGCGTGAGCGCGATGTGTTGCTTGCAGCTGCTGATGAAACTCAGGCGGGACGTTGGTCCCATCCGGACTGGTTCGCAGAGCAGCTGATGCGCGACTGGCCAGACCATTGGGAGCGAATCCTTGAGGCTAACAATGCACACCCTCCATTAACGCTGCGGGCGCGACGTGGCCGTATTAGCCGAGATACGCTTGCGGCAGAAATGGCCGATGCGGACATTGTGACCCACGCCGTTCCATTTGCCGTTGATGCTCTCGATCTGGCGGTGCCGACGGATGTGCGCGCGTTGCCAGCGTTCGTCGCCGGCCGTTGCTCGGTGCAAGATGCCGCAGCACAGTTGGCCGCGCCGCTACTTGGGGCACAAGCAGGCATGCGTGTACTAGATGCCTGTGCGGCGCCCGGTGGAAAGACCGGTCATCTACTCGAACTCGTGCCTGGAATCGGCGAGCTGGTTGCGGTCGACATCGATGCCCAGCGCGCGCGACGTATTCGGGACAATTTATCCCGACTGGGATTGACTGCGGACGTCCGAGTCGGAGATGCCGTAGATCCTCGTGTGATTGGCGACACCGCCTACGATCGGATACTGCTTGATGCGCCCTGCTCCGGGACCGGGGTCATTCGACGGCACCCAGATATCAAATGGCTGCGCCGACCTCGCGAGCTTCCAGGCCTGGCAGCCCGGCAGAGAGACCTTTTGCAGGCGCTATGGCGGCGATTGAAGCCCGGCGGGCGTTTGTTATATGCCACATGCTCAGTTCTGCGCACAGAAAATATGGCTGTTGTACAGGCATTTCTGCGCTCCACGGGCGACGCCGTCGATGTCACTGAATCTGCTAGCCTTGCCTTGCCGGGGCTGCCGCCTCAACCAGATCCTCGGGGCCCAGGCCTCGTGCTACTGCCGGGATATGCCGGTACTGATGGTTTCTATTACGCGTGCCTCGAGAAGCGCGCTAACTAACACCCCGAGGGCTGAATTTTACATGAACTGCAAGCAACTGCTCCACGGATACCGGCCGTACCGCGTTTTAATCGCGGCGCTGCTGTGCGTGGTGATTTTTGCTGCACCATTCAGTTCGCACGCTGACGTTGCGATGATTGAAGATGGCGGCGCCTTTGATGTCCGCAGCGCGTACCTTGAGCCTTTAGACCATACGTATTACCTCAATGCCACATTAGACCTCGCCCTCGCGAAAAACGCAGAACAAGCGTTGTCCGACGGTGTGCCGATCGTCTTTAACCTTGAATTTCAACTGTTGCACCAACGGCGTTTCCTGCCGGATGAACGATTGGTGTCCGTGTCTCAACGTTGGCGATTGCAATACCATGCGCTCTCCGGACGGTATTTAGTCGTCGATCTCAGCACGAACCAGCAGAGTTCATACGCAAACCGGCAAGCTGCAATTGCTGCTCTTTCCGATATCCACATGCTACCGATCATTGAGGATGCGTTGATCCATAAAGGCACCCGATACGACGCCTCCGTTCGGGTCACTACACTCGTCGAAGGTGGCTTGCCGAATTCCTTGCGCGCGGTGATGTTTTGGGTCGATTGGAAGCATACGACGGAGTGGTATACGTGGACGGTGGCGATCTGACCGTGAAAGTTGAGCCATCTCACGCGACAGCCCGTCGGCCGGTCGCGGTGACGGTCATGACTGTTCTGGCATTGATCGCAAGTGGCGCCTCGCTGATCTTACTGGCTGCAACCGCCCAAGATGCAACGCGATTTTCGACGCTCCAATCATGGCTTTTGATCGTCAATTTACTGGGCGTCGTCGTCCTGATTGGATTGATCGCTCATAAGTTACTTGGCCTAGTTCGCGACTGGCGAAATCGTGTTCCAGGCTCACGCATGCGGGCTCGAGCGGTTATGACTTTTTCAGGTCTGGCGGTCGTGCCGATCATTATTGTGTACACCTTTTCTGTGAACGCGATAAATCGGGGCATAGACAGTTGGTTTGACGTGAACGTTGGTCATGGCTTGGAAAGTGCGCTGTCATTGTCGCGTGCTGCGCTCAGTTTGCGTGAGCGTGAATTTTCTGCCCACACGGCAACCATCGCCGCGGAGATCCGGGGTCGCCCCGAGCTCGGTCTCGTCACCGACCTTGACCGATTGCGTCGCCTTGCGGGCGCCACGGAGTTGTTACTGGTCGCGGATCACGGGCATATCGTGGCTGCGAGTACTGACTTTAGCAGTACTGCGCTTCCAAAGCCGCCGAGTGAAGATGTTTTGATGGAAGCGCGCACTCGGGGCAGCTACGCCAATCTCGAACCATCGCCATCCGGCGGGCTCCGCGTGCTCACTGCAGCGATGGTCAGCGCGCGCGTCACGGGTGCTGCCCGTGTACTCGTGGCGTCTTATCCAGTACCCGAGCAAATGGCTGGTCTGGCGGATCGTGTTCAATCTGCTTATGCAGAATATGGGGTCCGTAGTTACGAGCGCCCATATCTCAAATCATCGTTCACCTTAACACTCACGATCGTCCTGCTCCTCTCCGCGCTAGGCGCGGTCTATGGCGCGTTTTTCTGGGCTAGTCGACTGGTGAAGCCCGTGCAGGACCTGATTGCAGGTACGCAGGCTGTTGGCAAAGGCGACCTAGACCTTCGGCTGTCGCTGCCCTCGCACGACGAAATGGGTCTGCTGTTCCATTCATTCAATGATATGACGAAGCGCCTCGCCCGCGCCCGCGGTGACGCGGAACGCAGTCGTGGCACGGTCGAACAGGAGAGGGCTCGACTGGCTGCAATTCTGGCTCGCTTGTCGAGTGGCGTCATCGCGTTGGAGCAGAATCTTGTCATCAGGACCGCAAACGCTGCCGCGGGCAAAATTCTTGATGCGGATCTTAGCTCTGCTGTCGGTGTCCGATTGGAGGTTGTCGTTGGTGGCGCGCCCTTAGTGGAACAATTCCTTGCCATCTGTCGACGCCATCTTGATGCGGGCATGGCCGACTGGCGTGAGCAAGTACAGCTTAAGGCCGATTCGGTACGTAAAGAGCTGATGGTGGCCTGCACCACGTTACCGGGCGTTGACGGAGAACCGGCGGGACTGATTATTGTCTTTGACGACATCACGTCACAATTGCGGGCCCAACGAGATGCCGCGTGGGGTGAAGTCGCACGGCGACTGGCACACGAAATTAAGAATCCACTAACACCGATCCAGCTATCGGCAGAACGAATGCGACGACGGTTATTCGACCTATTGCCGGCCAAAGATGCCGAGATACTTGAGCGCGGAACTCATACCATCGTGCAGCAAGTTGAAGCAATGAAACAGATGGTGAATGCTTTTTCTGAATACGCGCGTGCTCCGTCTATGGAGCTTACTTCGGTGGACCTCAACCAAATCGCAACTGAAGTCGCGGAGTTATATCGCGCGACGAGCGCGCCTAGCGGCGCGGGTATCGCGGTGCGGCTGCGTTTAGATCCGTCGTTAGGTAATGTCGATGTCGATCGCAACAGAATTCGCCAGATCCTAAATAATTTATTTACGAACGCGGCCGAGGCGCTCGAAGGTAGAAGTGACGGCATCGTCACTGTCGAGACGCGTCGTCATGTCCTCGGTAACCATCCAGTACTGGAATTGGTTGTCGCCGATAACGGATCAGGCTTTGATCCTGATATTGTTTCGCAGATATTCGACCCCTATGTCACCAGTAAGCCGAAAGGAACGGGACTTGGGTTGGCTATTGTTAAGAAAATAGTCGATGAGCACGGCGGTCGTATCGCCGCCGACAATTTGCCGGCAGGCGGGGCGCGAATTGCGATCCTGTTGCCACTAGACGAACCAGCACGAGAGTTCCTAATGGCGAGTAGCCATGACGGGCGGACAACTGATCTGAGGAGAGAACGGGCATGAGCGCTCCAAGAATCCTGATCGTGGACGATGAAGCCGATATTCGCAGTACGTTACGGGAAATCCTTGCCGACGAAGGCATGGAGGTCGATGTAGCTGCAGATGCTGCGCAGGCGCGCGCTGCTCGTGCCCGTCACGAGCCCGACCTAGTCTTGCTTGATATCTGGATGCCTGACACCGACGGCATTACGTTACTGCGAGAATGGTCTAATCAAGGCAGGCTATCGTGCCCCGTCGTCATGATGTCTGGGCACGGCACCGTAGAAACGGCAGTTGAAGCCACTCGGCTGGGCGCCTTCGACTTCATTGAAAAGCCGCTGTCACTGACGAAGGTGCTACGGGTTGTAGAAAAAGCCTTGGACGCAGGTCGTCGCAAGAGAACGGTATCACGTGCCTTGTTGCCACCGTTGGTAGCTCCAGTTGGCAAGAGTCGACTCATGCAACAGTTGCGCGAGCAGATTCAGCAAATCGGAACTCGCGACACAACAGTACTATTTGTCGGTGAAAATGGCACCGGTCGCGAGGCATTTGCCCGCTACTTACATTCCGTTGGTCCACGTGCGGGCCAGCCTTTCGTTACCGTGGCTGGCGGAAGCCTAGAGGATGCGACGCTGCTGGAGCGCTTGCATGGGCGAGAGGAGGGTGGAGTTGTCGAGCCCGGCATTTACGACCAGGCGCGTGGCGGCACCTTGTATTTATCCGGACTTGAGGACTTTTCGCCCGCTGCGCAGAAGATTATCGCTGCAACTCTGGATGCCGGCAGTTTCGTGCGCGTAGGAAGCACGCGGCCACAATTACTGGATGTGAGACTTGTCTCATGCGCGCAGCCCGGTCTTGAGCTCAAGCATGTGCCGGAGCCTTTTCGCCGTGATTTGCTCGCGCATTTAAGTTTGATCACCTTGAAAGTTCCCCCCTTACGCGACTATGCGGAGGATGTTCCTGAACTTCTGCGACACTACGTAGACCGTCTGGTCGAAGAGCAGGGGCTGCCGTTACGTCGATTTGGTGTTGCGGCACAGAACCGTCTTCGGAATTACCCTTGGCCCGGCAACATGAGCGAGTTAAAGAATCTCGTCCATAGAATGCTCTTGCTCGGCGGTGATGAAGAAATTCGCTTAGAAGAAATCGAACGCGAGTTGGCCGCGCAACTTCCCAATGATGAGCCTTTGGTGAAACAAGATTTGCTTGGTTTGCCATTGCGCGAAGCTCGCGAGGCTTTCGAGCGTGCGTACCTTCAGCAGCAATTACTTTTGTGTAACGGCAAGGTCGGTCAATTGGCTAAACGCGTGGGGATGGAACGTACGCATCTATATAGAAAGCTTCGGTCTCTTGGTGTCGACTTCCGCCATGGATCTGACGACTAATGGTAAATGTTGGCGATTCACCGCCCAGGCGTGCAGCGATTGTTTTCATCCTGGGCACGATCGTCCTTGACGTATTGGCTTTTGGATTGATCGCACCGGTTTTGCCGGTTTTGATCCAATCATTTTGTGGCGGCGATACCGGGGTGGCTGCGGCCACGTATGGGCTGTTTGCAACCGCGTGGGCGGTGATGCAGTTTTTGTGGTCGCCAATGATGGGCGTTTTGTCGGATCGTTTTGGGCGACGTCCAGTGCTGCTCATCTCGCTGGGCGGCTTAGGTCTCGATTATATTTTGATGGCGCTAGCACCGACTTTGACGTGGCTATTCGTCGGACGCGTCATCTCAGGGATTACCGCCGCCACCTATTCGACGGCTTCCGCCTACGTAACCGATATCACCCCCCGCGAGAAACGCGCGGCCGCTTACGGCTACATCGGTGCTGCCTGGGGGATCGGCTTTGTCGTAGCTCCTGCAATTGGCGGAATCTTAGGTGAATTAAATCCGCGGCTTCCATTTTGGGTAGCTGCGCTTCTCACACTGGCGAATACGTTGTACGGCTGGTTTGTCGTGCCAGAGTCTCTGCCGCTTGAGAACCGCAATCCATTCTCATGGCGTCGGGCTAACCCGTTTGGGTCTCTCGTGTTGATTCGTGCACGACGCGGATTGGCGGGTCTTTTCACCATGCAGACCTTGCACATCATTGCCCACTATTCGTTGCCGAGTGTTTTTGTCCTCTATGCCACACACCGATACCATTGGTCTCTCGGCCAAATTGGTTGGGCCCTAGGATTCATGGGCGCCTGTACAGCGATCGTGCAGGGCGCTCTGATTGGACCGACGGTTCGATGGTTCGGCGAGCGCAAGAGTCTATTGATTGGACTCGTCGCTGAGACTCTCGGATATGCGGGCTATGCCCTCGCACCCACTAGCACTTGGTTTCTGATGGCTATTCCGTTTGGCGCGCTCGGCGGACTCTACAGCGCATCCTCGCAAACCCTAATGGCACATCGCGTGCGTGCTGAGGAGCAGGGGGAATTGCAGGGAGCCTCGTCGAGCCTCATGGGCTTGGCTGGAATCGTAGGACCGGAAATTTTCGCTGGTAGTTTTGCGTTTGCGCTCGGAGCCAGTAACATCCAGATACCGGGTCTGCCGTTCTTGATTGCGTCGCTACTCACAGCCTCGGCTTTCGGTGTTGCAGTCATCGCAACCCGTCCTCGATTCTCCCGCGAGGCTTAATCCGATATCCGCATTTGCGTCGACTCGATTTCTGCCGACCGCAGTCGGCCACGAATCTTATTGAGTTCATCAAGGCTCTTGAATGGACCCACTCGGACTCTGAAAAAAGTTTGATCGTTGGTGGTTACCGTCTGAATCTTAGATTCAACGCCTATCATGGCGAGCCTGGCGCGCTGCTTATCGGCCTCGGATTCAGTGTGGTAAGCCGCGATCTGTAGCACGTACGTGCCGGGCCGAAGTTCCGGCACGGGTCGTGCCTCATGACGTGCCTCAGGCGCCTTCTCGAGAATTTCAACGCTGTTGTTCTTGAGTTTTTTATCGTAGGTGTAAGGTCCCGCAATACCCGGATCCATTTCCGGCAGATCGCTTTCCGAAATCGGCGCCCGCTTATTGGTTTTGGTTGCTGCGACCTCAGGTGCTGGCCGATTTTTCACGTGCGTATAGATGCTCATCAAGGCCAATCCAGCGCCGAGGCCAACGAGTGCCCATAACCATCCGGCAGTCCCTTTTTTGGACGGCGCTCGGCGCGTCGCGCCTTTGCGGTAATCGCGTGATTGAGTCACATGCTATCCGGTGCAGAGACGCCAAGAATCGACAGGCCATTTCGCAAGACCTGACGTGCTGCCGTGAACAGGCTCAGTCGTGCCTCACGCGTGGCCGCGTCTTCCACAATGACGCGCAAATCGGGATTTTCATTGCCCGCTGAATAAGCGCCGTGGAAGTCATTAGCCAGATCGCGCAGATAGTTGACCAGCGTATGCGGTGATCGCGTGGCCGCAGCCAACGAAATCACTTCGGGGTAACGTGTCATCGCGACCATCAAGCGACGCTCATGGGGGTGCACTAGGCGATCGAGCGACGACCGACCAATCGTCGGTTCGTGGCTGAGTCCACGGTCGGCCAGTTGGCGCAAAACGCTGGCAACTCGGGCGTGCGCATACTGAATGTAATAAACCGGATTCTCGGTGCTTCGAGATTTGGCCAATTCCAAGTCGAAGTCCAGGGTCTGGTCATGCGTGCGCATGACGAAATAGAAACGGCAGGCATCGTTACCCACTTCGTGTCGCAGTTGGCGAAGTGTTACGAAGTTGCCCTCACGTTTGCCCATCGCGACTTTTACGTCACCCCGATAGAGATTGACGAGCTGTAAGAGCGTCACCTCTAGCGAGTCAGGCGGTTCACCCATGGCGGCCAAACCGCCCCGAACACGCGCCACGTAACCGTGATGGTCGGCGCCGAGCACGTCAATTAAGCGATCGTAGCCGCGCAGTCGCTTGTCGAGATGGTAGGCGATATCCGATGCAAAGTAGGTTCTAACTCCATTTTCCCGCTCAACGACACGGTCTTCGTCATCTCCAAAAGCGCTCGCACGGAACCAGAGTGCTCCATCTTTGCGATAGGTGTGGTCGGCTTGCTCGAGACGTCGAAGCGCTTCATCAATCGCGCCACTCGTCGCGAGCGAGCGTTCGGAATACCAGCGATCAAACGTGACGCCCATTTCGGCAAGATCGCCGCGAATATCTGCAACCATGCCGGCTAGGGCGTGATCGACGACCGTATTGAAGCCGGATTCGCCGAGAAGGGCTCGCATCCGAGCTATCAGGGCATCAATATAGACTTCCTTATCCCCACCCGCCGGTTCGTCGGCGGGTAAATCTGCCAACACTTCGTCAGCAGAGCGGCGGAACTTTTGCGAATAGGTCGCTTCAAGGGATGCAGCGATCGGTAGCAGGTATTCGCCCTTGTAGCCGTTAGACGGCAAGTTCACCGGCTCGCCAATGCGTTCTAGGTAGCGCGTCCAAACGCTGACCGTCAGGATGTCGACCTGGCGGCCGGCGTCGTTGATGTAGTACTCGCGGTGGACGGTATGACCGGCTGCCGACAGCAAATTAGCCAGCGCCGCGCCGTATGCCGCGTGGCGACCATGGCCCACGTGTAGTGGGCCGGTTGGGTTTGCCGACACAAATTCGAGCAGAATCTTTTCTCCGCTGCTCGACGGTCGACGCCCGTAGTCTGCGCCGCGATCCAGGATCGATCGGACCTCAGCATGATAGGCCGAATCCGACAAATAAAAATTGATAAACCCCGGTCCGGCGATCTCAACCTTGAGCACCGACGGATCTTGGGGCAGCGCCGCCACAATGGCTTCTGCGAGTTGCCGCGGATTGCGGCGGGCTGCTTTTGCGTAGCGCATCGCGACGTTGCTGGCATAGTCCCCGTAGCTTGAGTCACGCGTGCGCTCAACCTCGGGTGTGAGGTTGCGCGCCTCCGCAGTAAGGGTGTCGTCGGGTAGAGCGGCGAGGGCCGCACCGATCAGTCTTTCAATCGTCGCTTTCAAAGGATTTTCCGGGGTCTTAGGAGCGCGGGAATAAGGCTTGAATTCTACCGGAATCGGTTGCTTGGGCGAGGGTCTGTCGTCAGGTGACTTCCAGTGGGTCGACATCAATCGACCAGCGGACACGCCGAGCCTCCGGCAGTGCCTCAACGGTGGGCAACCAAGCGCTCAGAAAATGGTGCAATGGTGCGCGTTGCGAGCTTTCAAGCAGTAACTGAGCCCGATAGCGTCCCGCTCGGCGCTCCATGACGGAACTGACCGGGCCCAAGAGCCGAATGGGGCCACCCACCGGTGCGGTGCGCAGCGCGGCTTGCAAAAATGTCATGGCGTCTGCCCGCTCGGGGGAATCCGCTCGCAACACGGCGAGCCGAGCGTACGGCGGCCATCCTGCCGCGAGGCGTTCCTCAAGCGCACTTTGAGCGAAGCCGACATACCCTTCGGTGACAAGCCTCTGTAAAAGAGGGTGCTCGGGGCATGCGCTTTGAATATAGACCTCGCCGGGGCGGCTGCCACGGCCGGCGCGGCCGGATACCTGCACGATGCTTTGCGCGAGGCGCTCGCTAGCCCGAAAGTCCGTCCCAAACAGTCCCTGGTCGGCATTCAGGACGACGACTAGAGACACGTCTGGGAAGTCGTGACCTTTAGTCAGCATCTGTGTGCCCACCAGAATCCTGGCCTCTCCGGAATGCACCCGGTCTAAGGCCTCTTCAATCTCGCCTCGGCCTTGAATGGTGTCTCGATCGATGCGTACGACTGGGATTCCTGGGAAGAGCTCGTCTAAACCGTCTTCGATCCGTTCGGTGCCCTGACCCACTGGCCTCAACTCATTGGAGCACCGCGGGCAGGCGAAGGGTACGGCAGCCTGGGCCCCGCAGTGGTGACAGATCAGTAGTTGCCGCCGCATATGCACCGTCATCCGGGCATCACAGGATTCGCACGGCGCCGACCAACTGCAGCCCGGGCAGAATAAGGTCGGCGCATATCCGCGCCGATTCAGATAAATCAGTGCTTGGCCACCGCTTGCAAGGTGACGCTCAATCGCCATGACCGTCGGGGTGGCGATCCCATGGCGTTCTTCGTGAATGCGAAGGTCAACGACCGTCGTGCGCGGAACGCCGGCGGCGCCGGCGCGTTCCGGCATGGTCAGCAACCGATAGAGTCCAGTCTGTGCATGTTGCAGGGTTTCTAAGGATGGCGTTGCCGAGCCTAGAACGATGGGAACTTTTTCACGCTGCGCGCGCAATAGCGCTAGGTCTCGGGCCGAGTATCGGAACCCCTCTTGTTGTTTATACGACGGGTCATGCTCCTCATCGATGATCAGGATACCGAGCCGCGCTAATGGCACGAACACCGCAGATCGCGTGCCAATCACAATCGGTGCGCGGCCAGTCCTCGCGAGGCGCCACATCGCTAGCCGATCAGTGTCGGTCAGCCCCGAGTGTAAGATCGCAATGGGCGTATCAAAACGGGCCCTGAAGCGCGCAACGGCTTGAGGGGTCAACGCGATTTCCGGGACCAGCACGAGGGCTTGTTTTCCGGCAGCGACGACAGTTTCGATGGTTCGCAGATAAACTTCAGTCTTGCCGCTGCCGGTGACACCCTGCAGCAAGAACGGTGAGAAGTGCCCAAATGCGGCATTAATCGTTTCGATGGCTTCCGCTTGCGCGGCTGTCGGTTCGGGTCTTTCCCCGATTGCGCCGGGCGAAAGCGCTTGGCCGGCACTCTCGACCTCGTAAGCCTCAATCCAACCCTTAGCGATCAGGCCGCGCAGCGCAGCCCGCCCACCCTCGCCGAGCGCCTCAATGTCGGTGAGATCCAGCTCGCCACGCGTGCTCAGCCGTTCCACCAAGGCGCGCTGCCGATGGCCGAACCGAGTCCGTCCAGAGATCGCCTCAAGGCCCTGAGGTGACAGTCGCCAGCGGGGTTCCATGGCATTGAGGGGCCGACCCAAGCGCAGCCCGGACGGCAGCGCGGCGCTGCACGCTTCGCCAATCGGATGGTGGTAATAGTCCGCCGCGAAACGAACCAAGCCGAGAGTTACTGGGTCAAGGACAGGTTCGGTATCCAACAGGGCGGTTGCCGAGCGCAAGCGGCTATCCGGCACGTCGCTGCGCTCGACCACCTCGAGCACTAGACCGACCAGTTGACGCCGGCCAAATGGCACTTCCACACGCATACCGGGCTCGACCGCGGCCGCACCTGCTGGCGCTCGATAGTCAAACAGGCGCCTTAATGGCGCATCAAGGGCGACACGCAGTATCGATGTGGGCGGTGTGGCTGGAGTCTCGGACACGGGGACATTGTCAACGCTGGGAGTAGAGGGCCGTTATACCGACCTAGCCCCTAGGGAGCCAGCCGCCTCTTTTTGGATGCGCCCATTGTTTCGGATCCGGTGGCTCCGGGTCGTGTCTGCTACCCTTGTGATTACGGAGTCCAACCGTGCACCGATTGGGAGACTCAAGTCGGAATCAGGACGGAATTTGGATTGGAGCGCGAGATAGAAAAATTCCTGAAGTCGGTCGAGAAACGGGCGTATCGATTCGCAGAATTATCATTGCGGGATCGAGATGACGCGCTCGACGTCGTTCAAGACTCGATGATGCAGCTCGTTCGGGCCTACGCTGATCGACCTGGGACCGAGTGGGCGCCGCTTTTTTACCAAATTCTCCGAAATCGAATTAGGGATACGCAGCGTCGTCGCCGAACGCGAAACCGATGGGTCGCGTGGTGGATCGGTGGTGCCCGTGGCGATGACGAAGAACCGGATCCGATTGATACTGCGGTTTCTACCGATCGATCTCCGGATGAAACGCTCGCCCAGGGCCAATTCATCCAGGCTTTGAGTGCCGCCGTGCATACGCTTTCGGAGCGTCAACGCGAAGTCTTTCTACTGCGGTCGCTTGAAGGCTTTGATGTCGCGGCGACGGCTCGAGTGATCGGCTGCTCCGAGGGCAGTGTAAAGACACATTATTTTCGTGCCTTGACCCAGTTGCGCGAGGCATTGGGGGAGCATCAGATATGAATGACGATCATGAGGAGGAGCTGCTGCGCAGCGCCCGCCAATATCGAGATCAATTGACTGCACACGTTGAAGCAACGGACCAGCAGACCTTGCTCCGCTTAGCCGAGGCTCGACGCGCAGCGCTCGAGCTCCGGGCTGCTTCAGCCGACGATCGGCCGTTTAGGGTGCCGGGGGTTTGGCTGCCGGCGGGTGTTTTTGCCTGTGCTGCATTGCTCGCCTTGGCTGTGTGGATCTACCGGCCGGTGCCCCCGACCGGACCGACGGCAGAGGCCGCGGCCGTGGAGGATGTGGAGTTACTTGCCTCCGGAGATGAGGCTGAGATTTACACCGAAGATGCTGTTTTTTATGAGTGGGCAGGCGCTGAGTCGGGGGCGAGCTGATGATTGTTGAGATAATCCGATGGACTGAACTCCGGGGTCCTCTCCAAATCGGCCAGGTGCGTAAGGACCGCCGAGACGATCCCAGCTTTATGGACGCAAGACCGTGCAAGGCGGTTCTATGACGTACCCCCAGGGCGTGACCATGCTTTTACGCCTTGGTCGGCAACTCGTAATTGTTGCCCTACTTGGCTTGAGTCACGCAGCCTTTGCGGAAGAGGCGGGTATTGCTTGGTCAGCCCTCGAACCACAACAGCAAGTGTTACTCCGGTCCTTCGAAGATCGGTGGAGCCAATTGCCGCCTGAGCGACAGGCTGCACTGGCCCATGGCAGCCAACGTTGGTTGTCCATGTCGCCTGCAGAGCGGGAGGACGCCCGTGGCCGCTATGAGCGCTGGCAAAAATTGTCGCCCGAGCAGCGCGAACAGATGCGGGCCCATTGGCGCGAGTTTCGTGCGCTTTCGCCGGAAGACCAGGATCGAGTCCGTGAGCGGTTCCGGCGATTTAGGGATTTGCCCGCGGCTGAACGCGAGGCACTCAAAGCCCGCTGGAGAGAGCTACCACCCGAAGACCGTAAGGCTCTCCGTGAACAATACAGGTCGGCTCGACCTCACCCCCAGGCCCGCGAACGGGGACTTGAATGATGACCTATGCGCTATGACTGGGTCCTGACGGGCGCTTTGCTGGTCGCAACACTGACGTCGGTACTGCTGCTACTACGGGAATGCTCTCAACGCTTAGCGCGTCAGTGGTTGGCTTTTCGAAACCGTCCCATATGGTTTCGAGGTCTGGTTTGGTGCGGGTTGCTGTGGCTCGGTTTGCGGGTCTTGAGGGCTGGAGGCCGGGCCTTTTTGCTCTATGTCCTCATCGTGGGCGGTTTGGCCGCGTGGGGCGCAGCGTCCGCGAGTGTTCGTCGCCCTTGACGGCCAGAGCGCTTACGCCTAGTGTCACGTCATCCCGCGACAAGGTGTTCCCCATGCGATATGACGCCGATCTCTACGCGGAAGCTGACGACTACACGCCGGCCGCTCGACGGCCTTTGCCCGTCGACTCTGATGTCTATGAGTGGTTTTTAGATCGCGCACGACGGTCTGGCCACGAGGATGTAGCGACCCTGATCAATGCCGCATTGCGTGAACATATCCGCCGCGCGGATGAGCCGCTCGAGCGCACCCTGCGTCGCGTGTTGCGTGAGGAATTGCGCAAAGTTGGATGACTTTTCCAGCGCGATGCGTTGATTCAAACCCTATAGACGCGCTTCATGCCACCCCGCCCTGAGCGCTTAATCGGCACTACCCTAGAGCCGCTCAGCGAGCCCCTGTTTAGGCGCTTGTGGTGGGCGACGCTGATGTCCAACTTCGGAACATTAATTCAAGGGGTCGGCGCCGCTTGGCTGATGACTCAGCTGGTCAGCGCGTCTGACATGGTGGCTTTTGTTCAAGCTGCCACCGCACTGCCCATCATGTTGCTTTCGGTCCCCGCTGGTGCTGTGGCGGACATTAGCGATCGACGGCTCGTCATGCTTGCTGCGCTGGCCGTGATGGCGGCCGTCTCCGTGCTGATTACTGCGTTGGCTTTCCTGCATCTGATCACGCCGTGGCTGTTGTTAGGGCTGACCTTCATGTTGGGTTGTGGCAGCGCTCTCTACGGGCCAGCGTGGCAGGCTTCCGTCGGTGAACAGGTCCCGATCCGGATGCTTCCCTCGGCAGTTGCCTTGAATGCTCTCGGTTTTAATGTGGCGCGGACTCTTGGGCCCGCCATCGGCGGCGCGATTGTGGCGGCGGCGGGGGCTCCCGCTGCCTTTCTCGCCAACGCCTGTTCTTATGCCGCACTGATTATGGTTCTGACGTTTTGGCGACGGAACTTGTTGCCGACTGCCTTGCCGCCAGAAAGTATTGGATCTGCGATTGCGACGGGCGTGCGCTATGCGCGGCTGTCGGCCCCCATTCGTACGGTTCTGGAACGAGCGGCCATATTTGGTTTTGGTGCAGGCGGACTCTGGGCCACGATGCCCTTGATCGCCCGCGACCTGCTCGGTGGCGGCCCGCTCACGTACGGAACCTTACTGGGTGGGTTCGGAGCGGGCGCGGTACTCGCTGCTTTCGCGAGCACCGCATTGCGGCGTCGCTATGGCCATAATCGTGTCGCCACCACCGCCACCGTGACGTTCGCCTTAGCCGCTGCTGTGGCCGGCGTCTCGACATGGATGGCGATTACGCTGCTGTCTTCGGCCTTGGCGGGAGCAAGCTGGGTGCTCTCATTCTCCACTTTCAATGTCGTGGTCCAAATGTCGTCGCCCCGCTGGGTTGTCGGGCGCACCTTGGCCTTGTACCAGACAGCCGCTTTTGGTGGCGCCGCATTCGGCGCCTGGGCTTGGGGCTTGGGGGCCGAACACGTCGGTCTATCGGCGAGCCTGCTTACCTCGGCCGCCGTTTTGCTGGTCTCAGCGGCCCTGCTGGGCAAAAGGCGAACCTTGGTTTTGCATGCCGCTGATGAATTAGGCCCGCTGCCGTCGACAAGTGGTGGCCCGAGCTTGAACGTGCCCGCTTCAGCCGGACCCATTGTGGTGACCGTCGAATACCGAGTCACGGCGCATAATATCAGCGCGTTCATGCGAGCTGCCCATGAACTCGGGCGAACACGCCGCCGAGATGGCGCCAGACAGTGGTCTTTGATGCAGGATCTCGACGATCCCAGCCGTTTCATCGAACGCTATCAGGCGCTCACCTGGCTTGATCACCTCCGCCAGTGGCAGCGGGCAACGCTGGCGGACCAATCGGTTCGGGAGCGGGTTTTGGCGCTGCATGAGGGTCACCACCCACCGGTGGTCCGCCATCTCTGGGCGCGAGATCTCAGCGACCTTGAGGCCCCGCCCCAGACCATAACGGACTGACGCGGGCGACGCCGACCCCCAGATCGCACTACAATCACACCCAGTCGCCCGGAATCGGGCCCGCTAGGATGGTTGTAGACCCATGGGTCGAATATTTGAAGTTCGCAAACACGCCATGTTCGCTCGTTGGAACCGTATGGCGAAGCAGTTTCACCGGGTGTCCAAGGACATTGCCATCGCCGTTCGGTCTGGCGGTTCTGACCCGAATTCGAATCCCGCACTGCGTCGCGTCATTCAGAACGCGCGCGCAGTCAATATGCCGAAAGACAAGGTCGAGGCCGCTATCAAGCGCGCCGCCGGTAAAGATGCCGAGAATTTTGCTGTCGTCCTTTACGAGGGATACGCCCCTCACGGGGTGGCCATTCTTGTCGAAACGGCCACGGATAACACAACGCGCACCGTGGGTAATGTTCGCCACATCTTCTCAAAATGGGGTGGCAATCTCGGTGCGTCGGGTAGTGTTGCCTTTCAGTTCAAGGAAATGGGTGTATTTCGCCTTAATCCAGAAGGCATCGACCAGGACGATCTCGAGTTATATCTGATGGATCACGGCCTCGATGAAATGGGCGAAAGCACCGGCGAAAAGGGAGAGCCGCAACTGGTTATTCGTTGCGCTTTTCCTGATTTTGGAAACCTCCAGAAGGCCTTGGAAGACCGCGGCTTGACCCCATTGTCAGCAGAACGTGAATTTGTCTGTCAGACGCCTACAGAGCTTGGCGAAGACGAGGCGAAGGAAGTGCTCGAGTTGATCGACAAACTTGAGCAGGACGACGATGTCCAAAATGTATTCCACTCGCTCGCCTGAGGTTGACCGAATGTCTTCGCTACGCTCGCTTCTGCTTGCAGCCGCAGTATCGGTTGCATTGGGCAGCCCACCGACTTTTGCCCAAACACCGAATCCGATTGGCGGGACCGAAACGGGAAGCACTCCAGCGCCAGAGGCGGCCCCCGCGACGACGCCACCCGTCGTGCCGCCGACCGTCAAATCTTCGGCCAAAGTGGTGAACATTGCGGAATTGCTGGCGACATCCAAACCATCTGAATGGCGCCAACCCGACCCCGAGCGAACGCTATATTTGTTCTTAGCGACGGGCAAAGTGGTCATCGAGTTACATCCGGAGTTTGCGCCACGTCACGTGGCCAACATCATTAAGCTTGCTCGCGCGCATTGGTACGACGGACTTGCCGTTGTCCGCGTACAAGACAATTTCGTTGCCCAGTGGGGCGACCCATTGAACTCAAAGCCGGAGGTTGGCGAAAAACATCTGCCCGCCGAATTTAAGCGCGGTGCAGCCGAGCTCCCCTTTGTTCGGATGCAAGACCCCGATACGTACGCACCGGAAGTTGGCTTTACCAACGGAATGGCCGTCGCTCGTTCAGGCGCGGGTCCGGACGCCGAAGCTTGGCCCCTGCATTGCTATGGCGCCGTCGGTGTCGGCCGGGACAACGACCCCGCAACAGCCATCGGCACCGAGCTCTATGCAGTTATCGGTCAGGCGCCGAGACAACTCGATCGGAACACGGCCATCGTTGGGCGAGTCATTTTCGGTATGGAGTTGTTATCTGCGCTGACCCGCGGCACCGGCGAACATGGTTTTTACGAACAGCCTGAGCAGCGGGAGCCGATTCGCTCCATCCGCGTTGCGGCTGAGCTTCCGGCTTCAGAGCGCCTGCCGTTGGAAGTGCTCAGAACCGATTCGAAGACATTTCAGAAATGGGTTGAAGCTCGCCGTAATCGCCGTGACGCTTGGTACAAGGTCCCGGCGGGACGGATTGATGTCTGTAACGTGCCCGTGCCAGTGCGCGAACGCGGCGACGAACATCAGGACCGCGGCGAGCATACCGACCGAAGCGACGCGCGTCGCAAGCGCTGAGGAAATGGCGGCCGAATACATCGTCCGCCACGTCAATGGTGTTCAGCAAACCCGCTTCTAATTTGCTGGGCCGTGACTTCGTTTTCCCATCTCGATACGACAAGCGTTGCGACCGCATTGCCGATCAGATTCGTGACGGCGCGTGCTTCGCTCATGAAGCGATCGATGCCCAGTATTAGGGCGATCGCCTCGACCGGCATGCCGGGCACTACGGCCAATGTGGCCGCCAGCGTGATGAAGCCGCCTCCAGTGACTGCCGCAGCGCCCTTTGATGTCAGCATGGCCACGAAAAGAATGGCCATCTGTTGGCTCAAACTCAGCGATATATCGAGTGCTTGGGCAAGAAAAATCGCAGCCAACGAAAGATAGATGCACGTGCCGTCAAGATTGAATGAGTAGCCTGTAGGCACCACTAAACCGACCGTAGAGCGACGGCAGCCGAGCCGCTCCAGTCGTTCCATCAAAGGCGCCAGCGCACTTTCAGAGGAGCTGGTGCCGATAACGGTCAGCAGCTCGGTGCGCAGATAACGCACTAACGCCGTTATGCTGAACCCCATCATTCGAGTGACGGCACCCAAAATGAGGACAATAAATAGGCCGCAGGTGAGATAGAAAACGCCCATGAAACGGGCCAGCGGGGCTAGGCCTTGCCAACCAAATTTGCCAATGGTGAAGGCCATCGCGCCAAAGGCGCCCAGTGGCGCAAGCCACATCACGAGCGCGACAACGCGGAATAAAATAGCGGACGTTGCATCGACAAGAGCGATAAAGGGTGCGGCTCGTTCACCGCTGAGCGCTGCTCCAGCGCCAGTCAAAATAGCCACGAGCAAGACTTGCAGTAGTTCTCCACTCGTCAGCGCGCCAGGAAGCGTTGTCGGAATGACGTTCAAAATGAAATCCACCACACTTTGATCATGGGCCGCTGCGACGTAATGTGATGCGGCGGAGCCATCCAATGGCCCGAGCGTGGCGTGGAAGCCAACCCCAGGCTTGAGAACATTCGCAACCAAGACGCCCAGGAGTAGCGCGATTGTCGAGAGAATTTCGAAGTATGCGACTGCCTTGAGACCTACGCGGCCAACTTGCCCAAGATCCTTCATTTGAGCAATGCCGAGCGCGACCGTTGTGAACACGATCGGAGCCACAAGCATTCGAATGAGCTTGATAAAGCCGTCGCCCAACGGTTTCATCGCAACGCCAACGGCGGGATCTATCCAACCTAAGAAGGCGCCGGCCGCCACTGCGGCCAGCACCCAAAGGTAGAGCCGAGGCGACGACGCGCGCCGCACGTCAGCCCGCAGCCTTCACGGCTTGGACAAGCTGGTTAACGGCGCCTTGCGCGTCTCCGTACAGCATCCGAGTGTTGTCTAAATAGAACAGAGCGTTCTCGATACCTGAGAACCCTTGTCCTTGCCCACGTTTGATCACGATGACGTTCTTTGCTTTGTCGGCATCCAGAATGGGCATACCGTAAATCGGACTGGACTTGTCGTTACGTGCTACGGGGTTCACGACGTCATTTGCGCCAATGATGAGCGCGACATCCGCTGTTTCGAATTCGGCGTTAATCTCTTCAAGGTCGGAGATGAGGTCGTAAGGAACGCCGGCCTCGGCCAAAAGTACGTTCATGTGACCCGGCATGCGGCCGGCAACCGGATGAATCGCGAATTTGACCGTGACGCCTCGATTTTGAAGCAGTTGTGCCAGCTCCCAAACTTTATGCTGGGCTTGCCCAACCGCCATGCCGTATCCAGGAACCACGATCAATTTTTGGGCGTAGGCCATCATGACGCCAGCATCGCCGGCCTCGATCGGTTTTTGCGAACCCGTGACTGGGCCGCTGGCCGAGCTGGCTGACTCCCCAAATCCGGAGAACAACACGTTGCCTAAAGAGCGGTTCATGGCCTTGGCCATCAATTGGGTCAGCAATGTTCCGGCCGAGCCCACCACCATACCGGCGATGACCATTGACCAGTTATTCAGGACATATCCCTCAAACGCGACCGCCAGACCCGTCAGCGCGTTATAGAGCGAAATCACGACCGGCATATCCGCGCCACCGATCGGCAGCGTCATTGTGACGCCGAGCGCTAATGCCAAGACAAAGAATGCCGTGACGGCGCCTGCGCTGGTGTTGTATCCAACGGCAATGGCGGCGCCCGACAGAATGGCTGCGCCGAGAATGACCACGTTGGCGAATTGCTGTCCTGAAAACCGAAATGATTTCTTGATTAAACCCTGCAGCTTTCCAAAAGCGACGCATGACCCGGTCAGAGAAACGGCGCCGATTAACGCGCCAAGTACGGCCAAGATCCCAAAGGCCAATCCGTGCGGCTCATCGCGATAGAGTTCAACCGCAGCAATCGCTGCAGCTGCACCGCCACCCATGCCGTTATACAGTGCGATCATCTGCGGCATATCGGTCATCGCCACGCGCTTGCCTGAGACCCATGCCACGCCGCCACCAACGAGCGTAGCGCCGATGACAAGCGCCAGATTGATATTCCAATCCGCGTGTAAATAAGTCACTAGCGTCGCAATGACCATGCCGAGGCCAGCCCAAACGATACCGCCGCGGGCGGTTCCGGGCGAACTCATGCGCTTTAAGCCAGTGATAAACAGAAACGCGACCAGAATATAGGCCGCGTCAACGATGACGGTGGAGATTGAGGGAGTTGTCGTGTCCATCAGTGATGACCTCCGCCTTGACGCTTGCCGCTAGATTTAAACATCTCGAGCATGCGCTCCGTAACCACATAGCCGCCGACAGCATTGCCGGCGGCGAGCGCTACGCCAATCGTCCCGATCACTAATTCTAAAGTGCCCTGTGCGTTAAACAGCGCAACCATTGCGCCGACTAGGACAATCCCGTGGACGAAATTACTGCCAGACATCAGAGGCGTATGAAGAATAACGGGCACCCGAGAAATGACTTCGTAACCCGTAAAGCCTGCCAGCATGAATATATAAATCGCGATAACACCGTTCATGGATCTCTCCTTTAGCGGGCCAGCAACTGGGCCGTTGGTGCGTGTTTGACTTCGCCGGCGTGCGTCAGCACGGTTCCTGCAAATACTTCGTCGGTCCAATCAATGCTGAGTAACCCACCCTTCAGTGCGGGGCTTAACAAGTTATAGAGGTTTCGCGCATACATTTCGGACGCGTGATACGCCAGCTGTGCCGGCAGGTTGACGGGCCCCACAATCTTCACGCCCTGGTGAACGACGGTTTCTCCGGCACGGGTCAGCTCACAGTTGCCGCCGTTCTCGGCAAGAATATCCACGATCACGGCGCCGGGTTTCATGCGTTCGACAGCCGCAGTGGAGATAATGCGCGGTGCCGGACGGCCGGGTACGCCGGCGGTTGAAATCACAATATCGGCTGCCGCAATTCGACCATCGAGTACTTCCTGCTGCTTCGCCTTTTCTTCAGCCGTCAATTCCCGCGCGTAGCCGCCGGCACCCTCGGCGGTTACGCCGGTCTCAACAAATTTAGCTCCGAGCGACTTTACTTGGTCGCGGGTCGCGCTACGGACGTCATAGGCCTCGACCATGGCACCGAGACGCTTTGCTGTGGCGATGGCTTGTAGACCTGCTACACCGACCCCGATGACGAGTACTGTGGCGGGGCGAATCGTCCCGGCCGCCGTCGTGAGCATTGGCAAAAATTTATCGAGCGTATTTGCGCCAATTAGGACCGCCTTATACCCCGAGATAGCGGCTTGCGATGACAGCGCATCCATCGACTGTGCCCGGGAAATTCTGGGGACTAACTCCATGGCAAAACTCGTTATTTGGCGATCACGCAGCGTCGCAACGGCTGCAAGATGATTGTGGGGCTGCATGAAGCCGGTATGGACCGTGCCCTCGCGCACCAAACTAGCTTCGGTCGGCGTCAGTGGTTGGACTTTCAGCAGAACGTCGGCGCGTGCATAGACCTCGGCAGCCGAATCGACGAACTCCACGTCCTTATAAACGCTATCCGGGAACTGAGCCGACGCGCCGGCGCCCTTTTCAATGAGCACTCGATGGCCCAAAGCGATGAATTTCGAAGCGACCTCGGGTACGAGGGCAACTCTCGCCTCGCCGACATGGGTTTCCCGTGGTACGCCCAGGGTTAGACCGCTGACTGGAGTAGAGGACATCGTCGTGCGCTCCTAGCAGAGCCAACGACGGGGACGCTGCCTGAGGCAACCGCCAATGGCTCATGTGATAGAAATATTACAAGCGTCCTGCCGTAATTGATTATGGCACATGACTTTCGTAAGGTATTGCGATGAATCCGAGCGCCTTAGAAATTTGGCCGGAAAATAAAGTGCTGTCTGTCGAGGCGGCGCCGGATTCCCATTGCAGTTTGAACCTGCTGGGTCAGCAATCCCTAAGAACCGACGTTTCTGGCATGCCCCTTGAGTGGATAGACTACCGCGAGGCCGTACGCCTCTATTATACCGGTCAAGTCGCCTACACCTGTGGAACTACGCTCTACAAGGTCCGAGGGGGCACTAACGCATTAACCGGCGATCCATCGTTTATCGAAGTCAATTCAATAGTCGCGACCATTGGTCATTCCGGTCATGCCGGCGCGACGAGGGGCACTTATATTCCCCCGTTGAATAACGAAACCTTATTCCGGCGAGACAACCATCTGTGTTTGTACTGCGGCTTTAAATTCCCATCCCAACAATTGTCTCGCGATCATGTCAGGCCTTTTTTCCAGGGCGGCAAAGACATATGGAACAATGTAGTGACTGCCTGTCGGCGCTGTAATAACGCCAAAGCAGCACGAACCCCAGAGCAGGCCGGTATGCAATTATTGGCCGTTCCTTTCACCCCGACCTATGCAGAATACATATTCCTAAAAGGGCGGCGTGTGTTGGCGGATCAAATGGAATATTTACTCGCGCACTTTCCGAGATCTAGTCCGCTGCATCAGCGTCTTCGACATCCATTAAACTGAGCCGATGTCGGATCTATACCTGATTGATGCGAGTTACTTTATTTTTCGCGCCTACTACTCGATGCCGGCTGATATGGCCGACGGTCAGGGTCGGCCGGTCAACGCGCTTTACGGGTTTGCAAAATTTCTCGGTGATCTCATCGAGCAGGAAAATCCAACCCACATCGCCGTAGCATTCGATGAAAGCCTCTCAAGCTCTTTTAGAAATCGAATCTTCCCGCATTACAAAGCAAATCGAGAGCCCGCGCCGCCGGAGTTGAAAGAACAATTCGTGCGGTGTCGAGAGCTTTGTGATCACCTTGGATTGGCGCATTACGCCAGCCCGGAATATGAAGCAGACGACATTATTGGGACCCTTTCCCAACGCATGCGTGACAAAGGGTACCGTCTGACGATCGTGACCCGAGACAAAGATCTCGCGCAATTAATTCGGTTGGACGACGTTTTTTGGGACTACGCGAGTAATGAGCGCATTGGATACCACGAAATTCCGTCCCGGTTTGGCGTGAAGCCCGAGCGTATCGCAGACTATCTCGCTCTCACGGGAGATGCAGTCGACAATATTCCCGGCGTACCCGGCATCGGTAAGAAAACCGCAGCCGCTATTTTTAGCGAGTTTTCCTCACTAGAGGACATTTATGCTGACCTGCGGCGGGTATCAGCGCTACCTATTCGAGGAGCGACTGGTGTCGCGGCGAAACTAGATACGCACCGAGCAACGGCATTTCTGGCTCGCGAGCTCACTCGAATCGCCTGCGATATGCCGATGGACGTTCAGCCTCGACATTTGCAGAGGCGGGTAGCCGACCTCGGCGCCCTCGCCGCATTCTACGATAGCGCCGACTTCGGGCCCATGCTACGTCGTCAAAGCGAGCGCATCGCCTCCCGCCCGATTTAGTGTCCTGCGAGTACGTTAGCGACTGCGCTTGCGATTAACTGTTGTAGTTGCTTCTCCTGACGGTCCTTTGGTTCTTCAAATCCAAGTCGCTCAAGGTATGGGCGTATCTTTGGATCCGAAACCAAGGATTTACTTGGTAGAAGATTGGAGAGCGTGGACGTGATTTGACCGGATGCCGCGGTCACTTTGCTCAACGCTTTTTGCAACACCAACTCCTCGGCTGTGTAATCGCAACCGAACGGGAATGTTGAGAAAAACCCCTCGCGTCGCAACGGCCGCAATGCTGCTTCAATCGTTTCGGGCAGGTTATTGCGGTGAGCATCGGGAATCACGTAACTAGGCTCGATTTTTCCAGCGTTCTTGGCTTGTGCGAGCAAATCGTCTTGGAATCTGGAATCTGTCACGGCGAGTAGTGATACAACGCAATCCCTATCCGTGAGACCACGCAATGCTGCTACGCCATATTCAGTGACCACAACGTCGCGCATGTGGCGAGGAACGGTTGTATGTCCGTAATTCCACACGATATTCGATACTGTTTTGCCATTGGCGGTGCGGGTGCTTCGGACCAACAAAATGGATCGCGCGCCGGGTAGCGCATGAGCTTGAGAAACAAAATTAAATTGTCCCCCAACCCCGCTCACCACTTGGCCGGACTCAAGCGCGTCCGATACCGCAGCGCCTAAACCGGTAACCATCATCGTCGTATTGATGAAACGGGCGTCGCGCCGTTGCGCGACTTTCAATGCATGGTCCGGTCCACCGGGTTCGTTGGTCCAGGTGACGCTGGTCATGTTGAAGGCAACACGGTCGGCTTCAGGCAGATTTCTCAACGCGCTATAGAAGGCTCGAGGTCCCAACATAAAGCCGCCATGTAAGACATGGCCTCCCTCTAATCGCAAAGATAAACACTCGGACGCTAGGGTGGCGCGGGCTTCCTCACTCGCCAAATCCGCTTCAATACGCCGACCGAACGGCGAAATCAGCGTGTATTTACCGTCATGGGTCGTACCCGGAGCAAACAAGCCGCAGCGTTCTAGGGCCAAGAACTCGCGATGATCGATCAGTCGGACCCCGGCCCTCGATAAGGCCACAAGCATCTCCAGGTCTGGCCTCTCGGTAACCTCCCGGTCATCCAATAAACGTTGCAATACAGCGTGCGGATAAACGCGGCGGGACAGAATGCCCGACCGATACAGTTCCAAGAAACCATCAACGAACATTTCGGTATTGGCAAAAATCCCGCGATCTAAAGTCCCTAATCCGCCAATCGACTGGATGGTTTCGCCAAATCTGTTCGCCACACCGGTCGAATCCAACACGTGTCTGTAGACGTCATTGCGCTGCTGCCGTAATTGCAGCGCGTAGACAATCGCTTCGCCGAGTTCGCCGATGCCTAACTGCAAGGTGCCACCGTCACGCACCAGAGCGGCTGCATTCAAGCCGAGGGCGTGTTCCACATCGCCGATTGCTGCATTTGGGATACAAAAAGGATCGTGTTCGTAGCGCTCGTGGTCGAGGACCAGATTGAAGCGGGGGCGATTTAAAGCGGCGGCACCCAGCATAAATGGCAAGCGCCGATTGACGCTTCCGACGCTCACGACAGCAGCGCCATTCGCGGACTGCGATTCAAAGTAGTCTAAGAGGTCTAATGACAGATCCGGATTGCCGGAAAGACTGAACTGCTCACGAAGTCCTAGGCCACGCGCGGAAATACCTTGGGCCAACATGTTGACCCCCATGGCAATGGCATCGCGGACCACGTGGGAATAGTTTGAACTCAAATATTCTTGTTGGATTGAGGCAACGTTTAACCAGGCCCCGGCTTGAACGAAAAACTCCCTGATCCTGATGTTTGCCGGCAGCCGCTTCTCTTTAGCCGCCTTGATGTAATCAAGATCCGGGTAGTCTCCCCAAATACGCTCAGCCATCGGACCCATCAGGCGTTTATCGAGGTCTGTTCGGCCGGTTGGGCGATTTAACGACAGGGCGGTGAGGATGGTCAGGTCCACCGACGGGTCGCGGGCCACTCGCCGGTAGAGTTCATTGACGAATGCGATCGGTTTTCCCATTCCCAGCGGAATGGCCAAAACAATCTTGTTGCCCACGCGGCGCATTGCCGCATCGACACACTCTCCAACATCGTCAAAACGGACCGCTGACTGATCAGGCATTACAGTTTCCTTTGCGCCAAACGCCGGGCGATGACCGCCCCGATGGCTAGTTGGATCTGATGGTAGATCAGCAAGGGCATTACGATAAGCCCTACGGACACTGACCCAGCAAAGATCGCATAGGCCGTCGGCAAGCCATTGGCCAAACTCTTCTGAGAACCACAGAAATAGGCTGTGATTGCTGCTTCTCGGTCTAGTTTCATGGCCCAAATCAGTGTCAGCAAAATCAAACTGATCGCGAGCATGACCAGTATTGCTAAGGCAATGGACGCGCCCACCGTTCCGAAGGACTGCTGGCTCCAAACGCCCGCCGATACAGACTCGCAAAATGCTCCGTAAACAATCAACACGATCGAGCCTCGATCAAACCAGTGCACCAGGGCCCGGTTATTCTCTAGTGGCCGCAGTAAAGCTGGGCGTGACAGTTGACCTATTGCGAGAGGCAACAGAATTTTGATCGCAACGGCTTTGATCGCGGAAGCGAGAGAGAGGCTTACGCCGACCGTATGGGCCATAGCGGTGGCGTAAATCGGCGTAATAACGACTCCGAGCATCCCGGATAGGGTTGCGTTGAAAAGGGCGCCTCCGACGTCCCCACCGGCTAGAGCCGTCATGGCAACGGCAGATGAGATGGTGGAGGACACGGTCGACATAAAGAAAAACCCAAGGCCGATCGCGCTAGGTATCCCTTTGACGAAAAACGCTATGACAGATCCGACTGCGGGGAAAAACAGATAAGTCGACCCTTGGCAAACGAGATGCAAACGAATATTGCGAATTCCCTTGCGCAGGGACTCTAGCGGCAACATCGCGCCGTGCAGGAAAAATACGAGAGCCACAGCAACCGCGGTCAGAAATTCGATATGCAGTGGCCCACCGCGGGTACCCAACTGAGGGACTAAAGCCGCCGCGAATACCGCTGTGACAATCGCGACCAGAAATCCGTCAATGCGAAACGGCCAGACACTCATGAATGGGCGACGGTGACCAACTGGTCGTAGAGGTCACGAAACGCTGCTGCAGCGTGTGGCAAATTGTCAGCCCAATCCCGATCCGCTGACTCGTCGCCACCGTCTGTCACGTATTTACAGGCTAAAAACGGGATCTCTTCCTTCGCGCAGACTTTCGCCAAGGCATAGGCCTCCATGTCGACGACGTCGCAGCCGACGACGTTGTGGCCGCTAACGAAGCTGTCTCCGCTGCCGCAGCGACCCTCAACCAACTTTGGTAGCCGACGGGGTACCGAGATGACCGACGGCATGGGATCCATCGGCGTCTCACCTAACGCAAAGCCGAGCCCGCGGGCGTCCATATCTCGTTGAATGAAATGAGTACATTCAACGAGAGAGTGCGGCGGGAACTTGGGACTGCCTGCGGTCCCAAAAGAAAGCACTAATTTTGGACGCCGTTGCGACAACCAACGCGTCAGTGCATAGCTGGCATTCACCTTGCCTACGCCGGTGTAGAGCACGTTGCTTGGCAGGCCGTGGAACCGATCGCCGGCCTCCGATGGCAACGCAAAGACAATGAGCACATCGTTCGGGTGTACAAAATCCATAGTCGGGGACCAAAAAACGGGCCGATAGTCTAACAACACCCCACACATCGCGGTTTGGATCCGTATTTACCCTATCGCGCGAACGAATCGGCTTCGATATTTTCGACCGATGAACGCTTCTCAACTCAATGCCGTCTTTGACGCCGATCTCGTCCGCCGTTACGACGGCCCCGGGCCTCGCTATACGTCTTATCCGACCGCCGTACAGTTCCACGAGGGCTTCGGTGTTGTCGAATATGATGTGGCTGCCCGTGCGAGTAATGCGCTCGATCCGAAGCCTCTGTCCCTTTATATCCACGTCCCATTTTGCGAAAGCCCGTGTTTTTACTGCGGCTGCAATAAAGTGATTACTCGGGACCACGGGAGGTCACGTTTTTATTTGGAACACCTGTTCCTTGAAATCGAGCGGCAGGGAAAACTTTACGATCGGACCCGTCAGGTCGACCAGCTGCACTTCGGTGGCGGCACGCCGACCTTCTTAAACGATGACGAGATGTATGAGCTGTTCGAAGTCATGCGGAAACATTTTTCGTTGAAAGATGACGCTGACAGAGAGTACTCAATCGAAATCGATCCGCGAACAGTCGATCCGGCGCGACTAAAGCGCCTGCAAACTCTGGGATTTAATCGATTTAGTCTAGGTGTTCAGGACTTCGACACTCAAGTCCAAGAAGCCGTAAATCGTATTCAATCAGAAGAAGAAACCTTAAATTTGATCGGGCACGCGCGTCGAATCGGAATTGAAAGTATCAGTGTGGACTTAATTTATGGCCTGCCGCGCCAATCTCTCGCTAGCTTTCGGTCCACGCTTGAAAAAGTTATCGAGGCTCGCCCTGACCGAATTGCCGCCTACAGTTATGCGCACTTGCCACATTTATTCAAAGCACAGCGACAGATCAAAACTGCTGATCTAGTCTCCCCCGAATACAAGCTTGGCTTACTGGGACTCACTGTCGAAACGCTGACAGAAGCCGGCTACGTTTACATTGGCATGGATCACTTTGCTCTGCCGACCGATGAGTTGGTGAAAGCGCAACAAGCAGGGACTCTGCAGCGAAACTTTCAAGGCTACTCGACCCGAGCTGAATGCGATCTCATCGCCCTAGGCGTGAGTTCGATTTCGAAAGTCGGCGATACGTATGCGCAAAATGCGAAAACGCTGCCGGAATATTATCGTCTCATCGAATCCGGCAATCTCGCGATAAAAAAGGGCGTAGCCCTTCAGCCTGACGATCGATTGCGCCGAAACGTGATTCAGGCGCTCATGTGCGCAACGCGTCTTGAATTTGATGCGATTGAAGCTGAACACCGGATTGATTTTGAGCAGTACTTTGCCCCTGAACTGACCGCGCTTGCTGCATTGGAGCGGGATGGCTTGGTTATCCGGGAACAGCGTTCAATCGTGATCACAGCGCGTGGCCGGCTGTTGATGCGCAACGTAGCGATGTTATTTGACGCCCACTTGCGTAGGTCCAGCGAGGCGACCGCTTTACCTCGCTTCTCTCGCGTTGTCTGATGCTTTGACAAAAATGGGTAGGCTCTCCGGCGACATCAAGATCAGGCCGTGAGATCGATCAAATCCGGGCATCATTGAGCGATCTTCCAAAATACCCCGAGACGCCAAGCTGTGTCGTAATTGGTTGATATCGTCATTTTCGAACGTTAGCCATGCGTGTGGGTGCAAATGCGCGCCATGCAACCCAATGGTGACGGCGTCGTTGGTCAGCGTGACGCGGCGCCCCACGGCTGATGACGTGTCGAAGAGCACAAATCCGAATGATTCCAGTCCATCGGTATCCGGCTGGACCATTGGAAAAGAGATCTCTTCAAACCAACCCAGCAGCGAGGGCTTTTGGGGCACCGGAGAACTCGTGCGCGCTTCGATGATTCGCACCCTTAGCCCACCCCGAATGCGGCCATCAATCTGATTAAACGCATGGTCGCCAATGGCAGCGGTATCGACGATGAGGCCGGCGTCTTCAAATTGCTCTAGCGCTCGCGCGAGGTCTGGTCGCACAAACACCAACGTGGGCTCTTGGACCGACGACTCGTACAAGCCGAGGGAAATTCGACCATCGCTGAAGGTTGCGGCGGCGGACGAGACGCTTCCCGTCTCCGGAGCGATTGAAAACCCCAACTTGCCATAAAACTCGGCGGAC
Source organism: uncultured Pseudomonadota bacterium (assembly GCA_903879335.1). Taxonomy (GTDB): domain Bacteria; phylum Pseudomonadota; class Gammaproteobacteria; order Steroidobacterales; family Steroidobacteraceae; genus CAIKZZ01. The sequence continues at coordinate 135,261 of CAIRLC010000002.1, forward strand.
GCTAAGGGCTCACGAGATGGCACGGCCAATTCTATGAAGCGCCCTAACATGGCTTAGGACTGATGCGGTCGATGCGATGGCATTCGAATGTGCGCAGGCGTGATGAGCCAAGTGGTTGCTGCGACGATCGCACCCGCGGCAATAAACGTGGTGACCGGTATCGGGGTGGTGGTGCTGGCGTTTGCCATACCTTGCACAGCCATAGCGCCAATGATTTGCTGCCCGAATCCAATGAGACCAGAGGCCGCGCCTGCATTTGAGGGCGATCGTGCAACGGCGGCTGCCGTTAGGTTTGGCAGCGTGAGGCCCTGAGCGAAGGCAATCAAACACCAGGGTAGGAACAAGAAGGCCGGATGCCAGAGGCCGAATAACGCGAGCGCGACACCGACGGTTGCCCCTAGCGCTTGCGCAATAATTCCGGTCGTGATGAGGCGATCAAGTCCAAGACGAAAGGAATAGCGCGTCGTGAACCAGTTGCCGCAAAAATAGCTGAAGGAAAGGAGCAAATACCAAGTGCCATATTCAGCACTCGTACGCCCGAGATTTTTGAAAATGTAGGGCACGAGCGAGACGAAAACGAAGAAAATTGCGTAAAGAGCACCGGTCTGCAGCGCGTAGCCTAGAAACGCACGATCTCTGGCCAATTCTATAGAAGCGCCAAGCACGCTGCGATCAGACGCAGCCGTGGAAGGGGCGCGGGTCTCCGGCAGCCAGCGTAAGGCGGCGCCGCCGACGACGATGGCGATGACAACTTGAATCGCGAAGACGATACGCCAGCCGACCAGATCACCCAACACGCCGCCCAATGCTGGTGATAAGGCATTCGCGATGGACATTACCATCGTGATGGTTGCGAGTCGTAGCGCCATATGTTCGCGCGCGTATAAATCGCCAAGTACAGCCCTAGCGACGGTGACTCCGGCTGAGGTACCCAATGCCGATATCACGCGCCCGACCGTCAGCATGCCGATCGAGTTGGCAAACAGAGCAGTGAGCACGCCGACCAAGTAGATGGACAGTCCGGTCAAAATTAAAGGGCGCCGTCCGTACCGGTCTGAGAGCGGACCATAGGCGTACAACCCGATCGCATACGCCACAAGCGCTGCCGTAACGGTGGCGCTCGCGGCGGAAACGCTGACATGGAATTCAGCCCGTGCCAGGGGCAGCACGGGCATATAGATGCCTAGCGACAGTGGCCCAGACGCGGTAACCGCCGCAAGCAGTACCGTCAAACCACGTTCGGTCAGCGGCCGAATCTTCAAGGCATCAAGCCGCCGACGCAGACGTACTTGAGTTCCGTGTAATCAAGAATGCCGTGGCGTGAACCTTCGCGACCAATCCCGGATTCCTTCCAGCCCCCGAAAGGCGCTTCTTCAGTGGAAATGATGCCCGTATTCAGGCCGACTATTCCGTACTCCAAGGCCTCGGAGACGCGCCAGGAGCGCGCTAGATCGCGTGTGAAGAAGTACGACGCAAGCCCGAATTCGGTGTCATTCGCCATTTGAATCGCCTCCGCCTCCGTTTCGAAGCGGAAAATAGGGGCAACAGGTCCGAAAGTCTCTTCTCGAGCGACCTTCATGTCTGGTGTCACGTTCGTCAGGATGGTTGGTTCGAAGAACGTGCCGCCCAGGGCATGCCGTTTTCCGCCGAGCGCAATCGTTGCGCCCTTCTCGACAGCGTCAGCGATGTGTTCCTCGACTTTAGCCACCGCTTTACTATCGATCAGCGGACCCTGTTCAGTCGGGCCTTCAAGGCCAGCGCCGACACGCAGTTTTTTTGTCGCGGCAACAAGTTTTTCGACGAATGCGTCATAAACCCCAGACTGTACGAGCAAGCGATTCGCGCAAACGCAGGTTTGCCCAGTATTTCGATACTTGGAGGCGATCGCGCCAGCAACGGCCGCATCGAGGTCCGCATCATCAAAGACGATGAACGGAGCGTTGCCGCCCAATTCTAGCGAAACTTTTTTCACCGTATCAGCACATTGCCGCATCAAGAGCTTACCGACAGCCGTTGAGCCGGTGAAGGTGATCTTCGCGACTGTAGGATTGGAGGTCATTTCGCCACCAATCGCTGAGGCGCGACCGGTGAGTACATTGAACACGCCCTTCGGCACGCCAGCGCGCTCTGCAAGCTCTGCTTGAGCGAATGCGGACAACGGCGTCGATTCAGCGGGTTTGATGACGATCGTGCAACCGGCGGCTAATGCCGCGCCGGCCTTGCGGGTGATCATGGCCGCCGGGAAGTTCCAGGGCGTAATTGCGCCCACCACGCCGACCGGTTGACGCATCGCCAGTAGCCGCTTGTCGGGTGCAGGTGAAGGGATGAGGTCACCGTATATCCGTCGCCCCTCTTCTGCGAACCATTCGTAAAAAGATGCCGCGTAGCCGACCTCGCCTTTAGCCTCGGCGAGGGGCTTGCCTTGCTCAGCGGTCATGAGGCGGCCGAGATCTTCGGCGTTCGCCACCATTAATTCCGCAAAGCGACGAAGAATTTTTCCGCGTTCCTTGGCTGATTTGCTGGACCACGCTGGTAGTGCGCGCTTGGCCGCCTCGATGGCGCGACGAGTTTCCGCGACCCCGCAAACTGGCACTTCAGCCAGTGTCTCTCCCGATGCAGGGTCTGTGACGGCGACCAAGCTTCCATCATCAGCGCCGATCCACGCCCCGTCGATATAGCAAAGGTTGCGTAACAAAGAGGGGTCATTCAGCATCAAAGTCGTCATAAATTGGTCCTAATTTTCGATGGAGTCGTTGTTATTCAGCCGAGATGGCGTTGAAGGAACGCCAGTGTACGGCTCAAAGAAAGGGCCGCGCTGACCGGCTCATAGGAGGCACGATCGGTATTGTTGAAAGCGTGGCCTGCAGGATAAAGATGGATCTCAGCGGTGGTCACGGCAGTGCGCATTTGCTCGACATCTGATTGCGGGATTGCCGTGTCCTGCTCCCCAAAGTGAAAAAGCGTGGGGCAGCTGGGTGTCTCCGGCAAGCAAGACGGCAAACCCCCGCCATAATAAATGACGGCAGCCTTGAGATTGAGCCGGCAGGCCGCTTGATAACTGAGTCGGCCCCCCCAGCAAAATCCAACCGTGGCGGCCTGATCAGGCCGGGCAGCCGCTCGTTGAGTGGCATCAAGGTCGCGAATAATGAATGCCGTATCGATGGAATACGCGTGGGCTAGCCCGGTCGAAATATCACTGTACGGGACGGTCAAGTCCGGCGTAATCCGGTCAAACAATTGTGGTGCGAGCGCTTCATAGCCGGCCTCAGCATAGGCGTCGGCAACCGCCTTAATGTGTGCAGTAACCCCGAAAATTTCCTGAATTATCAGAACACTTCCGCGGGGTTCGCCGGTCGGGCGAGCTCGATAGACGCCCAGTCGATGGCCGTCTGCGGCCGTGATCTCTATCCGATCTTTGACAGTGGAATTCATGGCGTCATTTTTCAGTTTGCGGGAGCGCCTATTCTGAGCGCAACGCCGCGGCTATGCCATCCGGGAAAACGAGGTTCGTGGTTGGCAAAGCTAAGCAGTAGACCCGGTGAGGGGTGGCATAATCAGGCTCGCACTCCCTATGAGGATGTTTCATGAGTACCGTCACGTCAATTCGCGAAGGCGCGGTCACTGTCATCCGATTCGGTGAACCCCCGGTCAATAGCTTGGGGCGCCAGACCCGCGCTGAACTCGCTGCAGCTATAGCGGGTGCCATACAGGATCCAGCGGTTTCCGCCATCGTGTTGGCCGGCAATAATGGATTGTTCTCCGCGGGCGCCGATATCCGAGAATTTGGTACGCCTGCGATGCTTGCGGCCCCCAACCTTGCTGACTTGATTAGCCTAGTTGAATCGAGCCCAAAGCCAGTCATCGCCGCGATCGACGGCACTTGTCTTGGCGGCGGACTTGAATTGTCTCTGGGCTGCCATTATCGGCTGGCGTCTACAACAGCCAAGCTCGGCCTGCCGGAAGTGAAAATCGGACTGCTACCCGGTGCCGGTGGTACCCAGCGTCTACCGAGGCTCATTGGCGTCGAAAACGCCCTTAACGTGATTTTGGGTGGTGAGCCCGTGCCGGCTAAATTATTTGCCGGAACCCCCTTACTTTCACAGTTGGTTGATGGGGATCTGCTCGCCGCCGCGGTGAGCTTTGCGGCAGCTCGCGGTACTGACCACCAAGCTGGCAAGCGCTTGCCACGGGCTCGCGATCGATCCGCAGCGGGTCCACATGTAGAGCCGCTACTGATCTTTGCCAGAAATACTGTGCGCGCGGCGTATGCCGCGTACCCGGCACCGTTGAAATGTATTGATGCCATTGAAGCGGCGGCAACCAAATCCTTCGATGAGGGGCTCGCGGTAGAGCGGTCCCTGTTTATTGAGCTGATGTTTACACCGGTTTCAAAAGCCTTGCGGCATGCGTTTTTCGCCGAACGCGCTGCTGCAAAGCTCGCAGATGTGCCCGAGTCCACGCCCCTACGGGACCTGAAAACTGCGGCGGTCATCGGAGCCGGTACGATGGGATCTGGCATTGCCCTGACATTTCTCTCGGCTGGTATTCCCGTGGTGCTGCTCGAAACTGGTGCAGACGCCCTAGAGCGCGGCGTGAGCCGAGTTAAGGACGTCATCGAAGGCCAAGTGAAGAAAGGCCGACTGACACCGGAAGCAGCCCACGCAAGGTTCGGGTTGCTCAAGCCGACCTTGGAATACGCCGACCTGTCGAAAGCAGACATCATCATCGAGGCTGTTTTCGAAGACATGGCGGTTAAAAAAGATGTCTTCTTGGCGATCGATCAAGTGGCCAAGTCCGGTGCGATTCTGGCCACCAACACATCGACGCTCAACGTGGATGCTATAGCGGCGATCACCTCGCGCCCCGCGGAGGTCATCGGCACTCACTTTTTTAGTCCTGCCAATATCATGAAATTGCTCGAAGTCGTGCGTGGTCGAGAGACTGCGCCTGACGTTCTGGCAACGACCATGAGATTAGCGAAAACCTTGCGAAAAACCGCAGTTGTTTCTGGCGTATGCGATGGCTTCATCGGCAATCGCATGATTGAACAATATGTTCGTCAAGCGTTGTTTATGGTGGATGAAGGCGCGAGCCCATCTGAAATAGATGCAGCGATGGAGGCTTTCGGTTTTGCGATGGGCCCATTCCGGATGAGCGACCTGGCTGGCAACGATATCGGCTGGCATATTCGCCAGCGTCGAGCGATTGAACGCCCGGATGTGGTGTATTCGAAAGTTGCGGATCGGTTATGTGAGTTAGGCCGCTTCGGACAAAAGACGGGCGGCGGGTGGTACGACTACCGCAAAGGCGATCGCAATGCCTATCCGTCTGCCGTCGTAGATGACCTGATTATTCAGCATCGCAACGCAAATGGGATGGTTGCCCGTAAGATCGATGCGCGCGAAATTGTTGATCGCTTGGTATACGCGTTGGTCAACGAAGCTGCTCTCATTCTGGAAGAGGGGATCGCGCAGCGGGCATCTGACATTGATATCGTGTACCTGACTGGGTACGGATTCCCCGTCTACCGCGGTGGCCCAATGTGTTACGCGGATGAAGTTGGGCTTTATGCTGTAGTCCAACGGATGAATGAGTTCTCCCGTAATCCACACGGTGATCCTTCATTCTGGACGCCGGCGCCTCTGCTCGCTCGCCTTGCCGCATCAAGCGGCGCCTTCAATTCGACCGGAGCCCGCTCATGAGTCGCGAAGTTGTGATCGTATCGACTGCACGAACCCCATTAGCTAAGTCATTTAAGGGTTCTTTTAATCTTACCCATGGCGCTACGTTGGGCGGGCACGTCGTACGCGCCGCCATCGAACGGGCGAGAGTTGAGGCCGCTGAGGTCGAAGACGTCATCATGGGTTGCGCGTTGCCCGAAGGTGCAACCGGCGGCAACATCGCCCGCCAGATCGCCTTGCGGGCCGGCTGCCCGGATAGCGTTGCCGGCATGACGGTGAATCGATTTTGTTCATCAGGCTTGCAAGCGATCGCGCTCGCGGCCCAGCGGATCCTTGCAGGTGAAGGTGATGTGTATGTGGCCGGCGGCGTCGAATCGATTTCGATCGTGCAGTCAACGGTAAATCGAAATTTCAATGAAGAGGCCTGGCTCAAGACTAACGCGCCCGGGGTTTACTGGAGCATGTTGGACACTGCTGAAGAGGTCGCTCGCCGATACGGAATTGCGCGTGACGACATGGACGCCTATGGCGCTCGGAGCCAGCAGCGCGCATGCGCCGGTCAGGCGGCCGGTTTTTTTCAAGACGAAATTGCCCCGATTACCGTGACTGCAGCAACTGTCGACAAGACCAGCGGTCGTTTGTCGACACGCGAAGTGACGGTTGAGCGTGACGAGGGGTTGCGCGAGGGAACGACAGCGCAGGCGCTGGCAACGATCCGACCCGCTTTGCCTGGCGGCGTTATTGCTGCGGGGAACGCGAGTCAGTTTTCCGATGGCGCTGGAGCCGTTGTATTGATGGCCGCCGATCTGGCGGAGCGTCGGGGTTTAGAACCGCTGGGGTATTTCCGCGGCTTTGCCGTGGCAGGTTGCGACCCGAAGGAAATGGGCATTGGCCCAGTTTATGCGGTGCCAAAATTATTGGCGCGGGCTGGTCTGTCCGTATCCGACATTGATTTATGGGAGCTCAATGAAGCCTTCGCGGTGCAGGTGCTCTATTGCCGCGAAAAGTTAGGTATTCCCGATGAGCGTTTAAACGTCGATGGCGGCGCGATCGCGGTCGGTCATCCTTATGGCATGAGCGGACAACGCATGACGGGCCATGCTCTCTTGGCTGGTAAGCGGTTAGGCGCGAAACACGTGGTCGCCACAATGTGTATCGGTGGCGGTATGGGCGCGGCGGGCCTTTTTGAAGTGTGTTGATGACCCGCGTATGGGGGCGGCGGCCATTCTTTCGAGATGCCGTCGCAATCCTCCATCTCGGCGCACCGCTGCTGGCAGCCAATTTGGCACTTGCGGCAATGCCATTGGCCGACACGATCATGGCTGGGCGCTTAGGGACACATGCACTGGGCGCCGTCGCCGTAGGGGCGAGTTTTTATGCCCTATTCATGTACTTTGGTCTTGGAATGATGACCGCCCTTTCTCCGCTCTCCGCACACGCGGACGGCGCAGGTGATTTTGCTCGGGTCGGCCGCTATGCGGGACAGGGACTATGGGTGCTCCTCGCTGTTGCGGTATTAATGGTTACAGGGCTCTGGTCTGTTGGGCCGGCACTGCACATCATTGGTACGGATCCGACGATTGCGCCGATTGCTCGAGACTATGTCCACGCCATGTCATACGGGCTCCCAGGTCTCTTATTCGCCCACGGTTTGCGCTGCACGAGCGAAGGGGTCGGCCGAACACGACCTGTGATGGCCATCGCTCTGATCGCCTTCGCAATCAATGTTGGATTGAACTGGGTTCTGATGTACGGGCACTTTGGCGCGCCAGCGCTCGGGGCCGTCGGCACTGGAGTCGCTACGGCGATTTCCCAGTGGTGTATGGCTGGAATGTTCCTGTTATGGATTAGCCTGCATGGCGGATATAAGCCTTTCAATATCGCCAGGCTCCCCGTTGGATTGGACGTTGCTCTGGTACGGGAAATCCTCGCGTTGGGGCTGCCGATTGCCGGCGCTATGGTGGCCGAAACGGCATTGTTCTCGTCGGCTGGTCTGATGATTGGGACACTGGGCGCAGACATCGTTGCAGCGCATCAAGTTGCGATGAACTATGTGTCCTTTACGTTTATGGCTGCGGTTTCTTTGCATTCAGCTACAACCATTCATGTCGGCCATGCTCTGGGTGGACGGGATGCGCCGGGTGCGCGCCGAGCAGGATTCGCCGGCATCTTCCTGTGCGGCGTACTGATGCTCCTGTCGGTCATCGTGGTGATCACCCAGCATGACGCAATCGCAAGTCTGTATACAGCCGATCCATCGGTACGCGCAATGGCCGGGAATTTGCTGCTCCTAGGAGCCGTTTTCCAGTTATCTGACGGGCTTCAGGTCGGTGCAATGGGAGCGTTACGTGGATTCAAGGACGCGCGGGTACCGTTGATCATCACATTAGGCGCCTATTGGGGCGTGGGATTCCCGCTCGCTTTCAGCGCAGGAATTGTCCTCGGATTCGGGCCTGAAGGCGTTTGGTGGGGACTTATCGCAGGGCTTGCGGTCGCTGCCATCCTATTAATCTGGCGCTTTCAGGCCGTCTCCCGACGGGAACTCCCTAAGCCTGAATACGCGTCGAACGGACTGTAACGCTGATCAAGTACACTAGACGCTTCTCTGGGAGAAGTACGTGTCCGACGCTCGCCTCGACTACCGCTTCGATCGTCAGTTATCCGCTCTGGTCAATGCCCGCGAAATCGGGGTTCTGGCCGGTGGTCTGAAGGGTGTTGAAAAAGAATCTTTGCGAGTCGGCGCTGACGGGCGTATTGCCAAGACGCCCCATCCTCGGGCGTTTGGTTCGTCGATGACCAATGAACACATCACGACGGACTACTCGGAGGCACTGATAGAGCTCGTCACCCCGACGTTCACTGACAACGGCGAGTTGCTGCAGTACCTCACGGATTTACATCAGTTTGTGTATTCCCACCTGGATGATGAAATTCTCTGGGCAACCAGCATGCCATGCCGTCTGCAAGGTGATGCCAGTATCCCAATCGCTGAGTTCGGCGACTCTAACGTCGCGAAGATGAAGAATATTTACCGGCGTGGGCTCGGTATCCGTTATGGCCGGATCATGCAGGCGATCGCGGGCGTCCATTTCAATTATTCATTCCCGCAGAAATTATGGGAGGTCTGGGCAGGCTTATCGGGACGAACGAACGGCCCCGACTCAAACTTCGTGTCCGAGAGTTATTTCGGTGTACTGCGCAATTACCGCCGGCATGGTTGGATCATTCCTTACCTCTTTGGCGCTTCGCCAGCGCTCTGTCGTTCTTTCGTGAACGGACGGGAAAACCACGGGCTCGCCGAACTCAGTCCGGGCACTTTGTATGGGCCATTCGCGACATCACTGCGGATGAGCGATCTTGGTTATCGCAATACGACTCAAGCGGGTCTTGCGATATCAGTGAATTCTTTAGACGAGTACGTCCGGGACCTGACTGCCGCGATTTCGACACCTCATCCGGCCTATCAGTCGCTTGGGGTGGAGGTCGATGGTGAGTGGCGGCAACTGAGCGCCAATACCTTGCAAATTGAGAATGAGTATTACGCCTTTATTCGACCTAAACGCGTGGCGCGCTCGGGTGAGCGTCCCACCAAGGCATTGCGACGAGCAGGTGTGCAGTACGTCGAGATGCGTTCACTCGACGTCGGTATCTTGGATCCGGTCGGCGTGAATCCGGATAAGCTCCACTTTCTGGAGGCTTTTGCCGCATTTTGCCTCATAGCGCCCAGCCCACTTTTTACTCACGCAGAACAGGCTGCTCTGGATGGGAACCACACAACAGTGGCTCGCCGCGGGCGTGAGCCGGGGCTTGCGCTGATGCTAGACGGTCGACGTCGACCCCTGGCTGTCTGGGGCACTGAAATCATTGACGCGATGGAAGGCGTTTGTGAGTTGCTTGATGGGTCCAATGCCGCTCGTCCGTACACCACGGCATTGGATTCGGCGCGAGCGAAATTTCAGAATCCAGAGGCTACGCCGTCGGCGCAGATTCTTCGCGATTTGCGTGAGCGTGAAGAGTCTTTTTACGACCTCGCCCATCGCACCAGTCAGGGCTACCGTGACTATTTTAGGGGTCTCCCGCCACTCGCGTCGTCGCGCCTCACCGAATTCAACGCTGAGGCAGATGAGTCACTCGAAGCGCATGAACGCATTGAGAAGTCCGAGCAGGGCTCGTTTCGGGAATATCTGGGCGCCTACTTCGCGGATTGACCACCTTCGACGGTCTGCAATACCCGCAGTTAGGCTGCCGGATTCGAGTTTCGTGCACTAATCCTCAGTTTCCAAAGCGCCGTCGGGGTTAACTACGGGCGTCGAACGACTCATCGGAGTCGGACGAGGTCGCACCTGCGTGAATGCCGAAGAAACTCAAAAACTGATCATCGACGAATCGTCGATTGCGCGGCAGCTCAAGAAGGGCTTCGAGCAGTTGCGGTTTGACGAGCCCGGCGTCGAATCACAGTTTCGACGCGAGTTTGTGCGCGACCGTTTAAAACGTATTCGAGCGAATCTTTTCCTCGCCGTATTCATGCTCTTGGGCTTTGGCCTCGCCGATGTTCTGTTAGTGGGCGACGCTGCCCATACGGGCCTATATTTGCTGCAATTTGGTGGGCTGACCACGGCTCTCGCCATCCTGATCGGTCTCACCTATCACCGACGCCCCCATCAGATGTACCCCCGCTGGGCGCCGTGGCTGTCCGTGTTGCTCGGCATTGGCATCATTCTGGTCGACGTACAAGGATCAGTTGAGGGAGTCTCGACGCTCTTTTCCGGTCTACTGATTTACGTCTTATTTTCGAGTTTTCTGCTTGGCCTGCTGTTCTACGAAGCCATTAGCGTCGGCGCCGCCCTATGGTCGATCTATCTTGCCCTCGCATTAAGCGCTGGCCTGCCTGAGTCATCAGTGCTCTACAACGCGTCCATTCTCTTAGCCTCGTTGATTGTGGCCACGACGGTGAGTTACTCCGTGGAGGAGGGTATCCGTCACCATTTTCTTGAGCGACATCAACTGCGTGAGATGTCGACGACGGTGGTGCGAGACGGACTGACGGGTCTCTACAATCGAAAAGCGTTCGATGAGCACTTGAATCGGCATTGGGCGATGGCTCAACGTGAAGCCGTAACGTTGGCCATGATTCTGATTGATATAGATTTTTTTAAGCGCTACAACGATGAGCATGGCCATCGCGGAGGCGATGAATGTCTGCGCAAAGTTGCACAGGCTCTGGCCCGCTCCGCGCGACGGCCGCTCGATTTCGCGGCCCGTATCGGCGGTGAAGAATTCGCGATCATTCTCTACGACACGACGCTCGAATATCTGGAAGAACTGACCCAACGCATTCATGAAGGTTTGTCGGTGCTGTCGATACGCCACGGCGCGTCCGAGGTGTCCGACCGGGTCACCGTATCGGTGGGTGTTGCCTTTGTAGTCCCGCAGCTCGAGCGTTCCGCCGGTGGCATCGTGCAGGCTGCGGACGAAGCTCTGTACCAAGCCAAAGTGAGGGGCAGAAACCAGACATACTTTGATAACGAAATTTCTTATGCAGCGATGAAAACTGGGCATTTTAGGAAGCCGCTCAAGGTCGCGTGAGTACCGCACCATGACGGTGCGCATTGCGGACTTCGATGAACCACATTGGGGCGCAGAATCGAGTCCAAGCCCAAGAAAAACATAAAAATATTGCGGTGCGAAACGAGGCGTTTATCATGGCCAAAACCTTCGCTTCGTTCGGCCAAATTTGGCCCCACAGGACCGCTCATGCCTGCTCAAACCTCTCCAACGGGAAGGATCCACAAGATCCTGATCGCCAATCGCGGCGAAATTGCTATTCGGGTCATGCGTGCGGCTAATGAGTTGGGTATTCGTACGGTCGCTATCTACTCGCGCGAGGATCGATTCTCGCTGCACCGCACTAAAGCTGACGAAAGCTATTTGGTTGGCGATGGAAAAGGGCCCATCGATGCTTACCTCGACATTGCGGACATCATCCGAATTGCCCGAGACGCGAATGTTCAGGCGATCCATCCCGGCTATGGCTTTTTGTCAGAAAATCCGGAATTTGCTGACGCTTGCGCGGCGGCAGGGATTACCTTCATCGGCCCCCTCCCTGAAACGATGCGTACGCTCGGCAACAAGGTTTCAGCGCGCAATTTAGCGATTCAAGCCGGTGTGCCGGTGATGCCAGCGACGGGGCCGCTGCCCACTGACCCTGATGAAATTGAGGCACTAGCCAATTCTGTTGGTTATCCACTGATGCTCAAGGCAAGCTGGGGCGGCGGTGGGCGCGGTATGCGCATCATAGAAGACCAATCCAGCTTGCATGAACTCGTGGCCACCGCGCGCCGTGAGGCTAAAGCGGCTTTCGGTAATGATGAGGTTTATCTAGAAAAGTTAGTGCGCCGTGCCCGACACGTTGAAGTCCAAATCTTGGGTGACTCGCATGGCAATTTGGTACATCTCTGGGAGCGGGACTGTACGGTTCAGCGCAGAAACCAGAAAGTCGTAGAGCGTGCTCCGACGGTATTTCTCGATGACCGGGCAAGGCAGAATCTCTGCGCTTTGGGACTCAAAATTGGCCAAGCGGTCAATTATCGAAATGCCGGAACGGTCGAATTCCTTCAGGATGCGGACACCGGTAAGTTTTACTTTATTGAAGTCAACCCGCGAATTCAGGTCGAACACACCGTCACTGAAGTAGTGACGGGCATCGACATTGTCAAAGCGCAGATACGTATCGCCGAAGGCTCCACGATCGGAAGTTCCGAGTCCGGAGTACCACATCAAGATCAGATCCGGGTCACAGGTCATGCGATGCAATGCCGCATTACGACTGAGGATCCAGAAAATAACTTCATTCCTGATTACGGCCGAATTACGGCCTATCGAAGCCCGGCAGGTTTCGGAATTCGTCTAGATGCAGGCACGGCTTACTCTGGTGCATTCATTGGTCGATTCTATGACTCTCTACTCGTGAAGGTGACGGCTTGGTCACCCTCTGCCGAAGAGACCGTGCGACGTATGCATCGGGCGCTGTGGGAGTTTCGTATCCGCGGTGTTACGACGAATTTGCGTTTTCTCGACCAAGTGATTAACCACCCGTCCTTCACAGACGGGTCATACACGACGAAATTCATTGACCAGACGCCAGAGTTGTTCAAGACACCGCGGCGCCGCGACCGCGCGACGCGTTTATTGAATTTCGTCGGTGACGTGATCGTCAATGGCAACCCAGAGGTCAAGAACCGCTCGAGGCCAGCGCGTCTGGCAGAGCCACAGCTGCCAAAGATGATTCTGCAGACTCCGCCGAGCGGCACTAAGCAAATCCTAGAGGAACGTGGGGCGAAAGGATTGGCAGATTGGATGCTCCAATCAAATCGCGTGCTCATCACCGATACAACGATGCGTGACGCACACCAGAGTCTACTCGCGACGCGTGTTCGTACTCACGACTTAGTGGCTATTGCGCCTTATTACGCCAGTCTCTTGCCTGAGCTGTACTCCGTAGAATGTTGGGGCGGCGCAACATTTGATGTCGCGATGCGGTTCCTAAAAGAAGATCCATGGGAGCGCTTGTCTCAATTGCGGGAGGCGATGCCTAATCTTCTGCTGCAGATGCTGTTGAGGTCGGCGAATGCGGTGGGATATACAAATTATCCCGATAATGTGGTGCGTTATTTTGTCGAGCGCGCTGCAGCGGGCGGTGTCGACGTTTTCCGTATCTTCGATTCCCTTAACTGGATCGACAATATGCGTGTGGCCATCGATGCTGTCGGTGCCACCGGAAAAGTTGTCGAAGCTGCTATTTGTTACACCGGAAATCTCTCCAATCCAAGCGAGACCAAGTACGACCTACGCTACTATGTGAATCTCGCTAAGCAATTAGAAAAAGCCGGTGCTCATGTGCTTGGTATCAAGGACATGGCTGGCTTATGCCGTCCTGATGCCGCCCGGAAGCTTGTGACAGCGCTCAAAGAAGAAGTCGCAATCCCAATTCATTTCCACACGCATGACACCAGTGGAATTGCTGCTGCGAGTGTGTTGGCCGCCGTTGAAGCAGGCTGTGATGCTGTGGATGCTGCGATCGACTCCATGAGTGGCCTCACGTCACAGCCCAACCTTGGCTCCATCGCCGCGGCATTGCGCCACACGAATCGTGATACTGGTTTGAACGCTGACCAGCTGCGCCTCGTCTCTACGTATTGGGAGCAGGTTCGTCATTGCTACGGTGCATTTGAGAGCGATATTCGATCTGGAGCCAGTGAGGTTTATCTGCACGGTATGCCCGGTGGTCAATATACGAATTTGCGTGAACAGGCGCGTTCACTAGGGATAGACGATCCTCGTTGGCCTGAGGTTGCATCGGCCTACGCGGCGGTCAATGACATGTTCGGCGACATTGTTAAAGTCACACCCAGTTCAAAAGTGGTTGGCGATATGGCCATCATGATGGTGACGTCGGGCCTGACACGTGAACAGGTCGAAGATCCCGCACACGAAGTCGCCTTTCCAGAATCCGTCGTGCAGTTTTTCCGTGGTGAGATCGGGCAACCCGTCGGTGGATTCCCGCAGGCTCTCCAGCGCAAAGTTCTCCAAGGCCGCCCGCCGTTGACCGGGCGGCCGGGGGATATTCTCCCGCCAGCAGACTTGGATGCTTTGCGGAATGAAGCGCAGAAAAAAGCCGATCGTTTGATCAACGATGATGAGTTCGCGTCATATCTGATGTATCCAAAAGTATTCATCGACTACGCGAAATACCGCGCGCAGTTTAGCGACGTCTCTGTGCTGCCCACGCCAGCCTTCTTTTATGGGCTGTCTCCCGGAGACGAGCTTGATATCAGTCTTGAGCGAGGCAAAACGCTCTTTGTCCGATTCGTGACCACGAGTGACGTCCATGATGACGGCACTCGAACGGTATTTTACGAGTTGAATGGCCAGCCGCGCTCGGTGAGAGTGGCTGACCGCAGTCAGGTCGCTAAGAAAACCCCGACCCGAAAAATCGACAGCTCTGATTCCAGGCATGTTGGGGCGCCCATGCCGGGCAATGTGGTGACAGTTGCTGTAAAGGTTGGCCAGAAGGTGCACGCCGGGGACACGCTGCTGACCATTGAGGCGATGAAAATGGAGGCTGCCGTTCGAGCAGAACGGGATGCTGAGATCGCCGACGTGGTGGTCCGGCCAGGGCAGCAGGTCGATGCTAAGGACTTATTGATCATATTGAATTAGAACCGCATTGTTTGCGTGAGGCCGTGGTGGCACAGTAGCGGATGGCGTTGCGCCCAAGGAGTCGACATGCGTCCACGCATTCTTTTTGCTGCAGTTCTTGCCCTGTCAGTCTCGGGCACGCGGGCGGACGGGCTGCCGCATCCCGCGTCGCCACCGGTAGACCGTGCCTACGCACACGACCTTTTATCCGATCTGATCAGCATCGATACGACGCACGCCGCGGGCAGTGCGGGTGCGGTGGCGCTGCTAGAACAGCGATTCCGAGCGGCTGGCTTCGGCGACGCCGAAATCTGGATCGGGGGACCTCGGCCGGATAAGTTGAATATCGTGGTTCGCTTGAAAGGTCGAACGGCGGCGCCGGCCGTTCTATTTAACGCTCACTTAGACGTCGTAGAGGCGGTGAAGCAGACTTGGTCCGTTGAGCCGTTCAAGCTCACAGAAAAAGACGGCTGGTATTACGGCCGCGGAGCCATCGACGTTAAAAATGAAGTTGCGATCATCACGACTAATCTCATTCGCATCAAGCGCGAAGGAATGATCCCGGAGCGAGATGTTATTGCCTTCTTTAATACTGACGAAGAGGCTGGCGGTGACGCGAACGGGGTCGAATGGATGGTCAATGAGCATCGCGACATCATCGATGCCGGATTAGTGATCAACGATGACGCCGGCAAGATGCTGTCGCTCAATGGTCGACCTTTATGGAATACGATCCAGACCTCGGAAAAAGCCTATGCCACTTATGAAGTAAGCGCCACTGGGCTCGGTGGTCATAGTTCGTTGCCGCGACCGGATAACGCGATTGCCCGCTTAAGCAGGGCGCTAGTGCGCTTGGATGATTACCAATTTCCGGTGCGGATCGGAGAAACCAGTCGACGTTATCTGCTGGCGATGCGGGAGAGGGCAAGTTCGACCGAAGCGCGGGCGATTGATCGGATTTTGTCCAACCCCAACGATAGTTCTGCTTTGACCGTGCTGCGTGAAAATCCCGTACTGAACGCGCAATTACATAGCACCTGTCCCATGACGCTCATTTCAGGCGGGCAGAGCGAAAGCGCGTTGCCGATTCGCGCGGTCGCCACACTGCAGTGCCGCCTTCTGCCTGACGAACAACCAGAGAACGTTCTAGCAACGTTGGCGCATGTGGTCGATGACGCATCGATCACGATCAAGTCGACGTGGGGCCCGCTCGCAAGCCCGGCGCAGCCTTTAGATGGTCGCCTCATGCAATTGGTCGAGCGCTTAACCCGTGAATTCTGGGATGGTGCGCCGGTGGTGCCGTTTATGTCGCAAGGCGCTTCGGATAACGTCTACTTTCGACGGGCTGGCTTTAATACTTTCGGTGTGTCTGGAACCGTGTTTGACGAAGCCGATATGCGTCAACATGGGAGCGACGAACGGATTGGCGTGTCAGCCTTTTACGATTCACTCGAGTTTAATTACCAGCTGATGCGCGGGCTCGCCGGTGATGGCTGATTGGGCTCAGCCATGCACGTAGGCCCCGGGCGCATCACCCAAGATCGGATAGCCGACAAGCTCAGCACCTAGGGTTGGCGGTGCTACCTTCGCGTTCGAGTGAGTTGCGAGCCAACTCTGCCAAACAGGCCACCAACTGCCAGCTTGAGGCTGGACTTGTTCGATCCAGGCGTCGGCGGAAAGTGATGGGTCGCTGGCTGTTCGAGTGTGAACTCGGTGTTTTCGCTTTGGATGCACCGGCCCGCTGACGATTCCAGCATTATGGCCGCCGCTCGTCAGCAAGAACGTAAAGTCGCGTGACCGAGTCAGATGACTTACTTTGTAAACGCTCTTCCACGGCGCGACGTGGTCAGTTTCTGTCCCCACAATGAACATGGGCATCGTCACGTCGCTCAGGCTAACGGGAACACCGTGAACTGGGAATCGTCCACTCGACAATTCGTTATCGAGATATAGACGGTAGAGATATTCCGTATGCATCTTATAGGGCATCCGAGTGCCATCGGCGTTCCAGGCCAACAAGTCGATCATCGGGTCGCGAGCACCTTTGACGTAACTCTGGATCATCGGCTGCCAGATCAATTCTCGCGGCCGTAGCATTTGGAATGCGCCGCCCATTTGCTTGGCGTCGAGTACGCCTTCTTCGTGCATTTGCGCCTTCAGCAACGCCAACTGACTGGGATTAATGAATAAAGACAATTCGCCGGGTTCGGAGAAGTCTGTTTGTGCCGCAAATAAGGTGACGCTAGCTAGGCGATCATCACCGCGGCCGGCAAGCGTAGCCGACGCGATGGAAAGCAGTGTGCCGCCGATGCAATAGCCAGCCGCATGAATCTTTGGTCCGGGTTGGATCGCATTGATGACGTCCAGAGCCTTTAGCGGCCCTAGATCGAGGTAATCATCCATCCCGTAATCGCGATCTTCCGGCCCTGGATTCTTCCAAGAGATCATGTACACCGTATGACCCTGGTCAACGAGGTACTTCACCATCGAATTCTTCGCTGACAGGTCCAAGATGTAATACTTCATGATCCAAGCCGGCACGATCAGGATCGGTTCAGCGTAAACCTCGTTGGTCGTTGGCGCGTACTGCAGCAGTTCTATCAGGCCATTCTGGTACACCACCTTTCCAGGTGTTGCCGCGACTGCCTTCCCGACTTCAAAGTTCTCAGTACCGACTGGGCCCTGCTTGCGGGTTGCGCGAGCCAAATCCTCTAACAAGTGCTGGACGCCACGCTTGAGGTTTTCTCCGCCCTCCCGGCGAGTGAGTTCAATCAATTCTGGGTTGGTGGATAGAAAATTGGTCGGGGACAGGGCTTCAAGCCATTGACGAACAGTGAATTCGACCAAGTTTGAGTTCTTTTCCGTAAGCCCGTCAATGTCGTGAGGCAGTGACTTGAGCCAAGCAGCAGCATGTTGAAATCCACGAGCCCATACGTTGAATGGATACTGTGACCAGGCGCCATCCGAGAAGCGTAGGTCCGCATCGGGGCCGGCATCCGCAGTTGGTGACAGCCTCTCCTGACGAGACGCATAAGCGTTGAACGCAAGAAAGTCCTGTGTGCGCGTGAGTCCATCGGCAATCAGGGTGGCCTGTTTGGCCGGAGCGGCGCCGAGTTGAATCGCCCAGTCAGACCACGCCGCTGCAAACGCAGCGGTCGATAGGCCTCCGGACAGCTTCCCAACGGCCGCTCGAAAGGTATGGTCAATCGCCTCGGCCGTCGGCGCGCGTGGTAAGCCAGGGATCGCAAACGTAGAGCTTGGGGCGGAAGCGGGGTTGGAGTTCGTATCGCTCATGATCGGCTCCTAGCGCAGATGACCAAAGTATAGCGACCATTTTGCAGTGCAGCAAAATCAGCGACTCAGTGCGGCCTCCGCGAGCGGAGCATCTCCGTCCGCAAGCTTATGAAGGTCAAAATGTGCCCGCTCGGCGATCAATTTTTTCGCGGCCATATAGTCCTTGGAGCGATTGACGCAATCGACTGCCAACAGCTCGTCGCCGCGCAGGTAACAGCAAGAAAACGAACGGTCGTCTTTATTTCCCCGTATGAGTGCCTGATCATAATCAAAATTGAGTCCCGTGATGAGCAGCTTTAGGTCGTATTGGTCCGACCAGAACCAAGGGACTCGGTCATGGACTGCGTGACCACCCAACATGTTTTCGGCAGCAATTTTCGCTTGTTCAAATGCGTTGTCGACAGATTCAAGGCGAACGCGCCGACCGTAGCGAAGACTCGGGTGATTCACGCAATCGCCGGCCGCGTGCACATCGACGTCGCTTGTACGGGTGTATTCATCGACCAAAATGCCGTTGTCGCAAGCTATTCCCGCGGCTGCTGCAAGGCCGCTTTCGGGCAGAACGCCAACACCGATGACCACGAGGTCGGCTGGAAATTGCTGGCCACTTTCGGTGATGACGTTGCCGACGCGATCGGGTTGCCCCGGCAGTGCCTCAAAGCCGCTCAAGAGCGTACGCGTGTGTATGCGCACGCCTACTTTTTCATGCTCTGCCGTGAAAAACGCAGACATTTCTGGCGCGACGACGCGGTTCATGACCCGGTCACTCATTTCTAAGACATCTACCGTGAGCCCCAACGTGCGACACGTCGCCGCGACCTCCAAGCCGATGTATCCGGCACCGACGATCACCACGCGCCGGGCTTGTGCGAGGTCTACTCGGATAGCCTCAACGTCGGCCCGCGATCTGAGGTAATGGATGCCGTGGAGTGTATGCCCGGGCACGCTGAGCCGGCGTGGACTGCTGCCCGTGGCCAGTAACAATTTAGCGTAGTGGATGGTGTCCCCGTTCGCTACGCGCAATTCGTGAGCGGCAGTATCAAGTCCGCAAACGCGCGCTCCCAATCGTAGATCAATGCGGTGAGTGTCAAAAAATGAGGGCGGTTTTAACAACAGCCGCTCCGCCGGAAGCTCGCCGGAGAGAAACTTTTTCGACAGCGGCGGGCGTTGGTATGGCGCGTGTGGCTCGTCCCCAACAATGACAATGGGGCCTGAGTGCCCCAATTTTCGAAGCGAATCGGCGGCCTGAACAGCAACTTGTCCTGCACCCACGATGGCAAACGTATCAGTCATGGCAAAAGATCCCAGTGATATCTCGACACTCTACCACCGCCATTAGAATCGGATCGCACGCACCATCCTGGAACATGAAAGCGCCTCAACGCGCTAGCTTGGTGCGCCGAGGCGTGCCAGATGCATGTAAGTAATTGATTTAAGGTGCTGACGTCGTCGGCATAGAAACTGCATTAGAGAGCACAGGTCGACGTTTTTCGCTACAGTAAGACAGGCCACAGGAGCCTTCCGTTTATGAAACTCATCACTGCGATCATCAAGCCGTTCAAGCTCGACGACGTCCGCGCGGCGCTGTCAGAAATTGGTATTTCCGGTATGACGGTAACCGAGGTCAAGGGTTTTGGCCGTCAACGCGGTCACACCGAGTTGTACCGTGGTGCTGAATACGTGGTTGATTTCGTTCCGAAGACCCGCGTCGAAGTTGCCGTAAAAAGTGAACTGCTAGACCAGGTTGTCGAAGCGATTGTAGGCGCCGCCCGTACCGGCAAGGTTGGAGACGGCAAAATCTTCGTTTCGGAGATTGAGCGCGTCGTTCGTATCCGTACGGGCGAAGCAGACGAACAAGCGCTGTAATTTGGAATGTATGGATGGTCGGAGGTTAAACTCCGACCATGCATAATCTTCCGGAATTGCAGACCGTTGTTGCCGGACTTCATCTCGGCGATGCCTGCCGGCACGTGTTTCTATGCGCCGGCTCAGGCAAGTGCGCGCCGACAGCTGACTGCGAGCGGGCGTGGGACCACCTCAAACGTCGCTTGCGCGACGCGAAGTTAGTCGATGTCCAAGGCGGCGTATTGCGTACTAAGGCGGGCTGTTTGCGGGTTTGCCGACAAGGCCCCATCGCGTTGGTCTATCCCGGCGGTTACTGGTACCGCGACGCGAGCGGCGCCAATTTGGATCGCATCATCGATGAGCACCTGATCGGCGGTCGCCCGGTACGAGATTTGATCATTGCGGAGGGGCCGCTCGGCGACCCTTGAGCTAGACTTTGCTCAAGCAACGCTTGAGGGGATTTTTCCATGACTCGCGGCATACTTATTCGATCGACCGGTGGGCCTGAGGTCCTTGAGTGGGCGGAAATTGACGTTCCGGCGCCTAGCGCTGGCGAGGTTCGGATCCGCCACACCGCCGTCGGCGTTAATTTCATCGACGTCTACGACCGGACTGGTCTCTATCCCATGCCTTTGCCGGGTATTCTTGGTCGAGAAGCCGCCGGAGTTGTTGAGGCCGTAGGATCGGGCGTGCGAACTCTCAAGGTCGGCGATCGTGTCGCCTACACGTCGACGGTGCCGGGATCATACGCAGAAGCCCGCAACATGCCGGCTGACCGCGTTGTGCGATTGCCAGATGTCATTTCGGATGAGCAGGGCGCGGCAATGATGCTGAAGGGTCTAACCGCCCAGTACCTCCTGCGCCGTAGTTATCGGGTGAAGCGTGGCGACACGATTTTAGTTCACGCCGCCGCCGGCGGCGTGGGGCTCATTCTCGTGCAGTGGGCGCAGCATCTGGGCGCTCGAGTGATCGCCGTTGTGGGCTCTGATGCCAAGGCCGAGCTCGTCAGCCGCTACGGTGCCGATGAAGTGATCGTCACGCCGCGTGAAGACCTGGTGTCCCGCGTCCGGGCGCTTACCAAGGGCGAAGGCGTTCCCGTGGTCTACGACTCCGTGGGTAAGGACACGTTCTATCCGTCGCTCGATTGCCTTCGTCGCTTAGGCATGATGGTGACTTATGGCAACGCTTCGGGCCCCGTGCCCCCCTTCGCACCGTTGGAGCTGAGTCGGCGCGGCTCGCTATTCATTACGCGCCCGACATTGTTCCACTACATTGCTACCCGCAGTGAATTGCAGAGAGCCGCGACTGATCTGTTCAAGGTCGTCGCTGAGGGCGCGGTGGACATTGTGGTCGGCCAGCGATTTGGGCTAGCTGAAACCGCGCAGGCCCATATCGCGCTCGAGGGGCGGCGTACGGTCGGCTCTACGGTGCTCGTCCCTTAACCGGCCGCTGATTAGCGAGAGGTTATGGGGATCCAGGAGCGCTCGGCCTCAACATTGCGAATCCAATGGCGAATCGCTGGGTAGACGTCGAGGTCGATACCGGCCTCTGGCGCCACATGTGTATAGGCATAGAGTGCGATATCCGCCAACGAGTAGCGATCGCCGACTAAGAAGCGCTTACCCGTGAGCGCGCCATTCAAGACTTGGAGCGCAGCTCGGCCAGCGACAAGTTTGTCGGTGAGGCTTTGGCCGAGCTCTGCTTCCGTACGGCCTAGGGAACGCAACCAGAAGCGAGCGGTCCCGATCGCGGGCTCCAAGTTGTATTGCTCAAAGCACATCCACTGCCAAACCAGTGCCTCAGCCCAAGCGTCGCCCGGCAGGAGCGCGGAGCCCTTGGCGAGATAGCTGATAATTGCATGGCTTTCAGCGAGGACGCCGCGACCTGGAACCTCTAAAGCGGGGATCCGTCCGTTAGGATTCAAGGCGAGAAAGGCGGGCGTCCGACTCTCACCGCGTTTGATGTCGACCTCAACGAGTTCGTAGGGGAGCGCCAGATACCGCAGCGTCAGTCTGACCTTGTACCCATTGCCCGAGGGCAGGTAGTCGTACAGCCGAAACATAATCAGCGTCCTGTGGCTGGGCCCTGACGGATCCCCAAGGCGCCACTGCGGACAACTTCCAGAACCTCACCGAACTGGGAGACTTGTGCAAGAAAGCGAGAAGCCAATGCCTCGTTGCTCGTGACCTCGACGACGAAATTGGCCAGGGCGCCTGAAAGAATGCGACCGTCAGATTCGGTGATCACGCGGGAGAGACCCTCGATGCCGGCCGGCGTCACTCGCAGTTTAACGAGTAACAGTTCCCGCTCGATGTGGCCATCGCCCGTTAGATCTTCGACGCTCACGACGTCAACCAGTTTACGCAGCTGACTTGCGATTTGTGCCAGCACGGCTTCGTTGCCGGTTGTCACCAACGTTAGCCGCGAAACCGCTGGATTTTCTGTCGGAGCGACTGAAAGCGACTCAATATTATACGCTCGCGACGAGAAGAGCCCCGCCACACGGGCGAGCGAGCCTGCTTCATTTTGCAGAAGAATAGCGATGATGTGTCTCATTGCGTAACCGATGGGCGCAGCTGAAAGATGAAGCAGCATAGCGCGGATCTTTTTGCAGTGCATAGACGAGATGCGTACTGAATTGGTAGGCTCAATTGGATAACTGTTTGATAAAGACGAATGACCATGACCCCGATCAATACACAGAATTCTCACCCCTTGGCTGGCCGCACAATGACCGGCGCCGAAATGATCGTCCAGATCCTCGCTGATGAGGGTGTAGACGTGATGTTTGGCTATTCGGGCGGGGCCATTTTGCCGACCTACGATGCCGTATTTGTCCATAACTCAGACTCGAGTCGGCGCCCGATGCCCCTGATTGTTCCGGCGAACGAGCAGGGCGCTGGTTTTATGGCAGCGGGATATGCCCGTGCGACGGGTCGGGTCGGCGTCTGCGTGGTCACTTCCGGGCCAGGCGCCACCAATACGATCACGCCGGTGCGCGATTCCATGGCGGATTCCGTTCCGATGATTGTGATTTGCGGTCAAGTTCCGACCGGTGCGATTGGCAGTGATGCGTTTCAGGAGGCGCCCGTCGCAAATTTGATGGGCTCTGTCGCCAAGCACGTGTTCTTGATTACGGACCCTACGCGACTCGAAGAGACTGTGCGTACAGCATTTGAAATTGCGCGTACCGGTCGCCCAGGCCCAGTGGTCATTGATGTGCCTAAAGACGTCCAAAACTGGTCTGGAACCTTTAAGGGCGAAGGCATACTTCCGTTGCCCGGCTACCGATCGCGGTTGGCTCAAGTGGAGTCCCGCCGATTGGAGAGCGCGGCATGTGAGGAATTTTTCTCGATGCTTGCCGGATCCAGCCGGCCGATGCTCTATGTGGGTGGTGGTGTCATTGCCGGTGAGGCGTCGGCAGCGCTGAGAGAATTTTCGGAGACTTTCGGAATCCCTGTGGTTACGACGCTGATGGGTATTGGCGCCGTAGACACCACGAATAAGTACGCGATGAGCATGCTGGGCATGCACGGTGCTGCCTTTGCCAATTATGCGGTTGATGACTGTGACTTTTTGATCGCGGTCGGCGCTCGCTTTGATGACCGTGTAGCGGGTGATCCGAAGCGCTTTGCGAAGAATGCGCGCCACATCGCGCATCTGGACATCGATTTTTCAGAGATCAATAAAGTAAAGCGGGTGTCTTGGTCGCACGTCGGCTTGCTGCCGCAAGCGCTAAGCGCCTTGATCGCGCACGGTCGCTCGACCGGGTTTTCGAGAGATTGGTCCGATTGGCACAACCACTGTGCCGAGCTACGTCGCGTCCATGCCATGAACTACGATCGTTCCAGCGAGCTAATTCAGCCCTATTACATCATCGAAGAAATCAATCGCATCACGAAGGGTGAAGCCATCATCTCGACAGGCGTTGGCCAACATCAAATGTGGGCGGCGCAGTATTTTGATTTCTGCTCCCCACGGCTCTGGTTGACCTCAGGCAGCATGGGAACGATGGGCTTCGGATTGCCTGCCGCGATTGGTGCACAGTTTGCGCATCCTGAACGCTTGGTCATCGATATTGATGGCGATGCGAGTGTGCGTATGAACTTGGGCGAGTTGGAGACGGTGACCACTTACAATCTGCCCGTCAAAGTGGTTGTTCTGAATAATTTCGGCGACGGAATGGTCCGGCAATGGCAGAAATTATTCTTCAAAGGCCGAATGTCAGCGAGCGATAAATCGCTACATAAGAAGGACTTTATCAAGGCTGCCCAAGCCGACGGTTACGAGTGGGCCAAGCGGCTGGATGTGAAAGCGGACGTCCCGGCGGTGATTGAGGAATTTATTGCATTCCCGGGACCTGCTTTCCTTGAGGTCATCATTGATCCGGACGCAGGTGTCTATCCTATGGTTGGCCCAGGACAGCCCTACGAATCAATGATCACCGGCGATCACATTGCCTCCCGTAGCCCGGGAGAGGCCCCACCGCCTCCTGGCGCGTCAGAGATGTTCTAGGCGAGCCGGTATGAGCGGTTCAGAGCGACCAACGCCCTGGGCCGCTTTCGGCTATGCGTTGCGACTGGGCTGTCTTTCGTTCGGCGGCCCGGCGGCACAAATTGCGCTGATATCCCATGAGGTGATCGAAGTCCGGCGCTGGCTCAATGCCGCGGCTTTTTCGCGCGCGCTCAGCCTTGCGATGCTGCTGCCCGGGCCTGAGGCTCTGCAGGTGGTCATCTACTTGGGCTGGCGCCTCTTCGGCGCGCTCGGTGCAATTTTAGCGGGGCTGGCGTTTCTGTTGCCTGGAGCCCTGCTCTTGGCCGGCCTGTCTTTTGCTTACATGCAACTCGGCTCGATGCCTGGTATCGCGGCGGCATTGGTCGGCCTCAAGGCAATCGTTATCGCCCTCGTGCTTGTTGCGCTCATTACCCTTGCCCGGCGCATATTACGAACTCCACTGAATTGGATGATCGCGGCGTCGTCCTTCATGCTTGGGTTGACCTGTAGTTTGCCCACCCCGATGCTTTTAGCGGGAGGAGCCTTCACTGCCCTGCTTTTTGCTGACGCTGAGCCCATGGAGGCGGCAGAGACTGCTGTCAATGTCAGTTTTGGGCGAATCCTTGTGATCTGCGCAGTGGGTGGCTTTTGTTGGCTCCTGCCGTGGCTTGCGTTGCGCATTTTCGTCCCCGGGTCGATCGGAGAAGTGATGTATTTGTCGCTGAGTCGAATCGCAATCGGTGGCTTTGGCGGCGCGTATGCGATGGTGGCATGGACGGGCGATCTGTTTGTGCAGACCTATCATTGGATCGGATTTGAAGACGTATCCGCCGGTATTGGCCTATCTGAGGCTACCCCCGGCCCATTGCTGCTCGCCCTGCAATTTTATGGATTTGTCGCTGGATGGGGCGCGCCGCAATATGGATCACCCGCCACAACGGCAATCCTGTGCTCAATCCTGGCCTTGGTCGCGAGTTTCCTGCCGTCTTTCGTTTCAGTGATTGCCTTGGCGCCGGCGGTCGAAACAATTGCTCATCGCCCAAAACTGTTG
Source organism: uncultured Pseudomonadota bacterium (assembly GCA_903879335.1). GTDB lineage: Bacteria > Pseudomonadota > Gammaproteobacteria > Steroidobacterales > Steroidobacteraceae > CAIKZZ01. The sequence goes on from CAIRLC010000002.1 coordinate 160,824, forward strand.
CGTGCGCTTGGCGGAGTGAGTGCCGTTGTGATTGGCATCATCGCGACTTTTGCGCTCAATTTGGCGCGCGCTGTACTGGTCCAAAATTCAGTGCTACACATCGCTCCCTGTGTCATCGCGTTGCTTGGATTTGTGCTGTTGTTGACCCGTCGCATCGGGCTTGCTGGTGCGCTGATTAGCGGAATCATCACCGGCGTGATTTTTTGCTGAAATTCAGTGATTAGTCAGCAGTGCATCGATTCTGCTGGTGAAAACTGCGGTCGGCTGAGCGCCTAAAAGCAGCACGCCCTCCAATTGACCATCATGGCGTTGGGCGATGACGAAACCCGGCGTGCCGGTGACGCCGATCCGTTGGGCTTCGGCAACATCATTTTCAATATTCCGACGCAGGCCTGGATTGCGCAGGCATGTATCAAAGGTCGCCAAATCGACGCCTGCAGTTGCCGCCAATCGACGGGCGGTATCTTTGGTCAGCGCTTCCTTCTGGCCAAGTAAGGCTTCGTACATGGGCCAATACCGATCCTGCTCGCCCGCGCAATGAGCGGCCAGTGCGGAGGGGAGTGCTTGATCATGAAAGTCGAGCGGCAAATCTCTGACCACAAAGCGAACTTTGCCGGTCTCGATATAATTCTTCTTTAGCTCTGGCCAGCTTTGTTCGTGAAACCGGCGGCAGTAGGGACACTGGTAGTCGGTGAACTCGACCATGGTGACCGGGGCGTTTGGTGATCCAAGCACATGGATCCCCGTATCCGGTAGCTTGAGCGTGCCGCTGCCTGGTTCTGCTGACTTGCGGTCTTCCACCAACATCGCCTTGATTGCCCGCAATTCCGCCAAGATCTCTTCAGCTTGAGCCGAGGTGATTGTGGCCGAGGCAAGAGTTCCGGCGACCTTGGCTTCAGCACCGGCCGTAACGGACAGTGCCGCGACCCAGGCCAATAAGCCTATTTGGACTAAGCGCCGCGCAGTCATAGCGATATCCCGTGAGAGTGACGCGATCGCGTCGAACGATGGTCTAGTATACGGAACAGCCGATCTGTGCGTCTGACCCTTGGAGAAGCCGTGAAGTACCTGCATACGATGGTTCGAGTGACTGACTTGGATGCATCTATTGATTTTTATTGCAATAAATTGGGGCTGAAGCTGCTCAAACGTAACGACTATGAGCGCGGTCGGTTCTCGCTGGTTTATCTGAGCGCTCCAGGCGATGAAAGCGCTCAACTTGAGCTGACCTATAACTGGGACCCGGAGTCCTACACCATGGGTCGGGCATTCGGACATGTGGCGTATGAGGTCGACGACATCTATGCGACCTGCGAGCGACTCATGCAGGCCGGCGTCACGATTAATCGGCCACCCCGGGACGGCCACATGGCGTTTGTGCGCTCACCCGATAACGTCTCGATCGAGCTACTTCAGGCTGGCGGCGCGAAGCCGCCTCAGGAACCTTGGGTCTCAATGCCGAATACCGGGGTTTGGTGATCTCGTGATTCCTCGTTGGTGCCCAGCGGCGGTGTTGTTAGTTGTCCTCGGCATGGCCCCTGCCCAGGTGTGGGCATGGGGTGCCGAAGGCCATCGAATCGTGGGGCAGGTCGCAGAAGACTTGCTGGATGCGCGCACGCGAGCCGCCGTGCGTGCACTGGCGGGGCAGGAGTCGCTGGCAGATCTGGCGACTTGGATGGACGAGGAGCGTCCACGCCTGAGTCATGCCTTGCCGGGCTCGTCGGCGTGGCACTACGACGATATACCGGTCTGCGGCACGCCAATTGTGCGATGCAATCACGGTGATTGCGCCTCAAAGGCTTTGTCCCACTACCGCGAGGTCCTTGCAGATCGAAGCGCCGATCCGGCGCAACGGCTGCTCGCACTGCGAATCGTCGTGCACCTCGTGGGTGATATTCATCAACCATTGCATGCGGCAGATCACGACGATCGAGGCGGCAATGACGTCCAGATTGCGTTCAGTGAAAGCAGAACCGGCCGGCGACGTAAGCATGAGCATAGCCTGCACTCGGCTTGGGACGTTGATTTTGTGCGTGATGCTGTTCGTCGAGCTTCCGTTTCAGAGTTTTCAGCCGACTTGATTGCGGAACATGCGCGGGAGTTCAACCGGATCGGAGCCGGTTCATCCGATGGCTGGATTTCCGAATCCCACGCAGTCGCAGCACGCGTGGCCTACGGCCACTTGCCGGGATTCGCGTGTGGCCTGAAGCCGCAAGGCGTCCTCTTCCTGCCGAGGGAATACCGACAGGAAGCCGTTCAGATTGTCAGAGATCGCTTGGCCACCGCCGGTATTCGGCTGGCGCGCCTGTTGCAAACGACGATCGGACAGCCCTAACGGGTTAATTTGCCCGCTGAGCGGGCAAGACAAGTTCCGGGTCAACCCAGACGCGATTGAGCATGACCCCAAAGTGCAGGTGGGGTCCCGTTGCTCGTCCGGTTGCGCCGACCGAGCCCAGTTGGGTGCCGGTGGTGACCACATCGCCAGCGTGAACGTCGACGTGACTCAGGTGGCAGTACAGGGTGAGATATCCCATGCCGTGGTCGACGATGACTGTATTGCCGTTGAAGAAATAATCATAGGTCTCTAACACTCGCCCCGAACCTGCGGCGAGTACGGGCGTCCCCAGGCCTGCAGCGATATCCATCCCCGTATGGGGGTTGCGCGGCGCCCCGTTGAATATACGACGCGAACCAAAGCTGCTGGACCTCAGCCCGTTCACCGGTGCCGCGATCCGTACTGTGTCAGGCGTACGATCCGTCCACGTATTCAAAACGGCATCGAGCCTCACTTTTTCAGCTTCAAACCTTGCCGTATCTGTTGACGAAAGGTCGACGTGCTTGGGCGCTACTTTGAGTGCTTGGGTGGGATAGGCGCGTGCATTCACAGCCAATGTGAGGCTTTCGGTCGCCGCACCGCGCTGAACTCGGATGATGTCACGCCCGCCCTGCAGGGACAGCGGTAGGCCGACTACGGCGCGCCACTCACCCTGATCCTCAACCACTAGAACTGCGTGCCCGTCATGGGTGACGGTCGGGCGCTGGCCCTGCACGGAACCAAGGTCAACGATCGCGATGCCGCCCGGAACTGGACGTTCGGTGGGAAGCGGCAGCGCGGCTAATGGGGTGCTGGTGAGGTTGCAAACGATGAGAGCAGCGCAACGGAATGAGAATTTCATGGGAGGATATTAATCGTTGCAAAAGATGCGGGGCTCTTGATTGCGGCTGCGCGAGACCTGATTGTGTCGAATCTGATCTTTGGCTTCTGGAGTACTCAAATGGCTGAGAACGACGTTCCTGCTGGCGCTTTTTGTGGAGTCTTAACCCCGGAACAGCAGCGCGTATTGCGCGAGCACGGCACTGAACCACCCCGTTCTAGCCCGCTGGATAAAGAGTATCGCGAAGGGGTGTACTACTGTGTTGGCTGTGAGACTGCGCTTTTTGAATCGACGACGAAGTTCAATAGCGGAACGGGCTGGCCTAGTTTTTTCTCTCCGCTGCCCGGGGCCATCGGCACTAGCTTTGATGAGAGTTACGGCATGCGCCGTACCGAGGTCCACTGTGGCGGTTGCAAGGGGCATCTCGGGCACGTCTTCACAGATGGGCCGCCTCCAACGGGGCTACGCTACTGCATCAATGGTGTCGTGCTGCGCTTCACACCGACGGAATGATCGGCCAACTCGGCCGATCGGCTGTCGAATGGGCAAAAAAAACCGGGTTAAATCACCCGGTTATAACGAACGGTGCGCTCAAGGGGGGGGCAAAGCGCACCGTGACTTCGACACGTGTTTAGAACCGATACGCCACGCCAACTCCAACGAGTAGAGGGTCAACTTTGACGGCTGACACTTTCGTCCCGTCCGCGAGTTTGACGTCGCTGCGGATCTGGACATATTTCACGTCAAGATTGCCGTACCAGTGGTCGGCAAATTGCACATCTACGCCGGCCTGTAACGCGCCGCCGAGGCTGTGATTGTCGAGCTTGAGTGGCAGATCGCCTGCCGCTGCATGTGCGGTAGGCGAAACCACCTGATGGGCCACGGCCGCTAGACCGCCGTTTGCCAATACGGCGGCTGGCACCGCCAGGTTCACATCCATGATGAGCGTCAGGTTGACGCCGGCACCGATATACGGGCTGAACGCTCCACCGGGGTTCAGATGATATTTGGCGGTGAGTGTGGGCGGTAGTTGTTTAAACGAGCCGAGGGAGCCCACGCCTTCCACGGATACCTCGTGCTGCTGGGGCACGGTCAGCACGAGCTCGGTGGACCATTGAGGTCCGAAGTAGTACTCCAGATCAATATCCGGTATCCATTTGGAGGAGACGTCAATTTTGTCGGCGGGTACGCCTAATGCTGGGATGGCGTCGGATTGGTTAGCCGTCCGAATGTCTAAAGCGCGTACCCGGATAACGAACGGACCATCGTCGGCCAACACATTCATGGAAAATCCAGCGAGCGCTGTCGCGATCAGTCCGGTAAGCATCGGTGTCGTCTTCATGGGCGCCTCGTCTATTGGGTCATCGGCATCTGTGGTTTATTTTCGTTTCGGCGCCCCTGAACCACCATTGTGGAAAGACGCGTGGATACCGAGACTAAATAGCGCTTTGCATCATCAAACTGCGTATTTTCCGAAGTTTCCCGTGACATAACGACACCGGCAATTTGACGATATGACTGACTGATGTGACGAAGTTCTCGCCGTGTAAAAACAGATCTTCCCGCCGCTGCGTTCGCGACGTAGTCTTGCTCCCATGAAGACGAAACTCCTCCCGCGAGTCGCAGTCAATGAGCGGCGCGCCTACTTCGAGTGCTATTGCGGCCAATTGCACGTCCGCACAGCATTTCCATCAACAGGCGGCTTTGATGAGGGCACTCCTCTCATCTGTCTGCATGATCTAGCGTCCACATCGGCAGCTTTTGCCGGGCTCATCTCGTCAATGGGGACTGATCGTTCGATTTACGCGATTGATCTACCCGGGCATGGCGAGTCCGACCTGGCGCCTAAAAACTCGGACGTGCGGGCCTATGCCGCGGCCGTCGGGGATTTGATCAGCGGCCTACGTTTACGAGAAGTTGACCTGCTGGGTCACGGCTTCGGGGCCGCCGTCGCGGCTGAATTAGCGGCGCTCATGGAGCCTGTCGTCCGTTCGGTTGTCCTCGTCGATGCGCCGAGCGGTGCAGTGCCTGCTTGGCCCGTCTGGGAACCTAATGAGGCTGCAGAAGATTTGGCGGCCGTGTTTCGCGCAGCCAGATCAGCACACGCGCAACGCGAGTCGCTCCAAGCATTTACGCTGCGTTTTGCGACCAGCTTGGCGCGCGCTGAGCAGGTCAATCTCGCGGTGGCTGCGTTATCAGAATGGCCAGCTGCTGAACGTTGGCGTCAGATGAAGCCTCGCCCCATTGCCTTGGACGCGGGCCGTCGGCGCGCTGCAGTAGCAGATTTGATTCCAGGGGGCCGATCGCTGGACGGGTCCGCCATTGGAGCGGACATGTTTTTGACCGAGTCGGGTGACCTCGCGGATCAGTTGCGATCGTTTCTTGACGGTAAAAATTAATCAGACGCAGTTTGCAGGGCTCGCTTTCTTTGCCTTAACGGGTTGCGGTCGGCTGCTCATTCACCGCAAGATTCGCCCATGGCTTCAGAATATCTAGAACGGATCCTCAAGGCGCGCGTTTACGACGTGGCGATCGAATCACCACTTGACCATGCGTCGCGTCTGTCCGCGCGACTCGGGGTACGAGTTCTCTTCAAACGAGAAGACCTGCAACCAGTGTTCTCGTTTAAGTTGCGAGGCGCATCCAATCGAATTGCCCGCCTCACCGAGGCTGAGGCGGCCCGTGGGGTGATTTGTGCATCCGCAGGTAACCATGCGCAGGGTGTGGCCCTATCGGCCGGACGTCGTGGGATTCAGGCCACGATCGTGATGCCTCGGATGACCCCACAGATCAAAATCGATGCCGTGCGCACCCTGGGTGGACACATCGACTTGTTTGGCGAGGATTTTGATGCAGCCTATGCCCATGCCTGCGAGCTTGCCGAAGAGCGTGGTCTGACATTTATCCATCCGTTTGACGATCCCGACGTGATTGCCGGCCAGGGCACGATCGGAATGGAGATCCTTCACCAACATGAAGGGCCGATTGCGGCAATTTTTGTTCCCATCGGTGGCGGTGGGCTCATTGCGGGCATTGCCAGCTACGTCAAATCACTGCGGCCCGAAATACGCATAGTTGGCGTGGAGCCGGACGATGCAGCCAGCATGCATGATTCACTGTTAGCCGGTGAGCGGATTACCTTAGACCGCGTCGGCATCTTCGCGGACGGGGTGGCGGTCAAACGAGTGGGCGAGGAAACGTTCCGCCTAGCGCGCCAGTACGTCGACGAGGTCATTCTCGTGTCCACGGACGAGACCTGCGCCGCTATCCAAGATATTTTTGAAGATACGCGATCCATCGTTGAGCCGGCCGGCGGTTTGGCAGTCGCCGGCATGAAAAAATGGCTCGCCCGCAATGAGCGCCGACCAGGTGCTTATGTGACGATCAACTGCGGCGCCAACATGAATTTCGACCGGCTCAGGCATATCGCTGAACGGGCTGATTTGGGGCAGCGCAGAGAGGCGCTATACGCGGTCGAAATACCGGAAAAGCCCGGTAGTTTTCGAAAATTCTGCGCGCTTCTCGGCTCTCGGTCCGTCACGGAATTTAACTACCGGTATGCCGACGGAATGCGGGCGCGAATCTTCGTTGGTATCGGACTTTTTGATGGAATCGATGAGCAGCAGCGGGTTCATCGCTCAATTGCCGATGCGGGTTTCCCCGTAATCGACATGAGTGACAACGAAATGGCGAAGCTCCACGTTCGCTATATGGTTGGCGGTCCGGCGAGTGGACTACAGGACGAAAGACTCTTCCGATTTGAGTTCCCAGAGCGTCCTGGCGCGTTGCTGCGCTTTCTCACGGCGATCGGCGATCGCTGGAATATCAGCCTTTTTCACTATCGAAATCACGGTTCTGACTACGGGCGCGTGCTCGTCGGTATCCAAATTCCACCCGATACGACAGCGGATTTTTTAGCCCACCTCCCAGCCCTCGGCTTCGATTTTGTGGAAGAAACCGACAATCCCGCCTACAAGATGTTCTTACAAGCTTGAACATACCTCTTGCGAAAGATTCGCTTTGGTGTGAACGTACGCGCAACGGCAGCACGCTGATGTGCGGTCGTACTTAACCACAAGGACAGGAGCTGTCATGGCGAAGAAGAAGAAGAGCAAGAGCGCCCCGGCGAAAAAGGCCAAGAAGAGCGCGAAGAAGGTAGCCAAGAAGGCCGTAAAGAAGCCGGCTAAGAAGGCTGTAAAGAAGGCAACCAAGAAGGCTGCCAAGAAGGTAGCCAAGAAGGTTGCCAAGAAGCCAGCGAAGAAAGCTGCGAAGAAGGCCGCCAAGAAGGCTGCCAAGAAGCCAGCGAAGAAGGCTGCGCGTAAGTCGAAGCCGAAGGCGGCTCCGGCAGCTGCAACCGAGGCGGCTGCAGCTTCTGCGTGAAGATGATTCGTCGGGTGGCCGGCTTCGCCGGCCGCCCGACGGGCCCCAGCGGCCGGATTGCGCGCGTTGCGACGCGAAGATGATGCTCCCATGACATACGCGCCTAAGCGCATACCTCGCCGCTTGATGCTGAATTTGCGGGGTTTGCCGCATAGCGTCACGACATGGGGAGACCCAGCATCATCACCCGTGTTTTTGCTGCACGGCTGGGGCGATAGCAGCGACACTTTTCAATTTCTGGTCGATTCAAGCACTGCAGATCGGCATTGGATCGCGCTCGATTGGCGTGGATTTGGCGATACGCCAGGCGCCGGACCGACCTATTGGTTTCCCGATTACTTTGCTGATCTAGATGCGCTGTTGGAGCTGTATACGCCTGGGCAGCCTGCTGTCGTCATCGCTCACAGTATGGGCGGCAATGTGGCCTCCATGTATGCGGGGATTCGGCTGCACCGCATTGCGCGGCTCATCAATCTTGAGGGCATTGGCCTGCCGAGAACTCGACCTGAGGACGCCCCGGACCGGTATGGTCGGTGGCTAGAGGCGCTGCGATCGGAGCCAACCTTTTCGGTCTATCCCTCAATCGAAGAATTCGCCGCACTTCTGCACCGACGAAATCCGGCAATGCCTATGGCCAACGCTCGATTCGTCGCGAAGTATTGGCTCAAGCCCTGCGCTGAGGGATACACCTTGCGATGGGATCCAGCGCACAAGCGCGTCAACCCCGTGCTGTTTTCGCGTGAGGGTCTAGAGGCCTGTTGGCGGGCGTCCACGGCACCCACGCTCCTCGTGCTTGGGGGCCTGTCTGATCTTCGCTTAGCGCTAGGTCGGGACGGAGATCCCTCGTCCTTTGAGGGTGTGTATCCCCAGATTCGGGTGCACGTGTTGCCGCAGGCGGGGCATCTGATGCATATCGAAGAGCCCGATATCTTGGCCGCGCTGATTGATGCTTTTATGGATGAGCGGCGGTGACAACAGTTGGCGTCTTGCTCCGACAGCGAGCGTTAGTCCTCTATCTGGCGAGCCGCGTCCCTACGCTCTTCGCGGTCCAGATCCAGACCGTATCGGTCGGGGCCCAAGTCTATGCTCTCACGCATAATCCGTTGGACTTGGGGCTGGTCGGTTTGTCCCAATTTCTGCCATTTTTAGCTTGTGTGTTACCTGCTGGCCAATTGGCAGATCGTTATAACCGGCGACTGATCATCGCGATTTGTTTGTGCTTAGAGTTTCTGTGCTCACTCGCCTTGGTGCTGTTTACTGTGCGCGGCTTACACAGCGCATGGCCGATCTTTATGGTCATGATCCCTTTTGGGATGGCCCGGGCCGTGATGTCGCCAGCGGCGCAAGCGATCGTCCCGAATTTAGTGCCGAGAGAACAATTTGCTAGCGCCGTTGGCTTGAACTCATCCCTGTGGCAGTTCACAACGATTATGGGTCCCGCGCTGGGTGGCTACTTGTACGCGGGCTTCGGGCCTGCGGTGGCTTACGGCATCACTGCCGTCCTAATGTTATGCGGCCTGCTCGCAGCTCTCGCTATGACTTCGCCGCCCCAAGAGCGTCTAACGGGGAGTTCAACATTGCGCTCTGTCGGTGAGGGTCTAGCCTTTGTATGGCGCCGCCGGCCGGTATTGGGCGCCATTAGCCTTGACCTATTCGCCGTATTATTTGGCGGCGCTGTTGCCCTATTGCCGGCCTATGCGTCCGACGTTCTGCATGTTGGTCCAGAAGGTCTTGGTTGGTTGCGCGCAGCGCCCGGTGTCGGCGCAGCAGCTATGGGGGCTATCCTCACGGTGCGCCCGATCCGAAGTCGAGCGGGCTTTGCCATGTTTGGCGGCGTGGCCATCTTCGGTGTCGCAACGATCGTATTCGGTGTCTCCCATAGCTTCGCGCTCTCCGTCTGCGCCCTAGCCTTGCTTGGGGCTGCGGATATGGTCAGCGTGTTTGTCCGGCACCTTTTAGTACAGCTTGAAACGCCAGACGCGATGCGGGGTCGGGTGGGCGCCGTTAGTTCAATGTTTATTGGTGCCTCTAACGAGCTTGGAGAGTTTGAGTCGGGCTTAACGGCCTCCTGGTGGGGGCTGGCACCGGCAGTCGTGATTGGCGGTGCAATGACGTTGGTTGTTGTCGTTGTTTGGGTCGCCCTGTTCCCCGCATTACGCCGATTGGATCGATTCGCAGAACATTGACGCCGACCAATAGCTGTATAAGCATACAGTATGTCCGGTTCACCTCCGAAAACACCCATCATTGGCCGCGGCGCGCTGTCCAACCTCCCGTCCCGGTATCTGCGCCATGTCGCTGATCAGGCCTACGCCCACGAAGATCCCGACCGAGATGAGAGCCCGCCGGCGCGACGAGTCACTCACCTACACCGTGAGTCGGCGCGAACGATAATTTCCAGCAATTCGTCACCCGATGTGCCTTTTGAGCAGTCGATTAACCCATATCGAGGCTGCGAACACGGTTGCATTTATTGCTTTGCGCGACCGTCGCATACTCGGCTTGGTCTATCGGCGGGTCTCGATTTCGAGTCTGAAATTTATTGGAAACCGGATGCTGTGCGCCTCTTGGATTTGGAGTTGGCGCGAAGCGGCTATCGAGTCAAAACCATACACCTTGGCGCGAACACGGATCCCTATCAGCCGGTTGAGCGTCGCCTCGGCCTTACACGGGCCTTACTGGAGCGATTCCTGGAGTATCGGCATCCAGTGACGGTGCTGACCAAAGGAGCCCTCATAGAGCGCGATGTGGACCTGTTATCGGAGCTCGCGCGATATCAGTTGACCCGCGTAGCCTTCAGTATCACAACCTTGGACGAAGGACTGAAGCGAACCCTAGAGCCGCGTGCGGCATCGGCAGGTGCGCGGTTGCGGGCGATGCGCATGCTTGCGGATGCCGGTGTGCCTGTTTCGGTCATGGTCGCGCCTGTGATTCCTCGAGTGACTGACCATGAGCTTGAGGATGTGCTGGCTGCTGCGCGCGATGCAGGTGCCAGGTGGGCCGGTTGGATTCTTTTGCGGCTCCCTCTAGAAGTTGAGCCATTGATGCGCGAGTGGCTCGATACGCACCGCCCGGCGAGCGCCGCGCATGTTTATTCCAACCTAGCGGATTGCCACGGTGGACGCGCCTACGACAGCCGCTACCATCATCGTCAGGCTGGCCGTGGCGCCTATGCGTCTATGTTGCGCCAGCGGTTCCAATTGGCTGTGCGCCGTCTCGGCTACCAGTTGGGTTCACCACCAGCCCTCGAGAGCCATGCATTTCGCCCACCCACCGTGGGCGGGCAACTCAGGCTGCTCTAGACCGACATCAGGTCGGATTTTCTAGACTGAACTGGCCGGTTTCGTCGTCGTAAGCGAATATTTCAGCGTAGCGCGCCCAGCTGACTAAGGCGCGCAGCGTATCCTCCGCAACCTCCGGCGACATATGGTCTTCGAGTTCGTCTAAGAAACGACTCGAGGGGGCTGCGTGAGTTCGGCGCTCGTCGAGAATGCGACGAATGTGAGCCGCCAGTGGCACGTAGGCCAGCAAATGACGCGCAAACAGGCGCTTACGTTCATCGACTTCCGCGTCCGCGAACGCTATTCCCTCTGGCAAGAGATGGATATCGCCACCCTCCAGTTCAGCAAAACGCAGCATCTGTAGCGTTTCCGCGGCGGGGAATAGTTCGTCGATTTCGAGTGTCAGCTCCGATGCAATCTCGGGCAAGTCGGCGCGCCCGGAGAAGGGCGGCGCCGCGACCGTTTCGAGCAAACCAGCCAGAATGTTTGAAGAAACGCGCGGCAGGATCATGTCGATGCCACTGCCACTGGTTTGAGAGACTCGGGCTGTCGCGCGTCCCTTCTTGGCGGTCATCTCCACGTAAATTTGTTCAACGAGCTCAGCGAAGGCGGGATCGTTGCGATCGCGCGGCCGCGGAATAGCAACCTGAATGTCGGACACAATGCGCCCAGGATTCGTCGCGAAGACCAGAATCCGGTCACACATCTGCACCGCCTCTTCAATGTTATGGGTGACCAGAATCACGCCCTTGATGGGCATGCGTCCGTCGCTCCATAGCTCAAGGAAGTCGGTGCGCAGCGTCTCAGCCGTCAAGACATCGAGTGCGGAGAACGGCTCATCCATTAACAATATGTTGGGGTGCACGACCAAGGCGCGCGCAAATCCAACTCGTTGGCGCATACCGCCAGAAAGCTCTCGCGGGTATGCGGATTCGAAACCATCGAGACCGATAAGGTCGATAGCCGCCAGTGAGCGACGGCGAATTTCGTCTCGCGGTAGTCGCATCGCCTCCAGCCCTAAAGCGACGTTTTCATACACGGTTAACCAAGGGAAGAGCGCAAAGCTCTGGAAAACCATCGAAATGCCCTCGGCAGGGCCGGTGACCGGACTGCCGAGGTAATTCACTGCTCCGCCTGAAGGCTTGGACAGGCCGGCGATCAGACGTAACAGCGTCGACTTCCCGGAGCCAGAGCGCCCGAGCAACCCGACGATCTCACCCGGCCGCACGGTGAGATTAACGTCATCGAGCACCAACAACTCGCCGCCATCTCCCTTGATGAAGGACTTGCGCGCGTGGACCACGTCAAGCAATGGCTGCGTGTCTGCATTGATTTTGTAATTGGCGTTCATGGCATCACGAGAGGCGGAACTTGCGTTCCGCGTAGTAGTAAAGGGGGCGCCAAAGGAGCCGGTTGATCAGCAGTACGTAGAAGCACATCGTGACGGTGCCAAGAACGATGCGGTGAAAGTCACCGTCAGTCGTGGCGTTGGCGATGTAACTACCGAGGCCCGTCGCAGCAAGGTGCTCATCACCCCAACTCGCGACCTCCGCCACGATAGCCGCGTTCCACGAGCCGCCTGACGCCGTAATCGCACCCGTCACATAAAAAGGCATGACCGCGGGCAATGCAATTTTTCGCCACCACAGCCAGCCCTTGACGTGGAAGTTGTTCGATACGTGACGCATTTCCCCAGGCATCGCTGATGCGCCTGCGACGACATTGAACAGGATGTACCACTGGGTGCCGAGAATCATCAGGGGGCTCAGCCAGATATTGGCGTTGAGCTTAAATGCGACGATCGCTGCAACCGCGAAGGGGAACAGCAGATTGTTCGGAAATGCCGCGAGAAACTGTGCGACGGGTTGAACGACGCGCGCGACTTTTGGCCTTAATCCGACGTAGATGCCGACCGGGACCCACACGAGGCTTGCAAGTGCGATCAGCGCGAATACGCGCACTGCGGTAATCGCACCAAGCCCAAGTGTCGATAAAAGGTCATGCAGACCAAGGTCCGGTGCCAAAAACCGCGCAGCCTGCCACACGGCCAAGCCCAACAGGCAGGCCACAGTGCCGGTCGCGATGCGGTCTAAGTTTTCTGCATTGGCTGCAGCCGCATCGCTAGACATGCTCCCCGGCGCGACCCGAACGGCCGCGCCCAACATGCGGCCAAATCCACGGAGCCGACGTAATGCCCGTGCGATCAGACGGCTGCCAGCCAAGGCATCCAACACCCAGGAGCTTGGAACTGGCGCCCCTGGCTCAGAATCAAATCTGAACCTATCGGACCAAGCCACCAAGGGGCGGAACAGCAATTGATCGTAGATCAGAATGACACAGAGCATAGCCAAGATCGCATAACTGACAGCGTGCAGATCCTTTTGGCGGATTGCGAGGTCGATATATGCGCCGATCCCGGGCAGAGTGACCGTCGTCGGTCCGACACTGATCGCCTCAGAGGCGACGACAAAAAACCAACCACCGGACATCGACATCATCATGTTCCAGACTAGCGGCGGCATGCCGAACGGAACCTCCAGCCGCCAAAAGCGGGACCAACTTGATAACCGGAAGCTCCGCGCCGCTTCAGTCAGTTCATTCGGGACCGTTCTCAAGCTTTGGTAGAAGCTGAAAGCCATGTTCCAGGCTTGGCTCGTGAATATCACGAAAACAGCCGCGATTTCCGCTCCGAGCACTCGACCGGGTGCCAGGGACATGAAGAAAACGAGCGTTACGGATAGGAATGTCAGGATAGGTATGGACTGAAGCACGTCCAAAACGGGGATCAGGATCCGGCCCGCCCTCGGGCTTTTGGCCGCCCAAGTCGCGTAGGTGAACGTGAACAGCAGAGACAGCGATAACGCGGCCAGCATGCGCAGCGTGGAGCGGGCAACCAAATACGGGAGCCGCCACGGGTCCAATGAGACTGGCGTGACGTCGAGAGAGGAAATAGGCGCCATCACGCCTTTGCTGGCCGCAGCAAAAAAGGCGAGAAGGCCTAAGACTAGGACGAAGGCGATGACGTCAAAGCGAGAGGGTGCGCCTCGGCTTGCCGTGCTCCAGGCAGTGCGTGTGGTGGACATGGTGTGAGTGACTACTAATGACCGCGGTACCGGAAGCCCTGAAGCGGGTCGGAGTCTCGCACAATTAATGTGTCCGGCGAAACCGTCCGACGCTAAAAACCACGTAGCGACCCAGTTCCAGGCTCAAACCCTGGGCGGGCCGTCTGCATTGTCCGTCCCCTCAGTCCGCCCGTCTAAAGAGGTAATGCGACACAAACCATTCCCGTCCCTTGCGGAAATTCCACAGCTCGGCGCAGGCCATAAAGAATACCCGCCACCGAATCCACCATAGCTCGGCTTCAGATGCACCGTAAGTAGAAGCGAGGATGGGCATGATCTGGGCTCGTGACCGATCCATATTGCGTAACCAGTCCTCTGCGGTCCTACCGTAGTGCCGGCCGTCCACGCGCCAGTGGTCAACAATGCATAAGTGACGCTGGAAGTGCAGTAACAAGTCGTCACTGGGCATCAACCCGCCCGTAAAGAAGTAACGGGCCATCCAATCGTTGTCCCCATCGAGATTGAACGGATAGGCGTACTCACGATGCGTAAAGACGTGTACGAACAGCGTCCCGCCCGGCTTCAGCCAGCCAGCTATTCGACCGAACAGTGTCTCGTAATTTCGCATGTGCTCAAACATTTCCACCGAAACGGCTCTGTCAAAGCGCCGACTGGAGGGAAATTCGAGTGTGTTGGCATCGCAGGTGATGACCTCGATATTCGACAGTCCCCGAGCCTCTGCGCGAGCCAAAATGAAGGCACGTTGCGAGGCCGAATTCGATACGGCGGTGATTTGCGCATTAGGGAAGCGCTCCGCCATGCGTAACGTCAGCGATCCCCACCCGCAACCCAACTCCAGGACATGGTCGCCGTCCGTTAACTTCGCGCGCGCGATCGTCAGGTCAAGCATCGCCGCTTCCGCGGAGTCTAAATTCTGACCACCCGTTGTCGCCTGATCGGCTGCACCATCTAACTGGTAATAGCAGCACGAATACTTCAGATGACGGCCAAGCACGTGTTCGAAAAAAGCGGCCGGTACCTCGTAATGTTGTTCATTGGCCGCCGCCGTTTCAATCGCAACTGGGCTGGTCCGCAGTGACTCGACGAAAGCCTGTTGTTTTGCTTGGTTCGCTTCTGGATTCCCGAGGTCTTCGTGGACTAGCCGTGCCTTGAGCAATCGACGTATTCCGACGCGGATAAGCGTGTCAGGTAGCCAGCCACCTTCGAGTAGGCGTTGTGAGAGCGGCATTTTTGCTGTGTTCATGAGCGATTGCTGCGCGGCGGGAGTGGGATGAAGACA
Organism: uncultured Pseudomonadota bacterium; assembly: GCA_903879335.1. Lineage (GTDB taxonomy): Bacteria > Pseudomonadota > Gammaproteobacteria > Steroidobacterales > Steroidobacteraceae > CAIKZZ01. The sequence goes on from CAIRLC010000002.1 coordinate 176,002, forward strand.
CTGGTTCGCGCCTGATAATCAGCATACGCCGCGCCTTTCGAGCGTAGGGCCTGTGCCTCAGTAGCGGGAATCCCGGTGACTTTCATTAAGAAGTAGAGCATCAGAGCCGGCATGAACAGCCCCGTCCAACCAATCGACGGAACCGACAGCGCAACGAGCGCATAGGCGACCCAGATGAGCCATTCAAAGAAGTAATTTGGATGGCGTGACCAGGCCCAAAGCCCACGGTCGCAGACCTGACCTTGATGACTCGGATTCGCCTTAAACCGATTTAACTGCGCATCGGCAACAGACTCACCGATGATGGCCACGGCCCATAAACCCGCGCCGATCCACTCGAGTATCGACAATTCGGGAGTGGGGTCGCTGGCTGCAAGCAGCATGGGCCAAGCTAGGATCACATTCAGCGCTGCCTGAATCATATAGAACCGATACATCCGTCGGTGGAAGGCGGCATCGCCATTCAGACCCCACTTGCGCCGCAACTCGACGTATCGTCCTTCCTCAGGATGGCCGATAACGCGCTGACCAAGATGCCAGGCAAGGCGGATACTCCATAAGCCATACATCACTGCGATGAGCAGGCGTCGCTCGGCAAGTCCTTCACCCAGCAGGCCGTAGAGAACGGCGATCAGGGCGAAGTTACCCGACCATCCGATGTCGACATATGAATAATTATGGGTGCGTTTTCCGATCAGGAAAATCAGAGTCATACTGATCACCACTAGGGCGATGCTGAGTCCGAATAATCCAAGTGTGCTCATGATGATCTTCCCATCCAGAGGGTTTCAATGGACGCTCCCTTGGGGAGCCGTATGAGGGCCAACAACACGTAACTCGACATCGCAATGTTGCCAAGCAGCAGGATCGCGACGAGCCACGCGAGACGGTTGAAGCGCCGTTGTTCTCGTATGTAGACCCATACATAAAAGGTTAAAAATCCGGCGTAGGCGTCAGCGAGTGTTGCCCATGTCCACGGCGCGTCCGGGCCGCTGAGGCCACCCCAGGCCCAAACGGGTTGGTGCAGGCTGGCCCAACTCGTGACAGCAATCATGCCGATGAGGATGGTGGCAAATATGATGCGGAGCGAAAGATGGGCCGACACGAGATATACCCCTACTTAATGGGCTTTCGTGGACTTTATCATGGGGACAGATCATCTACGGGCGATTGCGATTGCGCTTGCGTTATGCTTTGCCACGTTCTGGATCCAAGGACAGTCACCCATGATTACGGCTTTCATCAATTGGTACCTCTCGGCACTGACGCACGGAGGCTACGGCCTCGTCGTACTGCTGATGGCGGTCGAGAGTAGCGTTGTCCCGTTGCCGTCTGAACTCGTCATCCCACCAGCGGCTCACTTGGCGGCGACCACCGGCCAGTTCAGTTATGCGGGGATCATTTTGGCCGGCACCCTAGGGTCGTGGATTGGAGCGAGCGTTATGTATGCCGTCGCCCGTTACTTGGGTCGACCGATCATCGAGCGCTTTGGACGTTATGTGTTTATTTCAGCTGAAAAATTGGCTGGCGCTGAGCGCTGGGCGACTCATTTCGGCTCCTATGGTGTTTTTGCGGCTCGACTGCTGCCGGTCATTCGGCATCTCATCGGCCTGCCCGCGGGGTTAGTTCGACTCTCCTATCTACGTTACTCCGTAGCCACAGTGGTGGGTTCTGCGATCTGGAGCACGGTGCTCGTGCTGGTCGGAGTAGCTGCAGGTGAGGATGCCGCATTGTTGGCCGGTGACCTGCATCACGTGACCTTGTGGATGGCTGGTGCGCTGCTGGTTTTGGGCCTGTTGTATTGGGTCTTCGTCTATCGACCGATGCGAGCTCGCGCTTAAGTTAGTTCCTCGGTTTAACCCGAGCGGTCGCTGTCGCGGTGCGCGGGTCATCTGGCCAATAGTGCTTGGGATATCGTCCCTTCAGTTCCTTGCGAACTTCAATGTAACCGCGAGTCCAAAAGCTCTCGAGGTCGGCCGTCAATTGTACGGGGCGCCGAGCGGGTGAGAGTAACTCTAGGGCCAAGGCGACTCGCCCACCGGCCACTCGAGGCGTTTCTGCCAGCCCGAATACTTCCTGAAGGCGCACAGCAACGCGTGGCGGATCAGAGGCGTAATCGATGGGTATGCGGGAACCGCTGGGCACGACCAAGTGAGTGGGTGCGATGCGATCCAGTTCCCGTGTTCGAGCGTAATCGAGTCGCGCGGCGAGTATGGCCTGCATATCCAAGCGTGAAAGGTGATCCCGCCGCACGATCCCTTGCAGGTACGGCCCGAGCCAGTCCTCGAGATTCGCCAACAGGCCGGCATCCGAGCAATCCGGCCATTCCGCGGCCTGATCAGCGGGTAGTACCCGGCGCAAGAATTCGACTCGGATCAGCATCCCATCGGCAGACCTCTGTAGCGGCAAACACTCAATACCCATCGACCGTATGCCCTCAATCATTGCCGGTATGGCTCGATCAGGGTCGGGTTTGGCGATGTTTGATTCATCAAGGATAAGGTCAAGGTACCGTCTCTCCCGGCGAGCTAACACGATCTGCTGGCGCGGATCCCATTCGACCCGTTCATGAATCGAGATTTGCGCAGCCAGTCGAGTGTATAAATCCTCACGCCGAATACCCGCTGCGAGGTGAATGCGTGCCTCGCGTTCGCCAACGTCCAAATCAGCGACTACGATGAATTCATGTGTCGACAGACTATCGGGCCCGCTGAACGCTGCGCCTCGGCCATTGGCGAGCACGTAGCGGGCTGAATCAGCGCGACGTCGACCAATGCGATCGGGGTAAGCCTGGGACAGTAGGAGGCCCACATCCGCATCAATGTCGCCACCGCCGGCCTCGCGTTCAAACAGCCCGGCCAGTCGTCTAACCCGAGTAACAGCGCCTCGATCGACCTCAAGTCCTGTCACCGCGCGACCATCTAGCAAATCTAATCGGGCTTCTAATGAGGCATTCCGTTCCCCTGGTCGTGAGCGGGCGAAGTCTCGTTCTGACAGGATGGCGGCCAAACGGCTGGCAACGCGTGCCGACTCGCCTCGACGCGCGCCAAGTAGCATCCGTGCGAGACGCGGATGCAGACCCATTGAGCCCATCGGCGCGGCAAGTGGCGTCGTTCTGCCATGGATATCGAGCGCCCCGAGAGCAACCAGTAGATCGCGGGCCTGTGCGAGATGCGCGGCGGGTGGTGGATCCAGAAATTTAAGGTCGTTGACGTCCGTGCCCCAAAGCGCCAGATCAAGCGCGAGCGAGGCAAGATCTGCCTCAAGTATTTCCGGCGGGGTAGTGGGCGGCAGCCGTCTCTCATCCGCTTCGGTGTACACGCGATAGCACACGCCGGGTTCAAGACGGCCGGCGCGACCGCGGCGTTGTTCCGCTGCGGCCAAAGAGACAGGCAGGGTTTCGAGTCGACTCATGCCGCTGCCGGCATCAAACCGAGAACGTCGAGCGAGTCCTGCATCAACAACAATTCGGACTCCCTCAATCGTCAGTGAGGTCTCGGCGATGCTGGTCGCTAGAACCACCTTGCGATTGCCGGGAGACGATGGCTTAAGCGCCGCATCCTGTGCATCGGGCGATAATTCACCCATGAGTGGCATGATGCGAGTGCCCGTTGGAACGCCGGTTGCCTCGAGTGTACGAGCGACCCGATGAATCTCGGCGGCGCCCGGCAGGAATACCAGCGCATCGCCCGATTCCTCCTGCAGGGCGCGCTGGATCGTGGCCGCCACTTCACGTTCAACATGCTCAACCGGACGCCGCGCATGGACGATATGAACCGGATATTGTCGACCAGCACTCGTAATGCGTGGCGCATCGCCTAACATCGTCGCTACCGCAGCGCCGTCGAGTGTCGCGGACATCACCAGAATGCGTAGATCAGAGCGCAAGTTCTCCCGAGCGTCCAGGCACAAGGCTAGGCCGAGGTCTGCCGTGACGCTGCGTTCATGAAATTCATCAAAAATAACGCAACCGACGTCTTCCAATGCCGGGTCTGTTTCAAGTCGACGCGCGAGGATGCCCTCAGTCACCACCTCTATGCGCGTCGCCTTAGAGATACGGGACTCTAGGCGCATGCGGTAGCCGACACGTCCACCGGGTGCTTCTCCTAAGGTGGCGGCGAGTCGCGTCGCGACCGCGCGCGCAGCAAGGCGGCGGGGCTCTAACATCAAAATTTTGCGCCCAGCCAGCCAAGGCTCATCCAACAAAAGCAACGGAACGACCGTACTCTTGCCCGCACCTGGCGGCGCTTCAAGTACGGCGGATCCCGCCTGATCAAGCGCGCGCATCAATTCAGCAGTGACCGCTAAGATCGGAAGATCGGGCAGCACGGGATTCCTCAAGCGGAAAAGCGCAGGCGCGAATTCAGTTCTCGCCTTACCCACCAATACGCAACTAACGCTTGCAGAACCACAGTCACGACCGAGAGGTGCCAAATCTCTTCAATGTGAAAATTAGGCTGATGAGACAGATAGACGGCTGGAAGCGCGAATGTGACCAAGCGTGTGCTACTAGCGATCACCGAGGGCCATGTATTGCCCAAGGCCTGAAACATCCCAGAGCAGGAAAATACGAAGCCACTCAATACAAAGTTAAGGGAAATGGTGTGGAGGAATGTGGTGCCTACAGCGATCGTCGCGGGGTCGCTGGTAAACAAGCCGATCAAACGATCGCCCTGCCATTGGCACAGCAGCATCAAAACGAGCATGGCACAACCACCGATGAGCGCGCCTTCACGGAAGGTGCGCCGCACCCTTTCAGCATTCCTGGCGCCGAAGTTTTGCGCAGCGATGGGAGCGATAGCGAAAGAGACCGCCATTGCCGGTAAAAAGAAGGTCTGCATGACGCGCGCGCCGATCCCGAAGCCGGCCTGAGCGGTTGATCCGAAGTCACGAATCGTGGCGTAGACCACAACTTGGTAGGCAAATAGCAGGCCAAATTCCAGACCAGAGGGGAGCCCGATATTGAGAATTTGGCCCCATGTGGCCAAGCGTGGACGCCAAAGTTCCGGATGAAACTCGACGTACTTTTCAAGTTTAAGGTAGTAGTACGAGAGCATCGCAACGCCAAACACCACCGCGATGGTGCTCGCGAGACCCGCACCCGCAGCGCCTAGCGGGTGACCGGTGAATACGCCAGCGATCAATATGGGTGCTAGCAACGCGTTCACGGCTACCGTGAGCAGCTGAACGGTCATCGTCGGCCGAACGATGCCCGTTCCTCGAAGCGCCGAGCCTAGGGCGATCATTGCGAATTGCAGCGCGAGTCCTGGAATATAAGCCTGCAGATACGCGCGACCCGCAGCCTCGGTAGCCGCATCAGCGCCAAGACCCCGCATATACGGCGCAAGGCATGCATAGCCGGTGACCAGAGCGATCAACGAGCAGCAGCCTGCAAGCACCAGCGACTGATTGAAGACGAGGTTGGCCGTGTCATGATCTTTCGCGCCGACTGCCCGTGCGATTAAGGCCACGGTACCCACGGAAAACACCTGAGTCAGTGCCATGACCGCCAGCGAGAAAGCGGCCCCAGCGCTGACTCCGGCGACGACCGGGTTGCCGAGGCGTGAGACGAAGTACAGATCGACGAGGTAGTAGAGTGTCTGAACGAGCATGCCGACCATCATGGGTGCTGCCATGAGCAGCAGATGTCGCGCGATCGGCCCTTGGGTGAGATCTTTCATGCGCCCTTCCCGAATCCGTTTCGATATGGGTCGTCCGGGTCCAAGACCAGAGTCAGTTCTGCGGTGATGTAGGCGGTGCCGGTAATCGTCGGAATCACTTCGCCACCGATCAGGTCCACCTGGCCCTCGAAGACGCTGCCGACGATGCTCTCTTGTCGCCATATCTGGCCAGGGGCGAGCTTGCCGCTGGCCACTAAGCAGGCCAGTTTTGCGCTTGTGCCGGTGCCGCAGGGGGAGCGATCGTAGGCACTGCCTGGACACAGGACGAAGTTTCGACTGTCCACACCGCGGGTGTTCGACGGTGCGAACAGCTCGATATGGTCAATCTCGGCGCCCTGATCGCCCGTAATGCCCTGCTCGACAAGGGCTTCTTTGAGCTTCACCGCGTAGTCCACTAGGGCGTCCGTTTGGTGCAGTTCAAGCGTTTGGCCATGGTCGTCACACAGAAAGAACCAGTTGCCGCCCCAAGCAATGTCACCATGGACACGACCGATGTCTGGGACGTCAACCGCCACCGCACTGCGATAGCGACGGGCGGGCACATTGCGGACGGAAACCCTTCCATCGCTGTGTAGTTCCGTGGTGACTATGCCGACCGGAGTTTCGATACGGTGCAGCCCAGGCCCTAAAAGATCCAAGTGGGCCAGCGTCCGCACCAGCCCAATCGTGCCGTGTCCGCACATGCCTAAATAGCCAACGTTGTTGAAAAAAATGACCCCGGCGGCGGCCGACGGATCCGTTGGTGGCGTCAATAACGCGCCGACTAGGACGTCATTGCCGCGCGGTTCATTACAGACAGCCGCCCGGAAGTGATCATGCTGCTCACGCAGTTGGACAAGGCGTTGAGCCAATGTGCCGGTGATGGCGGGGCAGCCATCAAGGACAACTCGGGTAGGCTCGCCACCCGTGTGAGAGTCGATGGCCTTCAGTCGCTGCATGAGTCAGTCTCCATATCGGCACAACCCTCGTGCCTTGCTGCTGCCTCGGATTCTGCGCCATTGCAGCCATAGTTCCCAAGTGCCAGCGTCGGCAATTCGATTGACTGGGTGAGCGAAGCCTCTCCCGCGATTTAAATGGAGCGACGACGCGCATACACTCACAGGAATGTTTCGACGCTTTGCCATCGTTGTTTTTTTTCTAGCCTCCTGCGGCACGGAGGAGCAGCGTCCGCGAATGGCGCCGGCACCGGTCGCGGTGACCACGACCCAGACTCTGCAGGCGGCTGCAGCCGCATTGGCAGCATCGTTGGTCGGCGCGCCCTATCGCTTTGGTGGCGCGGCTCCAGACGGCTTCGATTGCAGCGGTTTGGTCTGGTATGTCTATCACGCGGTTGGCGTCACTGTGCCTAGAACCGCAGCTGAACAGCGAACCATGGCGGCACCGGTCGATATGGAGCGACTGAAGCCCGGTGATCTCGTTTTTTTCCAAACGCCGGTCGACCACGTCGGCATCTATCTGGGCGACGGGGAGTTTGTCCACGCGCCGTCGAGTGGTCGGACGGTCGAGCGAGCGCGCCTCAAGTCGCCCTTCTTTCTGTTGGGTTTCGCCGGCGCTGGACGCCCGACCGCTTGAGTCACATCGACAGGTTAGCCCGCGGCATGGCCTCGTATGCCACCAGTTCGACCTCGGGCGAGAGATAGCCGGGCCTCGTCTGCTCCTCACGGAGTAAATCGGTCGACAGATACTTCTTGTTGTCGTCGCAAAAGATGGTGACGACCACGGCCTCAGGCCCCAATCGATCTTGCGCCATTAGGGCGCCTATTAGATTGGCCCCGGAGGAAATACCAACACCTAGACCTAACTCGCATGCCAGCCGCTGCGCCATCAGAATGGCGTCGCCATCGGCAACGGCGATGATGTCGTTAAGCGACTGTAGATCGACGATTGGTGGAATGAATTCATCCGACACGCCCTGAATCCGATGCCGACCGACCTTGCAGCCGGTCGAGAGTGTCGGCGATTCCGCGGGTTCAAGGGGATGTATGTGTACCCCTGAATCTAGCGACTTAAGATACTGGCCAACCCCCATGACGGTGCCTCCGGTCCCTACACCGGCCACGAAGGCTTTGGCTTTCAGTCCGCGGTGACTCAATTGCGCAGCAATTTCGGGGCCCGTACCCACCCTATGCGCCTCAATATTGGCGGGGTTCGAGAACTGGCGTGGCAAAAACACCCCCGATTCTCGACGCTTGAGCTCTTCACAGAGTCGGATGCTGCCCAAAAAGCCCCCTTCATCGTGCGAGACCGGTCGAATTGTCGCCCCGAAGGCTCGAATCAGCGAGACTCGTTCCTGACTCATCCAATTCGGCATGCAAATTTCGACGCTATGCCCTAACGCCTTGCCGATCGCCGAGAATGCAATGCCGGTGTTGCCGCTAGTGGCTTCGGCGATGCGGTCACCGGGGTGAATCGCCCCGTCTAAATACGCCCGCTCCAAAATGTGGAGCGCCATCCGGTCTTTGATGCTGCCGGTCAGGTTGAGGTGTTCGGCTTTGGCATAGATGACCCGTGGCTCTCCGCGAAATCGCAGATGAATGGCTAACAGAGGCGTATTGCCTACCATGTCGCGAATGCCGCGACAACGTTCGAGTCCATTCTGGATGAGTCGGGATACAGACATAAGTGACGCCTTTTGCTGGCCGAAGGCCATCCTAGCAAGTCGCGCGACAGGCGCGCGCGAAGCCTTACTGACAACCAGTTAAGGGATGAATTAAGTGTGCTTCATACTTGTGGCGGCGGCTAAAACTGCGCGCACCATGTCTTTCACGCCCAAACCCCGAAGGGCGAGTCTTTGAAACCAGGAGTGAGTCCATGAAGAAGTTTGTACTGATTGCCGCTGCCCTGACGCTCGCCGTCCCTGCCTTCGCCCAGTCCGCTGCGACGACCACGCCTAGCGCGTCGGCTCCGACCACTGAAACGGCGGCGAAGCCAGCGAAGCACCACAAGAAAGGCAAGAAGGCCAAGAAGGCTGCGGAAGCGGCTGCGCAGTAAGTCGCGCTAATCGGCTGAATCCGAACGATTCAGCGCCAAAGGCCCCGGGAGGCAACGCCTCCCGGGGCCTTTTTCTTTACCAGACGTGAACTCGATCCTCAGGCTTTAAGTACAGTGCATCCCCTGGATGCACATCAAAGGCTGCGTACCAGGCGTCCACATTGCGCACCACACCGTTGACCCGAAACATGCCCGGGCTATGGGGGTCGGTGAGTAGCCGATTGCGGAGGGCCTCATCACGGATCAGGGTTCGCCAAACTTGGGCCCAACCGAGGAAGAAGCGCTGGTCGCCCGACAGTCCTTCAAGCAAGGGCGCTGCCTTGTCACCCAGCGCGCGATGATAGGCGGCGTAGGACACCGAAATGCCGCCCACGTCGCCCAGATTTTCACCGAGGGTGAGGCGTCCATTGACCTTAATTCCAGGAAGCGGCTCAAACGCCGAGTACTGATCGGCAAGGTGATCGCCGAAGACCTTAAATGCGCTTACATCGGCTGGTTTCCACCAGTCGCGAAGGACACCATTCTCATCCGATTTCGCGCCTTGATCATCAAAGCCATGGCTCATTTCATGGCCGATAACTCCGCCGATACCACCGTAATTGACCGCTGGATCGGCTTTAGGATCAAAGAACGGTGGCTGCAGGATAGCGGCGGGAAATACGATCTCATTGAAGATCGGGTTGTAGTAAGCATTGATGGTCTGCGGCGACATGAACCATTCGTCGCGATCTGCGGGTTTGCCGAGGCGCTCCGCGTCGCGCTGCCAAGAGAAACGAGCCGCCCGTTCCATGTTGCCGAAGGCGTCCCCCCGTACAATCTCTAGGCCGCTGTAGTCTCGCCAATGATCGGGATAGCCGATCTTCGGTCTGAACGTTGCTAATTTGCGCAACGCCGCTTCGCGCGTATCGGCTGACATCCATTGTGCGGCGCGGATGCGTTCTGCGTAAGCCGCGCGGAGATTTTCTACCAGGCTCACCGCGGCGCTCTTGGATTCTGGCGGGAAATATCGCTCAACGTACAAGCGACCAATCGCCTCTCCCAGCGCTCCGTTGGTGGCGCCGACTGCGCGTTTCCAACGGGCGCGCTGTTCAGGTTGACCTGACAGCGTGTGGTCGTAGAAATCAAAAGCCTCTTTATCGAACGCGGATGGCAGCACAGCGGCGTGATGCGCCAAGAAGTGGTACGTCAGGTAACCACGCCAATCTTCAATCGACGTCGCCTTAAACAGGCGGCCAAGCGGGGCTATAGCCGATTTCTCGCCGACAATCAGGGTCCCCGGGTTCGACAGTTCAGCGCCGGCAAATAGATCGTCCCACGGATATTCCGGTGCAAGCGTCTTCAGCTCTGCCACAGTCATCGGGTTGTAGGTACGGTCGCGGTCCCGCCGGTCTGCACGGGCCCAATGCAGCTTCGCAATCTCAGTCTCCAGCCGCACGATCCGCTCAGCCGTGGCTTCAGGAGCCTGATAGCCCGCCAAGCTCAGCATTCGTCCGATGTGTGACTGGTAGGCCGCTCGGACCGACTTGAACTGGTCTTCGTCGCGGAGATAGAAGTCCCGATCGGGCAGACCGAGTCCGCCGTGGCTGATGCCCACGACATAGCGGTCGGGGTTTTTCTCATCGAGCGTGATGCCCATATCGATTGGGCCCGGCAATCCATAGGCCGGTATCCCCATCAAGCGGGCGATCGCGCTGTGGGAGTCCGCCCCGTGTATTTCCGCGAGGGTTGGAGCGGCCTTCGTAACGCCTAAGGCATTGATGTGGTCTTCATCAAGAAAACTCGCGTAGAAGTCGCCGATCTTTTGAGCAGTCGAGCCCGGCGCGCCTGCCGAGTTGCGCGCTTCATCGAGGAGACCGCGAATTCGGGTCTCGTTTTCATCGGCCAGTTTCGCAAACGACGTCCAGGACGTACGGTCTGCAGGCAGCTTCTCCGTCTTCATCCAGGTGCCACCGGCGTAGGCATAGAAATCATCGCCGGGCTTAACCGTGGAATCCCGCCCGCTGAGATTGACACCGAAAGTGGGGATGGCGGGCCCGGCTTCTGCGCCGATAGCCGGTACGGCCGTGGCTAAAGCGATCGTCAAAGCGCAAAGCGCTCCGGACGCACGAGAGTACAGCGACATGGATGTCTCCTGACCTAAAGGAAGACTCCACTATGCCGCGCTTGGCCAGTAGTAGCGAGTGGGATTGCGTCGAACGGTCGCGATGGCGCGTTCGACTACGCCTGAGGCCCTGAATTTAGGGCCGAACGGGCGCCTGCGAGGCGCCCGTTCGAACAGAGGAAACGATTTACGGCTTCTTCGCGTAAACCTTGCACCAACCGTTACCGTTGACCAGCTTGCCTGCAAAAATCATGCAGGGGGCCTGAGCATCGGTGGCCTTGCCTTGGAACTGTACGCAATTGGCGCACTTCTGTTCCGCCTTGTGGGTCGGATTGGCTTTGGCATCAACCTTTGACGTGTCATCGACATAGCCAAGCGCCTTCGCTTGAGCGTCGTTGGCATCCAGAGCCGGGGCAGCCGCCTCGGCGCGGGTGACCGCGGCGACAACGGGGATTGCGGCGAGGCCGGCGAGCGCACCCTTCAGAAGGGCGCGGCGGGGAAGCTTTTGGTCGAACATCGACTCACTCCTTAAATCAGTACGTAGTCAACGCGGCCGCTAAAGCCGCGCGGCCAATGATAGAACGACTCATGTGCAATAGGGGCCAATTGCGGTGAATCGCGTAGGTTCCTCGTTAAATACTCGTATATTGAGAATGATTCTCATCTCGGATCAATGTGCTCGGATTTGCGAATCGGCTCGGCAACGACCGTCGCGAAGGCTTCGCCACCCTCGATGACTTCATAACCATTACCGATAAATCGAGCCGGAAGATTCAGTGAGCTGATAATCGATGCGGTCAGTGCCGATAAATACGGCAGGGACTGCACGACCATAACGAGCACCCACGCACGCAGATCCGGGCTGTCCATCCGCATGCGATCGAGGCTTCCGTCGGACAGGTTGTAGGTCACAGCCCATGCACTCAGCAGGAGCGCGACAGCGATCAGCGCCTCTTCACGACAGGCTTGTAGTGCACCCCATAAGGTCTGGGAATTTGCTTGTTTGGGCGTCCGAAAGAATGGCTCGTTGTCGGTCAGTAATCCCTTTAAAACGGCGAGTCCGATCGTGTGGGCGAGACCCAATCCTGCGACTGAGGCGGCTAAAGTCTGTCGAATGCCGGCGCCAACTCGGACACGATACAGGTGCATCAACTTCGCTAATTTGAAGACAAAGAGCGATAGCGGCAGCACCGAAAACATCGCGAGGGGGGCGTCGAACTTGGTTGGAAACGCGATCATCAGGAAGGACCAAAGCAGCGCGAACAGATTGAACATGACGTTCAATCCATCAGCCATCCAGGGCAGCCAACCGGCTAGGAAGTGGTAGCGCTGACCGGCGGTCAGCTGTTTCGGGTCGCGACCGAAGAGTTCCTTAGCGTGAGTGCGCATGATTTGCATCGCGCCATATGCCCAGCGGAAACGCTGTTTCTTGAAGTCGATAAAGGTATCCGGCATCAAGCCTTGGCCGTAACTGTGCGGGATATAGGTGGCCTCAAGTCCGGCCTCGAACACGCGCAACCCGAGTTCTGCATCCTCAGTGATGCACCATTCGGCCCAACCGCCCAAGTCCTTCAGGACCGAATGGCGGACGATCGTCATCGTGCCGTGCTGGATGATCGCGTTGCGTTCGTTGCGAGTCACCATGCCGATATGGAAGAAACCGCGGTACTCCGCGTGACACATGGCCTTGAACGCGTTTTGGTGATCGTCGCGGTAGTCTTGGGGCGCCTGTACGATGGCGATCCGAGGTGCGCTGAAGGCCGGCATCAGATCTTTGAGCCACGTCGGGGCCACGCAGTAATCGCTGTCAATGACCGCAATCGCTTCTGCTGCTGGATTCGTATTTCGAAGCGCAAAATTCAAAGCACCGGCCTTAAAGCCAGCCAATGGGCTGACATGGAAGAATCGGAACCGAGGCCCTAAGGTTCGACAATGAGCCTCGACGGGCCGCCAAACCGATTCATCTTTCGTGTTGTTATCAATTACCAAGACTTCAAAAGCGGCATATTCCAATTTCGCCAAGGCGTCGAGGGTCTCAATAAGCATGTCTGGTGGCTCGTTGTAGGCCGGGACATGAATCGAAACGAAGGGCCGATAAGCCTCATTTGCCCCTTCCGATGCTGGTCGAACCAACAGACGGCGGCGCAACTTGATCCAATGGGCTTCAGCCCACTCGTGCGCCTCCGCCAATAAAACTGCGATCACGCCCAACATGCCTATGAAAAGCAATACACCAACCGTCACGCTCGTGACCGTCATGTATTGCTGGGAATATTGGTAGATCACCCATGTCGTCAGCGCACTGGTGGCGTAGACGATCACGGCAAGAAAACTACGACCACGATTGCGAAGCGTTCCACTGTGTAGGTAGAACCAGAACAGCAGCGCGGCTGCCAGCAATACGGACACCGCAGCTAACATTTGCCAAGCCGGTAAGCGTCGGATTGGCTTTGTAAATTCGAACTTCGGATGGCGTTGTGCGTCATACACGCCCCAATACGCGCCGACGCCACCTTCCGAGCGCGCCTTCCACGGTTGGTCAAATGCCTCTTCAATGTAGTAAGGCACGTGTTCTTGCTCCGCCCATGCGAGGAAGCGGCGCAAAAACAGCGCCTCATTCGCGTCTGAGGCCACGGCCTTTTCGCGTGTCCGGCCATTGGAGGGCCAACCCACCTCGCCAATGACCACCGGCTTTTTCGGGAATCTAGCCTGAACTTCGTGGTACCGGTCGATCGAATACTGAACTGCCTTTTCGACCTCAATGCCTTCCCAATACGGCAGCAAGTGGATCGTAATGTAGTCCACATGGTCTGCGAGCTCAGGATGTTTGACCCAGACGTGCCAGGGCTCTGCGGTGCTAATCGGCTGACCAATGCTGGCTCGCGCTTTGTCGAGAAAGCCGATGAACTGTTCTAGCGGAACGTCATTACGTAGGACCGACTCGTTCCCGACGATGACCCGTGCCACGTTCCGATGGGTCTTGGCAATCTCGATCGCTCGGTCGAGTTCCTGCTCATCCCGGGCAACGCGAGCGTCAATCCAGACGCCAAGCGCCACATTGAGGCCGCGTTCCTCGGCCAATTCCGGAACCAACCCGATCGTGCTGGACACCGTGTAAGTGCGAATAGCCTGCGTCTTGCCCTTGAGCAGGTCGAGGTCTTCAGCGATTTGTTCCCGCGTCGGGTAGTCCTCCTTAATCGCATCTTGACCAGGTCGATACGGCGAGAGCGCGAATCCCCAAGTGACGCGAGGCCATTCCGGTTCCTTTTCCGGTCGGTTAAACCAGGCCCAGGTGAAGATGGTCACCAGAGCGAAGGCAAGAGAAATGACGATGGCGGGGAGGCGGGCGGGTGTCTTGTCCATAGGTCCAGAGAATACCCCGCCGAGGCGCCTTCTGGGACAGGACCGATCCCTTTGGCTATGTGAATATGCCTCTTGGTTATGTCTAGGCAGTCTTCCCCCCTCACCGGCCTTCCGTTACCGTGTGATTTCAAGAGACGGAATTAACGATGAGCGCAGTTCCCGATAATCAGGCCGATATTCTGGCCCCCACCCCCGCAGACATGACGAAAGCAAACCCGTCACGCCTCCGCGAAATCCCCTACAACTACACGTCCTACTCGGATCGAGAAATTGTTGAGCGGTTATTGGGTCAGGAAGGCTGGTCTCTGGTGGAAGATTTGCGCCGCGAACAACGGACCGGTCGTTCCGCGCGCATGTTGTACGAAGTGCTGGGCGACATTTGGGTCGTGCTGCGTAACCCCTACCTCGAAGACGATCTGCTTGGTAATCCAAGGCGCCGGACGCTACTCATTGACGCGCTCAATCACCGACTCGGCGAAATTGCCCGACGGCGCCCAGTAGGCGACCCGCAAACCTCACAAGTTGCCCAATTGCTGGTGCTCGCCCACGAGGCCGTACGCCGCTTTTCGGCCCACTTTGAATCGACCGACAAACTCCGACGTCGCGCTCAACGGGTATTTGAGCGGTTGACCCGTCACGATAACGTCCGATTTGATGCAGTATCCCGGGTATCCCATGTCACCGACGCGACCGACTGGCGCGTGGAATTCCCATTCGTCGTGCTGACGCCGGATACCGAAACTGAACTCCCTAGCCTCGTCCGAGCCTGCGTTGACCTTGGCCTGACGATTATTCCGCGTGGTGGCGGCACCGGCTATACGGGTGGCGCAATACCCCTGACCCCGCTCTCAGCTGTCATCAATACGGAAAAGTTGGATGAGTTGCGTGCCGTTGAGCCGGTGATTTTGCCCGGACTGACCGAAGTCGTGCCGACAATCTGGACCGGTGCCGGCGTCGTTACAAAACGGGTCAGCGAAGCGGCTGAGCGATCGGGTTTGGTGTTTGCCGTGGATCCGACCTCCGCCGACGCCTCGTGCATCGGCGGCAATGTCGCCGTCAATGCGGGCGGCAAAAAGGCGGTCTTGTGGGGAACCGCAGTCGACAATCTCGCCTGGTGGCGGATGGTTGATCCGGACGGTAACTGGTTAGAAGTGACGAGAGTCGGCCACAACCGCGGCAAAATCCACGACGTCGAAAGCGCAGTATTTGAGCTCGTTTGGAAAGACGGGACTACATCGCCCGAAACTGCGCGAGAGTTGCGCCGGCAACACCTCGTCATTCCGGGTCGAGCATTTCGTAAGGTCGGACTAGGGAAGGACGCCACCGATAAGTTCCTTGGTGGGCTGCCTGGCGTCCAGAAAGAGGGTACCGATGGACTGATAACGGCCGCGCGTTGGGTCCTGCATCGCATGCCAAAGGAAACCCGTACCGTCTGTCTCGAGTTCTTCGGATCCGCGCGCGAAGCAATCCCATCCATTGTCGAGATCAAACAGTTCGTCGACACGCGAGGACGCGAAAAAGCGGTTTTCTTGGCCGGACTCGAACACTTGGATGATCGATACCTCAGAGCGGTCGGATATGCCACCAAATCGAAGCGTGGCAGCCTACCGAAGATGGTCCTGATCGGCGATATCGTGGGCGATGACGCCAATGCCGTCGCCACGATCACATCCGAAGTCGTTCGCTTGGCCAATGCCCGCACTGGTGAGGGATTTGTCGCAATCACCCCCGAATCACGCCGAAAATTCTGGCTGGATCGAGCGCGAACTGCGGCCATCGCGCGGCATACGAACGCCTTCAAGATCAACGAAGACGTCGTGATCCCATTACCGCGCATGGGTGATTACACGGACGCCATTGAACACCTCAACATTGAATTATCCGTACGTAATAAATTGCGACTCGTCGATGAGCTGGCAAGCTACCTCGCTGGTCCCATCCCGATTGAAAAACGGGACGAGACATTGTCTGAGTCTAGTGACAGCGACGAATTTGTCGCTGACCGACTGAGTGATGCGCGCAAATTGATTGCCAATACGGGCGCTCGGTGGCGGGCCGTGCTCGGCCAGTTAGATGAATCGCTAACCGTCGTATTGCCGACGCTGAAAGCCGAAGGATTTCCGGCCGATTTACTGCAGCGAATGCAAGAACGTGCCTTACATGAACCTGCGGCAACCTTGTTCACTGTCATCCAAGACCGGACGGTGAGGATTTCGTGGAAAGCTGAGCTGCGCTCTTCGTTGGTGCGGCTTTTGTCGGGGCCACTGGCTGGCGCAATGGCCAAGTGCCAAGAAATCCACGCGCGGGTACTCAAAAGTCGCGTGTTTATCGCGTTACACATGCATGCCGGAGACGGTAACGTCCATACAAATATCCCGGTTAATTCTGACGATTACGACATGCTTCGCGAGGCCAATGATGCCGTCGTGCGGATCATGCGCATCGCCCGCGATCTGGGCGGAGTGATCTCTGGCGAACACGGCATCGGAATTACTAAATACGAATTTCTCTCGGAAGCCGAAACCGCTCCATTTCTTGCCTATAAACAACGTGTTGATGCAGAGGGACGATTTAACAAGGGTAAATTGATGCCGGGCGGCGACTTGTCCCGTGCGTATACGCCAAGCTTCAACTTGCTTGGGTATGAATCCCTGATTATGAAGCAGTCTGAAATAGGATCCATCTCAACGGCGATCAAAGACTGTTTGCGTTGTGGCAAGTGCAAGCCGGTCTGCGCAACGCATGTTCCCCGCGCCAATCTTCTGTATTCACCCCGCAATAAGATTCTTGCCACTTCGCTATTGGTAGAAGCATTCCTTTATGAGGAGCAGACGCGTCGCGGAGTTTCGATTCGTCACTGGGATGAGTTCTCAGACGTAGCTGATCATTGTACCGTCTGTCACAAGTGTGCTGCGCCTTGTCCGGTCGATATCGACTTTGGTGACGTCACAATGGCGATGCGTGACCTTCTCCGAAGGATGGGAAAAAAGCGCCGACAACCGATCGCGGATGTTGCGGCTTACTTTCTGGAGGCTACCGCTCCTAGCACCATCAAGTTAACTCGAGCTGCCGTTGTCGGAATCGGCTACCGAGCGCAACGATTGGCCAATCGACTATTCGGAGCTGCAGCAAAGGCGCAGACATCGCGGCCTCCCGCGACTGCCGGTCGTCCGCCCATGCATGAGCAGGTGGTCCATTTTGTCAATCGACGAATGCCGTCAGGTCTGCCAAATCGAACAGCGAGAGCGCTCCTCGACATCGAGGATCGCGACTATGTCCCAATCATTCGAAATCCTGTCGCAACGACCGCAGAAACTGAGGCAGTTTTCTACTTCCCAGGCTGCGGATCAGAACGCTTATTTTCTCAAGTCGGGCTTGCAACGCAGGCGATGCTTTGGCACGTGGGTGTCCAGACCGTATTGCCGCCCGGCTATCTTTGCTGCGGGTATCCGCAACGAGCCGCGGGCGAGTCGGTGAAGGCAGAAAAAATCATCACTGACAACCGCGTGCTGTTTCACCGAGTCGCAAACACGCTCAATTATCTTGATATACGTACAGTTGTTGTGAGCTGCGGTACTTGTTACGACCAATTGGCCGGCTACGAGTTCGATAAGATATTCCCTGGCTGTCGTCTCATCGACATTCATGAATATTTGCTGGAAAAGAATGTACGAATTGAAGGGGTAACCGGTCAGCGTTACGTTTATCACGATCCTTGTCACACGCCGATGAAGCAGGGTTCACCGTTGGCAACGGTGAACGCCCTTGTGAATTCCGAATTGAACGGTCGCGTGGAGCGCAGTGCGCGATGCTGTGGTGAATCCGGCACCTTCGCGGTCACGCGCCCGGACATCGCAACGCAGGTGCGATTCCGAAAGGAAGAAGAGCTCAAGTCTGATTTGCGAGCCGTACGATCGGAGGGCTCTGATGCCCCTGTGAAAGTGCTGACGTCCTGTCCGTCGTGCCTTCAGGGGCTATCAAGATATTCTGACGTCACGGGAATGCAGGCGGATTACATCGTTGTTGAAATGGCCCGCCACCTGCTCGGCCAGGAATGGATGGCCAATTACGTCCGTGCCGCAAACGCGGGCGGTATTGAGCGGGTGTTGGTGTGAACCCGGTCTTGTGGGCCGAGGGTCTCGTCAAACGATACGACGGGCGCGTGGTCGTAGATGGAGTGTCGTTCGCGGTAAATGGCGGCGAGTGCTTCGGAATATTGGGGCCCAATGGTGCCGGTAAGACCACGACACTCCGCTGCTGTCTTGGTCTGACCACCGCTGATTCTGGTGCCATCGGCCTCGCTGATTTTGCAATTCCGGCGCAGGCTCGTGATGCCCGCTATCGCGTGGGTGTCGTCCCGCAGTTCGATAATCTCGATCCCGATTTCACGGTTGAGGAGAATCTCCTCATGTGGGCTCGCTATTTTGATTTGAGCCATCGGGCGGCTCGGGCGAGCATGCCGAGGCTATTAGCGTTCGCGGGTCTATCGGAACGCGGTCATGTTCGGATCGATACGCTTTCCGGTGGAATGAAGCGACGGTTAACAATTGCGCGAGCATTAGTGAACGATCCCGATATTCTGTTTTTGGACGAACCCACCACCGGCTTAGATCCTCAAGCGCGGCATCTTGTTTGGGACGGCTTGAAACGTTTGACCAAAGAAGGGAAGACGCTGGTTTTGACTACACATTTTATGGATGAAGCGGAGCGACTCTGCGACCGTCTCTGCGTGATGGATTCGGGACGGATTATTGCGGAAGGACCACCAAGAACTCTGATTGAGCAACACATCGAACCGGTCGTCGTAGAGGTCTATGGCGAAGGGGCTCGGGCGTGGGCCGATAGTGTGGCACGACCTTTGGTATCGCGATTAGAGATGACCGGCGAAACAGCGTTCTGTTACACGGATGCCGCAGAACCGTTGCTAGCGGCCATCGGTGAACATCCCACGATCAGAGCCATGCGTCGGCCCGCCAATCTTGAGGATGTCTTCATCAAGATCACCGGCCGAGAAATTAGGGATTAGATGATGAATTGGCGCTTCATTCATTTGATCGAACGTAACTTCCTCGTCTGGAGGAAGCTCTTTATACCGTCACTCACAACCAATCTCGCGGATCCATTGATCTATTTGGTTGGGTTTGGATTTGGTATCGGATCCTTGGTCGGGTCAGTCAATGGGCGACCCTATATTGAATTCTTAGCCGGCGGGATGCTTTGCTATTCAACGCTCAATAGTGCGACTGCCGAAGCTCTCTACTCCGCCTTCTCTCGGCTGAAGATGCAGCGAACGTGGGAAGGAATTCTGCATGCCCCAATGACCGTGACGGACATCATCATCGGTGAATGGGTGTGGGCTGCATTGAAGGCATTGCTATCCGGCAGCGCAATTTTACTGATCATGTACGCGCTGGGACTGGCCCATGGTTTCCGGCCGCTGATGGTGCTGCCCGTACTTCTGCTGTTGGGGTTGTGCGTGGCGGGTCTTGCCTTAGTCATGACGACAATCGCGAAAGGCTTCGATTTCTTTGCTTATTATTTCACGCTGGTACTCACCCCGATGTCATTCCTCTCTGGGGTGTTCTTCCCGCTGCGTTCGTTGCCCAGTTGGTTGCAAGATGTGGCGCTCGCGCTGCCGCTCGCGCATGGCGCCATGTTGGCCCGAGGCCTGGTATTCGGCGACCCAATTCCCCATCCCCTTTCGAGCATTCTGCTCTTGGCGGTCTACGGAGTCGCCGGCGTATTGATTGCGGTGAGAGTTGCAAACCGTCGACTCTACCGTTGAATCAATGCCGGCCTGAGAAATCAAATAGGGTCGTCAGATCGCCGATAGCGGGCGTATTTACTGGTCGGTATGGGTCGTCGGCGTTCGTAATTGGATTTGGTAAGCAGTCTCGGCTTCTCTCCGACAGTGGAGGAAGTGACCAGTTGTATTCGATGAATTTTAGAATTGATGCGTGATCCTGATAGACATGATCCACGTGCCCGCGGCGGGCGAATGGCGATATGAGCAAGAGTGGAATGCGCGTGCCGTCTCCAAAAAAATCCAGGGTTTGTATGTACCCCGAATCAAAGGATCCGCCACCCTCATCGGTGGTAATGAGGATCGCCGTGTCGGCCCAAAGGGTTGGGTTCTTATCAAATCTTCCTAATAAGTCCCGAATAAACGCCTCATAGCGGGCGGTCGCAGAATAGCCGGGGTGTCCGCTATCGACATTCTTCGGGACTACAAAGCTGACCGAGGGCAGGGTGCTCTCATTGATTTCCCGATAGAGCGCTTTCAAATTCCTAAGACGACTATTGTCTGTGCCCTGGAGGATACGTGGGAATGAAACCAACGGATCTCCGCTGTTGTTGTAAACAAGGTCCCGCGCGATATGAAGAGTCTTATCTATTAAACGATCCTTAGAAGCATCCGGCATTGCTTCCTGTGCGAGTCTTTCGGCCTGCAGGAAAAAAGGATCCTCTGCGAGGTCCTCTAGATCGCGGCCTCCGGTGAACCACGCCCATTCAACGCCACCGGATGTCAAAGCGCTCCCTATCTCAGGCAAGGTCTGCGGCGGATAGACATGTTTATCCGGACCTTGCGGAACGACGCGACCATCCGGCAAGAAAGGGGGGTCGTAGTTATTCACCAAATACCACGTGTTGCTCGCGCAATTGGGCGGGATACCAATCTCTTTCAGATAGCGCCTGATGTCATAGGCGCCAGGATCATCACGATCGCATCGTATGTAACTGCCACCGTCGGTCCCGTCCTTACGGTAAAAATTGGCGGTGCCCGTTGCTGGATTGGGATTTTCGATTTGCCTCGGTGGTGGCCGCGCCGGATGGTGATCTCGCTCAAAGCGTGCGACGTCGGCGGTGGCGATGGCGAGAAAATTGGCTGTCGTTCCGCCCATGATTGATTGATGGTAATTGTCACTCAATGCGTACTGATCAGCGAGTTGCTTGAAATAGGGTGCGTCGCCGGCAGCCATATTCAAAAAACCCATCACCTCACCCCCCTGTCCTGGGTGCTGCGCGCTGACGTTGGGCGTGTCCGCGCCACGCCCGGCCGTCATCGCTACCCATGTATATCGGTGAAGATCCTCATTGGAACCGCCGGTTTGCTGCCACATTTGAAAGAATCTATGGACTGGATCTCCAGTCTCAACCCCAGCGTCCAAGCCGTAGGGTACATAGCTAGAAATGGGATACGGTCCGTTTGTAGACATTGATGAGAATCTTGGGTCTGGCTCTAAGCTATGCCAAACCAGAGTTTCCGAATCGTACGTCCCAACTAGCAACGGCGCGGGCAGCACGTCGTATGGAGAGGCGCCGCTTAAATTGAGTGAATACTTCCAATCCCCTCCCAGGTACTGGAATTGCACGGCATCCCGATAACGCGGGCCGGGCTTGCCTTCTGCGTCAACGATGCCGCGTGAGCGCAAATTATCAATGGTTTGATCCGGATTCGGTGCGTAAGTGCCATACAGTGCGTCAAAGCTGACGTTTTCGCCGATCACGATCACGAGGTGATGAATGGGTGTCCGCGGTGTTGGCGTTGCCGACGCGGTCCCTGATAGAAGGCCGAACGCGCCGATCACTGAAAATGCGATTCGAGCGCGCACGGCCTTCATACTTCAGATCCAGACGGTAGCGCGACGAGCTCTTCGGCGGTGATTGTTCGCGGAACAGTTTCCAGTTGCGCAATAATGTCGATCTCCTTGCCCTCCGCTGCAACGTTGAGATCGCGGAACTTCCGGGCTGCAGGCAGTATTCGCGACTCCAGTGAACCCACGGCATCGTTATAGGCCCCCATCGCGGTCGAGAGCCCTTTGCCCATCCTATTCCAATGGGTTGCCATCGTTCCAAGACGGTCGTAGAGATCGCGCCCAAGCGCCGCTATTTCCCGAGCGTCATTCGCGAGCGCTTCCTGTCGCCAACCGTAAGCAACGGTTTTAAGCAGTGCTATCAGCGTCGTTGGCGTGGCAAGAATGACTTTGCGATCAATGCCGCTCTCGATGAGGGAGGCATCCTGTTCTAGGGCCGCGCTGTAAAAGGCTTCGCCAGGAATGAATAGAACCACAAATTCGGGTGTATCAAATTCTGCCCAGTAGCTTTTTGCGGACAGTTTCTGGATGTGGTCACGAATTTGTCTCGCGTGCTCTTCGAGCTTTTTCGCACGGGCATCATCATCCGCCATTTCGAGCGAATCCAAGTAGGCTGCAAGTGGCGCTTTCGCATCGACGATGATGCTCTTGCCCCCTGGCAGTTTGACCACGAGGTCAGGACGCAATGCCCCATCCTCGCCAGCCACATTGACCTGCTCTTGAAAGTCGACTCGATCGAGCATGCCAGCCAGCTCTACGACCCGCCGCAACTGCAATTCTCCCCATCGGCCGCGGACATTAGGGCGCCGCAGGGCGCCAACCAGGTTCCCCGTCTCGCGGCGGAGATCCTGCTGAGTCGCCTGTAGGTTGCCAACGACCGCCAGAAGATTTTGGTATGACCCAGCTCGGTCTTTTTCGATTTCCCCAATCTGCTTCTCAACCTTGCCCAAGGAGTCTGCAACCGGTTTGACTAGATTCTCAAAAGCCACGCGTCGCTGCTCAAGATCAGCGGCCGCGCCGGTCTGCAGTGACGTGAAGCGCTCCGCCGCCAACTTCAGGAATTGTCCAGTGGAGGCACTCAAGGCTTCACCGGCTAAGGCTTTGAACGTATCGGTCAACTCGATACGAGTTTTGGCGAGCAGTTCACGCTCTCTAAGGACCTGCGCCTCGCTCGCCGCGAGCGTGGCTTCTAGTCGACTCTTATCGCCCTGTAGTGAGATGGTCTGAGCCTGCGTCTGATGCAGTTGCTGCAAAGCCAAATCTCTTTGTTGTTCAGCGCTTTGAGCCCGAGCGAGTGCTCCGGCGGCCTGCAATTCAGCCTGCGATCGGGCGGCATTCGCGCTATCGGCAGTCCGACGGCTTGATTGCTGTCCAAGTAAATAGGCGGCTAGGCCGACCAAGATGGCGATCATTAGTGCTGGAATCATGGTCAGAGTGTACCCACCGAAGGGCATTCGCGGCAGTTCTCTCCTGCCAGTCGGGATCACGGCTTGCTACACTAGCGGGACGGGCCTGTAGCTCAACGGTTAGAGCAGGGGACTCATCGCTCCGTTTAAAACGGACTGGTGCCTTCGCGCGGTAACGCTCGAAGTGGACGGGATGAATTCAGGGAAACCTTACCGCGTAAGCGCTGGCAACCCTGAGCCTAGCCGGCGGTACACCGCCGGACGGTGCAGAGACTACCTGGGGACTGGGCGAATGCCTGAGGGTCCTTAAAAACAGGCTAGAGCGTCCCGCACCCGACCGCTACCTTTCGGGGTTGGCGAGGGTGAAGAGATAGTCCACTCCCACGGGAAATCGTGGGGATAAGTGAATCCCTTGGTTCAGGGTTCGAATCCCTGCGGGCCCACCAAATAACCTTTTCGCGACGCTTCACGACGCCCCGACTCCCGGGGACTTTGCGCGCAAATAGCTGAAATTACAGAGTTACTTCGCTTCGGCGTGCGCCGAGACGCTCCATTGCATCCCAAGCGGCTTGGGGGTACCTTTGGGGGTATGTCGCTCCTTGGGGGTACGGAAACCCTCAGATACCCCCACCGTAGCGCGCAAAGGAACTGCCGTGACGAAGAACGCGCTTAACAAGCTGACGACTGCCGAAGTGGACGCTGCACGGGGCCGTGAGAAGGCCTACAAGCTCTCCGATGGTGGTGGCCTGTACTTGCTAGTTAACGAAGATGGGCGGCGCTACTGGCGCATCAAGTACCGCGTGGACGGCAAAGAGAAGCTCCTAGCGCTGGGCGTTTATCCTGAGGTTTCGCTCAAGCGTGCCCGGGCGCTTGCTACCGACGCGCGCAAGCTCAAGTCCAGCGGCGTTGATCCTTCCGCAGAACGCCAGTCTACGAAAGCGAAGCGACGCGCGGCTGCGGCGAATACCCTCGAAGCAATCGCTCGCGAGTGGATCGCCAAAGAAACGAAGCGTTGCGGATGGGCTGAGTCGCATAGCAGCGTTGTCCTGCGCCGACTGGAGAAAGATGTTTTCGGTCGCCTTGGAGATAAACCAATCGCCGCGGTGACTCACGCCGACCTGTTGGCAGTATTAAAGCGGGTCGAGGAGCGCGGCGCGCTAGAGAGCGCCCACCGTGTCCGACAATACCTTGATGCGACCTTTCGCTATGCGATGGCGAAGCACCTGATACCCGCTAATCCCACGCCGAATACACAAGAGCTTGAGGTGCCCGACCGGGGCCGTTTCGCTGCCGTCACGGATGCCAAGAGTGTTGGGCAATTACTAAGGGCAATCGACGGATACTCGGGCTCTCATGTCGTCCGGACAGCGCTGCGCATAGCGCCGATGCTATTCGTGCGCCCCGGCGAGCTTCGTGCTGCGGAATGGGCCGAGTTTGACCTAGACGCCGCCGAATGGACGATACCCGCTGAGCGCATGAAGATGCGCCGTCCCCACCTCGTACCCCTTAGCGCCAAAGCGGTCGCCCTCTTGCGCGACTTGTGCGACCTGACCGGGGCAAACAAGTTCGTATTCCCTAGCGAACGGGGCCGCGGTCGCCCGATGAGCGAGAACACCCTCAAGGCCGCGCTAGATACGTTGGGCTATAAAGGCCAGCATACGGCCCACGGATTCCGTCATATGGCCTCCACCCTGCTGCATGACTCTCGCAAGTTCCGTAGCGAAGTCATCGAACGCCAGCTCGCCCACGCGGACAAGAATTCCATTCGCGCTATCTATAACGCCGCCGATTATCTAGAGGAGCGCCGCCAAATGATGCAATGGTGGAGCGACCGACTAGAGACGCTTGCCGCGGCCGATAACGTCGTGAGTTTGAACGGAAAGCGGCAAGGCAATGCCTAGGCCGTACAAGCGGATTAAGCCCGCGAGCCATACGGTGAAAATGTTTGCTTTTTCAACCAAAGACTGGACTGAGTTGGATCGCCTATTTGGAGAGCGAACCGGCACAGTTAAACAGCGCACCGAATCTCTACTCACCCAGGCGATAGCGCGAGAGGGCACCGACAAGGCCCGGCGCGAATCGAAGGCTAGAGGCGCTCCTAAGCGAGATGCTTTGCGGTTCGCCGTGACAGGTCTAATAAAAATCTTTCGCGGGTATTACCGACCGCCAAAAAAACCAGCCATGCCGCCCAAACCATCGGCATTGCGGCGACTCGAAACCGCCTTTGTTCGGCGTTGTCTAGCGCACGCCAAATTGATTAAGACAATTGACGGTAAAAGCATGGCGCCGTCATTGAAGTGGTATCTCGAAGATGCTCGGTTATCCGGAAGTCGCCTCGACGCGCTAGAAAAGATTGCAGACCGAGTTGATGAGGAGCTTGGTCGAGTTGAGTAGCCCGAGTGGCCTTCAAGCAAGGCCGGGTTGTCATTAGAACCAGCGCGAATAGACCCGCCTATCATCGATGTACCTTTACCTACGCGTCTCGTTCCGCGAGTCAAGCAATGCTTCGCTCATGCCGCGCCTTGCGGTTTTGGGAGAAACCATGACAACCCGAATGATCCGCCTCGCTGAGTTGCTGGCCCGAACGGGCTTGAGCCGCAGCACTCTCTACAGATTGGAAGCAGAGGGGCAATTTCCCCGACGAGTAAAGCTTGGAAAACGCTCCGTCGCATGGCGAGAGTCCCAACTCGTCGAATGGATCGAGAGCCGATCCCACGCCGCCACTCACTAACTAAAAAGCCGCCGATCCCATCACGAATACGGCGGCAAAAGGATTAGCCCGTGAATAATACTCGCTACAAGATCGTATGCGGGAGCTGTAAGGCTCCGTTCTATTCGCAGACCGTCGCGCACCTTTGCCCTCGATGCCTTAGCTATCTACGCTTCAAGGAAGCGCTGTGGCAGTTCCGACTACCAGCCATGTCGGAATCCCTGAGGCGGTTGCGATGAGTGTTCAAATATCTGCG
>CAIRLC010000003.1 GCA_903879335.1 uncultured Pseudomonadota bacterium
CTAAAAAACGGACACTCCGCTCACACTTTGGGCAAATACCCGTGTGCAGCATACCGAGTTTGACGCTCCGGTTATCAACGCTGATCGATGGGATCAAACAGCACCGAATCGTGCGCTCCCGTTGATCGGATGCATTCGCGGCGCCGCCACCGCCACCGCTTCCGACCCTGCGCGGCACTCTGTACAGTACGGACCATTGCCCGTTCACGATCATCGATGAAGTTCGCCACTGAGGCCACTGCATCGGCGCTCACGCGGACGTCTGTGGTGATTGAGAGGCCGAACGGTGTGCTATGCCAGATCAAACTCCCCCACGCCCGAATTCAACCGGTCGAGTGCTGCTTGCAAGCCTTGCCGGGACAACCATCGAGTACTTTGATTTTTACATCTACGGCACCGCTGCTGTACTCGTCTTCCCGCGCCTCTTCTTCCCAGCGTCGGACCCTGGCGCTGCCGTGCTGCAATCACTCGCGACCTTTGCGCTCGCCTTCTTGGCGCGCCCGATAGGCTCTGCGGTATTTGGTCATTTTGGTGATCGCATCGGGCGTAAGGCCACGCTGGTCGCCGCGTTGATGACGATGGGCCTCGCGACAGTAACCATCGGCTTAATGCCCACCTACGCCACCATCGGCATCGCAGCACCGACGATTCTCGCGATCTGTCGTTTCGCCCAAGGGCTCGGGCTGGGCGGCGAATGGGGCGGCGCCGTATTGCTTGCGACGGAGAACGCGCCCCCTGGGCGGCGCGCATGGTTTGGGATGTTTCCGCAACTGGGCGCCCCGTTAGGCTTTGTGGCGTCGAGCGGCCTCTTCTTACTGATGTCGCAAAATCTGTCGGACGCCGATTTTTTGGCCTGGGGCTGGCGCATCCCGTTTCTGGCCAGCGCATTCCTCGTGGTGATCGGCTTGTATGTCCGCTTGAAGATCACAGAAGCCCCTGAGTTCGTAAAAGCACTGTCCCACGACAAACCGATTCGCCTGCCGCTGGCGACCGTCGTCTCGCGGCACGGTTTTAAGCTCCTAGTCGGCACGTTCGCCGGGATCATGACTTTCGTGATCTTTTACATGATGACCGTGTTCTCGCTCGGTTGGGGTACCGTTCAACTGCACATCCCGCGCGCCGATCTATTGGAGATGCAAATCATCGGCATGGTCGGTATGGCGGCTGGGATCGTGCTCTCGGCGTGGTTGGCCGAGCGCATCGGCTGTCGGCTGATGCTCCTCACCAGCGCGCTGCTCATCGCCGCATTTGGTTTCGCCTACGCACCGCTCTTCTCCAGCGGCGAAGACAGTCGGGTGTTGTTCGTGCTGGTATGTGGACTTGCGCTCATGGGCCTCAGTTACGGACCACTCGGAACCGCGATGGCGGAGCTCTTTCCAACGACCGTGCGGTACACCGGAGCCTCGCTGGCGTTTAACTTGGCCGGGATACTCGGTGCGTCGGTGGCGCCCTATGTCGCGACCTGGCTGGCGACTCAGTATGGATTGCGGGCGGTGGGTTATTACGTGACGGCGAGTGGACTCGTCTCCTTGATCGCGCTGCTGGGATTCAAACGTTCAGGAACGACGGCCTGAGGCCAGCCTCAGAATCGCCCCCAAAACGGCTTGACGGTCGGCCCTCACGCCGGCAGGAAGCGGTCCTGCGGCGGGCGCTATTTTTCAGCGACGAAGGTCAATTGAGCAGCAGAATTGCTAAAATCCGCGCGATTTTCGGTTCCGGTCACCTCAAGGACGGCCTCTGATGAATAAGATTTTCCCCTCTGCGGCCGCGGCCCTCGATGGGCTGATTCGCGACGGGCAATTGCTCGCGGTAGGCGGCTTCGGCTTATGCGGTATTCCAGAAGCGCTCATCGACGCTCTACGCGATACCGGCGCGAAAGATCTCACCGTGATTTCCAATAACGCCGGTGTGGACGGGCTCGGTCTTGGCAAACTGCTCGAAACTCGGCAAATCAAGAAGATGATTTCTTCCTATGTCGGCGAAAACAAGGAATTCGAGCGCCAGTATTTAGCGGGTGAACTCGAATTGGAATTCACGCCGCAGGGCACGCTCGCTGAAAAGTTACGGGCCGGAGGCGCCGGCATTCCCGCCTTTTTCACCCAAACGGGTGTCGGCACTATCGTGGCGGACGGCAAGGAACTGCGCGAATTCGATGGCAAGACCTATGTGATGGAGCGTGCCTTAACGCCGGATGTGTCGCTGGTGAAGGCGTATATGGCGGACAAGAGCGGCAACCTGCGCTTCCGCCTGACCTCGCGCAACTTCAATCCCGCCGCGGCAACGGCGGGCAAGGTCTGCGTCGTTGAAGTGGAAAAAATCGTCGAGAACGGCGAGATCGCTCCCGATGATGTGCACTTACCCGGCATTTACGTGCACCGTATGGTGCTCAACGCCCATCCTGCCAAGAACATTGAAAAGCGCACCGTCACCGTGCGTGCCGGAGAATAATCATGGCTTGGACTCAAGAACAGATGGCCGCACGCGCGGCACTCGAACTGCGTGACGGCTTTTATGTGAATCTAGGTATCGGCATTCCGACCTTGGTCGCCAACTTCGTGCCCGCTGACGTTGAGGTCTGGTTGCAAAGTGAAAACGGCATGTTGGGACTCGGACCCTTCCCCACCGAAGACGCTGTCGACGCCGACCTCATCAATGCCGGTAAACAAACGGTGACGACGATTCCGGGGTCCTCGATTTTTTCCAGCGACCAGAGCTTCGCCATGATTCGTGGCGGCAAGATCAATTTGGCGATCTTGGGGGCTATGCAGGTCAGTGAGCACGGTGATCTCGCCAACTGGATGATCCCCGGCAAAATGATCAAGGGCATGGGCGGCGCCATGGATCTCGTGGCCGGGGTCGAGCGGGTGGTCGTCGTCATGGAACATGTCGCTCGTAAGAAAGACGGGACGACCGACCTGAAACTGCTGCCGAAGTGCACACTGCCGTTAACCGGTCTACGGTGTGTGGACCGTGTCATTACCGATCTGTGCGTCCTTGACGTCACGCCGTCAGGGCTCAAGCTCGTTGAGCTGGCGCCTGGCGTAACTGTAGAAGAGGTTCGTGCCAAGACAGCAGTAGCGGTCATCGACGCCTAAAGCCCGCCGCGGCACGCTCAGCAAGCGGCGACTGCGGTCGCCGTTTCTTGATCGAGGCCTCAGTCGGCCAGGGGAGTGCCTGATTTTGGGTCGGAGTGCTCGATGCTGAGCGATCTCGATCATGTGATTTGGAATAGTCTGAGCGGCTCGCATGCCCGCTACGCGGCAGGCACTGGCACCGCGCGACGGTATTTACCCGGCTTTTCACCAATCTTGGGCTTTGCCGATCCCGAGAATCCGGACTTCAGGTCACTGGAGGCCTACGCCCGTGCGGGCGAACATTTTTATGTGGATCGGTGGACGGGACCTATCCCCGCCGGCTGGGGCCTCGTGAGCGAAGCGCAGATGCTCAAAATGGTCTATCGAGGCGCGCCAATCCCGCTACGGGTACCGCCGTATATCGTGCGTCTTGATGCTCGGCACTATCCTGAGGCCGTGGACCTCGCGGCCCTGACCCGTCCCGGGCCATTCGGACTGCGCACCCCAGAATTGGGTGTATACCTTGGAATCTTTGACGACGGGCGTTTGGTGGCGATGGCTGGCGAACGCATGCAGGTCGGCGAGTGGCGAGAGATCAGCGGCGTCTGCACGCACCCACGCTACACCGGCCGCGGACTGGCCCAACAACTCGTTCAGGTGTTGATCGCGAATCAGCAATCTCGAGGCGAGCGCACCTTCTTACATGTGATGAGTGCAAACCACCGTGCACGCCAGTTATACGAGCGTTTGGGCTTCGAGAACTATTTGGAAACCACTGTGCGAGTCATCGAGCGCCACGCCGCTCCGGACCGGGACGACTAAAAAGGCCACGCACCAGACCGATCAGACGCGCGCTTGTGCTTTGAACCGTTGACCGAGGCCCACGCCTACACTGGCCATCCCACCGGCCATCAACACAGCCAAGCCACCGAGGACCGGCAAGCCGGCGCCCAAGCCCGTCAGGAGCGCATGCAGCCAGCCCGCGGTCGTGTCGCACGCGCGATAGAACACCGTGTCGATGACGTTCTTTGCCTTGTATGTCGATTCCGTATCGACAGCGGTGTACAACACGTCCCGGCAGGGTTTGCCCACGCCGAACTCGAGCGTGCGCGTCATCACATTGATGGCCAGCAATAACGCGGCGCTCGGCCAGATCGTCAGCGCGCTGAACAAGGTGCCCACCACGCCCGCCACGACGACAAGGGCCACACCTACCCCCCACCGTCGCATTAACGGTGGCGCGAGGAACCACTGAATCGCGAGCGACAACCCGTTGACCCATAAATCTCGGCTCGCGAAGTAGGCTGTTCGCTGTGTGGTGTCGGGAAATAGAGCGGCCGCAGCATGGGCCACCTCGATGTAGACAAACATGCCGATGAAAGAGCCCGCGGCCACCAAGAGCGCGATGGCGCGCAAGTAGGGTGATTCGGCCACCAGTCGCAGACCGGCGAAGGCGCTGCCTCCGACCGGTTCATTAAAGCGCAGACGCCGCGTCGCATCCGTACCCACCATCAAGCCGATAGCGAGCAGTGCGCAGAGTCCGAGCAGCACCGCCGCCGCCGCCGTTAAACCCGCCGTGCCCCAGCTGGTGGCGTAGTGACGGGCGAGCAGCGGTCCCAACATTCCGCCCGCGCTGCCGCCGGCCGCAATCCGTGCAAAATGGCGGGTGCCTTGGGCTTGCCAAAGATCCGCCATGAAACTCCAGAAGGACGCGACCATGACGAGATTGAACACGGCCAGCCAGACGTAGAAAGCCTGCGCGAGCCAGCGACTACCGGGCAGCAGCATGAACAACACCGCAAAGCCCGCGGCCTGCAACGCAAAAGCGGCATATAGAATGGGTACCAAGCGGCGACGCGGCAGTCGGGCGACGAGCCAGCCATAGAATGCCGCCACCACGCCGCTGCTGACCAAGACCGCCGTCGACAGGTACTTGATCGCCCCGCTCCCAAGACCCGCTGCGAGAGCGTCGCGGACGGGTCTTAAAAGGTAGTACGCGGCCAATAACAGCGCGAAGAACAGAAACGACGCGGCAACCCGAGTCCGGCTTGCCGCATCCGTCGTGGCCGCGGAGGCCTCCCCGCTCACGGCACCTGCTGGTCGATCACGATCTTGACGGCCTTCGCTCCGGCGGTCACCGCGGCTTGGCCGTAGAGATCACCGCTGGCCTGCTGCGGCTGACCCGACGCCGAGTAGCGGGCAACGATCAGCAGTTGATGCGCATCCTTGATGGTGCGGCCCGGCATCATCGCGTCCTGCTCGGTCAGATCGATGTCGATCGGCAGGGCCTGTCCCGCGAATCGCTTGGCTGCAAACGGCGGGCCCGGCTGCGTGGGGTCCCGCGCCAGGACGAAGAGCGGTGCTCCGGCGGGCACCTTCGCCTTCATCGCGGGCGCAACATCAATATGCACGTGGATCGTCATGCCCGGAGCACTCGCGGCTGGCGGCGGTGCGGCGGCCTCGGCAACCGGCGCTGCGAGCGGCTTCGCTCCTGGCGCCGAAATCTTGTCGAGTTCCGAGTCCGAGGTGCGACCCATCGCCTTATCAAGTTCGCGTATACGATCCGCCAGCACCGGACGAATTTCCGCCGGCAAGTCTTGCCTGATCAGCGTCATCCAACGATCGTGCGCCACGGGATAGTTACCCTTGGCCGCTTGCGCCATACCACCGTACCAGAGGGCCTTCTGATTGGGCGGATCCATCTTCAGGGCGGACTCAAACAACTCCCCGGCCTTCGAGCCAAGCGCCGTCTGATCCGTGATGGTCAGTGCTTCCGCGTAGGAGACCATGGCTTCGACGTTCTGCCCCTTCGAGGCGTTGTAGGCGTGTTCAAAGGCTTGAGTCGCCTTCTGGAAATCATTGCGGACGAAATAGCTGCGTCCCAACATCAGCCAACCATCGACGTCGTCAGGGTTCTTGGCCAGCTTGGCTTCCAGGCGACCCACCATCTCTTCGATGGAATGCGGCGCACCCGCATCCGCCGCAGTTGGCGGCTCTTGCCAGGCGTGATTACCCAATTTCCAGTAGAGACCGGCGCTACCGAATATCAACACGGCGCCTGCGACACCTAAGGTGACCAAACCAAAGCGCGAGCGATCTTTAAATAAAGGCACCGCGATAAAGGCCAAGGCGATCGACAGCATCGCCGCAGCAATCAGAATAAACTGGTTCACGCGGACTCCTCAGTCTCGTCGTCTTCAAAAGGTTGGCGCGACCGGCGAATGACCGTCCGCACGACGATGCCGACGGTCAGTAAGACCAACAGCCCGGGCGCTGCCCATAACAGCATCGTTCGCGCCGACAGCGGTGGGTCATACAGCACGAAGTCGCCATAGCGCGCCGTCAAGAAGGCCTTGATCTGCGCATCCGAATCACCGCGGCCGATCATTTCCTTCACTTCGCGGCGCAGATCACCGGCGAGCGAGGCGTTCGAATCCGCAATGGTCTGGTTCTGACAGACCAAACAGCGCAACTCGTTGGTCAGATGTTCATAGCGCGCTTGCAAGGCGGGATCGGGAAAGGCCGCTTCTGTATCGATAGCGCCGGCCGCGTGTGCAAGGAGCGCCAATGCGGCCGCTGCCAAAATCGCTCTGAATGATGAAAAACGCATCAGCCACCACCCTGCAAATACGGGGCAAATTTCTCGGCCCAGATCGCCTCGGTCAGCGCCCCGGCAAACTTCACGAGCACCTTGCCATCGGCGCCGACCAGGAATGTTTCGGGTGCGCCATAAACGCCCCAATCGATCGCAATACGTCCATCGGCATCCGCCACCGTCTCGGTGAAGGGATTGCCGAGTTGCGCGAGGTACTGCTGTGCCAACGCGTTGTCATCCTTCCAATCGATGCCGATGAACGGAATGTTCGCTTGACGGGCAATCACGAGCAGGGCCGAATGCTCGTCCCGGCAGGACGGGCACCACGTGCCCCAGACGTTGACCACGTAAGGCCTGCCTTTGAGCGAGGCCGAATCAAACTTGACTGCAGTGTTCGCGACGGTGGGCAGCACAAAGGAAGGCGCCGGCTTACCGAGCAGCGGCGACTTG
Organism: uncultured Pseudomonadota bacterium; assembly: GCA_903879335.1. Taxonomy (GTDB): domain Bacteria; phylum Pseudomonadota; class Gammaproteobacteria; order Steroidobacterales; family Steroidobacteraceae; genus CAIKZZ01. The sequence goes on from CAIRLC010000003.1 coordinate 7,120, forward strand.
ATCTCACGCGGGTCCAAGGTGCCGTTCTGAATGCGCACGAGGGCGTACGCAAATAATCCACCTAAGATCAAAAAGGCTGCCGCTGGTGTGAAATAGCGCCACATCGCTTAACCCTCCCCGACCACGGTCACGGGTTCAACCACACCCCGGCGGTAACGTCGATCCAGGATAGCCACGAGACCGCCGAGCGCCATGAACACACCGCCCAGCCAGATGTAACGCACCAAGGGCTTGTACTGCAGACGCAGGCTCCACTTGCCCGCGCCGAGTTCGTCGCCCAAGGCCACGAACAGATCGCGGTTCCAACCGACCGCAATGCCGGCGTGGGTCATCGCGTTGCTCTGGATCTTGAATTGGCGCTTCTGGGTCGTCAGTTCCGCCACGGGTTGTCCGCCTTGCGTGATGGCCACGTGCCCTTCGCGCGCCGTGTAGTTCGGACCGCGCGCATCATTGGTCGACAAAAAGCGGAAGTCGTAGCCGGCGATGGAGGCGACATCGCCGGGCCCCATGCTGACGTCCTTCTCGATCTTGTAAGAGGCGACGCCCGAGACACCGATCACGAACAGGCCGATACCGAAGTGCGCAATCGCCATGCCGACCGCTGCCCGTGCTTGCGGCTGCTTGCGGATCAGCCGCACCACCGGCTCCCAGAGCGATGAGGCCATGAGGAAGAACCCGCCACCGAAACCGATGATCGTGAGCGGCACGCCGTAACTGCCGTAGCAGACGAAGGCGACGAGCGCGCCCAACACCAATCCCGCGATGGCGAGCATGCCGAGTGTTTTACCCTTGGAGGCGTAGGACGCGCGCTTCCACGTTGAGTGCATACCGACCGCAACCAAGGCGACGAGCGGTAAGGTCGGCACCAGGAAGACCGTATTGAAGTACGGCGGCCCGACCGAGATCTTGCCCAGGTTGAAGGAGTCCATCACGAGCGGCCAGAGCGTGCCCAACAGGATGAGCCCGGCTGCGGCCACCAGTAAGGCGTTATTCAGGAGAAGAAAGGATTCGCGCGACACCGGCGCAAAGCCACCCTCCGACTGCAGGCTCGGAGCGCGTACCGCATAGAGCGTCAGCGACCCAACGATAAAGACCAACAGTAAGCCGAGCACAAACAACCCGCGCGATGGATCCGCCGCGAAAGAATGGACTGACACCAAGACGCCCGAGCGGACGAGGAAGGTGCCGAGCAAACTCAAGCTGAAGGCGAAAATGGCGAGTAGCAAGGTCCAGTTGCGGAAAAGGCCGCGCTTTTCCGTGACCGCCAGTGAATGGATCAAGGCCGTTGATGCGAGCCACGGCATGAACGAGGCGTTCTCCACTGGGTCCCAGAACCACCAACCGCCCCAACCGAGTTCGTAATACGCCCACCAGCTGCCGAGCGTGATGCCGAGCGTCAAACACATCCACGCGGCCACCGTCCAAGGGCGCGTCCAACGCGACCAGGCCGCGTCCATCCGCCCGGACAGCATGGCGGCGACAGCAAAGGCGAAGGCCACCGAGGTGCCCACATAACCCATGTAGAGCATCGGCGGATGCGCGGCCAAGGCCGGATCTTGCAGAATCGGGTTGAGGTCAGCGCCGTCCAAGGGGGTTGGGAACAACCGTGTAAACGGCGACGAGGTGAACATCGTGAAGGTCAGAAAGCCGAAGCCGACGAGCCCCAGTGTTCCGAGCACGCGCGCTCTGAAATCATCAGGCAGGCCCTTCGACAAGCGAGAGACGAGCATGGACCAGGTTGAGAGGATCAGCACCCACAGGAGGAGTGACCCTTCATGCGCGCCCCACACGGCCGCCACTCGGTACAGCAAGGGCAACTCGTTGTTCGAATTGTGCGCGACGTATTCGATGGAGAAGTCGTGCACGATAAAGGCGTGCACCAAGATCAAGAACGCAAACAGCACGAAGGCAAACACGCCGGCCGTGATCGTGGTGGTGGCTCGCATCCACGCCGCGTCTTGACGGTGCGCGCCGACGAGACCCAAGGTGGCCTGCAACAGCGTTAAGACGAGCGCGATGAGGAGCGCTAGGGTGCCAATCTCAGGAATCATCGGGATGTGCCCTCGTCCTTGGTTGCGGCCGGCGCAGTGGCTGACGCGCCGTCAGCCCCCAGGCCTTCGTGTCGCTTCTTCAACGATTTTGCGACTTCCGGTGGAGTGTATTTTTCATCGTGTTTCGCGAGAACTTCATCCGCGATGAAGGTGCCGTTCTTCAACTCGCCGTGGGCGATGATGCCCTGCCCTTCACGGAATAGATCGGGGAGCAAGCCAGTGTATTGTACGGTCACGTTCTGCGCGAAATCGGTGATCACGAACTGCACTTGCAGACTGCCCGGGGCGCGCACGACGCTCCCTTTCGCCACCATGCCACCGACCCGGATTGCCTTACCCGACGGCGCTTTGCCGGCGCGTACTTCGCTGGGGTCGTAGAAATACTGCAGATTGCTGTCGAAGGCTTTGAGCGCGACAGCGGTTGCCAGACCAAGTCCCGCCAGTACAGCCACGAGCGTCCACAAACGTTTTTGACGAGGGGTCATCGAATACTCCGATCAGATCTTGCGTGCTGCAGTGTCGGCGGCGGCCATCGCGAGCGCTCGCTCCGCGCGGGCTTTCGCCTCACGGTGCGTACGGAGCGCCGACCAAATATTCCAGATCAAAACCATGCAGGCCAAGCCGTAGGACGGCCAGACGTATTGCGCATAACCGCCCATCGCCAGAAAATCATTCATGCTTTACTCCGCCCGCCCCGCACGACCCGACCATTGGCTCAACCAACTCGCATGCCGCTCGCGCCTCAATACCTCCGCGCGGACCCGAATGCTGGCAAGGGCCGCATAGAGCAGCGTGAAGCCGAGAAAGCACACCAAGAGCGGAATGAGCATCGAGGGCGGCATGGCCGGTCCGCCGCGTCGAATCACGGTGGACCCTTGATGCAGTGAATTCCACCAGGTGACCGAGAAGTGAATGATCGGCACGTTGACGATGCCGACGATCGCGAGCACGGCACTGGCGCGGTCGGCTTTACTGAGATCGTCGTAGGCTGAGCGCAGGGCCATGTAGCCTAAATAAAGGAACAACAGGATCAACTGCGAGGTGAGGCGAGCATCCCACGTCCACCACGTACCCCACATGGGGCGCCCCCAAATGGACCCGGTCGCCAGGCATAAAAACGCGAAGGAAGCACCGATCGGCGCGGTCGCCGCCGCCAAGGCATGGGCCAATTTAATGCGCCACACGAGCCCCACAGCCGCCGCCACCGCCATCACGGTGTAGCACATCAGCGAGAGCCACGCGGCGGGCGCGTGAACGTAAATGATGCGGAAGGCGTCGCCCTGCTGATAGTCCGCCGGCGCCAACACGAGGCCCGCATAGAGGCCGTAGGCCAAACACAGCGCGGCTGGAATGGCGAACCACGGGATCATCTTGCCGGCAATTCGATAGAAATGCGGTGGCGATGACAGCTTATGAAACCACGTCCAAGTTCCCACGCGTTTCCGTCCTATTCCAGGCTGATGCGCAGCGCCGCCGCCGACGCAAACGGCGTCAGGGTCAGCGCGAAAATCAACATTGAACCCAGCAACCACAGCGGCCCGTTCGCAGCATCCCCATGCATGGCAAGGTCAGTCGCCCGGGCTCCAAAGATCAACACCGGCATCACGAGCGGCAACACCAGCAGCGAGAGCAGCACGCTGCCGCGCCGCGATCCCAGCGTCAGCGCGGCACCGATCGAACCGATCAGACTCAGCACACCCGTGCCGAGCGCGATCGACGCCATCAAGACGCCATTGGCCGTGCCTGATGCGCCAAAGGCGATCGCGACGATGGGCGACGCCAACACCAGCGGCACGCCACTCAGGATCCAATGGGCCACGGTCTTCGCGAGCAAGAGCAAGGCCAAGGGTTGTCCCGTCAGCGTCAACTGCTCCAGGGTGCCGTCGTCCACATCGGCGCGGTAGAGCGTCTCCAGCGCCAACATGGAGGATAACAATGCGGACACCCAGACAACACCCGCCGCAATGTCCGCAAGCAGCGACGGTTTGGGGTTGAGCGCCAGGGGAAACAAGGTCGCGATCATCAGGAAAAAGATCACCGGATGGGTCACCTGTTCCCACCGACGAAAGGCCAGCGCCAGATCCCGCCGCAGCACTAAGCCGGCCGCCCGCATGGGTGAGGTTGTCGGTTGACTCATGAGATCACCAAATCGCGTACGAGACCCGGCGCGAGATCGATATCCGAGTGGCTGGTCACGAGGGCAATGCCGCCTTGGGCGGCATGGGCCGCAATGACCTGCGCAAAATCCTGGACGCCCACGACGTCGAGGTTCGTGAACGGTTCGTCCAGCAACCACAGCGACGCCTTGGAGAGAAGCACGCGTGCCATCGCCACGCGGCGCTTTTGCCCGGCCGAGAGCACGCGAGCCGGCAAATGGGCTTGCGCGGCGACGCCCAGGCGTTCCAAGGTCGCGACGATGGTCGCATCGGGCGTCTTGTGGCGGAGATTGGCCGAAAACCGCAGATTCTCAAGCGCGGTCAGGTCGGCTTTGAGTGCGTTTTCATGCCCGAGATAGGCCAAGGATGCCGCGTAAGCATCCCGGTCTGCACTGACTGGTGTGCCACACCACTGGATCTCGCCCTCTTCCGGCCAGAGGAAACCGGCCAATGTCCGCAACAGCGAGGTCTTGCCACAGCCATTCGGACCCTTGAGGTGGATAAATTCGCCGGCACGAGCGGTAAAACTCAAGCCCCGCAGGACGTGGCTCTGGCCACGCCACAGGTGCAATCGATCAGCGCTGAGGCTCAGGTCGGCGGGATCCGCCACAGGGTTGCTCCACCTTCAAGAGGGGTTGAGGGTATACCGCTGAATGATACCGCACCGGAACCACCTCTCGGTTCCGGTTTCAGGCACCCGTGCGGCAAGATTTAGGCCGGTTTTGCGGTCCGATAGCGCCGCAGCTCCAAGCGCGCGATGGTGCGGTTATGCACTTCATCGGGGCCGTCGACCAAGCGCATGGTCCGCGCCCGCGCATACAGCGCGGCGAGCCCGAAATCATCCGTGACCCCGGCGCCGCCGAAAGCCTGAATGGCCGTATCGACGACCCGCTGGAACATCCGCGGCACCGCAACCTTAATCGCAGCAATCTCCGTGCGTGCGTTCTTATTGCCGCCCTCGTCCATCAGCCAAGCGGTGCGATAGACCAGCAAGCGGGCCATCTCAATCTCGGTGCGGCACTCACCAATCCGCTGCTCCCACACCGATTGCTCAGCCAATGCCGCGCCGAAGGCGCGCCGGTCTAATAACCGGCGGCACATCAGTTCCAGGGCTCTCTCGGCCGCCCCGATGGAGCGCATGCAGTGATGGACTCGCCCGGGTCCGAGACGGCCCTGCGCAATTTCAAAACCCCGGCCCTCGCCCAAGATCAGATGGCTCGCCGGTACCCGCACCTGATCAAACTCAATTTCCACATGCCCTGCGGGCGCCTCATGAAAGCCAAAAACCGGCAGGTGGCGCATGATGCGCACCCCCGGTGTGCCGATGGGGACTAGGATTTGCGAGTGCCGCCCATGGGGCGCTGCCGCAGGGTCCGACAGACCCATGACGATTAAAATGCCGAGGTGCGGATGCATGCCGTTCGTGGTCCACCATTTGCGCCCTTCGATGACATAGTCACTGCCGTCGCGACGGATCCGCGTCGAGATATTGGTGGCATCCGAGGAGGCGACCGACGGCTCGGTCATGCAGTATGCGGAGCGAATCTCAGCCTCTAACAACGGCGCCAGCCAGCGCGATTTTTGCTCCTCAGTGCCGTAATCATGGAGCAGTTCCATGTTGCCCGTATCGGGCGCGTTGCAGTTGAACACCTCAGGGGACCAGTACACTCGCCCCATGATCTCAGCGAGTGGCGCGTAGTCGACATTCTTAAGACCCGCGCCGTGCACAGGATCGGGGAGGAAGAGATTCCACAAGCCTGCCAGTCGAGCTTTGGCCTGCAAATCACGGAAGAACGAGGGATAGCGGAACTCCCCCGTCGCCGCTGAGACCATCTCGGTCTCAAAACGCGCTTCGTTCGGATAAATGTGCTCCCGCATAAAATCGCTCAGGCGGGCGATCAGATCGAGGGTGCGTTCTGAATGTCTAAAATCCATGGCCGTCCCCTTAAGCGAGCATGCCGCCGTCAATGCGTATGGTCGCGCCCGTCATGTAGCTGGATGCGTCGGACGCCAAATACAGGGCGGCGCCGGCAATATCCTCGGGTTCGCCGATCCGACCCAATGGAATCTGCGCGAGCGCGGCATCTCTCACCGGGCCATCAGTCTGCAACACGGCGGCAAATTTCGTGTTCACGATCCCCGGCACAATCGCGTTCACGCGAACGCCGAGGTTCGCGCATTCTCGTGCAAAGGCCTGCGTGAGATTAATAATGGCGGCTTTCGTGGCGCTATAGACACCGATGTTCTCCATCGGCCGCAAGGCCGTTACGGAGGACAAATTGATGATGGAACCGCCACCGAGCGCACGCATCCTTGCCACCGCGTACTGGCACATAAACCAATAGCCGCGAAAGTTCACGTCGACGGTTTTTTGGAAAGCGACCGGGTCGGTGTCGCTCACGTGCCCGAACATCGGGTTGGTGACCGCATTGTTCACCAGGATGTCGAGACGGCCAAAACGCGCATCGATGGCATTCCACAGGGCCAGGATCGCGTCCATATCACCGACGTTGCAGGCCATCGCGGTAGCTTGACCACCCGAGGCCGTGATCGAATCAACGACGGACTGACAGCTCTCGAGTCGACGACTCGTGACGATCACGTGCGCGCCGTTATCCGCCAACATCTGCGCAATGGCGCGCCCGATGCCCCGACTGGCACCCGTCACGAGCGCGATGCGTCCATTGAGATCAAATAACTGTGCCGCCCGCATAATTGCTGCCACCTTCGCGAAGGACGGGCGTTGGTGCCCGCGGCAGCAGTATAACGGTGAGCTTCGGGGACACCGATGAACTTCGCCCGAGCAGTCCATGACATCGCCCATGGAAAACAGACGCGATCAAGCGTGCCGTCAAGGCCAGCATTCGGCTATGATGGCGGCCCTGCGCGGGTGGCGAAACTGGTAGACGCAGCAGACTTAAAATCTGCCGCCGAGAGGCGTGCGGGTTCGATTCCCGCCCCGCGCACACTTCCCTTCGTCCGTCCTCCGACCCGCAGCTACCCTCAGTAGCGCGGGCGGCGGCGGGCCGCGGCGGGATCAAAGTTGCGACGAGGACGATCCTCGGTCACCGCAATCTCGAGCGCCTTGCCTTTCAGCTTGTACTTACGCAATTTCTCAATCAGGGCTGGCGGCAACTCCGGCAGACTGACGAGCGTGAAGTCATCGCTGATATCAATTTTGTTGATCTGCGACCCTGATAGATCGGCCTCGTGCGCCAATAGACCCACGATATTGCCCGGTTGTACGCCCTGGGCACGACCCACTTCTAAGCGATAACGGACCTGCCGCTCGAAGCGACGGCCCTTGCCGCCTGAATCGTCACCCGGACCGTCGGCGAACATCGCTTTCGTGGCCGCCGACCGCTTGCCCTTGCCCTTGCCTTCAAAGCCACCGGAGTGACCCGAGTCGCCGTCACGCTGTTGCCCTCCCCCGTCATTGCCGCGTTCGGGCAATAAAAGGGAATGTCCACCTTGGCCTAAGCCTGCCAGCGCCGCGGCGACATCGACCACGTCAGCGCCGGTCTCGGTCACATACTCTTCAATGATGGAGCGGTACATCGCGTGTGGCGGCGAAGCCAACGCAGCGGTGAGCCCGACCTTCCATTTTTCAACGCGCTTACGGTTCACGTCATGCACGCTCGGCAGCGTCATCGCTTCAATCGGCTGGCGCGTGGCCCGCTCAATGATGCGCAGCATGTGCCGCTCGCGCGGCGAGATGAACAGAATCGCCTCACCGCTGCGACCCGCACGGCCCGTGCGTCCAATGCGGTGGATATAGGACTCGCTGTCGTACGGCACATCGAAATTCACGACGTGGCTGACGCGTGGCACGTCCAAGCCGCGAGCCGCGACGTCGGTGGCCACGATGATGTCTATTTTGCCGGACTTGAGCGCTTGGACCGTGCGTTCGCGCTCGTTCTGCTGGATGTCGCCATTCAACGCGGCTGCGCCGAAGCCACGGGCTTCGAGCTTCTCAGCAAGCTCCACCGTCGATTGCTTGGTTCTCGTAAAGACGAGAATGGCGTCAAAGGTTTCGACCTCGAGTATGCGCGTCAGGGCATCGAGCTTATGCGTGCCTTCAACCATCCAATAGCGCTGACGGATATTGGTCGCCGTGCTGGTCTTGGATTTGATGTTGATGACCCGCGGCGAGCGCAGGTGACGGTCCGCAATACGGCGCACGGCTGGCGCCATCGTGGCCGAGTAGAGGGCAATCTGCCGGGATTCAGGCAAACGCGCCAGGATGGATTCGATCGGATCGACGAAGCCCATCTGCAGCATCTCATCGGCCTCATCGAGGACCACACAAGACACCGTCGACACGTCTAAGGTCCCACGCTCCAAGTGATCGATCACCCGCCCCGGGGTTGCGACGACGACGTGTGTGCCACGCTTCAAGGCATTCAGCTGCGGCGTGTAGCTCTGCCCGCCGTAGATTGGCAGCACATGGAAGCCCGGCATGTGGCTGGCGTACTTTTGGAACGCTTCGGCCACTTGAATCGCCAGCTCACGGGTCGGCACCAGCACGAGGGCTTGAGGCTCCCGCCGCGCGATATCGATGCGCGACAGGATGGGCAAGGCGAAAGCACCGGTCTTGCCGGTACCGGTCTGTGCTTGGCCGAGCAAATCGCCGCCTTCCAGCAATGCTGGAATGCAGGCCGCTTGGATCGGCGAAGGGGATTCGTATCCGACATCGGCCAAAGCCGACAGGATGGACTCGGGCAGGCCGAGATCCGAAAAGCGTACCGCTTCCGTCGCGGAGGTGGTCATAGGAGGTATCCGCACGGGAAGTTGGTCGCTAAGTCTATCTTAGATCGGCCTTTTCGGCTAATCCGCTTCTGCCGAAGCGCCAGAGGCGCCAAAAAAACAGGGGGCCATCAGGCCCCCTGTTCCGTCTCATAAACGAGACAACCCTTAGAAGTGGGCGGCCAGAGACAGCTGGAAGTACCGACCCATCAGGCCCGAGAAGTACTGCGACACGCCCGTGGCGTAATTGCCACCGGAGCCCGCAATCGCCGGGAATGGCGGCAACTTGTTGAACACGTTGTCAACAATGAGGCGCGCCGTCACGGCATGTGGCAACTCAAGCGAGACGGTCGAGTTGATCACCCACCACGCATGCACGGTCATGTAGTCCTGGTAGTTCGCCGCGTACTGGTTCGAGAAATTCGCATTTCCCGTGTAGAGACCCTGCCAATCCCACGCAAAGCGGCCGTTGTGGTAGAGCACGTCCAAGGAACCACGACCCTTATTCGTGCCGATTTCGCCCGCAGTTTCACGGACAGGCACCGAGCCGATCTGTGAGGTCAGCTTCTTCGTGTCGAGATAGTTGGCCCGCAACGCCATGTCACCGAGGTCAGCTGGCAGAGTGAAGTGATAGTCCGCACCCATCTGCACGCCCGTGAAGTGCAGCACGCCCGCGTTCACGAAGCCCTGCTGGAAGTTCGTGACTTGGTGGGTGGTCGGATCACGCTGGAACAAGCTGCAGTACTGATTGTTCGGATACGTGGACGCGTCGTAGCAAGAGTCCATGATATTGGTCAGGGACAGTGACGAGATCGCATTGGTCAGATTGATGTCGATGTAGTCGACGGTCAGGTTTAAGTGCGGAATCCAGCGGGGCTGGATCACGACACCGACCGACTGCGACGCAGCCGTCTCACTGGTCAGATGCGGGTTACCCGAGTTCGTGCCGAGCGCCGTCGCGTTGACGACGTTCGAGTTGAAGCCCGTCGGGATGCCGGCTGCCGCGCAGTTCTTTGCGCGGGTCGCCGGATCCAAACCCTGGCCGATGTAGTTCACGTCACACGGATCGTTCGCGAAGCTGTAGGTCGGAACCGACGGCAGGAACAGTTCCGTGACGGCCGGCGCACGAATCGAGTGCGTCTTGTTGCCGCGGAACATCAGGTCCTGAATCGGTGACCAGTGCAGACCGGCCGTCCAGGTCGTCGAATTGCCGGCGATCGAGTTATTGACGCGACGAGCCGACGCCTCAAACTCGGTCGAACGCAGCAGCGGCAGGTTCTGCGCCACCGAAGTGATCGGGATCAAGAGTTCACCGAACAACTCGTTGGTCGTGTAGGACCCACCGATCGGCAACACCGCCGCGCTCTCACCGAAGGCGCCGGTGTAGAACGAGTCTGGACGGAAGTCAGCGCTCTCACGGCGATTTTCAAAACCGAGGGAGCCTTTCGCTTCGCCGGCAGGCAACTTGAACAGGTCACCATCGATATTGGCGACGAAATCACGCTGCGTGGTGATCGAGGAGGCCGACGCCAAGTGCGTGATGTAATCGCGTGACGCTTGGCTAGGCGAACCATTGCCAAACAGATTCAGCGGCGCGCAAGTCGACGACACCGACGATACCGCCGCATTCACCGCCCCCGGCGCGCAGACGATGTGACCGTTGGCGTCCGTCACCGCATTCACGGCATTGAGGAAGTTCTGCCAGATGACCGACGGCTGGACCGAGGTATTGCGGTTGTAGCCCCAGTTGCCCGAGACTTCCCAATGGTAATTGCGTTCCGCCACGCTGAACTTACCTTCCGCGCCGAGCACGAAGCGATCGGTGATCTGGTCACCGGTGGCCACGCCGCTCTGCAGGTCCATGTTGGCGCGCGACAGGTAGAACGTGTGATCGTTCCAGGCCGGATCCATCATACCGCCGCCCGCGCCGTAGGCATTCAGTGCCGACTGGATCGATGCGCGATCCGCTGCGCTCAGGAACGGGTTATTGACGTCGATCTTGATGTTGCCGTTCGGCTGACCGGCACTACCGAAGAAGAACGTGTTGTACTGCGGCTGCGCAATCAGATTCTGCGCATGGGTCGACGAGAACCACGCTTCGCCGAAGAGACGCACACTGTCATTGAGCTGATACGAGCCGAGCACCTGCGTGTTCAGCTTCTGCAGCGGCGACAGTAGGTTCGTCGTCTGCGACAAGCGCTCGCCATCACCGTTCGATGAGAACACCGGGTTGTTGAAGAAGGTCGAGCCGAGGTTGTACGGCACCAAGGCGGTGCCGGCGTGCGGCACGCTGGGGAAGGCCAACACCTGCCCGGCTGCATTGGTCACGCCAAAGGCGGCGGCCGGAATGCCGATGCCCGGGGCAAAGAAGAAATCATCCACGAGCGGCACGCCACCGAAGTTGATGCCGGTCACCGTCAGACCCGATACCAAGGTCTGCGTGTATGGGCTGCTCGTCAGCGGCTTGATGAACGACAAATCCTTCGCGTACTCCGGGCGTGCCGTGCCGAGCAGACCCTTCGCATCGGAGTATTCGGCTGACCAGGTCACATTGCCCTTACCGTCCGCGAAATTAGTACCCCACAGCGCGCGGATACGGCGCGATGCGGCATCCTGACGACCCGACTGGCCGACCTGCACGTCGAGGTCTAAGCCTTCGTAGTTGTGCTTCAGGATGATGTTGACCGTACCGGCGATCGCGTCCGCACCGTAAATCGGCGCGCCACCGACCGAGATCGTCTCCACACGCTCGATCAATTTCGTCGGGATCGTGTTCAAGTCGACCTGACCACCCGGCGCCACAGCGCCGCCGGCGGCCGGCGAGTTGCCTGACACGAAGCGACGACCATCGACCAGGGTCAAGGTGCGCTGTGAGCCTAAGCCGTACAAATCAACATAGCTCTGCGCGATACCGTTCGTCGACTGGACGTTCGACGCATTCGACGGGGGAACGCCGAAGCCCGGCAACTCCGACAGTGCCGCGCCGACGTCGGTGTAACCGCGCTGGTCCATCGTCGCCGCACTGACGACGGTGGTCGGTTCGAGTCGGTCAAGGTCCGGACGCGCGATGCGCGAACCCGTGACGACCACTTCTTCCAAGACGTCATCCTTGTCCTGCTTGGCTTTTTGCTGCGCCAGTGCGAGCGTGCTCGCGATGGTCATGGACAGCAATCCTGCTGTCAGGACAACGCCCGAAAGTCGGCGGCGTTGCGGGTGGGCAGACGATGTCATGGGATGATTCCTCGCGGTTGCTGATGTTGTTGCTCGGCAGAGCGGCGAACGAAGTGTAGTAGAACTGAAACAGTTTGAGAATTTTTCTCGGATTATCAACCCTGTACAGGACAGAAAGCTGTTGCCCTTAGGCGATGTGCGGCGAACTGATATTTCACGCATCGGCCTGCAGATCGCGATATTGTCACGGCGTACCACCCCGACTGAGGATCACTCCCGATGGATCGCAGAAGCTTCTTAACGACGATCGGCGCCGCCGGTGCTTTGGCCGCAACGGACACGGCGCTGGCCGCAGCAGCGACGGGTTTTGACCCGACAGAACGATCCATTGCCGAACTCAGCGCCGCGCTGGCGGCCGGTCAGACGACCTCGGTTGAACTCGTCCGTGCCTACACGGCGCGAATCGCACGCTTTGACCGCGGCCCGAATGGCTTGCACGCGGTGCTCGCCCTGAATCCAGAGGCAGAGCGGGCTGCGGCCGCCCTTGATCGCGAGCGCGCGCGGGGTCGAGTGCGCGGTGCGTTGCACGGCATTCCCGTTTTACTCAAGGACAACATTGAGACCAAGGATCCGATGCCGACCACGGCCGGATCCTTGGCCTTGGCGAACTCCACCCATACGGAAGACGCCCCGTTGGTGGCGCGTCTGCGCGCCGCCGGCGCGATCATCCTGGGCAAAGCCAATCTGAGTGAGTGGGCCAACTTCCGCTGTAATCAGTCCTCCAGCGGCTGGAGCGGCGTGGGCGGCCAGACGGGCAATGCCTATGATCACCGCCGTAATCCCTCGGGGTCGAGCTCGGGCTCCGGCAGCGCGGCTGCCGCCAGCTTCTGTGCCGCTGCGGTCGGCTCCGAGACGGATGGCTCGATCCTGTCCCCCGCCGCCAATAACGGCGTCGTGGGTTTTAAACCGACCATCGGCGTCGTCAGTGGCCAAGGCGTCGTGCCCCTGTCACCGCGTCAGGACACCGCCGGTCCGATGGGCCGCAGCGTCGCCGACGTTTTCCTGCTCGCGGAAGTCATGGCTGACAAGCCCCTCGGATTCAGCGGCCACGGCACGGCCCTGGACGCGGTAACGCTCAAGGGCTTACGGATCGGCGTGATGCCGCTCGACCCTTGGGCGCACCCGCGCACCGAGGCTATTCGCACGGCCGTGCTCAAGGATCTGCGCGCGCGCGGCGCGGAACTCGTTGAACTCAAGAACCCGGCCGGCTTTGAAGCGATGGGTAAGCCCGAATGGGAAGCCCTGCAGTTTGAGTTCAAGGACGCCATCAACGCGTACTTGGCCGGATTAGACGCGAGTCGTGTGCCTAGCCGCACCTTGGCCGATCTGATTGCCTTTAACAAAGCACACACTGAACAGGAGATGCCCGTCTTCGGCCAGGACATATTCGAAAGTTCGCAGGCGAAGGGCTCACTGACGGACCCGGCGTATCTCGAGGCGAAGGCGACGCTTGAGCGTCTGGCGGATCGCGAAGGGCTCGCAGCCCTGTTCGGTACCCCGGTTGATGTCCTGTTCGCAACAGGCGGCGGGCCGGCCAGTCTCATCGATCACGTGTGGGGCGACCGCGGTGCTGGCGGTGGTGGTGCGCCGATCGCCTCAGCGGCCGCGATCGCCGGTTACCCGAGCCTCACCGTACCGGGTGGCATGATTGGCGGGTTACCGGTCGGCCTCACCCTCGTGGCACCGCGCTTTCAGGACGGATTCCTATTACAAGTCGGACACGCCTTGGAGCAGATCCTGCCCGCTCGCGTTCCGCCGCAGCTCAAATAACGATCGTTGGGGAAAATCACGATGTCGACTATGAATCGTTTGGCGCTCGCCATGATGTTGGGCGCCGCCGCCGTTGCGCCTGCGCGCGCGATCGGACCTTACGTGCTATCCGATCCAACCTTGAGCGCGCATCAGATCGCCTTCACGCACGCCGGGCAGATCTGGACCGTACCGCGTGACGGTGGACGCGCAACGCGATTGATCACGGGTCAGTCGTCCAACAGTCATCCGGTTTATTCGCCGGATGGCGAGATGATTGCTTATGCCGGCACCTATGACGGCAATACGGACGTCTATGTCGTCTCCGCACAAGGCGGTGAACCGCGGCGCCTGACCTATCACCCGGGCGTTGATGAGCCGATGGGCTTCACGGCGGACGGGCGTCAGGTGCTGATCCGCTCGATGCGCGGTACGGTCCGAGATCTGGCGCGCTTATACCTCGTGCCCGTTGATGGCGGCATGCCGACGCCCTTACCACTGCCCACCGGTGAGACGGGCAGCATGTCCGAAGATGGTCAGCATGTGGCTTACACACCGTTCTCACAGTGGCAGCCGGCCTGGAAGAAATATCGCGGCGGCCAAACCAGTCGCGTGTGGATCGCGGACCTCAAGACCTCGCACGTGACACCGATTCCGCGGGATAACTCGAACGATACCTACCCCGCGTTCGTCGGCAACGACGTGTATTTCTTATCCGATCGTGATGGCACGGTGACGCTGTATCGCTATGACGGTCATCGTGTGAATCGCGTGATCGACAATGCGACAGGCCCCGATCTGACCGGCCTCAATGCCGGGCCCGGTGGATTGGTATACACGCAATTTGGATCCTTGCATGTCTATGATCTCGCCACGCACACACAACACCGCGTGCCGGTCGAGATTGGCGATGAGCCGACCGAAACACGCGCGCATTTTGCCCCCATCGAGCAGAAGGCGGTGTTGTCCTCCGCACTGTCGGCCAACGGCAAGCGACTCTATCTCGAGACGCACGGTGAGATCCTCTCCATTCCCGCGGAGAAAGGTGATGTCCGCAATCTCACGCACAGCCCAGGGGTTGCTGAGCGCAGCCCTGCCCCGTCGCCGGATGGACACTCCGTGGCCTGGTTTTCCGATGTGTCGGGCGAATACGCCTTGCATATCGCCCCGGCCGATGGTGAGGGCCCCGTGCAGAAGATCGCGCTGGGTGAGCCGCCCTCGTTCTTCTATGAGCCCACTTGGTCGCCGGACAGCAAGAAGATCGCTTACAGCGACAAGCGACTGAACTTGTGGATCGTCGATCTGGCGCATCCAACGCCGCTCAAGATCGATACCGATCGCTATGACAGCCCGCTGCATCAATTCTCGCCGGCGTGGTCGGCCGACAGCCAATATTTGGCTTATACGAAGCAGCTGCCGAGTCACCTGCACGCGGCCTACGTCTATGCGCTCGCCGATCATCACTCGCATCGCTTGACCGACGGCGCGAGCGATGTGCGCTCACCCCAATTCGATCAGGGTGGCACTGCGCTCTACTTCATCGCCTCGACCGACGAAGGCGTCGGCGCGGGCTGGTTAGACATGAGTAGCCTCGGACGTGCTCGCTCAGCCAGCGTGTATGCACTCGTACTCACCCATGACGGCGCCTCGCCCGTCGCGCCGGAGAGCGATGAGGACAGCGACGCCGGCCCGAAAGCACCCGATGCTGCCGCGAAGAGCGATAAGCCCGCCGCGCCGACGCCGGTGAAGATTGACTACGACGGCTTGAGTGATCGAATCGTGCGACTGCCTCTGGCGACGGCGAATTATCGACGCCTTGAGGTGGGTGCAGATGGCGCGCTCTTCGCGATCTCGAGCGCCGTCGCGACGACCGATGCCGACTACCTCGGCGAATCCGACAAAGAACCCGTGGATGTGGTCCGCTACGACGGCAAATCACGCAAGAGCACGCCCTTTGTCTCGGGCATTGACCTTGAGAGCTTCCACGTCTCCGCGGATGGCAAGCATGTGGCCTTCAGGCAGGAGAGCAACTGGTCCATCGTCGATGCCGACAAGGCACCGAAAGCCGGCGATGGTGCGGTGAAGCTGGGTGACGCTCGATTGTGGGTGGACCCACGCGCGGAATGGCGGCAGATCTACCATGAGGCGTGGCGGATCGAGCGCGATTTCCTCTACGACCCGAATGCCCACGGTCTGGACCTGAAGAAGGCAGAAGCGGCCTACGAGCCCTTCCTCGCCAACCTCACCAGCCGTGCCGACTTAAGTGCCTTGATGCGTGAGATGACTGGTCTGATCGGCGTCGGTCACACCTTCATCACGGGTGGGCCGACCAACGATGGTCCACCGGTCTCCGTCGGCATGCTCGGCGCCGACTTCGTGGCCGATCAAGGGCGCGTTCAGTTCAGCCGTGTCCTCATCGGCGATCCGTGGAGCACCAAAGCCACCTCGCCGCTGACACAGCCGGGATCGACTGTGAAAGTTGGCGAATACTTACTGGCCGTCGACGGTGTATCGGTGGATAGCCAACACGACGTCTATCACTATTTCCAAGGCCTTGCCGGTCGCCAGGTGCATCTCACCGTGGGAGCGAGCCCCGATGGACGCAACTCG
The DNA here is from genome assembly GCA_903879335.1 of uncultured Pseudomonadota bacterium. Taxonomy (GTDB): domain Bacteria; phylum Pseudomonadota; class Gammaproteobacteria; order Steroidobacterales; family Steroidobacteraceae; genus CAIKZZ01. Next base: position 23,663 of record CAIRLC010000003.1, read on the forward strand.
CGCCGCATCACGGTGGTGCCGGTTGCCTCCGAAGCGCCGCTACGGCTTGCCGATTGGATGGAACGGAATCGGCGCCATGTCGAGGCGCGCACACAAGGACGCATTGCGTACGTCTACCTGCCTGACACCGCATCCGGCGGCTTTCCGAACTTCAATCGGTACTTCTTCAGCCAAGTGGGTAAAGAAGGCGTCATCGTGGATGAGCGTTTCAACCACGGTGGCGATATCGCCGACTTCATCGTCGATCAATTGAAGAAGACGCCGCAAATGATCAACGCGACGCGCGAGGGTGAAGACACGATTGAGCCCGCGCAAGCGATCTTCGGTCCGAAGGTGATGATCATCAACGAGATGAGCGGCTCCGGTGGCGATGCCTTGCCTTGGCTGTTCAAAAAGGCGCAGCTAGGACCCTTGGTCGGCACCCAAACCTGGGGCGGCCTCGTCGGCATTTCCGGCTATCCGCCGCTGATTGATGGCGGTGGTATCACTGCACCGCGCTGGGCCATCTTTGGCACAAAGGGTGAGTGGGAAGTCGAGAACATCGGCATCGCACCGACGATTCCGGTGGTGCAAGACCCAGCGCTGATGCGCGATGGCGGAGATCCACAACTAGACGCGGCGATCGACGCGGCGCTTGCGGGGCTCAAGACGAATCCCGCGCCTCACTTCGAGAAACCCAAAGCACCGGACTTTAAGCCGGTGATTCCTCACTTCGAACCCTAGAACCGGAATGCGGAGATCGCGCGTTGCGCGATCTCCGCTCGATGGGCCTTGCACGTCACACCAACGCGATGACGAACAACGTTCGTGGCGAGGGTCTCATTCGATGGGATTTGGATCGGGCTTGACGTGATTTCTGTGCAGGATCGTGTGGAGCGGGAAACGAGGCTCGAACTCGCGACCTCAACCTTGGCAAGGTTGCGCTCTACCAACTGAGCTATTCCCGCACACGATCAACTACTCTTCCCCGACCACCACTCCGATCGGGTGACTGTTTGGTTCAGTCAGCACTGGAAGTGGTGGAGGCGTCGGCCGGAATCGAACCGGCGTACACGGATTTGCAGTCCGCTGCGTGACCACTCCGCCACGACGCCGAAGACTTGGAGCGGGAAACGAGGCTCGAACTCGCGACCTCAACCTTGGCAAGGTTGCGCTCTACCAACTGAGCTATTCCCGCCCGCGGCGATCACGAAATTCTAAACAAAACCCCTTCAGAGTCAAGACTCATTTCACATTTTCATCACGTGCAAGGAGTTCAGGCCACGCTGCTTGCAGGTACGCCACCATCGACCACAGCGTTAAAACCGCGGCAATTCCCGTGAGTACGAGGCCCATCCGATAAATCGGCAAGCCGAATAAATCTTCGCGGAATAACAGCATCGAAAGTCCAACAATCTGAGCGATCGTCTTGACTTTGCCCAGTGAACTCACCGCGACCTTGTGACGCGAGCCTATACCCGCCATCCACTCGCGCAGTGCCGAGACGGTGATTTCACGACAGATGATCACACTCGCGGCCAAGGTGACGTACCAAATCGGGTTACGACTGACGATCAGCACCAGCGCAACCGCGACGATCAACTTATCGGCGACCGGGTCGAGAAAGGCACCGAGCCTAGACACCTGACCGAGCTTGCGCGCGACGTAACCGTCAAAGGCATCCGTGATGCCCGCCACCGCGAACAACAGACCCGCCACGATATCCGCACCCGCGTAAGGCGTCAGGAAAGAAACCATGATCACCGGGATCAGGAGGATGCGGATGGCCGTCAGCAAGTTCGGAATGGTGTAAGGCGTCACGGCTACTGATCCGGATGGAGGTGTTGGTAGATTGCTTCGGCCACGCGAGGCCCGATGCCTGGCACCGCAGCAAGATCGCTGACTCCCGCCCCGAGTATGCCTTGCAGACCGCCAAACCGCTTGAGGAGTTCCCTCCGTCGCGCAGGACCAAGCCCTGGCACTTCCTCTAAGACGGACGCTTGGCGCGCCTTAGAGCGCCGTGCGCGGTGACCGGCGATCGCAAATCGGTGTGCCTCATCGCGAACCCGCTGAACCACGTGCAGGGCGCGGGAATCCGGTGGCAAGATCAAGGGTGTGTCTACACCGGCCAGAAACAGCCGTTCTTGACCCGGCCGGCGATCCGCACCCTTGGCCACGCCCACCACCCGAGGCACCTGGATTTGCAATTCCGCGAGCACCCGCACGGCTTCAGCCAGTTGATAGGGGCCACCATCGATCAGCAGGACATCCGGCATCTTCGCCTCGCCCGCCTTGACCCGTTTGTAGCGGCGGGTCAGGGCTTCGCGCATGGCGGCGTAATCATCACCGGGCGCATCGGGAGAGAGATTAAAGCGCCGGTAGTCGGCCTTGATGGGACCTTCCGCGCCGAGCACGACGCAGGAGGCGACCGTCGCCTCACCGCGCGTGTGACTGATATCGAAACACTCGAGTCGGGCGGGCATGGTGCTCATCCCGAGGGCACGACCGAGGTCCTGTAACTGCGCCTCGATACCGGCCTCCGTTGCCAGCCGCAGGCGCAGGCCTTGATCCGCATTATCGGCCGTCATCTCCAGCCAACGAACCTTGATGCCGCGGGCCGGAACATGCAGCACCACCTTGTGGCCGGCCCGATCCCCCAATGCGACCGCTAAGGCCTCCGCTTCTTTGGGTTGCGCGGCCAGCACGATCTCCTCGGGGGCTTCGTGCACCAAATAGTGCTGCACCAAAAAGGCCTCGACGATCTCGTCGGCTTCGGCGAGGTGAGCGCGGGCGTAATAAGTGGTGGTTCCTAGACTGCGACCGGCGCGCACGAACATGACGCCGATGGCGTGCAGCGTGGGCCCGGTGACGACGGCCACCACATCACAGTCCACATCCGAGGTGGCGCTGACGATCTGGGAGGCTTGTATAGACTTTAAGGCACCCAGTTGATCGCGCAGCACGGCCGCTTTTTCAAATTCCAGCGCGTTAGCCGCCGCCTCCATGCGGTCACCCAAGCGCTTCGCCACTTCCTGGTCACGCCCTTCGAGGACGCGGATGACCGATTGGACGTCCTCAGCGTAATCACTGTCGCTGATGTGACCGACGCAAGGCCCGGAGCAGCGCTTGATCTGGTATTGCAGACAGGCGCGCGAGCGGTTCTCGAAGTAGCTGTCCTCGCACTGACGGACCCGGAACAGCTTCTGCAGTTGCGAGAGCGTCTCACGCACCGCCACCGAATTGGGATAGGGGCCAAAGAAACGACCGGGCCCGCGCCGACTGCCACGGTAGAAACTGACGCGGGCAAAGCGCTGCTGTGTCGTGATGTGGATATACGGGAAGCTTTTATCGTCCTTCAGCAACACGTTGTAATGCGGACGATGCTTCTTGATCAGATTGCATTCCAGAATGAGCGCCTCGGTCTCCGAATCGGTGACCGTGACCTCGATACCCGCAATCTGGCGCACCAACGCGACGACTTTCGGCTGCACGACGTCCGCGCGGAAATAACTGGCCACACGGGCGCGCAGGTTCGCCGCCTTTCCCACATAAATAATCGTGCCGGCTGCATCCAGCATGCGATAGATCCCGGGCCGCGCCGGCAAGGCCGCCACGTATGTTTTGGGATCAAAGCTCGCCGGCTCCCGCACATCGAGTTGCAGGCCCTGCGGTTCACTCAGGGTCGCCGGTTCTGCGGGGACTGGGGGTTCATCGGATTGCATAGGGGGATTGTTCGGGTCTGTCGCGCACATCGCAAGTGCGGTCTTTGGGGAGTGACATGCGGTATCGTGCGTCCATGCGCCTCATGCTCTTCAACAAGCCCTATGGGGTCCTGACCCGCTTTTCGCCGCAGGACGACCGCCCCACCCTCGCCGATCACTTGCGCCTGCCCGAATTCCATCCGGCGGGACGCCTCGATCACGACAGTGAGGGTTTGCTGCTGCTCACGGACGATGGCCGCTTACAGGCTCGAATCACCGATCCACGCCATGCCGTGGCGAAGGCGTACTGGTCGCAGGTGGAAGGCCGGATCACGCAAGACGCCCTACAACGTCTCGAACATGGGGTCCTGCTCAATGACGGGATCACGCGTCCCGCCCGTGCCCGCGCGCTCGGCACCGAGCCCGTGTTATGGCCGCGCGATCCACCCATCCGCTTTCGCGCGCAAATCCCGACCGATTGGTTGGAACTCGAGATCCGCGAAGGCCGAAATCGGCAAGTTCGGCGAATGACGGCCGCAGTGGGCCTACCCACACTGCGGTTGATCCGCGTGCGGATCGGCCCCTTTAGTCTCGACGGTTTAGCGCCGGGGGCCTGTCGCGAGGCCTCACCGGCAGAACTGCGGGCCTTCATTGCCCGCCTCGATCATCCTAGCGACGGTTCTGCCAGCGGGAGATCCGCATCGCCACCTCGAGCGCCTGCTCGTAGTTCAAGCGGGGGTCGACCGTTGAGAGGTAGGCCCGGGCCAAATCCTCATCGCTGAGGCCGCGGGCACCGCCCGTGCACTCGGTGACATTGTCGCCGGTCATCTCCAAGTGCACGCCGCCGAGCACGGAGCCCTGCTCCGCATGGATGCGGAACGAGGCTTCGATCTCAGCGAGGATGTTGTCGAAACGACGGGTCTTCACACCGGTCTTCGTGCTCTCGGTGTTGCCGTGCATGGGATCACAGATCCAGACCACGCTCGCGCCGCACGCGCGGATACCGTCGATGAGGCCGGGCAACTTCTCTTCGACCTGCTTGGCACCTAAACGGTGGATCAACGATAAGCGGCCCGGGATGTTGTCGGGGTTCAGGGCGAGACACAACTCACGCAAATAACCCGCATCCGTCGTCGGACCGACCTTGACCGCCACCGGATTGGCGATCCCGCGGAAGTACTCGATATGACCGTCATCCAAACCACGGGTCCGCTCACCGATCCACGGCAGGTGGGTCGATAAGTTGTACCACGCACCGCGACGCTGGATGAAGCGGGTCTGCGCTTGTTCGTAGTGCAGCAGCAGGCCTTCGTGACTGGCGTAAAAATCGATGCGCTGGGTGTCGGACATGGCCCGTCCAGTCGCATGTTCAAAGAAGGTCAGCGAGTCCGCCAAGGAGTCGGTGATCTTGCGATATTCCTCGTAACGCGGGGAATGGCGCATGAAATCAAGATCCCAATACTCCGGATGGTGCAAATCGGTGAAGCCACCGTCCACCAAGGACCGTACGAAATTCAAGGTCAAGGCCGCCCGCTCATAACCGCGCAGCAGCAAGCTCGGATCGGGTTCACGTGACTGCGCATCAAAGGGGGCGCTGTTGACGATGTCACCGCGATAGCACGGCAGCGTCACGCCGTCGCGAGTCTCCGTGTCCGCCGAACGCGGCTTGGCGTATTGACCGGCAATACGACCGACACGGACCACGGGCCGCTTGAGACCATGCGTGAGCACGAGGCTCATCTGCAGCAAGATCTTCAGCTGGCTCACGATCCGATCCGACGAGCAGGCGTCTAGGGATTCGGCACAGTCACCCCCTTGCAGAATAAACGCCTCACCCCGTCCCGCCGCCGCGAGTTGGTCACGAAGCGCATCAACCTCCCAAGACACCACCAAGGGCGGCAGTTTCGCCAAGGCCGTGACCGCTTGGTTGAGGGCGGCCGGGTCTCGATAGGTGGGCTGCTGAAGGGTCTTCTTCTGCTGCCACGAGTCCGGGGTCCAGGGTTTTGAGGTGCTTACGTTCGTCATAGCCCTGAATCATAACATTCGAGTGGGGTTTGTTGCAGCGCGATGGGCTCAGTGACGAGCCAAGATTGCCGTGGTCTGCGCCTCAATACTGCTCAGTCGCTTCGCGGAAATCGTCACACGAGTGCGCAGATCCTGGGCGAAGAGTTGCACCGCATACTCCTCTAAGCTCCAGCGCCACTCGGCGAGCACGCTGGCATCGGCACCCAGCGCTTGCGCCCGCGCACTGGCGACGGCAAAGCGTTTGCGGGCGGCAAAAAAGTCGTACTGCGCCTCAGCCACCGCCCCGCGCATACCGGGCAGTTTCGCGACCCGGCGCCGGATCGCTTTGATATAGCGACCGAGGCCGTCGAGCCATGGCTCCGGCGTGCCGGCGATAAAGCCCTCGTAAATGAGACCGTGTAATTGCTGGCGCATATCGTCCACCAGCGTCGCATCGCAGCCTTCCGGTACTTTATCCAGCTCGGCGCGCGCAGCCCGGTAATCCGTCAGCCAGAGCTTGGCGAGACCTGCCAGACGCTCGGCACTGGTGACGATCGAGGCTTGGCCTCGAGCCTGACAGCTTTCAAAGGCGGCCCGATCGCGCGGCAGGGGGGTGCCCTCGGTGAAACACTCGCGCCGGACGGCCCGTTCCGCGATATCCCGCGCCAGACCCTTCGCCGTGCCAATGCCTTGGTGCGAGAGCATGAGGTCACGATCCGCGAGCACCAGCTTCTCGGCGTGGCGCACGGGGCCGGCTAAGCCGAGCACCCAAAGCCGAACAATACCCGCCAAGAGGCCGCGCTCAGCGGCATCCGCATCGGCAATGAGCCGACTCGCGACGTGCGTGGTGCAATCCTCAAGCGTCGGATGCAGTTCCAATCGCACCCCTTGGCGAACCACCTCGACCGCCGCAGGGATGACGCCAAAGTCAAAGCTGCGGATGTGATCCCGCTCCCAGGGACCGGCCTCCGGCCGCGGCTCAACCGATGCAGACTGACCGCCGATTTGTCCGCCTATTCGGCGATGATCGCGCTTAATAGCCGCCAAATCACGACCTTGGGCAATCGTGAGGCCACGACTATCCAGGATCCTTAAATTCAAGCGCAGGTAGGGCTCAAGGTCGACCGCTGCGACCTCATCGCGCGTAATGGGCTGTCCTGCGATGCGCGTCAGGGCGGCACTGAGGGCCACGTCGAAGGCGGTATCGGCACCATCGTCCAATAAGCCCATGGCCTTCACCGCCGCATCGGGCGCCGGCACCAACAACCGGCGTAAGGACTTCGGCAGTCCGCGGATGATCGCCGTGACTTTATCCAGACGCCAGGCCGGTACTCCCCAGCCCAACTCGCCGTCCGATAATCTCGGCACGAGGGCCTCCGGTACGGTGACGGTTGCGCCGTCATCCGGCTCTTGAGGCTCAAAACGGTAACGCACCGGCAGTCGATTGCCGGCCAGGCGCAGCTCGGTGGGATATAGCCGCCGATCCAGCGCCGTGACGCCCGGGCGCCGCAGATCCGACTCGGTCATGACCAACACGTCGCCGTCACGCGATCCCGGCATCTTCCGCCAGCGTTCGAAGGCGACCACGGAATGGATCGTGTCTGGCAAACGCTTCAGATAAAACTCAGCTTCCTCGGGCTCGTCGATCAAGACGGTGTGCTGGCGCAGCGCAGCCTCCTCCTCCCGCAGCCGTTCCTTCAGATCACGGTTGCGCGATAGGGCCCGCAGTCGCAGTCGTGCCCGGCCGTGCAGCAGCGCCTCCCGCACGAACACATCGCGCGCCTCCAAGGGCGCGACGCTGCCGTAGTTCGCACGCCGCCCGGCCGCCAAGGGCAGGCCCCACAGCGTGACGGACTCGCAACAACTCACCATGCCACGCTGCTCGTCCCACTCGGGATCGGTGTAGTCCCGTCGCACCAAATGGCGAGCGACGGATTCGATCCAGGACGGCTCAACAGCCGCCACCATGCGCGCGTAGACACGTTGTGTCTCAACGATGTGGGCGGCAACGATCCAGCGCGGTGCTTTGTTGCGCAGTGGCGAACCCGGCGCGATCAAAAACCGTCGCCCGCGGGGTCCTAAGTAGTCGCCCTTCTCCGTTTTGAGACCCACATGGCCCAACAATCCGGCGAGAACTGCCCGATGAACCTGCTCCGGATCGGCGGCCTCGGCGTTCAGCGGCCAATCCAGTTCAACGGCGAGGGTTCGCAATTGGGCTTCAAGCTCTTCCCACTCACGCATGCGCGCCGCCGATAAAAACCGCTCGGCACACCACCGACGCAAGGCATTGCGCGAGCGGCTGGCTCGCTCGTCGCGATAGCGGCCCCACACCATCAGCAGCGTCATGAAGTCTGACTTCGGATCGGCGCCTTCGGCATGCACGGCGTCGGCTTTGTCTTGCCGGTCGCTCGGACGCTCGCGCGGATCTTGGATCGATAGACCCGCGGCCAGAATCAGCACTTCAGACAAGGCACCGCTGTGGCGTGCAGCCACCAGCATCCGGCCGAGGCGCGGATCGACCGGAAAACGCGCGATCGTGCGACCGATCTCACTGACGCGCCCTTGATCATCCACCGCCTCGAGCTCTTCAAGCAGTCGATAACCATCATTGATCAGGCGCGTATCAGGCGGATCGATGAACGGGAAGTCGGCCGGGCTGCCGAGCCCGAGCACTTCCATCTGCAAAATGACGCTGGCCAGATTGGTGCGTAGGACTTCTGGCGGCGTGTAGGCCTCGCGCAGTTCGAAGTCCTGCTCGCCGTACAAGCGTATACACAGACCCGGCCCGACGCGACCACAACGCCCGCGCCGCTGGTTGGCGCTGGCTTGCGAGACCGGCTCAATCGGCAGTCGCAGAATCTTGGTGCGCGGACTGTAGCGGGAAATGCGCGCCAATCCCGAATCAATCACAGCCCGAATCCCGGGCACGGTCAGGGAGGTTTCCGCGACGTTGGTGGCAAGGACCACCCGGCGCCCGCCGCGGCGGTCAAAGATGCGCTGTTGGTCGACCCACGCCAGCCGCGAGTACAGGGGCAACACGGAGAGCTTGGGACCAAAGGCCCGTTCAATCGCCTCCGCCGCCTCGCGTATCTCGCGCTCGCCGGGCAAGAAAACCAACACATCGCCACGGCCGATGTCGCCGCGCTCAGCGCCAATCTCTTCGAGCGCCCGAATGATCCCCGCATTCAGGCCGGGATCGTAACGATCGTCGTCGTCAGCCTCGAGTGGGCGATAGCGCGTCTCAACCGGATGACTCCGCCCGGACACCTCAACGATCGGCGCACCGCCGAAATAATCAGCGAAGCGTTGGGTGTCGATGGTGGCCGAGGTGACGACGAGCTTCAGGTCGCGCCGGCGCGTCAAGATGCGCTTCAGGCAGCCCAACAAAAAATCAATATTGAGGCTACGTTCGTGGGCCTCGTCGACAATGATGGCGTCGTACCGGCGCAGCAGCGGATCGTGCCGCGACTCGGCGAGCAGGATGCCGTCCGTCATGACCTTGATGGCCGTATCGCGCGACGTGCCGTCACTGAAACGAATCTTGTGACCGACAAAACGAGGCGGCGCGCCCGGCAATTCGGCCTCGAGACGGGCAGCCACGGCTCTTGCGGCGATCCGGCGAGGCTGCGTGTGACCGATAACCCCGCGACGCAGTACACCCGCCTCGAGCAGCATTTTGGGCAATTGGGTGGTCTTACCCGAACCCGTTTCACCGGCGATGATGACCACTTGCGAGGCCTGCAGCGCGGCGAGGATATCCTCACGACGCGCACTGACCGGCAAATCGGGTGGATAGGTGATCGGCGGGAGCACGCGCTGCGGCGCCGGCGGACGCGGCGGTTGCGGGGGGCGCGTCATGCTCAAATCTGACCCGACTCGAGCCGCTTGGCGCGCTGCCAGGCCTGTTCTAGGGTCTCCAGATCCGCGCCGGGCTCTGCCGCCGCCACCTGCTCAACGGCGCTGAAGCGGCGGGCAAAGCGACCATTGGCGCCGCGCAGGGCGGCCTCCGGATCCACCTTCAGATGGCGTGCCAGATTGGCGAGCGCCAGCAACGCGTCGCCGAGTTCCGCTTCGATCCGCTCCGGTTGACCGAGCGCCACGGCTTCATCGAGCTCCGCCAGTTCCTCCGTGACCTTCGCCCGGGGTCCTGCGGCATCCGGCCAATCAAAGCCGACCCGAGCGGCCCGCGAACCTATTTTGACCGCGCGGGTGAGTGCCGGCAGCGCAACCGGCACATCATCGAGCGCAGAGACGACCACGCTCGGTTTCGATGCTTTCTCCGCCGCCTTGATCTCTTCCCAGCGTCGCTGTTGATCGGCAGCCCCCAGCACCGTCTCACCGGCGAAAACGTGCGGATGACGACGCACCATTTTCGCCACAATGCCATCCACCACCCGCGCGAAGTCAAAAAGTCCACGCTCCTCGGCCATGCGGGCGTGAAAGACGACCTGCAGCAACAGGTCACCGAGTTCTTCCTCAAGCCCTTGATAGTCAGCCCGCTCGATCGCGTCGGCCACCTCGTAGGCTTCTTCGACGGTGTAGGGGGCGATGGAGCGGAAGGTCTGCTCCCGATCCCAGGGGCAGCCGCCGTTCGGGTCGCGCAGTGTGGCCATGACGTCGATGAGGCGCTTCATACGGGGTCCGTCCAGGTATCGAGCAGTCGGGCCAAGGACGCGATCATCCCGGCCGTTGCGCCCCAGATGCGTCGATTGGCGTGATAAAGGTCAAAAAATCGCACGTGCTCGCCCCCCATCGACCAGCTGCGCGCGTGATAACGCCGGCTGTCAAAGGCTTTCTCGATCGGCAGTTCAAACACGGAATCCACTTCCCGAGGATCGATCGCCAGTTCGCCGTCGGGGTGCACCAAAGCCACCACGGGGGTCACCCGGTACCCCGTGAGAATCAGATGATCGCCCAAATAGCCCAGCACCTCGACGCGGCTAGGCTCGAGGCCGATTTCCTCGCGGGCCTCTCGCAGCGCGGTGGCCACGGCATCCACGTCCGTCTCCTCAACCCGGCCGCCCGGGAAGGAGACCTGCCCGGCATGGTGTTTCAGTGCCGCCGAACGTTGGGTCAAGAGGAAGGACAAGCCCGTCGGCCGATCGATAATCGGCACCAGCACGGCGGCCCGCTTAAGGTCCTTCGGCACCAGATGCAGGTGTCGCAGCGTCTCGTTCCGTGACAAACCACCCATGGACAGGTGCGCGTCATCGCCCGGCACGGTTGCGGCCAGGGCGGTGCGCAGACGTCGGCGCCAGTCGTCACGGTGGGCGGTCACGGCCGAGCGCCTTGAATCGGCGCTCGGCCTGCGTGGGTTCGGGTCGGGCTCATGCTCGGGGGATGGTAGACTGTCGCGGCATCCTACCATTTGGAAGTTTCAGCCGTGACCGATCGCGCCGCTCGAGATCCGGGCCTTGACGCCCTCTCCCCTATCGACGGGCGCTACGCGCCCCGTGTGCGCGAGCTGCGCGAGCTTTTCAGCGAGGCCGCTCTGATCCGCCATCGGGTCCGGGTCGAGGCGGAGTGGTTCCGGTTTCTGGCCTTGGACCTGAAAGTTCCAGAACTCGCCGGCGTGAAACCCGCCGTACTCGACGTCGCTGCAGCCCTCGCTCGCGAGGCGGGGGTTGATGAAGCCGACACCGTGAAGACGACCGAGTCCACGATCAACCACGACGTCAAAGCGGTCGAATACTATCTCCGCGACCAGCTCGCCCAGGCCGGCGCCACGCCGGCTGAACTGGAATTCGTCCACTTCGGCTGCACCTCGGAGGACATCAACAACCTGTCCTACGCGCTGATGTTGTCGCGCGCGCGCACCGAAGTCCTGCTGCCGGCCCTCCAGCGCGTCCACAGCTGGCTCATCACCCGCGCCCACGCGGACGCAGAAGTCCCGATGCTGTCGCGCACGCACGGTCAAGCCGCGAGTCCAACGACCCTCGGCAAGGAACTGGCGAACGTGGCCGCGCGTTTGTCGCGTGGCATCACGGCATTCGCGGCGGTCGCACCGCTTGGGAAGATGAACGGCGCGGTGGGCAACTGGAATGCGCACTTGTCTGCCTACCCCGACGTCGACTGGCGCGCCGCCGGCAGCCGGTTCGTCCGTTCGCTCGGTCTTGAGTGGAACGAGTACACTATTCAGATTGAGCCGCATGACTGGATCGCCGCCTATTGCGATGCGCTGGCTCGCATTGACACGATCCTGATCGATTTCTCGCGCGACGTGTGGGGCTATGTCTCCGTCGGCTACTTCCGCCAACGCGTGGTGGCGGGTGAAGTCGGCAGCTCCACGATGCCGCATAAGGTCAATCCGATCGACTTCGAAAATGCGGAGGGCAACCTCGGGATTGCGAATGCACTCCTGAAGTTCTTTGCGGAAAAGCTGCCCATCTCGCGCTGGCAGCGCGATCTGACCGACTCCACCGTATTGCGCAATTTGGGCCCGGCGCTCGGACATGCGCTGTTGGCCTTCAAGTCGCTGGAGAAAGGCCTCGGTCGCCTCGCGGCAGACCCTGCCCGCATGGCGGCAGATCTCGATCAGAACTGGGAGGTGCTCGGCGAAGCGATCCAGACGGTGATGCGCCGCTATGGCGTAGCAAACGCCTATGAGCGTTTGAAGGATCTGACGCGCGGTCAACGGGTGGATGGCGAGGCACTGCGCGCCTTTGTGGCCACCTTGCCCTTGCCTGAAGAGGTGCGCGCGCGCCTCAGTCAATTGACGCCGAGCCGTTATGTGGGCTTGGCCGCCGAACTCGCCCGGGATATTTGATCGGGCCCGCCGATCGGTGCGAAGCGTGACGGAGGTCGCAGGGGCGTAGGCAAGCTTCGTCTACCCTCTGGATCGCTCGGACTTCGCCGGGCTTGTTCAGGAAGCCTGCGGATGTCGGTGACTCCCTTTATGCCCACCCTTGGGCCGATTGCGCCGCGACTCTTGTTTGCGTCCCTTGAGGATGCCCGCTATGCCCTTCGGGTCGTGATTGGTCGTGCACAACGACGGATCACCATCCTCTCCCCGAATCTCGAACCGGAGCTGTATGAGCACCCGTCAGTGATCCAGGCGCTGACGCGGTTTATCCTGGCCCCACGCTTTGCCAGCGTACGCATTCTGCTGACCGCTGCGGAGGCGCAACCGGCGCCGCAGCACGCCCTGTTGGCGCTGTCGCGCAAGCTTTCAACCTCCTTTGAGATCCGGGTGATGCCGGCCGGCCGCGCGGCACCCACGGCCACGTACCTCGTCGCCGATCAATCGGCGACCGTATTGCGGCTGGATACCGGTGATTGGAGCGGCATGTATGCGCTCGAAAATCCGGCCGCCGCGCGCTCCCACCTCAGCCACTTTCAATCCTTGTGGCAGGCCAGCCCCGCACCCGATGAGGCGGCCATCGCCATCTGATCCTCGGGGTATAATCGCCCCATGACCGCCCCTACGATCGTGGCCCTCTCTGGTGGGGTCGACTCTGCTGTTGCTGCTTGGTTGCTCGTTCGAGCCGGCCTTGAGGTCGAAGCCTTGCACATGACCAATTGGGACGAGGACGAGGACGGGTACTGCACGGCAGCCGATGACTGGCAGTCCGCACGTGCGGTGGCGGATGCGATCGGCATTCCCATCCATCGCGTGAGCTTTGCCGAGCAGTACCGCGAGCGTGTTTTTGCCGACTTTCTCGCCGGATATGCCGCGGGCGTCACGCCTAACCCGGACATCCTGTGCAACCGTGAAGTGAAGTTTGGGGCGTGCCTCGACTACGTGGACCGTCTCGGTGGCGGCCACCTCGCGACCGGTCATTACGCGCGCATTGTCCATCACCCCAGCGGTCCGCGCTTGCAGCGAGCGGTGGATAAGAACAAAGATCAAAGTTACTTCTTGCAGCAAATGCCGCGCAGCGCGCTCAACCGCGCCTTGTTTCCCTTGGGTGAACTACCCAAACCCGAAGTGCGCCGTTTGGCGCGCGAGGCCCGCTTACCCGTCGCAGAACGCCCAGACAGTACGGGCATCTGCTTTATCGGCGAGCGACCGTTCAAGGAGTTTTTAAGCCGCTACCTGCCGCCGAATCCAGGCCCGATCCTCACGCCAGACGGGGAAGAGATCGGCCGTCATGATGGCCTGATGTTCCACACCGTCGGCCAGCGCGGTGGTCTAAGGGTCGGCGGACTTAAAAACCACTCCGATCTGCCCTGGTATGTGGCGGCCAAGGATGCAGAGCGCAACGCCCTGATTGTCGTGCAAGGCAAAGACCATCCTTTATTGCACACGCGCGAGTTCAGCACCGAACCGATGATTTGGATGATCGATCCCCCCGACCACTCCTTCTTGGCCGAGGTTCAAATCCGGCATCGCCAGACCGCAGTCGCGGCACAGATCGATTGGAGCGCCGAGGGTGCGCGTATTACGCTGCGGGAGCCGCTGCGCGCCGTCGCCCGCGGCCAGTACGCCGCCGTCTATCGCGGCGATGAATGCCTAGGCGGCGCCGTCATCCGTTAGTTTTTGTTGCAGCGCAACGTTATAATTGACCGGTTACCCGGGAGGTTCCATGACCGACAGCTTCAAGACTCGCGCGACGCTCAGCGTTGGCGACCGCCAGTACGCCTATCACCGATTGCCCGCCATCGCAGGTCACGACCTTGCGCGGCTGCCGTACTCGCTGAAGATTTTGCTCGAGAATCTGCTGCGCTTTGAGGATGGCGTCAACGTCACGCGCGCGGACATCGAAGCGGTATTGGCTTGGGACCCGAAGGCAACCCCGTCGTACGAGATCGCCTTCACGCCCGCGCGAGTGATCATGCAGGACTTCACCGGTGTGCCGTGCATCGTTGACCTCGCTGCGATGCGCGAGGCCATTGCGCGCCTGGGTGGTAATGCGAAGCTGGTCAACCCATTGGCGCCGGCGGAACTCGTGATCGACCACTCGGTGCAGGTCGACGAATACGGCGCCGCGGATTCGCTCAGCCACAACAACGCCATCGAATTTGGCCGCAATGGCGAACGCTATGCGTTCTTGCGCTGGGGCCAAACGGCTTTCAACAATTTCAAAGTCGTCCCCCCGAACACCGGCATCGTGCACCAGGTGAACGTCGAGCACTTGGGGCGCGTGGTGTTCAGCCAGGATGGCGCCGAGGGCGCGTGGGCGTATCCCGATACCTTGGTCGGCACGGACTCGCACACGACCATGATCAACGGCCTCGGTGTGGTCGGCTGGGGCGTCGGCGGTATCGAAGCCGAGGCGGCCATGCTTGGCCAGCCGGTCACGATGCTGATCCCGCAGGTCATCGGTTTCCGCCTCAAGGGCGAATTAACGCCGGGCACAACGGCCACCGACCTCGTCCTCACCATCACCGAAATGCTGCGCAAGAAGGGCGTGGTTGACAAGTTCGTGGAGTTCTTCGGCGACGGCCTCGCCTCCCTGGCGCTGTCCGACCGCGCGACCATCAGCAACATGTCACCCGAGTTCGGCAGCACGATCGCAGTGTTCCCGATCGACGACGAGACCATTCGCTACCTAGAACTGACGGCGCGTCCGGCAGAACAAGTGGCCTTGGTGGAAGCCTACGCGCGGGCCAACGGCCTCTGGCGCGAGAATGGCGCACCGGATGCCCAGTACACAGACGTCCTTGAGCTTGATCTGGCGACGGTCGTGCCGTCCATTGCGGGACCGAAGCGTCCACAAGATCGTGTCCTGTTGTCGAACGCGAAAAGTGTCTCGCAAGCCGCGGTGAAAAAGGTCGCCGAGGAACGCGCGGCGAAGAACCCCGCAGCGTTGGGCCACGCCGAGGTCGCCGAAGGCGGCTACGACATCCGCGACAACCACGTCGTGATCGCGGCCATCACCAGCTGCACCAACACCTCGAACCCCAACGTTCTGGTCGCAGCCGGTCTCGTCGCACGCAAGGCCCGGGCCCGTGGTATCACGGCCAAGCCCTGGGTGAAGACCTCACTGGCGCCGGGCTCACGCGTGGTCACCGACTACTTGACGAAGGCGGGCCTGCTCGCTGACCTCGAGTCGATCGGCTTCTACACGGTGGGCTATGGCTGCACCACCTGCATCGGCAATTCAGGTCCCTTGAAGCCGGAAATTTCCGACGCCATCCGTGCCGCAGATGCGACCACCGCCTCGGTGCTGTCGGGCAATCGCAACTTTGAAGGCCGCGTGCACCCGGAAGTGAAGATGAACTTCCTCGCCTCCCCACCGCTGGTCGTGGCGTATGCCTTGGCCGGCTCGATGGATATCGATCTGACGACCGAAGCGCTCGCGACGGCGGCAGACGGCTCGCCCGTGTATCTGGCCGACATCTGGCCGACACCGGCGGAAGTTCAGGCAGCGGTGGCCGCCTGCGTGGACTCGGCAATGTTCGCCAAGAGCTACGAGAGCGTGTTCAAGGGCGACGCGCTGTGGAACGCCATTGAAGTGCCGGCAGGCACGGCCTACGCGTGGGATGAGCAGTCGACCTACGTGCGCAATCCGCCGTACTTCGATGGCATGACGATGACGCCGGCACCGGTCGGCGCCATCGAGGGGGCCCGCGCGTTGGCGGTGCTCGGTGATTCGGTCACGACCGACCACATCTCGCCGGCCGGCAACATCTCCAAGTCTAGCCCTGCCGCTCGCTACCTGATGGAGCATGGCGTCGCCCCTGCGGACTTCAACTCCTATGGCGCGCGCCGTGGCAACCATGAAGTCATGATGCGTGGCACCTTCGCCAACATTCGTCTCAAGAACCTCCTGGTGCCGGGCACCGAGGGTGGCGTGTCGGTGCACCTGCCCTCGGGCACGTCCGGCTCCATTTATGACGTGGCGATGCAGTACAAGGCCGATCACACCCCGCTGGTGGTCCTCGCCGGTAAGGAATACGGCACCGGCTCATCGCGCGACTGGGCGGCGAAGGGCACGATGTTGCTCGGTGTCCGCGCCGTGATCGCCGAAAGCTTCGAGCGGATCCATCGCTCGAATCTGATCGGCATGGGCGTGTTGCCGCTGCAGTTCACGGATGCGGAGAGCGTGGCGTCGCTCGGACTCACCGGCCGCGAGACCTTCGATTTCGTCGGTCTCGATGGCGGTGGTGCGAAGACCGTGCAGGTGGTGGCGACGGCCGAGGATGGCAAGGTCACGACCTTCACGGCGCGCGTGCGCATCGATACGCCGAAGGAACTGGAGTACTACCGCCACGGCGGCATCCTGCAGTACGTCCTGCGTAATCTGGCAGCGCGTGGGGACGCGGCCTGAACGCGAAGCCGCACGGCACTGTGGCGACACCGCGCACGGGCGTTGGTGTCGCCATTTTCGATCTCGACGGCACGATCACCTTTCACGACACGCTCGTGCCGTATTTGTTTCATGTTCTGCGCCACCACCCCGCCCGGGCCTTAGGCCTCTGGCGTGTGCCCGTCGCGCTCGCCCGCTTTGCCCTGGATCGAGACCGTGGGCACTTGAAGGCGTCGCTGATCCGGGGCCTGATGGGGGGCCTGAGTCGCGCGGCGGTTCACGCGCTGACGCGATCATTTTTAGACGAGCGACTCAGCGCGCTGTGCCGACGCACCGCACTCGCGGCCATCGAGGCCCACCGTGCAGCCGGCGACCACTTGGTTCTGCTCTCGGCCAGCACCGACTTCTATGTGCCCGACATTGGCCGACGCCTGGGCTTCGATGAGGTCTACTGCACCGAAGTGCGCTGGAACGGCGATCGACTGGACGGACGCCTGGCCTCGGAGAACCGCCGCGGCGCCGAGAAAGCCCGTGTGGTTGAGACGGTCCGTGCGGGCCACCCGGGTCATTCGATCGCGGCCTATGGGAATTCAAGCTCGGACTTCGACCATCTGCTCGTCGTTGAGGCGCCCTTGGTGGTCAATGCATCGGCCGCGACGCGCCGCCGCGCACAACAACTCGGATTGCCGGTCGCCGATTGGAGCTGATGCACCCGTCAGCTCCCCACCCATTGCGCTTCGTAAATGCGAACGATTATCATTCGCATAAATGATCCCTGGGAGCACCGATGTCGACCGCCCTCGCCGTCACCGTTCTAAGTCTGATCGCCGCGCCACCCCTCTCGGTGGAGTTGCTGCTGCAGAACCATCAGTTTCACCCTGACCGCCTCGTGGTCCCGGCCGGAACCAAATTCGTGTTGCAGATCCGAAATGCCGACGATGCGGCTGAAGAGATCGAGAGCTATGCCCTCAATCGCGAGCAAAAAGTCGGCTCAGCACGCACGCTCACGCTCTATTTAGGGCCACTCACAACCGGTCTATATGATCTCTACGGCGAAGATCATCCGGACATCGCCCAGGCGACGATCGAGGTCCGCTGAGGTGCGGACACGGTGCATACCGCATGCATGGCCGGCCATGGTCCTGTCCCTGGGCTTCGCCGCTCACGCCGCGGCGGACGTCATCTACAGCCCGGCGGTGGAGCAAGGCGAGACCGCGATCGAGTGGCGCTCAACCCTCAACGCGGGCGGCACGAGTGAGCACAAGCTTGAATGGGAAACCTCGCCCACCGCCTGGTGGCGCACCGAACTGCTCGCCACCGCCACACTCGCACCCGAGACCCCACGCCGCTGGGACGAAATTGCCTTTGAGAATGTCGTCAGCCTTAACCCGCAAGGCCGGGACGCCATCGACTTTGGCGTTCTGACCGAGATTTCGCGCAGCCTGCACGGCGATGCGGCCTGGGCGGCTGAACTCGGGGTATTGGCGGAGGTCGCGACGCCGCACACCGTGACGACACTGAATGTCTCCAGTGAGCGCGCATTGACCGCCGGGGCGCCTGTCGCTGGCGCCTTTGCCGCCCGCTGGCGGTGGCGACGGGGCGCCCGATTCGAGCCCGGAGTCGAGTACCATGCGAACGTTGAGTCGGTGGAGCACATGGGCTCCGTGCGCTCTCAGCGCCACTCATTCGGTCCAAGCGTGCTGGGTCGGATCCGTCTGGGGCGCGAGGTGCTGCGCTATGAAGCGGCTTGGCTGGTGGGTCTCACGCAAGGCTCGCCGGCCAGTACCGCACGGCTGCAACTGGAATGGGAATTTCGATAAGCGCCTGACTAGGCCGTTGGAGACTGCGAATGACCTATCGACGTAGCGATGAACCGAAGGGCAGCGAAATTACGCCCGAGTCGATCTGGACGGATCGGCGCCAAGTCGTCAGGACCTTGCTGGCCGCAAGCACGGTCAGTCTCGCCGCGCCAAGCGTTGCGGCCGGCAGCCCCACGGGCCGTATTTTAGAGGCCAAACGCAATCCCGCCTATGTCGCCGATGAACCGCTCAATAGCTGGGACGACATCACGACGTACAACAATTTTTATGAGTTCGGTACCGACAAATCGGACCCTGCGCGCAGCGCCGGAACCCTGCGCCCGTCGCCATGGTCCGTCACCGTGGGCGGTGAGGCTGAGGTGCGGGGCACCTTCAGCCTGGAAGATCTGTTGAAGCCGCATGCCTTGGAAGAACGGGTCTATCGCTTCCGCTGCGTAGAAGCCTGGTCGATGGTGATCCCATGGGTCGGGTTTCCGCTGGCGGAGCTGATCAAGCGTTTCAAGCCCACCTCGAAGGCCAAGTTCGTGGCGTTCACGACCTTACGGGACCCCGTGCAGATGCCCGGCCAGCGCAGTGCCGTGCTGGATTGGCCTTACGTCGAGGGCTTGCGCATGGATGAAGCGGTCCATCCGCTCGCCTTCCTGGCCGTCGGCGTCTATGGCCGCGCCTTGCCCAACCAAAATGGCGCACCTTTGCGCCTTGTGGTGCCCTGGAAGTACGGCTTCAAGAATGTAAAGTCGATCGTCCGCATTGATTTCGTGGAGCACGCACCGACGACCACGTGGGCCGCGGCGAACCCGCGTGAATACGGCTTCTTTGCCAACGTCAATCCAGCGGTCGACCACCCGCGCTGGAGTCAAAAGACGGAACGGCGCATCGGCAGCGGCGTCTTCGCGCCGCGCATCGCCACACGCCCTTTCAACGGCTATACCGAAGTCGCCTCACTGTACTCGGGGCTCGACCTGAGCAAGTGGATCTGAGCGCGTGACCTTGAGTAAGTCGTTCTGGCAGCGTTGGGTCGCAAAAACGCTGCTGCACCTCGCCGCCGCGATGCCGCTCGCGCTGCTCGGATTTCGGGTCGTCCTGCACCCGGAGTCCTTGGGCGCCAATCCAGTCGCAACCCTGATCCATGAGCTGGGACTCTGGGCCTTGCGTTTATTGCTCCTCACACTGGCGCTCACGCCCCTGCGTCACCTGACGCACTCAGCCGTGTGGTTGTTGTACCGGCGCATGCTGGGGCTGTGGGCGGCCGCCTACACCCTGCTCCATCTGCTCGCCTATGTCGGTATCGATCAGCGCTTTGATCTGCCGGTATTGATCGAGGACGTGCTCAAGCGGCCGTGGATCACGATCGGCTTTGCTGCGTCGCTGATTTTGCTGGTGCTGAGCATCACGTCGACCCACGCCATGATGCGTCGGCTTGGCCGCCGCTGGCAGACGCTGCACAGCAGCGTCTATGCTGCAGCGCTCTTGGGGCTCTGGCATTTCTATTGGCAGGTGAAGAAAGACATCCGCGCGCCGCTGGCCTACGCGATCGTGTTCGCCGTCCTGATGCTGATCCGCGTCGTCCGTAGCCGCCGGTTTAAAGCGAAGTTCGCACCTGCCACAGTTCCGGGAAAAACCTCAGCTCGAGTGCTTTAGCTAAATAGTTGACGCCACTGGTGCCACCCGTGCCGGGCTTGTTGCCGATGATGCGCTCGACCGTTTTCATGTGGGAAAAACGCCAGTCCTGGAATCGATGATCGAGTTCCATCAAGCGCTCGGCCAATTCGTACAGGTCCCAATGCGCCTTTGTGCTGTGATACACCGCAAGCCAGGCTGCGGCCACGGACTTATGCGGCGCGTAGGGCTCAGCGTAGTCCCGCACCAAGACCTCATCCGCAATGCCAAAGCCCCGCCGTGACAGCAGCTGCAAGCATTCATCGTAGAGACTCGGCGCCTCAAGCGCTTCAGCCAGTTGCTCGTACACCTCGGGATGACCTCGATGCACAGCAATCATCGCGCGGTTCTTATTGCCAATCGTGAATTCGAGCAGACGGTACTGCCACGATTGAAAACCGGATGAGCGGCCGAGCGTATTGCGAAAGCGCGAGTAGTCGAACGGCGTGAGTGTGGCGAGCACATCCCACACCTGGGTCAATTGCGCCTGGATATGCCCAATGCGGGTCAGGGTGGTGAAGGCGCGCAATAACTCATCGCGACGCAGCGCGTCGATGGTCACCTGCAACTCGTGCAGGGCCAACTTCATCCACAGCTCACTCGTCTGATGCACAATGATGAACAGCATCTCATCGTGCTCGGCGGAGCGCGGATGCTGCGCATTCAGGATGCGATTGAGATCCAGGTAGTCGCCGTAAGACTGCGCCTTCGGCAGATCCCAATGGATCGGCTCATTGGATAGATCCACTTGCCGCTGCGCAGGATTGGATTCTGGATGGTCACTCATGGCGATGGCCTCGCGGTGAGCCAGGACGGTACCAAGCGCCAGCCCTCCGTCAGTTGTCGGTCCAAGCTTCGATAGTCGGGCTCATGGGACTCCACCAACTTCCAGAAACTCGCCGAATGATTCATATGCCGCGTATGCGACAACTCATGCACGAACAGATAGCGCACCACCTCGGGCGGCTGAAAAAGCACCGCAACATTGAGGCTCAGCGTGCCACTGCGCGAATAACTGCCCCAACGGGTCCGTTGCCGTCGCCAATGCACGTCGCGATACACAAGCCCGGTCTCCGCCGACACGGCAGCAAGCCAGGGCTCCAGTGAGCGCCGCGCCTCGGCGATGGCCCAGGCCGCCAAGGCGCGATGGGCCATCTCGCGGTCCTCATCCGCATGACGTATTTCAAGGACCCGATCGGCCACCACGCGAAAGCCAGGGCGACCGCTGCGGTAATGCACAATCCAGGTGTCACCGGTCGAGGGCAATTCGATGGACGTCGGCAGTTCATAGTCTTCATCGAGCGAAAACTGCGCCACCTTGCGGGAGATCCAGTCCTGATGGCGCGTGACAAAACGCTGCACTTGCGCCGGTGAGGTACCCTTAGGCACGGTTACCGTCACCCGGCCACCGGGATAGACGCGCACCGTGAGGCGCCGCACCCTGGCGTGTTCACGAATCTCCACCGGCACGACCGCCGATTTGAAGAGCTCGCCTTGTGGCTCCGCCGCCATCAACGCTCAGAGCCTCGCCGCCACTTCTGCGCCCTCGCGGATCGCCAGTGCGGCATCCAGCTCGGCGGCGAGCTTCGCGCCACCGATCCAATGCCGCTCGCGCCCGTCCGCAGCCTCCATGGACGGTCGTACGGATACTTGTCCGGCGCAGAGCACAATCGTATCCAAAGCGAGCACTTGCACAGCATCCCCGACGCGGATTCGCAAGCCTTCAGGCTCAATGCCCTCGTACTGCACGCCGGCGATGAAGTGCACGCCGCGTGATTTGAGCTCCGCCCGGTGGATCCAGCCGGTGGTGCGACCCAAGCCATCGCCAATTTTCGACTGCTTGCGTTGCAGCAGATAGACCGTTCGCGCCACCGTGCTCGGCGCGGAGGACTCGGGCAGCAACCCGCCGGGTTGCTGCAGCGTCATATCGATGCCCCAGTGCGCCGCGAACTCAGCAATCGGATCAGGGCCCTGCGGCGGTGCGGTGATGAGTTGCGCGACATCAAAGCCGATACCGCCAGCGCCTATGATGGCGACCCGCGCACCGACGGGCACACGCCCTTCGATCACGTCCACATAACTGACCACGCGCACGTCATCGATACCCGGAATCTCGGGGTGGCGCGGCGCGACGCCAGTCGCGTAGACGACCTCATCAAAACCGTCGAGCGCGGCAGGATCGGGCTCCGTCGACAGATGCACGGTCACGCCAAGCACGTTGAGTCGACGCTGGTAGTAACGCAAGGTCTCGCGGAACTCCCCTTTGCCCGGAATGCGGGCGGCCAAATTGAATTGCCCGCCAATCCGCTCACTCCGCTCGAAGAGCACCACCTGATGACCGCGCTCGGCGGCCACGGTGGCGCAGGACAAACCGGCAGGTCCAGCGCCGATGACCGCCACTCGTTTGGGGGCCGTGACCTTCGTGTACTGCAATTCGGTCTCAGACCCCGCGCGAGGATTGACCAGGCAACTGACCGAGAGACCCGAAAAGATCCGATCCAAGCACGACTGATTGCAGGCAATGCAGGTATTGATCTCATCCGCCCGACCGGTCGCTGCCTTGATGACAAAATCAGGATCGGCCAGAAAGGGACGTGCCATCGATACGAGGGTTGCACCGCCGCGAGCCAACACGGACTCCGCAACCGCGGGATCATTGATGCGATTGGTGGCCACCAATGGCAGCGCCACATGCGGGCGCAGGCGCTCGGTGACCCAGGCAAATCCCGCCCGCGGGACCAAGGTCGCGATGGTGGGGATGCGCGCCTCGTGCCAACCGATCCCGGTATTGATGATCGTGGCGCCGGCCGCCTCGATCGCCTGCGCGAGGGTCACCACTTCATCGAAGGTGCTGCCGCCCTCCACCAGGTCGAGCATCGACAGGCGGAAGATCAAAATAAAATCAGGGCCTGCCGCCTTGCGCGCTTCTCGAACAATCTCGACTGCGAAGCGGATGCGGTTGGCGTAACTGCCGCCCCAGGCGTCATCGCGGCGATTGGTCCGCAGCGCAATGAACTCATTGATCAGGTAGCCCTCGGAACCCATGATCTCGACGCCGTCGTAACCGGCTTCGCGCGCCAATTCCGTCGTCCGCGCAAAGGCCGCAATCTGACGGCGAATCCCACGCTCAGTGAGCGCAAACGGCGTATGGCGGGCAATCGGCGCACGCAGCGCAGAGGGCGCGACACTCTTGGCGTGATGCGCATAGCGGCCGGTATGCAGGATCTGTAAACACACGTGGCCGCCGTGTTCATGCACGGCCTCCGGCACGAGTCGATGATAGGCCACCGCCCGGCGATGACTGAAGGTCTCACGACCCCAACCGCCGCGCCCCACCCCATTCGGCGCCACGCCACCCGTCACGATCAAGCCGGCGCCACCGCGGGCACGCTCGGCCAGATAAGCCGCCAAGGCCGGATATCGGGCCGGATGATCCTCAAGGCCGGTGTGCATCGAGCCCATCAAGGCTCGATTTCGCAAGCGGGTAAAGCCCAAATCAAGCGGGCTCAGGAGATGCGGGTATGGGTCCTTCATGCTCGGATGATAGCAATTGGGACGCGGGCGTCGGCGCGAATCCGGCGATGGCCGCGAGACCGCCGAACGCACCGTTGAATCGGTCATCGGGCTGGCCTCTACCGGGCAGACCCTCTCCCGGTCGGGCGCCACAGGGCGAGCGCCCGACACATCGGCCTGACCGAAATCCTCCTGACGTCAGCCAACCCGCCGCCTAGGACCCGCGCGCGGGTCAATTGGACTGGGCCAACAGCTTTCGTGTCCGCGCGAGCGCCTCGGAGGCGACCGTCTCGACACAGGCCCGTTCGGCGGAACGACTCGGCTGGCCTCGCGCCTTTAACTCATCACACACCTCAACGGCCGCCGCATGCACCCGGGTCTCGAGGGTGAGCAAACCTTCGCGGGTATTGAGATCGAGGTCTCGCGACGTGACGCGACTGGTCACAATCACCTCGGGCACCCGCGCGCCTCCGGTATGGGGCTGGGTGACGTAAGCCGTCCTGATTTCGAGCTTTTTGGAGGACTCTGGATGGGGGCCCTGCGACTCCGCGAACGCGGTTGCGGCCCCCAATAAAAAGGTTCCGGTATAGACGCCGGAACGCACGCTGAGTGAAACGTCCATGTGGTGATCCTCGTAATCCCGCGCGCGTCATTGCGCTTGGGGTTAGGGACAGTGCGCTCTTTAGGCGTAATAGACGTGAGTACTTACGCGTATGAAAATATGAACATTACGCATAGACCGTGCGACGCCATCGTGACCCTAAGGCTCACTCAGGCACGGCGTCATGGCGCCCATCGGGGCCACCGTGCCTGTCTCGGCACGCTGTCCTGCGCCTACCTCCTGCTGAGGACCAGGCGCCGTTCCGGTGCTTAAGGCCGGCAACGAAGACGCTGAAGGCGCCTCAGCGGCTCGGACCCCATCCGGGCCCGGCAATCCCTAGGCGGCGACGGTAACATAGGGCCATGGACGCACCGCTTATCGACATCGGCATTAACCTCACCCACGACAGCTTCAATGCGGACCGCGCCGCGGTGCTGCAGCGCGCCCGTGAGGCCGGCCTGGTTCACTTGGTGATCACCGGCGCCTCGCTCAGTGGTGCCGAGCAGGCGGTTGCGCTGGCTGAGACCGATCCCGCCTTCTTATCGGCCACGGCCGGCGTTCATCCGCACCATGCCAGCGAACTGACAGCCGCCACGCTGCCCCGTCTGGCAGCGGTCCTCGACCATCCCGCTGTGCGAGCGGCCGGCGAGTGCGGGCTCGACTACTTCCGGGATTACTCCCCCCGATCGGACCAGCACCGCGCCTTCGAACTGCAACTGCAGCTGGCCGTAGACCGGCAGCGGCCGGTGTTTTTGCATCAGCGGGACGCCCACGGCGATTTTCTGGCCATCCTGCGGGCGGCCGGCTCCTTGCCACCGGCCGTCGCGCATTGTTTCACCGGTTCGGTGGCGGAAGCCATGGATTACCTGGAACTCGGCTTGTACATCGGCATCACCGGTTGGATCTGCGACGAACGGCGCGGTCGGCATCTGGAGGAGGTGGTTCGGCACATTCCGGCCGACCGGCTGATGATTGAGACGGACGGCCCTTATCTCCTGCCCCGCACCTTGCCGCAGAAGCCCGCCTCCCGCCGGAATGAGCCGGCGTACCTGCCGGAGGTTGCCCGGGTCGTTGCGGCCGCTCGCGGCGAGTCCATCGCCACCCTCGCCCATGCCACCACCGCCACGGCCACACGTTTTTTTGGTCTTAATGCGACCTCCTGGACAGCGGCGAATAGTTAATCTAATTTATCATCTATCGATATCAAGTCTCTGTTACGGAAGTATTTATGATTAATCCAAAACTGCTGGCGCAGCGCATTGATGAAGAATGGACACAGTCCATTGAGGGACTGCTGGCGGACTACGTCCGCATCCCCAACAAGTCGGTCCTGTTCGATCCGGACTGGGAAGCCCATGGACACATGGACCGCGCCGCCGCGTTATTGGCGGGCTGGGCATCCACCCAACCTATCGCCGGCCTGACCGTGGAGGTCCTGCGTCTGCCGGGCCGTACACCGGTGATTTATGCCGAGGTGCAGGGCACCGCCCCCGGACGCGTGTTGCTGTACGGGCATTTTGACAAGCAGCCCGAGTTCACCGGCTGGGAGCCCGGCTTGAGCCCATGGGAGCCGGTCTTCCGCGACGGCAAGCTCTACGGCCGCGGTGGCGCGGATGATGGCTATGCCATCTTCTCCAGTTTGCTGGCGATTCGTCTGCTGCAGGAACAGGGGGTGCCACACGCCGCCTGCTCCATTTTGATTGAGGGCAGCGAGGAGTCCGGCAGCATCGACCTGCCCGCCTACGTCGAGCATCTGGCCGACCGCCTCGGCGAGCCCGATCTCGTCGTCTGCTTGGACGCCGAGTGCGGCAACTACGACCAGTTCTGGCTCACCACCAGCCTGCGCGGCAACTTGGTCGGCACCTTGAGCGTCGAGGTGCTGACCGAAGGGGTGCACTCGGGCATGGGCACCGGCATCGCCGCCTCGCCCTTTCGACTCTTGCGCGGACTGCTGGATCGGCTGGAAAACGTTCACAACGGCGATATCGCGCTCGAATCCCTACACGTCCCGACGCCCGCCCACCGCGTGGCCGAAGCCCGGGCGGCTGCACAGGTGCTGGGTGATGAAGTGGCCGGCAAACTGCCTTTTGCCGAAGGCGTTCATCCGCTCTCCGACGATGCGACCGAATTACTGATCAACAGCACCTGGAAGCCGACCCTGACGATTACCGGTGCCGAGGGTCTACCCGCCTTGGGTAGCGCCGGCAATGTGTTATTGCCCCGGGTGGCGGTGAAGGTGTCGATGCGTTTGCCGCCCACCTTGGATGCGCAGCTTGCTGCGGCCCAGGTGAAGTCGACCCTTGAGCGCGACCCGCCGTACGGCGCACGCGTGCAATTCGACATCAATTCATCACTGGGCGGCTGGCACGCGCCCGCCCTGGCGCCTTGGCTGGATCAGGCCTTGCAGCAGGCCTCGCAGCATCACTTTGGCAAGCCCTGTCTTGCGATGGGGACCGGCGGCAGCATTCCCTTCATCGGGATGTTGGCTGCACGCTATCCGAAGACGCAATTCTTGGTCACCGGCGTCTTAGGCCCGAAATCGAATGCCCATGGCCCCAATGAGTTCTTGCACCTCGGCATGGTGCGCGGCGTCACGGCCTGTGCGGCCGAGATTTTGGCCGCCCACGGGGCCCGACCGGTCTGAGGATGAAATCACTCACGCCGAGCGGCGCAATGCCCTCGGCGTGGGTTGGGTCTGGGTGCTGACCTCTCGCCAGGCGGTGCAGTAGAGATCACCCACCTCAGTGGCCGGAGCGGCCAAATCAGCCACCGACTCCATCAAGAGCGTGCGGGGCGGCGCGGCAGTCGCAAACCGTGCCCGCGACAGCAGCACCACACGGCCCTCCACCGGCACATCGTCACCGCCCAAGGCGCGCACCGCAGCCATGCGATCGTAGAGCGTCTCGAGGGGATTTAAGAAGGTGCGTCGGCTCGACCGATCCATGACTGTCCACTCCGACATGTGCTCGCCACCAAAGACTGCACCGCGCACGTCGCGCACATCCAAGATCACCAGGCCTATTGAGGTGCGTAGCAGGAAGTCGACGTGATACCAGCCATCGAGGCCATCCGGGATCAGTACGTCACGCTGATAATCCGGGGCGATTGACTCAATGAGTTGCACTAAGCGGCGACGCTGCCGTTGCGCACGGCGCCACGCCCACACGGCCAGCCCGATGAAAGCCGCCGCGCAGAGCGCGGCGCCCCCGTAGAGCGCCAAGCGCAGCGTCGCCTCGTTCACCGCAGTACCGCAGCCAGTGCCTCTAGGGTGGCCGGCACTTCAGTCACCGAGCGCGGCAACTCAAGCAGACGCGCCAAAGAATCCGGTACCGGCACGGTATGCCCGACCAAGGGCTCGACCGTTTCGGGGAACTTGGCCGGATGAGCGGTGCCAACCAGCACCCAAGGCCCCTTAACCTTGTCCGCCGCAGACAGGCGATCATAGGTCTCGGCCGCGCAGGCCGTGTGCGGGCACCAGGTTTCACCGAGCGCCGTGCGGTCGTGGGTGATCCGCGCGCGGATGGCCTCATCGCTCACACTGTCGGCGCGCACGGCCGCGGTGATGTCATCGTGTACCGGGTGCAAATAACGGAGGCGCTCCATATTCGACGGATTACCGACGTCCATCGCCGAGGCAAGCGTAGCCACCGACGGGCGTGGCTCCCAGACACCGGTCTCGAGAAAATCGGGCACGGTGCGGTTGGCATTGAAGGTGATCACGAGCTCGCCGATCGGCAAGCCCATCTTCCGGGCCCAGACCGCTGCCAAGACATTGCCCAGGTTGCCACTCGGCACAATGAAGTTGACCTTTTTGCCGGTCCGCCTAAACCCTTGCAAGCTGGCCGCCACGTAGTAGCAGGCCTGTGGCAGGAGACGACCGATATTGATGCTGTTGGCCGACGACAGTTCGCGGTGGGCTGCGAGCTCCGGGTCGGCAAATGCCGCTTTGACGAGGCGCTGACAGTCGTCGAAGGTGCCCGCCACCGAGAGGGAGCGAACGTTACCGCCCCAACAGGTCAACTGCAGCTCTTGGCGCGGCGAGACGAGGCCCCGTGGGAATAAGACAACGACCTCAATACCCGGCCGATCATGGAACGCTGCCGCGACCGCACCACCGGTGTCGCCTGAAGTGGCGACCAATATGGTCAACGTGCGATCCGTCGCACGCGGGATCCGCGCCATGCACGCCGCCAAAAAGCGTGCGCCGAAATCCTTAAACGCAGCCGTCGGGCCGTGAAACAACTCGAGCACGGAGGCGTCGCCGGACACCGGCAGTGCCTTCAAGGGCACCGGAAAATCAAAGGCCTCGGCCACGATCGCCGGCAGTTGGCTGGCCAGCGGATCACCCGCAAACAAAGGCGCCAGGAACTTCGGCGCCACCGCTGCGATCCCGTCCAAGCCGTCGAAATCCGCCACGGTGAAGCTTGGGAACTCATCGGGCACGTAGAGCCCACCGTCCGGGGCGATGCCGCGCGCCAATGCTTCCGACAGGGTCGCCGTTTCGCCGGCGTTACGCGTCGAATGAAAACGCATCAGTCGATCACCCGGGCGCCGGTCTGCTCAATCGCCGAGATCCAGCTGTCGGACTCCAGTCCATTGGCTGCAAAAGCGGCCACCATGTCGGCGCGAATCGCCTCAGCGGCGCTTTCCTCACACCACGCAAACACCGTGGGGCCGGCGCCCGAGATGGAGCAACCGAGCGCACCGTGCGCCATGGCTGCGGCCTTCACGGCCTTAAATCCTGGAATCAGCGTTTGTCGCTGCCGCTCAATGATCACGTCCTCGAACGCATCGCGGATCATGTCCAAATCATTGGTGTAGCACGCCGAAATGAACCCGGCCAGGTTGGCGCACTGCCAGACCAGATCCGACATCTCGACCGTCTTCGACAAAATGCCGCGCGCCTCCTTGGTCGAGAGGAACATGTGCGGATGGACCAGCACCGCTTTGATACCCGGCGGCACTGGGATTTGCTTCGTACGAGGGTGATCGACGCCCACCGTCAAAACCAAGCCGCCGAAGAGGCTGGGTGCAATGTTGTCAACGTGTACCGAGCCCGAGGCCACCGCCTCGCCCTTCATCGCGTACTTCAAGAGTTCGATTTTGGACAGGGGCGTCGCTAACAGCGCATTGCCCGCCACCACCGCGGCGACCGCGGATGCGGCCGAGCCGCCCAGACCGGACCCGAGCGGTATGCCCTTCTCGATCGTCATTTCAAAACCAAAATCGAGCTTCTCGTCTTGCGCGAGACTCAACAAGGCGCGACCCGCCGTGTTCTTTTCTGCCTCGAGCGGCAAATCCACGGCCACGCCGGTAATCGCCTTAATGGTGACCCCTGGGGTTGCCGTGCGCACCACGTGCACGCGATCGCCAATGGCTTCGACCGTGTGACCCAAAATATCGAAACCGATACCGACGTTGCCGACGCTTGCAGGTGCGAAGGCGGTAGCTGAGTTACGCAAGAGACACCTCAGAATTAAATGTTCGCGCCGACATAGGCGGCAAGTCGCAGCAGGTCAGCGAACACACCACCCGCCGTCACCTCAGGACCCGCGCCGGGTCCCTGCACGATGAGTGGGTTATCGCAGTAACGCATGGTTTCAAAGCGCACGACGTTGTCCGTCAATGCGATGTTGGCAAAGGCGTGCTTGCGATCCAGGCGCACGAGGCCCACGGTAGCGGTCCCTGCCCGCGCGTCCAAACGGCCCACGTAGCGCAGCACTTGACCGGCGGCTGCAGCCTCGGCGTAACGCGCTTGCATCGCAGCATCGAATTCGGGCAGTCGGTTCAGGAACTCCTCGACCGAGCAGTCGACCAGCGCATCCGGCACCAAGCTTTCGACCTGCACGTCGGGCAATTCCAGCTTGAGCCCGATTTCGCGGCCCAAAATGATCAACTTACGCGCGACATCGGTGCCCGACAGATCGTCGCGCGGATCCGGCTCGGTGTAGCCCTTCTGCTTCGCAGTCTTTACGATCGACGAGAAGGCCTCGGAGCCGTCGTAGACGTTGAACAAATAGGCCAAGGTGCCCGAGAAAATGCCCTCGATCGAGCGCACTTGATCTCCGGTCTCCCGCAGGTCACGCAGCGTCTGGATCACGGGCAGGCCCGCGCCGACGGTCGCCTCATAGAGGTAGTGCGACCCAACCGCTCGACGGGTCGCGCCGAGCGACGCGTAATACGCATAGGGGCCGCTATTGGCTTTCTTATTCGGCGTGACGAGGTGAATCCCGGCCGCCAACCAGTCACGGTAGTTTTGCGCGACATCAGCGCTCGCCGAACAATCGATGATCACGGCATGCGGCAGATGTTCAGCCTGTACGTGGCGCGCAAAAGCGGCCAGATCCAAGGGCTGCCAACGGTCGGCCGGCACTTCTTTCCAGGCGTCCGGGGCAATCGGCGCATCTGACAACAGCATCTTCGTCGAGCGCACGATTCCGCGCACGCGCAAGTCCAAGTGCGCGCCGCCAGAGAGTCGCTCCATCTGGCCGGCCAGTTGTCCTAAGAGCGCACTACCGACGAGGCCAGGCCCAATAAGGCCGATCGAAATGGTGTGCGGCGAGAGATAGAAGCCGGCGTGCACGGATTGCAGCGCGCGAGTGGAGTGCTTCGCATCGATAACGACCGAGATATTGCGCTCGGAGGCACCCTGTGCGATCGCACGGACGTTTATGCCCGCGTCGCCGAGCGTCTGGAAGACCTTGGCCGCCACGCCATGGCTGCCGGCCATGCCGTCGCCGACCACCGCGAGAATCGCGCAGTCGCGACTGACCTCGACCCGCTGGATTTGCCCTTCACGCAACTCAAGGTCGAAGGCGCGCCGGACCACCTCGCCCGCCGCGACGGCTTCGGCGTCCGGCACCGCGATGCAGATCGAGTGTTCGGAGGATCCCTGCGAAATCAAAATCACCGAGATACCCGCTTCCTGGAGCGAGCCGAATAGGCGCTGCGCCGTACCCGGTACACCGATCATGCCGGCGCCTTCCAGATTGACGATCGCCACTTGATCGATGGTCGTGATGCCCTTGACTTTGTGGGCTGAATTCGGCCGCGCGCAAATGACCGTGCCCGGCATCTGCGGTCGGAAGGTATTCTTGATGAGGATCGGGATCTCGCGCGAGACGGCGGGCGCCATCGTTTGCGGATGGATCACCTTCGCACCGAAGTAGGCAAGCTCCATCGCTTCGCTATAGGACAGTGAGTCGATGACCTTCGCATCCGGCACGCGCCGCGGATCGGCCGACAGAACACCATCGACGTCCGTCCAAATCACGATCTCTTGCGCGTTCAACAAGGCGCCGAAAATCGACGCGGAGAAATCGCTGCCGTTACGACCGAGGGTCGTCTGGATGCCGCGGCTATCGGCGGCCACAAACCCGGTGATGACCAAGGTGCCGGCAAAATCAGCCGGGACCAGTTTGGCCAAGGCCGCTTGTGAGGCTTCCCACTGTACGGATGGGCCCAAGGGGCCCCACTCCACGACCACCGCCAAGCGGGCATCGATCCACAGCACCGGCGCCGCGCTTTTGCCGCGTTCAGCCAAGACGCGCGCAAAGAGCCGCGTCGACCAGATCTCGCCGTAACCGGCCACGAGGTCGCGGATATTCTGCCCAGCTGAGCGCAATAGGCTCACCGCTTGCAGGAGACCCGCAATATCCCGGCAATCGGCCTTCAGGACGTCGATGTAGGCAGCCGCACCGGCCGCACTCAGCAGCGTTTGCGCGATCTGAATATGTTTATCTTCAAGCGCTTGCAAGCTTGCCGGCGCTGCGGGGTCGCGACGCTCTGCCAGGGCCACAAGATTTAACAAGCCGTCCGTGACGCCTTTGCAGGCCGAGAGCACCACACCCACGTGCGGCACCGGCGTCGATTCGATGATGTCGGCCACACGCGCAATGCACTCGGCATCCGCCACCGACGAGCCGCCAAATTTGTGAACCACCCAGCGGCGGTCGGCGACCGCTTTTGCGTTCAAAGTCATCGTACTACCGTCCAGTGCAAATTCGTTGCGGCGCACAATTTACTGTCCGGGTGGAGCCCGGGCAAGCAATTAACTTATTTTCTGCGAGATCGCGCACGGTGCCAGGCTGCGAGCAAGCCGATCACGGCGGGAAAACGCACCAACCGAACCAACATTAAGGCAATCCAGCGATCCTTCGGCGACAGCGCAAAGCGGCTCAGAAGCCCATCATAAAAGCCCGGCTGCGCCTCATGGACGACCGGCGCCCTCAACGGCGCCCCCGTGGTTTTGACCCCAATCGTGGCTGCGGCGGCATCCCGGTATGTTGCGTCAGCATTTGACCGGGACGAGCGCGTCGCGGTGCACCGGCGACCACTGGGGCATCTTTCGCCGGCATGCCACCGGTGCCTGCCGGCTGCCAAGCGGGGACCAACTGATGTTTGGCATTGCCGATCAAATCCGAGCGACCCATCCGTTTCAAGGCCTCGCGGATCATTGGCCAATTGTTAGCGTCGTGATACCGCAGCAGCGCCTTGTGCAATCGACGTTGGGCGTGACCCTTCGGCACGATGACGGTTTCACTGTCGCGGGTGACTTTCTTCAGTGGGTTTCGACCCGTGTGCCACATGGCCGTGGCCGTCGCCATGGGACCTGGCAAGAAGGCCTGGACCTGATCCGCTCGGAAGCCGTTGGCTTTGAGCCAGATGGCAAGATCCAACATGTCTTGATCGGTCGTTCCGGGGTGGGCGGCAATAAAATATGGGATCAGGTACTGCTCTTTGCCCGCCTCGGCGGAGTACTTATCGAACAGTTCTTTAAAGCGATGATAGGTGCCGATGCCGGGCTTCATCATCTTCGACAAGGGCCCTTCGGCAATGGCCTCTGGCGCAATCTTGAGATAGCCGCCGACATGATGCGTCGCCAGCTCCTTCACATACTCCGGCGACTCAACCGCCAGGTCGTACCGCACGCCCGAGGCGATTAAGACCTTTTTGATCCCAGGCAAGGCCCGCGCTCGGCGATAGAGTTTGATCAGCGGGTTGTGATTGGTATTCAGGTTCGGGCAGACCCCGGGGAACACACACGAGGGCCGACGGCAGGCCGCCTCAATCTCACGCGATTTGCAGGCCAACCGGTACATGTTGGCGGTCGGGCCGCCGAGATCCGAGATGATCCCGGTAAAACCGGGCACCGTATCGCGGACTTTTTCGACTTCGCGAATGATCGAATCTTCCGATCGGCTCTGGATGATCCGGCCCTCATGCTCAGTGATCGAGCAAAAAGTACAACCGCCAAAACAGCCGCGCTGAATCGTGACCGAGAAGCGGATCATCTTGTAAGCCGGAATCTTGGCATCGCCATACGCGGGATGCGGGACCCGCTGGTACGGCAACTCATACACCGCATCCATGTCCTTGGTATCGAGCGGGATCGGTGGCGGATTGAGCCACACGTCCTGCTCCCCATGACGCTGCACGATCGCGCGCGCGTTGTGGGGGTTCGCTTCCGCATGGACGATCCGCGAAGCATGGGCGTACAACACCGGGTCATCGCGCACCGCTTCAAAGGCGGGCAATCGAATCACGCTGCGATCGCGATCAACCGTCTTCACTTTGCGGCGCAGACGCACCACGGGTATCACGGTCTCCGTCACAGCCGTGACTGGCGCAGCAACGGGTTGCTCCGGCGCGCTCGGTTCCATCAGATAAGGATCGATGGGCGGATCGATACGACCGGGTTCGTCCACCTCCGTCGAGTCGATCTCAATCCAGCCGTCAGCGGTCTGGCGACGCAAGAAGGCGGTACCGCGGATGTCGGTGATGGCGTTGATGGGTTCACCGGCGCCCAGTCGATGTGTGAGTTCCACCAAGGCACGTTCAGCGTTGCCGAACAGCAAAATATCCGCCTGCGCATCGATCAAGACCGAGCGGCGTACTTTTTCCGACCAATAGTCGAAATGGGCCACGCGACGCAGTGACGCCTCGATGCCGCCGATCACCACGGGCACGTCAGGAAATGCTTCACGACACCGTTGGGTATAGACAATGACCGAGCGATCCGGTCGTTTGCCGCCCTCACCGTGCGGCGTATAGGCGTCATCGCTGCGCATCTTGCGATCCGACGTGTAGCGATTCACCATCGAGTCCATGTTGCCGGCGGTCACCCCGAAATACAGATTCGGTGGGCCGAGCTCGCGGAAGGCATCCGCATTACGCCAATCGGGCTGAGCGATCACGCCGACACGGAAGCCCTGCGCTTCGAGCATTCGCCCGATCAACGCCATACCGAAGCTCGGATGGTCCACATAGGCATCGCCGGTGACCAGAATGACGTCACACGAATCCCAGCCCAGCTCATCCATTTCGGCTCGGGTCATCGGCAGGAAGGGCGCGGTGCCAAAGCGGTGCGCCCAATACTTACGGCGCCCAAAGAGCGGAGTTATTTCAACGGCAGACATGCGGATCTCACACTCGGTCGGACTCGGCCGGCCAAAAGCCGCTGCGAGGGTTAGCGAAGGCGCCAAGCCTAGCAAATTAGGCTGCAATCGTCCATTAGATGCCTGTTTTTACAAAGATTTCAGCGGCTGCTGCAAGCCACGAAAAAAAGACCCGGATCGGGCCCTCTTCCGCTGCAGCCGATTAAGGATAGTAACCGAGACCGAGATAGGGATCCGGCGACTGGCAAGGACCAATATCGGCCATGATGCCGCACAGGGCATAGCGAGAATTGCGCGCCGCATCCCACAGACCCCAGCCGTCGTCGGTGCCCTTCCAAGCCTCGTCAAAGGCCTCGAAATAGAAGATGTTGAGCGGGCCGCCGGCGGTCGCCTTCCACGTCGCCATCAGGTCCAAATAGACCTTAGGGTTAATGACGGTGGCCGTGTAAAGCTCAATCGCTGAGGTCGGATTGGTCCAATTGGCCTTCCAGCCCGTTTCGCCGATCACGATCGGCATCGCGGCGCCGACCGTCGTCTTGCTGCCGGTCAAGGTCGTGAAGGAATGCGCCGAGGCAGCCGACATATCGCCTTTGGCAAAGGTTAACGCGGCATTCATCATGGCGATGCCGCGCGCTTCGCTCGAGGCAACCGTCAATTGCTGCCAGTTCCACAAGGTGGGGTTCAGAAGCGCATAGGTGTGGATCGAGGCAAAGTCTAAATACGGCAGGATCGTGTCCGGCTTTTCACCGTTGGAGGCCGTGCCGGCGTAAAAGCTGGCCGTGTCATCCGCCGTGATCGGCTGGGTCACGGCCGCCCGCACTTGTTGCACGTAACTCAGCAAGCAAGTCACCGGCAAATTGTTCGCCAGTGAGGTCTCATTGCCTACGCTCAGCGACACCACTTGGGCCGCATAGGTGGTGGCTAGACTAATCGCCGTGGCGATTTGGGCTGAGTTCACCGCATCAACACAGGTGGCAGGCGCGCCTTCCAGATAAATCCCGAGTTGTACACTCATCGTTGGATAGTTGGCCGCGATCAGACGCAGGATATTGCTCGAATTGCCGTCCGAACCGTATAGACGGAGCAAGTTGTAGCCCGCCGACTGCAGCAAACCAAGGTCTTGCAGGATCTGTGCATCGGTCGGCACTTCACCAAGCCCCGGACCACCGGCGCGGTACGGGCTGTAAGCGATCGCCTTACCCGTGGTGTAGACCGACGGCAATGGCCGCAAGGTCGACGCCGCCGTGGCGGTGCCCGTCAGTGCCACCGCCGTGGCTTTGCCGCCTGCCGTCACCGTCAGCGTCGCCGTCGCATTACCCGCCGCCGTCGGCTTAAACGCTACTCCGAGCGTACAGGTCGCATTCGCCGCGAGCGCGGCCGTGCAGCCATTGGTCACCACGAAGAGCGCACTCGACGTTCCGGAGAGGGCCGCGGATGTCACGCTCAATGAGCTCGTTCCCGTGTTCTTCAGCGTGATGCTTTGACTGGCCGAGGTCTGCCCTGCCGCTTGGGAGGCAAAGTTCAGCGAGATCGGCGTCAGCGTGTAACTGGCGGACGCCGCCGCACCGGTGCCGCTTAGGGCCACGACGAGCGGACTGCCGGTCGCGTTACTGGCAATGGACACTGACGCCGTCGCGGCACCGGTCACGGTGGGCTTGAAGGTGACGGACACCGTGCAGGTCGCCTTCGCCGCGAGCGCGGCCGTACAGGTGTTGGTCTGGGCAAACGCCGTCGCATTGGTTCCCGTGAGCGTCACGCCGGACACGGTGACTGAACCGGTGCCGGTGTTAGTCACCGTAATCGATTGCGCTGCACTGGTGCTGCCCACCGAGGTGGACGTATAGGTCAGCGTGCTCGGCGCGGCCGTGGCGGTCAGGGTAGTCGCGGCAACGCCCGTGCCGGTGAGTGCTGCTGTCTTTGTCGTGGCGCCAGTCGCGGCAACCGAGAGCGTGGCACTCGAGGCCGACGCGGTGGTGGGCGCAAATGTCAGCGTGATCGTGCAGGTCTTACCGGCCGCCACGGATGCCGCACAGGTATTGGTTTGCTTGAAGGCCGCAGCGCCCGTGCCGCCAAGGGATACCGAGACCGCGCCTGCCGTCGTTCCCGAATTCGTCACCGTGACCGTCTTCGCCGCACTGGTGGTCGCGACGGTTTGGTTACCGAAGGCCACTGAGGTCGGGCTTAGCGTGAGCGTCACCGCGGCATTCGATGCGGCCGCCGCCAAGGTGCATAGCAATCCACTTAACAGAATCTGGCGACCCATCACGGCAACGGCTTTGAGTGCGGTCGGCGTACAGGACAGCTTCAGCATTTTTTTATCGTTCCGTGGATTGAAATCACGAATTTCGGCGTGTACGCTCAAATCATGGCTTGAAAGCGGTTTCAGGTCAATCATCACAATATCAGACTATTTACTGGGGTAAACGCATGAACTCTTTGTGTACTGGACGCGACCTTTTCCGTCGCTGCCTGATCGCGCTTGCGGGCTTCGCCGGTCTTGCAGCCGCGGGAGCGGCTAACGCGACCTTAAGCCTCACGCCTGCCACCCTGACCTACGGCGCCACGCAAATGGGCGTTGCCGCTGCCACGCAGGCCATCACCGTCAAGACTACCACTGCTCTTGCGGCAGGTGCGGTGACGAACGCGTTGAGCGGAACGGGCGCGACTTCATTTTCCGTGGCGAATGGTTGCACGGCGGCACTCGTGATCAACGGCACCTGCACATTGACCGTCACGTTCAAGCCCGCCTCCGTCGGCGCACTGGCTGCAACCCTGACAGTGGGCGCGACCGGCCAGACATCGGTGACCGCAGCCTTGGCAGGCACCGGCACGTCGCCGTTGTCGCTGACGCCCGCGTCGCTCTCCTTCACCGGCACGGTCGGTACGGCAACGGCTGCTCAGACCATCAGCGTCAAGACCACTGCGGCCCTGGCGGGTGTGTCTGTCGCGATTACGGGTGCCGGCTTCACGCAGACCAACACCTGCGCCGCCACGCTTGTGGCCAACGGCACTTGCGCGATCAACGTGGTCTACACCGCGAGCGGTACGGCTGCAGCGACGGGTACCATCACGGTATCATCGACAACGGCCACCGTGACGGCCGTCACTGGCACGCTCTCGGGTACCGCAGCGGCGCCGATCCCAGCATGGGAATACACCAACACCCTGGGGACCCAGACCGCGTCGTTCATGGCCGGTCCACCGATGCGCTATGCCTTGCCAACGGGTAACACAACAGGCCTGCCGGGCTGCGGCAACACCACCGGCGGCGCCTACGTCCACACGACCGAAGGCGGTGATATCTGCGCATTTGCCAGCACCAATTACGCCTACAGCTATGACTCGTCACAGCTGGGAACGGCATACGGCGACTATTACATCTACCAGGCTGCAGCGGGCGCAACCTACACCTCTGCAACGGGCTACTTCGGCTTCTCGATCTTGGCCCCCTATGCCAAGTCGAACGCAGCGATCACGCCAATTTCGATCACTAACTCGAAGGCGGTGTTGATCAAGCTGGCTAATATGGTGACGCCATCGGCCACGAACGGTCAGGCCAATGTGATCACCGTGACGCTGAAGAACGCAGGCATCACCGGCGTATGGCCAACCACAAACCCTGCGGCCTGCTCGACCGATGTCACCCTGCTCACACCGGCGACGGGCACCACGACCGGCCCCGGCACGGCGACTTTCACCGGCACCTATCTGGGTCAAGCGTCGGGTGCCTACGTATCGCAGACCGGCCTGCTCGATTACGCCATTCCGTTCTCGGCATTCACCTGCCTGACCAATGATTCCGGCACCGGCACGGCGACAACCATCGCCGCGCTCCAAGCCACCGGCGTCACGCAAGTGGCCGTATCGGTGGTGGGAACGAAGAACCCGAAGGTTGTCGTCGGCTCAATCGACGCGATTTCGGTGGGCGGGATCTCCTTCCAATAAAAGACTGAGACCGATGTCGATAAGCCCCAGTTGAACGAATCAACTGGGGTACTTTAAGGGCGGCTTGATGCCGCCCTTTTTATTGGATGACCATGACAGAACCTTCAGTTCTTCATGAGTCAATTGCGTGAATCCGGTGCACGGTCACTCAGCTTAGCGCCACGGCAATTTGCGGCACAGGACAAAAAGTGATTATGTCCAATTGCCTATTTTTCTCGAAAAAAAATGATTTTTATCTAGCCTATCGGGAAATGTTGTGATAAAAAATGACAAGCGTTGAAAGCGGTTTCAACGATTCATCCAGAACAACTGATAAATCCGACATTCATTTTTGGGGATCAAACATGTTCAAATCTTTCTCATTAAAAACCACGCTCGCGGCCGTCTGCCTCGTCGCGGGAACTTCGGCCATGGCCGATGGCACAATGCTCTTTGGCTCCGACCTCTCGATCGGCGCCGCACCGAGCTACACCATTTCGACGACCCAAGGCGGCCTCGTCTATGGCTATAACTCCTGCTTCGGCGGTGCGTCGGCTTGCGGAGCCGGTGGTGACGACTGGCATTACTACTATTCGACGCCAGATTGGTACGTCGCAGGCTTCGATGAGTTCGGTTTGATGGACGGCACGCGGGGCGCAGCGGCGCCGGGCAGCTACTACGGCATCGCGATGACGGCTCCAGGCTCGGTTGGCGCCACCGTCGCTCCGAAGGTCAACGTCTCGGACGCCAAGACCGTGCTCGTCAAGATGGGTAATTTCTGCGGTCCAGTGAACAGTCCACCGGCCTGCCAAAACACTGCAAACGTCCTGACGGTTGTTGTGTCTAACGGCACGAAGACGCTCACCATCTATACGGATCCACGTTGGGACACGACCGCCACCGCCGTATGCTCAGCTGACGCGAC
>CAIRLC010000004.1 GCA_903879335.1 uncultured Pseudomonadota bacterium
GAAGTGTTGATCGCCACGGACGATGATCGTATCGCTTCAGTCGCTCGGGCTTTTGGTGCTGACGTGGTCATGACGTCCGCGGATCACCCTTCAGGGACGGACCGGCTGGCTGAAGTCGCTCGATTGCGGCATTGGGCTGACGATACAGTGATCGTGAACGTGCAGGGCGATGAACCACTGCTGCCACCCGCCAATGTGATCCAAGTGGCGGAGTTGCTCGCGGCTCACCCACAGGCGGCGATCGCAACCTTGAAAACGCCTATTAATGATGCGGACGATTTTCAGGATCCAAACGTTGTCAAGGTCGTGAGCGATTTACACGAACGGGCGCTCTATTTCTCTCGTGCGCCGATACCGTGGCCGCGCGATGCAGAGCGGATCAGTTCTCGTGCGCAGGCTTGGCGTCATATCGGGCTTTACGCCTATCGGGTCGGCCCATTGAAACAGTTGGCCAATCTTGCGCCGAGCGCGCTTGAGATGACGGAGCGTCTCGAGCAACTGCGCGCCTTGGAGAATGGTTTACTGATTATGATTGCGACCGCGAGGGAAGTCCCCGGACCTGGGGTCGACACACCCGATGATCTGGTGCGGGTTGCGGCTTTAGTACTGGACAGATAAGCGCGCGACTGCGCTGTGCATTTTTCACAAATGTTTCACAGTTTCATTTTGAGTATCAAATAGTTGGATCATTTTTTGATACCCAGTTTTTTTAACAGATTCTGTCAAATCGGATACTATGTTAACGTGCACACAGCACAATTCGCTGTGGCGCGAGCTGCGCTAGTTCACAGTTTTAGCGGCAGCGTTTGATTCGTTACATGGAAAGGATTTCCCAAGTCAATGAACACTCTCAAGCGAACTATGCGCGAGGCCCGTGCGGCTGCAATTATCGCGACGACAATACTATTTGGGTCGTCAGCGCTCGCTGGTCCCGGATTCGTCCCTGGCTATAGTCGCGGCGCCAATCCTGCCGGCGCTCCGGACGTCATCGAGCAAACCTTTTACGCCAACAGTCCACTTGGACTGCGGCCGGATCCCATCATCGGGGCCGCCGGTGCGCCGATCGATACGGGCGCTGCGCTGCGTAAGTTCATCGACGTGTTGCCGAGTGTTCCAGGCCTTGCGCCGACGACGAACGCCGGTAGCGGTTCGATGGCGCTGACGGGTTCGAAGTACATTCCACTCGCGGTGCCTAAAGTCTGGCCGACGGATTCTGCGGATTACTACCACCTTGCGATGGTGGAGTATCAGGAGCAAATGCACTCGGATTTGCCTAAAGCGTCGGTGTTGCGCGGCTATGTGCAGATCGAAGAGCCGGGTGAGTCACCGGCCCCTGCGGGCTCGCATCACGTCGCCTTGTTCTATCCGAACGGGACCGCCATGCAGTTGCCGGATGCTAACGGTGTACTGCAGCCGGTCTATGCCTACGATCGCCCGCACTATCTCGGACCCATGATCGTCGCCACCAAAAATCATCCCACTCGAATCAAGTACTCCAACCTGTTGCCGGTGGGTGATGCGACCGGCCTCGACCAAGATGGTCACCCGCTCGGCAATGGTGTTGCCGGTCGTAACGGTGATTTGCCGTTGCCGGTCGATAAGACCTTGGCTAGCGCCAACCTGCAGCAAAATCGGGTTGACGTGCATTTGCACGGTGGTCTGACGCCGTGGATCTCGGACGGCAGTCCGCACCAGTGGACGATTCCCGTGGGTGATAGCCGTTACGGGTATTTGTCCGACATCGCGGTCACCACCGCTGGCTCTGGCTACAGTCCACATCCCACCATCACCATCGATCCGCCGCAGAGCGTCGCGACGGCGACGGCGGTCATCGATCCGGCGACCACCGGCGTCTCATACCTCAAACTCACGAACCCAGGCGCATTTTTCAGCGCCAGCGCGCCGCCGGCGGTGACGATCACGCCGCCGACCTTGCCTGCCAGCGCGCAGGCGACGGCGACGGGTACCGCGGCCGCCTTGAAGGTGGCGAGCCTCACCGTCACGAATGGCGGTTCCTCCTATGGCGTTGCCCCACCGGTGACCATTTCAGCGCCCACCGGTGTGGCCGCGACTGCGACCGCTACCTCTGCATTGAAGACGACCGGAACCGCTGCGCAGAGAACCCAGTTGGCCGGTTTGACGCTCACGGCCGCCGGTAGCCTCTATGACCCTGCGCTGCCACCGGTGGTGACGATCCCAGCGCCGCAGGCCGCCGTCGATGCGACGGCAACCTTGGGTGTTGTGAATGGTTCCTTGTCTTCGGTGACCGTCAATCGGAACTTTGGTTATTACGGCACGGCGCCGACGTTGACCGTGAGCACGCCACCGGCGGCCTCTAATGCGACGGCAAGTGCGGCCATTACGCCGACGGGCACAGTCTCAGGCGTGACCCTCACCAACACCTCGAACTGGGGTTACTGGGCGCAACCCACCGTGACGCTCTCAGCGCCGCCTGCGGCGGTCTCGGCAGGTGCGGTCACGGCGACGATGTCAGGCGGCTCGTTGAGCGCATTGTCGATGGCGACTCCAGCGAACTTTGGTTACTTCACCGCGCCAACTGTGAACATTCCCGCGCCGCCACCGGCCGTGTCGGCGGGCACGGTGACCGCCACGCTGACGGGGGCTGCCGTGAGCGCGCTGACCATGAGCACCCCGGCCAACTTCGGCTATTTGACGCCTCCAACGGTCACCATCTCGCCGCCCTCGTTGGCAGTGACCGCCACGGCCAGCGCAGCTGGCGTCAACGCCGCCTCGGGTACGTTGACCGGCGTGACCCTGGGCGCGAGCGGAGCCGCTTACACGGCCGCTCCAACCGTAAGCATTGCAGCCCCGCCAGCGGCTGTGCCCGCTTCAGCCACGGCCGTGGTCACGGGGGGCGTGGTCACCGGTCTTACGTTGACCAACGGCGGTTACGGTTATTGGAGTCCTGCTACAGTCACCATTGGTGCAGCGCCAGCGGCAGGTGCACGTGCCACGGTCAACACGACCGTGGCGACTGCGACCGGAGCCCTGACGACTACCGTCTCAAACGGCGGCTCGGGCTACACGGCGGCGCAGAGTGCTACGGCGTTGACGATCTCCGCGCCACCGGCAGCGGTCAACGCCGGTCTCACGTCAGCGACGACGACAACGTCGACATTGAATGCGTCGGGCGGTGTGGCCTCTATCGGATTCAACGCGTCGAACTTCGGCTATTGGACCGCACCGACCGTGACGATCGCGGTCCCTTCGGGTACGTTTACGCGCGCTACGGCGACGGTCACCACCTTAAGAGCCGTGACCATCACCAACGCCGGTGCGGGCTACACCACGGCGCCAGCCGTGACTTTCACCGGCACACCGACGTCAGGAACGGCCTGGACCGCGACCGCGACGATCTCCGCGGGCAAGGTGACAGCCATCACCATTTCCGGCACCGGCGTTTACGCAACGGCGCCGACCTTGGCGATTGCGGCACCGGCTAACGTCCGTGCAACCGCTGTGGCTACGATTTCCCAAGGCAAGCTCACGGGCTTCATGATTACGAACGCCGGCGCCGGATACACCACGGCCCCGGTGGTGACGCTGAGCGCGGGTCCCGTGGCCGGTACCCAGGCCGCAGGCACCATCACCGTGACCAACGGCGCGGTCAGCGGAATCACGCTGACGAATGCCGGTCGAGGCTATAGCCCGACGACCCCGCCCACGGTCACAGTGCCGGCGCCGTTGACGGGCGGCGGTACGCAGGCCACCGCGACGACTACGGTCGCAAATGGTCGTATCACCGGGCTCACGATCACTGCCGGTGGCAGTGGTTACACC
Source organism: uncultured Pseudomonadota bacterium (assembly GCA_903879335.1). GTDB lineage: Bacteria > Pseudomonadota > Gammaproteobacteria > Steroidobacterales > Steroidobacteraceae > CAIKZZ01. The sequence continues at coordinate 3,802 of CAIRLC010000004.1, forward strand.
TCGACGCCTACGGTCACGTTCTCGGCGCCAACCGCCGGCACGCAGGCCACGGCGACGGCGACCTACAGCGCGGGTGCGGTGACTGCTGTGACGATGACCAGTGCAGGATCGGGTTACGATCCCACCGCTGCTGTCCCTGCGATCACCATCGCCGCGCCAACCGGTGGTGGCACGCCGGCCACCGCGATCGCGACGGTTGCGAATGGCGTGCTGACCGGCTTCACGATCACCAATCCGGGGTCTGGCTATGCGAGCCCGCCGACGGTCACCGTATCGGCGCCAACGCCGAGCGTGGCGGCAACGGCAGTGGCTAACGTCTCTGCAGGCGTGCTCACCGGATTTGCCATCACGAATGCAGGCAGCAATTATTTGTCTGCGCCTACGGTGACCCTGTCCTCGGGGCCGACCGCGAGCGCAACAGCCACGGCGACAGCGACACTGGATGGCAACGGTAAAGTCACCGGGTTCCGCCTGGTCAATGCCGGTGCTAACTACGTGACCGCACCGACGGTCACCGTCTCGGCCGCAGCGCCATCGGTCCGCGCGACGGTTACAGCGACCATCGGAAACGGCGTCCTTGGCGTGTCAATCACCAACCGGGGATCCGGATATTCGGCGGTGAGCCCACCGACGATCTCCGGCTTGCCGCTCTCCACGCCGAGCATTGCAGCCACGGCAACGGCTACGGTCTCGGCCGCTGGTGCGATCAGCGGGGTTACACTCACGAATGCGGGGCAGGGCTACATTACAGCGCCCACCGTCACGATCGCGGATCCTCCACGGCCACGCACTGCAACAGCGACATCGGCATTCTTGAACGGCGTCGTCACGTCGTTGAGCATCGTCGACGCGGGTTGGGGCTATGTGGCTGCACCGACCGTGACGGTTGGACCGGCTTACTCGCCCAACCCAGCCACGGCCACCGCCGTTGTGGCGTCCGATGGCACGATTGCGGGTTTCAATCTGACGTCACCGGGTGGTGGCTATGACGCGACTCACCCACCCAGTGTCTCAATTGCCTGGCCCGCCCGTGCGAGGCAGGCGACCGCCGCGCTGACCGTGACCGCGGGTGCGCTGACCGGAGTCTCGCTCACTGATCATGGCGGTGGCTACTTAGCCACGCCGAATGTGACGGTGACGGACGCCGGATCCGGCCGCAACGGGGTCGTGCACGCGCTGGCCGTGATGCCTACCGGACCCTCGTTCCGCCAAGTTCCGGATATGGTGGGTGCGGGTGATGCGGGCACGCGGCCCGCCTTCTATACCGCGCCGACGGTGGGTGAGGGCACGCTGTATTACACGAATAACCAGTCGTCACGTCTGATGTGGTACCACGACCATACGTCAGGGATCACGCGTCTGAACGTCTATGAGGGTATGGCGGCTCCGTACTTGCTGCGTGATCCTGCGGTAGACCCGGCCTTGCCGGCGTTGCACACGACTGCGGGTACCTTTGACGGGCTGATCCCGGAAGAAATCATTCCGCTGATCATTCAGGACAAGACCTTCGTACCGAAGGACGTCGCCTTGCAGGACGCGCGTTGGGATACCAGCCACTGGGGCCAGTACGGCGACTTGTGGTTCCCGCACGTTTACGAGACGAATCAGAACCCAGCGATGCTGGCCTCCGCGAGTGCCGCTGGTCGTTGGGACTGGGGCCCGTGGTTCGCGGTCGTGTATCCGTCGATGTATGCGCTGCCCTCTGGTCGTTACGGTGATGAAACCACGACGCCGGAAGCGTACGAGGACTCAGCGCTCGTCAACGGTGTCGCGTTTCCAACGGTCAGCGTTGAACCGCGGGCTTACCGCTTCTATATCCTCAACGCGGCGAACGATCGCTTCTTGAATCTCGGGATTTACAAAGCGGATGCGCTGCAGGTTCGTCATGGCGATCCACGGGACGCAGGCGACGTCGTGGGTGTCGAAATCAAGGCGGGGCCTGCGGGTGGTGATCAGCCGGGCAACTACACCGGCAATCCGTTCTCCAATCTGCCTGGTCTCACGCCTTGGCCGACGGATTTGAATTGGAAGCCACTGCCGTCCGAAATGGGCCCGTCGATGATTCAGACCGGGAATGAAGGCGGTCTGCTGCCATTCTGGGTCGAGCAACCAGCAGTACCGGTGAGTTTCGATTACAACCGTCGCAGCATCACGGTGCTGAACGTCTCGCAAGACAATGACGTGACGCAGGCCTGCTATCCGAAGTGCCACGGTCTGTATGTGGGCCCGGCTATGCGTGCGGATGTGGTGATCGACTTCGCGCCCTACGCGGGTCAAACGCTCATTCTGTACAACGACAATCCCGCACCGAACCCCGGCTTCGATCCGCGTATCGATTACTTCACGGATAATGATCCGGGTAATGCCGGTAATTATGCGACGGGCGGCGCGCCGAGCACGATCGCGGGTTATGGCCCGAATACGCGCACCGTCATGCAAATCAAGGTGGCGGCTCAAACCAGCACGCCGATCGACTATGTCACCGCGCTGAATGCGGGCGCCTACAATCCAACGGCATTGGGCTTTGGTCATTCCATCGGCAATCCGAAAGGCACGCCAGGCGTGATGCAGAAGGTGTATGCCGATACCCAAGACGCCCCGATCGTTGGTGCCGAGGCATACAACGTGGTTGGCATGATGGATCAGAAACCCATCGCAACCTTCGCGACGAACTACATCGACCAATATGCCGATAAGTTCTTGGCATCAGCGAATGAACCGGCGTTCTTCGTCACCAACCCGGGTCCATTGACCTTGGTCGGCGTGCTCTTATCAGGCAACACCACGTCGACGGGCGGTGCAAGCGGCATCGGTACCGGCACGGCGCCCGTTAATGGCGGCGCAGGAACGGGCTACTTGACTGATCCGACGGTGCGTATTGACCCACCGGGATGTGATCCGGTCACCAGTGGCCGCGTGGCCTGCCACCAAGCCGTGGCCGTCGCTCACGCCCAAAAAGGCCAGGTGATGTCCATCGACTTGATTGATCCGGGCGCCGGCTACACCGAAGTGCCGAAGGTGGCGATCATTTCGAACGGTCAAGTCGTGACCCTATCCACGACCAACGTTGGTGCGGGATACACGGTTGGATCGACGGTGCCGGTCACCATTGATCCACCGACGCCCTGTGTAGCGCCTGCAGTGTGCGTACAAGCCACAGCCTCGGCCACGGTCAACGCAGACGGCAGCTTGGCGCTCTTGCTCGGCACCGGCGGTACGGGTTACACGACAGCGCCGAACGTGACGATCGCGCCACCACCGCAGGTGTCGGCGACGGGCACCAGCACCGTGGCCGCAGGCTCGGTGTCTGCGATTACCGTGTCGACGCCGGGTAGTTATGCCCCGAGTAGTCCGGTGACGGTCAGTGTCGCTGCACCGCCTGCGGCGCAGACGGCAGGCATCACTGCCGCGGTCGTTCCGTTGGCCGGTGGGGGCTTCTGCTGCACGCTCTCGATCACGAATCCTGGGCGTGGCTATACCGCAGGTTTCACGGCGACGATTACCGACCCGACAAATCCTGCCAATACCTCGGCCCAAGTGACTGCGACGGTCACGAATGGCCAGGTGACGAGCGTGCTGTTGACGGGTTACGGGCTGACCTACGGTGGCGCGCAGTTGACGGTGCCTGCGCCGCCAGCGGCGGTACCGGCGACGGCCACAGCGCTTGCTGATGGCACGGGTTCCCTGACATCGGCGAATGTGACAATCACGAATCCAGGCACGGGCTACACGACGGCGCCGGCGGTAACATTCAGCGGCGGTACGCCTGCGGTTGCACAGGCCGGTATCGGTGGCGGCGGTGGCTCCGGCGCCTTTGCCGTCGCGATCGGCTCAACGACGCGGGCCTTTGCGGTTGCCGCGGCCGTGCCGAACTCCGGTGTACCGTTGGTGTCGGGCTCGACGCTCGCCAACCAAACCATCACCTTGCCGCAGTTCAGTTGCTCGGCCGGTAGCACGACGTGTCCGACGATCGATTGGACGAACGTGTCGGTGGGCCGACTGATGAATCCGGCCATCCAGGAATTGTTCGAGCCGTTCTACGGTCGAATGAATGCAACGCTGGGCATCGAAATGCCGAATTCGTCGCTGCAAGTGCAGACCACGCTGCCGCTCAACTATGTGGATCCGGCAACCGAGAAAATGGAAGCGGGTACGGTTCAGATGTGGAAGGTCACGCATAACGGCGTCGACACCCATCCGGTCCATTTCCACCTCGTGAATGTGCAAGTGATCAACCGCGTGGGTTGGGATGGCACGGTTAAGCCGCCCGAGGATAACGAGTACGGCTGGCGCGAGACGGTGACGATGAATCCGCTCGAGGATATCTTTGTGGTCATGCGGGCGGCGATGCCGGTGTCTCCATTCGGTATCGACCACAGCTATCGTGCGGAGGATCCCTCGCAGCCACTGGGTGTGAACCTTGGCTTCACGCAGTTCTCAGTGGAAGGCCTGAACGGTACGCCGACGAATGGCTTCCCGGTCGCTGCGTCGGCCTACGGCGCCAATGCGCCGGGGTTGGCGGGTCCGACGACCGTCGTGAACGGAATGGAAGAGTACGACAACGAGTACGTCTGGCACTGTCACATCCTCGGTCACGAGGAGAATGACTTCATGCGGGCAATCTCGGTGGCCGTACAGACCCAAGCCCCGCCGGCACCGACGGGCTTTACGGCCAGCCAGGCGAGCGCCAATGGTCCGGTGAGCTTCACATGGGTCGACCCGACGCCTTACAGCGCGCAGACGAGTTACGGCAACCCCCAGAATGAGCTGGGCTTCAAGGTCGAGCGATCACTGGATAGCGGCACGACGTGGGTTTTGGCGGCCTCGGCGCCAGCCAATGCCACGACGGCAGTCGACATCGCGCCGAGCGGTCGCAGCGGCCAGGTCGTCCAATACCGCGTCTATGGCTACAACGTCGCGAGTGCGAACCGCTTGTTGAATGCGGATCCGAACTCGACTGGCATGGGCGCGACAGCCACCACCAGTGTGACGCTGAAGTAAATCGAGGGGCGAGGGCGGCGCTGAGGCGCCGCCCCAACTCCACCGACCCGATGGGAGAAACAAGATGAAGTATTCAGTGTTAGCGTTGGTTTGCTGTGTGGGCTCGGCGATGGCGGCTCCGCCGCCGAGTGCTCCGGCACCGACCGTCGCGCAGACTCAGCCTCAGTCGCTCAAGCAAACCAGCCGGGCGCAGGCCATGAAGCAAATGGTGGTTTGCCAAGGCCGAGCCTCGCAGTTGCATGGGGCGCAAAAACAGGACGTGATTGACGCCTGCATGAAGGGCCATTGATCGCCCGATCAATGAGCACAGGGCCTCGGCGCGCGAGCTGTTGCGTCGGGGTCGGCCTCAGGCCATGATCTAGGCGAATGCGTTGAATTTTGGAGATTGACATGCGCTCACGTTCATCTTTACTACTCCTCGGTGTTGCTCTGCTTGGCCTTGGCGCTTGTGCGACGGGTCCGAACGTGCGCACGAACGTGGATGCTAGCGTGGACTTCGGCGGGTTCAGAACCTTCGGTTTTGTCGAACAGGCCGGGACCGATCGCGGTGAATACACCACCTTAGTGACTCGCGCCTTGCGGGCGGGCGTGGCTGCTGAGATGGAAAAGCGGGGCTACCACGCGGCTGAAAATCCGGATCTCCTGATTAACTTCCAGGGGCATGCGGAAGATAAGCAGTCCATTGAGGGGATGAATGTTGGCGCCAACTTCCATCACGGCTTTGGCTTTGGTGGGCGTTTCGGCGGCGGCGATCTGACGTGCTGGCGCGATGTGCGTGACGTCACTCAGGGTACGCTGAATATCGACATCATTGATCGGGCCAAGAAGGTGACCGTGTGGGAAGGCACCTTGGCGCGCGAACTGACGAATGACGAAAAGAAGGACATCGTGAAGTCCTTGCCGGCCATCGCTGGGACCGTGATGAGTGCCTATCCCTACGTGGCCGGTCAGACTGCGCCGGTCGTGCCGTCTAAGCACTGATCGGCTTGATGGGCAGGGTCGGGGCCTGAGCCCCGACTCGATGACCGGTCGGCTTCTGAGTCTGCGCCGGCGTCGATTATCCCGCCTGATATGTCTGCTGAGCCGTCCTACCATTGCAGTCCAGCACAAGTTTAAATTGACTTTCGCGTCCGCGCGTTCAGTCTCCCATGCAATATGGGTATGCGTATAAATTGACTTTCTTGGCGTCATCATCAGACGGCTCGACGCCGGCCATCAAGACAGAAAGCAAATTAATTTCAAGAGGTTGCCTGTGGTATCTCCACCCATTCGAGTGCTGATGCTCTGCATGGGCAATATCTGTCGGTCACCGACGGCCGAGGGCGTTTTACGTGCGCGACTGCGCGAAGCTCCAGATCTGTCGGTGGTCGTGGACTCTGCGGGTACCCTTGGCTACCACGTGGGTGATGCGCCGGATGCCCGCGCCATACACCATGCTCGGAGCCGGGGCATAGACTTGAGTGCGCTGCGCGCACGCCAATTACGGCCGGACGATTTTGAAATCTTCGATTGGATCCTGTGTATGGATGACGCCAATCGGACTGCGGCATTGCGCCTGTGCAGCGGCCACGGCGAGGATCGCCTACATCTACTGCTAGACTTTGCTCAGATGGGCGAGCGAGAGGTGCCTGATCCCTACTACGGTGGCCCTCAGGACTTCGAGCGAGCCCTAGATCTGATTGAGCTCGGTGTTGCCGGGTTCATCAGGGAACTGCGCCGAGTCACCGGACGCAGTTCCCCAATCCGAACTTAGGCGGGTTGGTTCGGCTTATCGGTCGTCGGCGCTGGTGCGGCGGCGGCCTCGGCTTCAACAACGACCGTCTCAGCGACGGCTGCGGCAACCTCGACCTCAACCTGGGCCAGGGCAACCGATTCCTCGGCAGCGGCGACGACCGGGGCCGCAATCTCAGTCACCACCTCGGCCGCCGGGGCCGGTGCGATCGAGACCGCTTCGACGACGGGCGCCGCTGGTGTTTCAGCAACCGCTTCAACGGCATGCGCAGCCTGTGCTTCAACCAAGTTCTCAACCACTGGTGTTGCGACCACGGATTCGACGACCGCGGCAACGGCTGTTTCGATGACCACTGCAGTCACGGCCGGTGCAACCGACGGCACTGCGTCGGCTGGCGTAGGCGCCACGACGGTCTCTACGGCCACAGCCTGAACGGCTACCGGTGCTGGCGTGTCGATGTGCACAGGCGCTTCGACATGAGCGGGTGCTTCTGTCCTAACGTCCGCCAGCTGCTGCGTTTCGGCGGCGTCTGCCGGACGAATGCCTTGCTCACGCTCGTAGGCCTCGACGTTCAAGGCGGGGTATTCACCCGACTCACCAATTTCCGGGACATCGCTGCCGAACTCAGAGGCTTGTGGAGCGCCATCGGCGCCCGCACCGGTCGCCCCGTCACGGCCACGACCACCACGGCCACGGCGACGGCCACGACGACGGCCACGGCGTTCGCCTTGACGCTCATTGCCCTCGGTGCCTTCATTCATGGCATCCGTGGCGGGTCCTTGCTGGGCGTTCTCAGTCGACGCCGCGACAACCGGTGCTACCGCAGCCGCCGGTGGTGTCGTAGGACGGTCACCGCTATCGCGCGGACGACGATCGTTTCGTTCCGGGCGATCACCGCGCTCGTTGCGCTCCTGGTCACGCGGACGGCGTTCGTTACGCTCCCCGCCACGCTCGTTGTTGCGGTCTTGGCCACGATCCTGGCGTTCGCTGTTGCGCTCGTTCGAACGATCATTGGAACGTTCTGCACGTTCCGGCCGATCGCTTCTCTCGCTGCGTTCATTCGACTGCTGCCGGTCACGATCCTGGGGACCGCGCTCATTGCGCTCGCCCCGGTCTTGGCCACGGTCGCGGTTATTGCCGCGACCACGATCTCCGCGGCCACGATCCCGGTCGCCGCCACGGCCCCGATTGCGGTCACCATCACGACCGCCTCGGCCGCCACGGTCATTCCGGTTGCGATCATGACGGGAGTCATCCGATTTGGCGCTCTTCGGCTTGTAGCCAAAGAACCAGCGCCACAGGCGAGTGAAGATACCGACTTGCTCAACCGAGACCGCTGCAGCAGCGGCGACGGCTGCTGGTGCAGACTCCGGTGTCGCTGTCCAGATGTTATCGGGCGCAGGTGCTGACGGCATGACCGGCTGCACCGCAGGGGCTTCTGGAGTCTTCTTCGGTTCCGTCGATGTGGTCTGAATATCAGCCGATGGCCGCTGCGCCATCTGATAGCTGATGGACGAGTTCTCGAGCAGGCCGAGTTCGTCTTCACGGACGCGACGGAGGTAGTAGTTCGGCGTCTGGATGTGCTCGTTCGGTACCAGCACAATTTCAGCGTGGTTGCGCTCTTCGACACTGCGCAGCCAATCCCGCTTCTCGTTGATGAGGAAGGTCGCCACGTCGACCGGCAGCTGTGCGATCACCTTGGCGGTGCGGTCCTTGCGGGCCTCTTCGCCGATCAGGCGCAGGACGGCCAGCGACAGCGACTCAACGCTGCGGATATCGCCCAAGCCTTCGCAGCGTGGGCAGACGAGGTGGGTGGATTCGCCGAGTGATGGACGCAGACGTTGCCGCGACATCTCGAGCAAGCCAAAACGGGAGATCTTGCCGATCTGGATGCGAGCGCGGTCCATCTTCACGGCATCGCGCAGGCGGTCTTCGACGGCGCGCTGATTTTTCGCCGACTCCATGTCGATGAAGTCGATGACGACCAGGCCGCCCAAGTCACGAATACGCAACTGACGCGCGATCTCTTCAGCGGCTTCCAAGTTCGTGTTGGTGGCCGTGGTTTCGATATCGCCGCCACGGGTGGCGCGTGCCGAGTTGATGTCGACCGCCACCAGTGCTTCGGTGTGATCGATAACGATGCTGCCGCCCGAGGGCAGGTTCACCTTGTGCGAATACGCCGATTCGATCTGGCTCTCGATCTGGAAACGGGTGAAGAGGGGAACCTCATCCGTATAGAACTTCAGCTTGCGCCGGTATTCCGGTGGCATGAAGCGCGCCATGTAATCGTGACCACGCTGATAGGTGGCCTCGTCATCGCACAACACTTCGCCGATATCGTCCGATAGGTAATCACGCAGGGCGCGGGCCACCGGATCGCTGTCTTGGTAAATCAGGAACGGTGCCGGACGCTCACGCGAGGCCGCTTCGATCGCGTCCCAGTTGGCCTTCAGGTTCTGCAGGTCCCACTGGAGCTCTTCGGTGGAGCGACCGACGCCCGCGGTACGGACGATCGCGCCCATGCCCTCCGGGATGTCTAACCCTTCCATGGCTTCACGGGTCAGATCGCGGTCTTCGCCTTCGATCCGGCGCGAGACACCACCCGCGCGCGGGTTGTTCGGCATGATCACGAGGAAGCGACCAGCGAGGCTGATAAAGGTTGTCAGCGCGGCGCCTTTGTTGCCACGCTCTTCCTTCTCGACCTGAACAACGATGTCCTGGCCTTCGGTCAGCAGATCCCGAATGTTGGTCTTGCTGCCTTGGGGCTGGGTGCGGAAATATTCCTTGGCCACTTCTTTGAGTGGCAGGAAACCGTGGCGCTGAGCGCCGTAATCGACAAAAGCGGCTTCGAGGCTGGGTTCTACTCGGGTAATACGACCCTTATAGATATTGGCTTTCTTCTGTTCCTTGGAGGGAATTTCGAGTGAAAGGTCGTAGAGCTTCTGTCCGTCAACAAGAGCGACGCGCAGCTCTTCTTGCTGCGTCGCATTGATCAACATTCTCTTCATGGGCCCCTACTTGGGATTGTGCGGGGGCCGAGGCTCTGGAATTGCGGTCCACGGGGGTGGGCGTCTCGAACGATGCGAGGCGTAGGCGGGTCGACGCTAGGGGGTCAGTGGCCATCTACTTCTTGTCTTAGAGCCCCGAGGCCTCTTCGCGGTGACGCGAATTGAACCGGCGCTCTGCCTGCATTCCTTCTGGCGCCCTCCGACCGGTCGTCGCCCTGCCGGTCCCATCGCTAGTGGTGGGGGAAGCGGGGCGGGCGGCAACAGCGCCGCGTAATCCGAGTCATCGGCCGTCAACGATGGTTCGGGTCTCATCAAGAGGCGCGAACCAACTAAAATGCGAAACGAGGTCAACACGCAACCCGAGGCCGGGGACCTTCTGGAGGTGCTGCCGGCGGGGGTACGATGAGGTCATCGGTCCGCTGCTTGAGTGGAGGCCTAGAAACGCTTCGCGTATTCCTGCGCCGAACACCCTATACTTCCAGAATGTAACAGGACGGTATCGCTGAATCAATGTCTTACGAGCAAAAACCAGAGACCAGTTCACCCTTTTCGAAGGTCTCCCACGTCACTGTGGATCCCAATGAAGACGGGCAACGCCTCGACAATTGGCTGATTCGCGTGCTGAAGGGCGTGCCCAAGACGCGCATCTACCGGATCCTGCGCAAGGGCGAAATTCGGGTGAACGGCAAGCGTGCGAAGCCGGAGCAGCGGGTCCAGGGGGGCGACGACATCCGCTTGCCACCGATCCGAGCCGCCGAGCCTGATGCGGAAAGCCAATTCAATAGCCGCGTACCGACGGGCATTATCGAAGCGATTGAGTCCACGATCGTGCATCAAGACGACAATATGCTGGTGATCGGCAAGCCGTCGGGCATGGCCGTGCACGGCGGCAGCGGACTCAGCTTCGGCGTCATTGAAGCCTTGCGCGCGTCGCGACCGAACGAGACCTTAGAGCTGGCCCACCGTTTGGACCGGGACACCAGTGGTTTGCTGTTGGTCGCGCGTAATCGCTCGGCCCTGCGCATCCTGCACGAGTTGCTGCGTGACGGTCAGGTTGAGAAGCGCTACCTGACCTTGGTGAAGGGGTCGTGGGATCTAGGCACCAAACTCATTGATGCGCCGTTATTGACCCACACCCGCGTCGGCGGTGAGCGCACGGTCCGCGTCGCTCCGAATGGTAAGCCCTCCACCACGACCTTTGCGCCGGTGGACTTCTTCGGCGCGCGTGCCACCTTGCTTGACGTCACCCTCGGCACGGGCCGTACCCATCAAATCCGTGTGCACGCCGCCTATACGAACCATCCGGTGTCGGGTGATGACAAGTACGGTGATCGTGAGCACAACGCCGCGATGCAGGAGATGGGGCTCGGGCGCATCTTTTTGCATTCCCAGTCACTGTCCTTCGAATGGCCGGGATCGCAAAAAAACTACGCCTTCAGTCTGCCACTGCCGCCGGATCTCTCCCAGGTGCTTGAGAAACTCGCGGCCACTCGTCGCAAAAGGAGCCGCCGTCGATGACCGTGCAGCGCGATCTCTTCGCCAGTAATCGTGCGTGGGCGAAGAACATTTCGACCCAAGATCCTGAATTTTTTGAGAAGTTATCGCGACAACAGCGACCGGAATACCTGTGGATCGGGTGTGCGGACAGCCGCGTGCCGGCCAACGAGATCGTCGGGCTGTTGCCGGGAGAACTTTTTGTGCACCGCAACGTGGCCAACGTGGTCGTGCACACGGATCTCAATTGCTTGTCCGTGATCCAGTACGCCGTTGAGGTGTTGGGGATCAACGAGATCATCGTGACCGGCCATTACGGCTGCGGTGGCGTCATCGCGGCGCTCGAACAGCGTCCCTTGGGCCTCATTGATAATTGGCTGCGGCACATCCAAGACGTGCATCGGCGGCATGCGCCCATGTTCTTGCCCCTGCCCGACGGCGCGGACCGCGCCAATTTGCTCTGTGAGCTGAACGTCATCGAACAGGTCGATAACGTCTGCCAAACGACGATGGTGCGCGATGCTTGGGCGCAAGGACGCCCGCTGACCGTGCGCGGTTGGATCTACGGTCTCGCCGACGGTCTATTGCACGACCTCGAAATGGAAGTGGGATTGGGGGATGACCCGGCTGAGGTCTACCGCCACGCCGTGGAGGCCGCGGCGCTCAGGTACTCACGCTGAGTGGATCAAGGCCGGCCCGGCGCAGCGCGCCGGCCAACCACACCAGTGGCAGGCCAATGAGGCCCGTGGGGTCCTGATTTTCGACACGCTCCAGCAAGGCCGCGCCCAGCGCCTCCGAGCGGAAACTGCCGGCGCAATCGAGCGGCCGATCCAAGTCGATATACCGGCGGACCTCAGCCTCGCTGAGGGTGCGAAAAACCGCTGTCGTGCGATCGGTATGGGTCTCGATCGAGCCGTCGGCGCGCACCACCGCCACGGCGGTTAAAAACACCACCGCACGGCCACTCGCTGCTAACAGTTGCTCAACGGCGCGTTCCACCGAGCCGGGCTTGCCTAAAATCCGGCCTTCAGGGGTCGTGGCTACTTGATCGGAGCCGATGACCACCGCACCGCGGTGACGTGCAGCCACGGCAGCTGCCTTGGCCGCGGCGAGACGGGTGGCGAGTGCCGCCGAATCTTCGTCGGCGAGGCGTTCTTCATCGACCCCCGGGGCGACCGCACTGAACGGGATCGCGAGTCGTTCCAGCAGTTGGCGCCGGTACGGGGAGGTGGAGGCGAGGTACAGTGTGGGTCTTGGGGCGCTCATCGGGTGGCTCGGTGTCGTCTCGGGTACTTTGCAAATCAACGCTTTGCAGCGGGTTTTCTTTGACACCACGCGGGTGCATCTCTATCATACGCGACCCTATGACGAGCCCCTATGCAGACTTGATCGACGTGGGGGTGCTCACAGCGCAATCGGCACACTTGCAACGCGAGTTTGCGGTGGCGAGTTTCGAGCGCCTTGCCGATCGCTTAGAACGGTCAGACGGTCGCGTCCAGGTGGAGTTGTGGGTCACCGAGGCCGGCGAGTTTCCGGGTCTCGAAGGGACCGTGCACGCGCAGCCGTGGCTGGTGTGTCAGCGCTGCTTAGAGGCGTTTGAGGCGAACGTTGAGTCGCAGGTACGCGTAGCCTTAGTGGCGAGCGATGCCGAGGCGGATCGCGTGCCTGATGATTTTGAGCCGGTGGAGATCGACGCAGGTCGCTTCGATTTACACGCGGTGGTTGAGGATGAATTGTTACTGGCGTTGCCGCTCGTGCCTATGCACGCCTCGGCAGCGGAATGCGCAAATGCGCGCGCAGTGACACCGCAGAGCGAAGTGGTCGAGCCGACAAAGAGCCCGACGCATCGCCCCTTCGGTGATCTGCGTACGTTGTTAAAGCGCTGAAGAATTTGGTTTAAGGAGTACTTCGATGCCTGTACAGAAGAGCAGAAAGACGCCGTCCAAGCGCGGCATGCACCGTTCCCATGATCACCTGACCGCGCCGACCCTCTCGAAGGATCCGACGTCGGGTGAGACGCACGTGCGTCACCGTGTGAGCCGCGACGGCTTCTATCGCGGTAAGAAGGTGATCGACACGCCAGTCGTCACGGTCGACGAATAAGTCGATCGCGTCTGGCATGGCAACGTTCCGGTCAGCGTTGACCGACTGCGTTTGCGATGCTGTCGACACCTTGAGCGTTGATCACGGCCTCGGCACTGTGGTGTCCGGGGCCGTTGTCATTTGGGTGGGCGCTCGCCCCGTTGCCGGTCTGAGGTCACTGCGCTGACACTGGCGGTTGTGCGAGTGCAGTGGTGACCCCGTCGTGGGGACGACAGGACCGAAGTGCGCATACATCTGCTGAGTCAGATCGGCGCTGAACTAGACGTAAAGGCAGACTGATATGTATGCACGCATCACGGGTACGGGTAGTTATCTGCCGCCGCGGGTGGTGACGAACGCGGATTTGGAAAAGATTGTCGATACCAGCGACGAGTGGATCCGTACTCGCAGCGGCATTGAACGTCGCCATCACGTGGACCCGGGCGAGACGACCTCGACGATGTGCGTCAAAGCGGCGCGCCAGGCCATCGAGATGGCCGGCATCGAGGCCTCGGACATCGATTTCGTCGTGGTGGGTACGTGTACGCCGGATCAGGTGTTCCCGAACGTGGGCACCATGGTCCAGGCTGAACTCGGCATCATCAACACCCCCGCACTGAGTGTCGAAGCGGCCTGCAGCGGCTTTGTCTACGCGCTGTCGATTGCCGATAAGTACATCCGTTTGGGTGAAGCCAAGTGTGCGTTGGTGATCGGCGCTGACGCGTTGAGCAAGCTGTTGAATTGGAGCGATCGCTCGACCTGCGTCTTGTTCGGTGACGGCGCCGGTGCGGTGATCTTGCGGGCATCCGAAGAGCCTGGAATTTTGACGACGGTCATTTCGGCGGATGGTCGCTACCGTGACCTCTTGCAGTGCCAGTACGGTCCCTCACGCGGCTACGACGCACTGATTGCCGGTCAAGCGGTGGGTGTCGAGATGAAAGGCGCGGAAGTCTTCAAAGTAGCGGTCAATACGCTCTCATCCTTGGTCGATGTGACGCTTGAAAAGGCCGGCGTTGATCGTGCCGCTGTGGATTGGTTGGTGCCGCACCAAGCGAATTTGCGCATTATTCAGGCGGCCGCCAAGAAACTCGGTCTGCCGATGGAACAAGTGGTCGTGACCGTTCAGGATCACGGCAACACCTCGTCGGCGTCGATCCCTCTGGCATTGGATCGCGCGGTGCGTGATGGCCGTATTCAGAAGGGCCAGATGCTATTGCTCGAAGCCTTTGGTGGTGGTTTCACCTGGGGTTCGGCGCTACTGCGCTTCTAGGATTCAAAGCGATGACACGATTGGTCCGCGTACTGCTTTCGTTGTCGATGATGCTCGCGAGTGTGGCTTCGCAGGCTTCGGTGTTTGCGTTGCCGACCGATGGTGATCTGGTGGGCGAAACGATTGATGTCACGGCCAGTCATGACGACACGCTGATTGATTTGGCACGACGTTACAGCTTGGGTTACGAAGAAGTCGTGAACGCCAATCCCGGTGTGGATCCTTGGCTGCCGGGCGAGGGGACCGTGGTGCGGATGCCGCTCAAGCGCATCCTGCCCGATACGCCGCACGAAGGGATCGTCGTTAACCTGCCGGAACATCGGCTCTACTACTACCCGCCGGTGAAGCCCGGCGAAGCACGGGTCGTCGTGACCTATCCGGTCAGTGTCGGCAAGATGGATTGGTCGACGCCGATTGGGCTCACCAAGATACAGGCGAAGATTAAGGATCCGACCTGGACGCCGCCCGAATCCGTGCGCCGCGAGCATGCTGAGCACGGCGATATCCTGCCTAAAGTGGTGCCTGCCGGCCCGGATAATCCGCTCGGTCTGTATGCGATGCGGCTGGCGATTCCAGGCGGCTCCTACATGATTCACGGCACCAACCGGCCCGCCGGTGTGGGCATGCAAGTGACTCACGGTTGCATGCGCCTTTATCCCGAACACATCGAAGAATTGTTCAAGATGGTTGCCGTGGATACGCCCGTGCGATTGGTGAATCAACCACAGAAGGTTGGCGTGTCTGACGGGCATCTCTACGTCGAGGTGCATCCGGCCATGGAGACGACCAGTGGTGCGGTGGTGCGACCGGATCGCACCACGCTCGCGCGCTTGGTGGCGAACACCGCGCGAGCAAAGACGGGTACAGGTCCCGTGATCTGGGAAACCGTCGAGGCGGCTTTTGGCGAACGCCGCGGCATGCCAGTCAGTGTGGCGACCACGAACTGACGGCTGCGGGATGAGTGCCCCCATCCCGCAGCGTGTGCAGCTTACAGCGATGGCGGATGGTGTTCGCCCGTCTTGCGCGTGATGGCGTAGTACAACAGATTAGCCACACCAATCGCCGCGGGCACGAGGCCCCAAGCCCAATGATCTTTGTCCTCGAGGTACAACGCTGACGCGACAGCGATACCCACTAAGGTCCAGACCAATCCACGCTTGAGCGGATCTTGATTCTTGCGCTGCATGTCAGTGGGGCCAGCCAAGAGTTCGACCGGTAATGCGGGCACTTCCATACCTTTTTCGATGGCCGCCATGCGTTCGCGATGATGCAGCTCAAAGACTTCCTTTTTCTTCTTGTAATCAAGCCATGAGCGCTGCATGGCCAAGGACAGGCCGAGTACAACGGCGATGATTGGGATGCACAGGGCGATAATGCCTTCGACGTCGACGTGGTTCATATCGGTAGGGTCCATGCTGAATACTCCGGTTTGAGAGATGCGGGTGCGATGTAAGACCCGTGGGTGACGGATCTGGTTTCAACGGTTGTCGATGGTCGTGCGGATCGGCTGACATAGAGGGCATACGCCGTCGTGGTGAGACCGAGCATGAGCGGTAGCGTGAGAGCGATCAGTGCCTCAAAGTGCAGCATGAGTTCCATAGCTTCGATCTCACTCATTGACCATGTCAGGATGTGAGACCCGATCTGGGTAGGGTCGGTTTCGAATTAAATCTGAAACCGGATCTCGGGCAGCGGGGTCTTAACCGGTAAGGCCAGTTTTTGGCAGGACGTGGCAACGAATGACGGTGGAGTCACTAAGCGCGGATGAGTCGATCTTAGCGCTGCGGGCGCAGGATCGGCTGGATGACGCTCTGGTGCGTTTGCTGGATAGCTATGAAGCCCGTGTGTATCGTTTATGCCGAGCATTTTTGCGCGATCCGACGTGGGCTGAGGATGTGGCTCAGCAGTCGCTGATCCGCATCTGGAAGGGTTTGCCCGGCTTTGATGGTCGCTCGGCCTTATCGACTTGGATTTATACGATCGTCCGCAATCGCTGCAACACGGCATTGCGATCTCGTCGCGAGGGCGATGCCGCGGACGATGTGTTGGCTGAATTGGCGGATGAGCAGTCGCTCGATCCGGCAAGCTCCGATACCGCACAACACATGGCTCGTCTCGTGGATGGGTTGCCGGAGAAGTATCGACTGCCGGTGGTGCTGTATTACTTCGAGGACGAATCAGTGAGTGCCGTGGCCGAACGTTTAGGCTGGCCGGAGGGTACGGTGAAGACGAATCTGTCGCGGGCCCGCGCGGAGTTACACGCGCGGTTGAAGGCCATGGGGCTCGGAGAGTGGACGTTATGGAACTGAACAACGGAGCCGATGAGACGACGTTGTCGACGCAGTTGCGCGCAGCGCTACCGGCACCGACGCTGCCGGCAGGGTTTCGCTCACGCTTGTTGACCCGGATGGCGACGGCAGAGGACCCAGCGCAAGCGCGTATGGCGCTTGAGCAGGACTGGCAGAAGGCGCAAGCCGCCTTGCGTCGGCAGTCGGTGAACTTACGTTGGCAGACGTTGTTGTGGCTGTTAGGGGGAGCCTTCGCGGCGGGTGCCCTCACCGTGGCGATCATGCCGTGGGTGGCTGAGCATTACGGGGCGCACTGGGCGCGCTGGGTGCCGATGGCGGTGGCCGGGTTTGGTCTGCTGGCCAGTTGGGTGGGTGACCCACGCCTGCGGCGGTATCTGGGCCATATCAATTTCTTTGGCGCATAAAAAAACCCCGGGACTGGAGGTCACGGGGTTCTGCGGCGTACCGCGTCGGGACCGGGGACGTCAAAGACGTCACCCGGGCACCGGAAGGGTCCTTACTTCTGGACCGACTTCTTGAACATGCGATCGATCTTCTCGTTCGTCGCATCGCAGCACTCTTTGTTCGCCTGCGCAGCGGCCAGTGCGGCGTCCGCACGGCTCTGGGCAGCCTGAGCAGCCGTCGAAGCAGCCTGGGCAGCGCGGGCGGCGCTGTCAGCAGCAGCCTTGGCAGCGTCAGCCGAAGCCTGGGCCTTAGCAACGCCCGAAGCGTTAGCCGAAACCTGGGTCTTGAGGTCGTCGATCTGAGCCTGGAGTGGCTTGAGATCCGTGCAACCAGCCGCGAAAACAACACAGAGGGCTGCAGCGCCAACCTTGATGAACTTGTTCATGAAATGAGACTCCTCAGTCTTGATACAAAAAAACTGTTAACCGCACCGCCCTGTATTCAGGCCGATGGGGACGCGACAAACACGTCACTGACGGAGGCGTATTCTGCATGAATATGTCATGGGTTACTACACCGGCTTAGTCGTTCGGCCGCGACACTCGACTTGGCCTGATGGGACCTGTCCATCGACCTTAATCGGGCGAGTGAGGCAAAGGCTTGCCAAGACCCAAGGACTGTATATACTCACAGCAGCTGTATATTCATACAGGAGTTGTCATCATGAGCGATCTTACCCCCCGTCAACGCCAAATTCTGGATTTCATCCGCGAACAGGTTGAAGAATCCGGCATGCCACCGACCCGCGCCGAGATCGCCTTGGCGCTCGGTTTTAAATCAGCCAACGCGGCTGAGGACCACCTGAAAGCCCTGAAGCGTAAGGGTGTCATCGACTTAGTGCCCGGAACTTCCCGTGGCATCCAGCTGAAAGACACGATGCGTGAGCAAGTGGGCTTGCCGCTGATTGGCCGCGTAGCGGCGGGTCGGCCGATTCTGGCTGAGGAGCACATTGAAGCCCGCTACCAGGTTGATCCCAGCCTGTTTCACCCGCAGCCGCACTACTTACTGCGGGTCCAGGGCATGTCCATGAAGGACATCGGCATCATGGATGGCGATCTGGTCGCCGTGCATCGCACCCCAGAAGTCCGTAACCGGCAGATCGTGGTGGCGCGTCTTGAGAACGAAGTCACCGTCAAGCGCTACCGGCAGGAAGGTCCTGTGGCGTGGTTGCTGCCTGAGAACGCCGATTTCGAGCCGATCCGCGTCGACCTGCGTGAGCAGTCCATGCTCATTGAGGGGATTGTCGTCGGCGTGCTGCGGCGTGGGGATCGAGTCCTCCAGTAATCGGTTGAGCCGGGTGAGCGTGAGCCGTCATGAAGGGATCTTTGGACGCGATCCTGCAGGACGCTGGGGTCTGGCGGGGTCTTGATCCCGCACTGACGGCTCGCACGCCACGCTGCCCGAGTGGGTGGCCCCGCCTAGATGCCGTGTTGGCGGGCGGGGGATGGCCGCTTGGGACGCTGATTGAGTTGCTGCTGCCTGCACATGGTCTTGGTGAATTGCGGCTGTTGGTGCCGGCATTGCGGCGCTTAGCCGTGGCCACCCCCGGTGAGACGCCCCGTTGGTTGGTTTGGGTCTCACCTCCGCATGAGCCCTATCCGCCAGCGCTGGCTCAATCGGGTCTGCATCCTGCAGGCATGCTCCGCATCGATGCGCCACAAGCGGCAGATCGTCTCTGGGCGGTTGAGCAGGTGCTGCGTTCCGGGAGTGCGGCCGTCGTGCTGTGTTGGCTTGATGCGGTGGATGATCGTTGGCTGCGGCGCTTGAAGCTGGCCGCAGAGGGGCAGTCTGTGTTGTTGGTCGCTCTACGCCCTAGCGCTCGCCGCGGTACGCACTCGCCAGCCGCATTGCGAATTGAATTTGTACCCGCGACACAGGGGCTCGACCTGGTGTTATTGAAAGAGCGGGGGCGCGCGCCCACGCGTATCTGCGACGTGTTCGGCGAGTAATGCATGGCTGTACGTCCACGCTTACGTCGGTTGGTTGCTCCGCAACGCGGTCAGCATCAGACCCTTGACCTGTTTGCGCCGGCGCAGAGCAACCCGGTTGGCGTACAGACTCAACGGCAGCCATCCACTGAGCTGCGTTCACGCTTACAGCCCGCTCAGCTATGGCTCGCGCTGCGTTTTCCGACCTTGCCGCTGTTGGCAGTGCCGGATCCTGATGGGATACAGGCGGTGGTGGAGGGCGCGGCGGGCCGACAGTCGGTGTTGTCGGTCACCCCGGCCGCTCAACAACTCGGTGTACAGGTGGGTCTTGCGAGAGCAGCGGCAGAGATCCGCGTGCCGCAGCTCATCGTCTATGAGCGGCGTACGGATCTCGAGCAACAGGCGCTGCGCGCTCGAGCCCGCGCGGCTTTTGCCTTCACGCCGTTTGTCAGCATCGAAGCCCCCGACATGCTATTGCTCGAAATTCAGGGCAGCTTGCAGCTCTTTGGTGGCCTTGAGGCCCTGTTAGCGCGCGCGCAGCAGACGCTGAGCACATCACTCATTCCCGCGCTGTATGCCGTTGCGCCAACGGTGCGTGCCGCAGTGTGGTTGGCGCGAGGTCGTGCCGGATCCTGTGTCACCTCGGTCGCCGAACTGCCAAGTATGTTGGCGCGACTACCCCTCGCCGTGACCGGTTTTGATGCCACTGTGCAAGCCACCTGCGAACGCCTAGGGGTGACGACGCTGGGTGAACTCATGCGCTTACCCCGGGATGGCGTCGCGCGCCGACTGACCCCTGAGGTGCCACAGCGATTAGATGAGGCGCTCGGGCGAGTCTCCCAACCGCGCCGGCGTCATGTATTGCCCGAACGATTTATGGACAGCGTGGATTTGCCAGCGGATGGGGTCTCTACCGCGGCGTTGCAGCCGTGGTGTGAGCGCTTGCTGGCGGCGCAGGAGCGATTTCTGGTGCAACGTGATTCGGCGGTGGCTCAGTGTCGCTTTCGTTTCAAACATCGCGCCGGGCATCCGCCTTCCCTGTTGGTGCTCGAACGCTCGTGGCCGAGCGGCCGCGCTGGCGAATGGCAGTTGCTCTTGGCAGAGCGGTTAGCGCGTTTTGTCTTGCCGGCGGCGGTCATTGCGATCAGCCTGCGCTCAGGTCCAGTCCTGCCAGCCGTACCCTTGGATGAGGGACTCGTGGGCGGTGGCCGCGAGGGGCGAGCGGCCGCTGCGCGCTTGCTAGATCGATTGCGCGCGCGCTTAGGTGAGGATGCCGTACACGGCGTATGTCTGGTGCCGGAACACCGGCCTGAGTCTGCCTTTCGGCGGGTGCGGCCGACCTTGCCTGCAGCAACGCTGAATGACGAGACCTGGCCCGGTGCCCCGCGACCCCTGTGGTTGATGACGCAACCTGAAGCCTTGCGTTGCCGAGGTGACGCGCCGTGGTATGGCGGACCCCTGAAGTTGTTGTCCGGGCCGGAACGTATCGAAAGCGGCTGGTGGAGCGGGCAGTCCGTGACCCGCGATTACTACGTGGTGCGGGCGGCGAGCGGTGCGCGCCTGTGGGTTTACCGTGAACGCGGTGCTGACACGCAGAGCGGCTGGTTTTTACATGGCGTGTTTGCCTGAGCAGTCATGACGGTTGCCTACGCAGAGTTGCATGCGGTGTCGAACTTTACGTTTCTGCGCGGGGCCTCGCATCCGGATGAGCTGATCGAACAGGCCGATACGCTCGGCTATCGGGCACTCGCGCTGACGGATGAGTGCAGTTTTGCCGGCATTGTGCGCGCTCATGTCGCCGCCCGCGGGCGTGCGGTGCGATTGGTGGTGGGTACCGAACTGCAGCCCACGGATGGCCCGAAACTGGTGCTGCTGGCGACCGATCGTGCCGCCTATGGACGGTTGTGTGCGCTGATCACGGCGGCACGTCGAGCGGCCCCCAAAGGCAGCTATCGACTGACTCGAGCGATGTTGAACACCACCGACCTCACCGGCTGTCTTGCGCTGTGGCCGGCGCCCTTAGAGGCGAGCGATACAGACGCGGCGTGGTTCAAGGAGCGTTTTGACCGTGACGCCGTGGTCGGCATCGAATTGCTGGCCGATGGTCGCGATCGGGAACGCCTCACGCGCCTGCAGGCGCTGGCGCAGCGTTTTGGGCTTGCCGTCACAGCCAGTGGCGACGTGCATTTACACGTGCGCGAGCGACAACGATTACAGGATGTGCTGACCGCGATCCGGATCGGGGCACCGCTTGAGGTCGCCGGTCATGCGCTACTGCCGAACGCGGAACGCTGCCTGCGTGACCTCGCGACCTTGGCGCGCCGTTATCCGCGCGCCTTGCTCGATCAATCCGTGCAACTGGCCGAGCGCTGCACATTCTCATTGGAAGAGCTGCGCTATGAGTATCCCGAAGAGTTAGTGCCCGCAGGGCATACGCCTTCGACTTGGCTGGCGGCACTGACCCAGCAGGGACTGCAGGTGCGTTGGCCGTCGGGGGCTCCAGCCTCCGTGCGTGCCTTGGTTCAGCGCGAGTTACAGCTCATCGCCGAACTGCGTTACGAGCCCTTTTTTTTGACGGTTGAGGATCTCGTGCGCTTTGCCCGAAGTCGCGGCATTTTGTGTCAAGGTCGTGGTTCAGCGGCCAATTCAGCGGTCTGCTATTGCCTCGGCATTACCGAAGTTGATCCGATGCGGATGGCGCTCCTGTTCGAACGCTTCGTCTCTAAAGAGCGGGACGAGCCACCCGATATTGATGTCGACTTTGAACATGAGCGGCGTGAAGAGGTTATTCAATACCTCTACGAGAAGTATGGTCGCCATCGAGCCGCATTGGCGGCCACTGTGATTTCCTATCGACCCAAAAGCGCCTTACGTGATGTGGGTCGTGCGCTTGGGATTGATCCGACCACGATTGAGCGACTGTCTAAAGGCGTGCGGTGGTGGCATGGCAGCACGATTGAAGAAGCGCCGCTACAAGAGCGAGGCCTCGATCCGCGCTCGCCACGGTTGGCGCTCTTGCTCGAATTGGCGCGCGAGTTGATGGGCTTTCCGCGTCATCTATCGCAGCACGTGGGCGGCTTTGTGATTGCGCGCGATACCTTGGCGACGCTGGTGCCGGTGGAAAACGCGGCCATGGAAGGTCGTACCGTCATCCAATGGGATAAGGATGATCTGGAGGATTTAGGACTGCTCAAAGTCGATGTGCTGGCGCTCGGCATGTTGACCGCGATCCGCAAAGCCTTGGCGATGGTGGCCCATAAGCGCGGTGAGCCTTTTGGTATGGCGGATGTGCCGGCCGAGGATCGCACCACCTACGACATGATTTGTCGCGCAGATACCTTGGGCGTGTTCCAGATTGAGTCGCGCGCCCAGATGGCGATGTTGCCGCGATTGCGGCCGCGTAATTTCTATGACCTCGTGATTGAAGTGGCCATTATTCGGCCAGGGCCCATTCAAGGCGGCATGGTGCATCCTTATTTGCGCAGACGGGCGGGCTTAGAGCCGGTGGTGTATCCGAGTGACGCCGTACGCTCGGTGCTGGAGCGCACGCTGGGTGTGCCGATTTTCCAGGAGCAGGTGATGCAGTTGGCGGTGGTCGCTGCTGGATTTACACCGGGCGAGTCGGATCAGTTGCGCCGCGCGATGGCGGCCTGGAAGCGCAAGGGTGGGCTTGGGCACTTTGAGGCCAGACTGATCGGCGGCATGCGAGAGCGCGGCTATAGCGACGACTTTGCGCAAGCGATCTACCGGCAAATGTTGGGCTTTGGTGAGTATGGATTTCCGCAGTCGCATGCCGCGAGTTTCGCGCTGTTGGTGTATGTCTCGGCGTGGTTGAAATGTCATGAGCCTGCCGCGTTCACCGCTGCATTGCTGAACAGTCAGCCGATGGGGTTCTATGCGCCGGCACAACTGGTGCGTGATGCGCGCGAACATGGAGTCACCGTTTTGCCGGCTGATGTGAACGCGAGCGACGCGGACGCCACACTTGAGGGGGCTCATGGCTCAGCATTACGCCTCGGCTTGCGGGGGATACGCGGTCTCAAGGCGGAGGTGATGGAACGTGTCGTCGCGATGCGTGCGCAGGGGTCGTACACCTCGGTTCAGGAGTTGGCTGAGCGGGCCACCTTGACTCAGTCAGACTTGGCGACACTGGCGGCCGGCGGTGCCTTGGCGTCCTTGGCCGGACACCGTCACCGCGCAGTCTGGCAGGCGAGCGGCGTGATGGCACCGACGCCCTTGTTCCCCTCGCCACGGGTCGCGGAAGGCGTGCCCTTGCTGCGGGCGCCCACCGAGGGCGAAGACATCGTCGCCGACTATCGCGAACTCGGCCTGACCCTGGGGCGCCATCCGCTGGCCTTGCTGCGGGGCCGCTTAGAGGCCCGTGGCTTGCTCACGGCCGCTGAGTTGCGAGCGTTGCCGGCAGGGATGCGCGCCCGCACGGCGGGTCTCGTGCTGGTGCGGCAGCGTCCGGGCACCGCATCGGGCGTGACCTTCGTGACGGTTGAGGATGAAACCGGGGTCACCAACCTGATCATCTGGCGCAAGCTGGCGGAGCGTCACCGACAGGTGGTGTATGAGTCGCAGCTCTTGGCCGTGGAGGGCATTGTGCAGCGTGAGGGTGAGGTGTTGCACCTCGTCGCCGAGCGCTTAGCCGATCGCAGCGCTTGGTTGGGCCGATTGGTGACCCGCTCACGTGACTTCCATTGACCGTTCATCGCATCTGAATTGACGCCGCTTCGGTAGAGTGTGACGCTCACGGACTTACTGTTTCCTCGGGGTGTCTTCATGCCTAGATTGCTGTTCACGGCCTTGCCGGTCGCGCTCATGAGCCTCTGTGCCGGCGCGGCCGATGCGCTCATGCTTAATCCACCCGTCATCGTGAATCCGGTCGATACGCTCATCGCGCGTCATGTGGAGGCCCGGGGCGGCTCGGAGCGACTGCGTGCGATCCAAAGTCTGCAGCGTAAAGGTCACCTGGTCATCCCGGGCATGGGTATGCGTCTGGAGCTGTCGGAGTGGCAGGCTCGAGGCTGTCACTACCGTCAGGATGTGACCCTGCAAGGGCTGACGGCCATCGAGGCCACCGATGGCCGTGATGGCTGGCAGGTGTCACCTTTTGAAGGCCGTAAGGATGCCGCCCATTTGTCTGAGGATGAGATCAAGGATCTGATCTTGAAGTCGGATTTTGAGTTCCCCTTCGTGAACTACAAAACCAAAGGACACCACGTCACGCTGGGCGCCCGTGAGGATATCGACGGCACACCGGCGGATGCTTTGAACGTGCATCTGGCGGATGGTAACGAGGCCACGTATTGGATCGATCCGGATACCCACATGGTGATCCGCGCCCTGATCCGCGAGACGGTGCGCGGTGCCGAGGATGTCACCGAAATCGATTACGGCGAATATCAACAAGTCGGCGGTGTCTGGATGCCCATGACCGAGGAAATCGGCGGCAAGGGCAGCGATCCGGCGCGTCGGCAAAAACTGGTCTTTGAGTCGGCGCTCGTCAATCCGGCCGTTGCCGCAACGCTGTACGCCTTCCCCACGACTGCCCCTGCCGCTGGGAGCCACCCATGAAGCGACTGTTCTTACTGACGGCCTTGGCCGTACACGCCGCCGCGGCCGCGCCCAAGACTCCGGCACCGGCGCCTGTCGCCTATGACAGCGCGACGATCTCAGGGCTCGGTGCCCGCAATATCGGTTCGGCGGCCATGAGTGGGCGTATTGCCGCACTGGCCGGTCGCGCTGAAACGGACGGGGCGATCACACTCTATGTCGGTACAGCCTCTGGTGGTGTGTGGCGTTCACGCGATGCCGGCACCACCTTCCAGCCCATCTTCGATAAAGCGAGCGCACAGTCGATCGGCGCGATTGCGCTGGACCCGAAAGACCCGAAGACCGTCTGGGTCGGGTCCGGCGAGAGCTGGATGCGCAACTCGGTCTCCATCGGCGATGGTGTTTACGTCTCACATGACGGTGGTGATACCTGGCAGCACAAAGGCTTGCCGACCTCCGAGCACGTGGTGCGCTTGATCGTGAGCCCTGTGGATTCCAATACCGTATACGCCTGTGTGCCGGGTCGTTTGTGGTCGGATTCAGCCGACCGCGGTGTCTATCGGACGACGGATGGCGGAACGACCTGGACGCAGATTTTGCAGGGCGGCAATCTGTCGACGGGCTGCTCGTCGCTGGCGCTCGATCCTAAAGATCCACAACGACTCTACGCCGGCACGTGGGATTTTAGACGCAAGGGCTGGACCTTCCGCTCCGGTGGCGAGGGTCCCGAGGCCGCGTCGGCATCGGCGCTCTGGGTGAGCGATGATGGCGGTGCGCACTGGCGCAGCTTGACCGCTGAAAACACCAAAGGTCTGCCTGCCAAGCCCTGGGGCCGGGTCGAGGTGGTGGTCGCGCCCTCAGATGCCAATATTGTCTACACCTTCATCGAGAGCCAGCGCTCCGCGCTGTTCCGCTCGGATGATCGTGGTGTCAGTTTCGATGAGCGTGATCGCTCGAGCAGCATGGTCTGGCGACCGTTCTATTTTGCGCATCTGATCGTTGATCCGACCAACCCCGATCGCATTTACAAGCCTGATATGCGTCTCATTGCCTCAGAAGACGGCGGCAAGAGTTTCTCGATGGTCTCAGCCGGCACGCACGCGGATCATCACGACGTGTGGATCAACCCGAAAAATCCGAAGTTCGTCGTGACCGGTGATGACGGCGGTCTCTGGATCAGTCATGACGGTGCGAACAAGTGGTCAAAGGTTGATTCTTTGCCGGTCTCCCAGTTCTACCACGTGACTGTAGATAACCAGGATCCCTATCAGGTGTACGGTGGCCTGCAGGACAACAGCTCCTGGGTCGGTGATTCCGCTTACCCCGGCGGGATCACTAATGGCCGCTGGGAAAACCTATACGGCGGCGACGGCTTTTGGGTTTACCCCGATCCGACCGATGCCAACTACACCTACGCCGAGTCGCAGGGTGGCGCGATCGGCCGTGTCAATCGCCATACGCTCGTGCAGCGTGACATCCAGCCGAAGGCGGGCTATCACGAGAAGTTGCGCTTTAACTGGAACGCGCCCGTGGCCTTGTCTGCGCACGATCCAGCTCGGCTGTATCTGGGTTCGCAGTTCTTGTTCATGACGCGCGACCATGGTCAAAGCTGGGCGCGGATCTCCCCGGATCTGACGACCAATGACCCGCAGAAGCAGCGCCAGGAAGAATCCGGTGGCATCACGGTCGACAACTCCGCCGCTGAGATGCACACGACCATCTACACGATTTCCGAGAGTCCAGCGGAAGCCGGTGTGATCTGGGCCGGTACCGATGACGGCAACGTGCAGATCACACGCGATGATGGCAAGACCTGGCAGAACGTGGTGGGCAACATTCACGGCCTGCCGGCGTCCAGCTGGGTGTCGACCCTTGAAGCGGGGCACGCGAAGGGCGTCGCCTATGCGACCTTTGACCGGCACACTTTCGGTGACTTCGCCCCTTACGTGTACGTCACGCGCGACTACGGCGCGACGTGGACGCGGCTCGCGGATGACGGCGCGGTGCGCGGCTATGCGCACGTGGTCCGTGAAGACCCGACCGACGCGCGCTTGCTGTATCTCGGCACGGAATTTGGTTTATGGATCTCGGTGGATGCCGGCGTCCATTGGGCCGAGTTCAAGGGCGGTAACTTTCCGGCCGTTGCGGTTCGGGATTTGACGATTCAGCCGCGCGACCATGACCTCGTGATCGCCACCCATGGCCGTGGGATCTGGATTATTGATGATCTCGTCCCCTTGCGGGCCTTGGCGGCGGGCGCGTCGAATGAATTCCGCTTCCTGCCCACGCGCACGGTGCAGCAGCGCCTTGAGGGCAATGGTGGTTGGCCAGAAGGAGACGGGAAGTTCCGCGGTGCGAATCCGCCGAGCGGCGCCGAGATCGCGTACTACCAGCCCACCCGGCATGTGTTTGGCACGCTGCAGTTGCAGATTCTGAATGCAGCGGGTGAGGTGGTGGATACCTTGCCGGCCGGTAAACGCAAAGGCATCAACCGCGTGTATTGGTCCATGCAATCCAAGCCGCCGCGCGTACCGAGCGGTGCCCAAGCCTCCATGGCCGGGACGATCGCTGCGCGCGTGGTGCCGGGTCACTACACCGTGCGCATGACGAAGAATGGCACGGTGTACGAGCAGGGTCTGGAGATCGGTGTAGACCGACGCGCGGATTATACCGCCGAGGATCGCCGCGCCCACTTTGCGGCGGCGACCGCGGTGGCGGGGCTCTTTGAGCGCACCAGCGAGGTCGTTGATCGGATCAATGCAGCACGCAGCGTGCTCGCGGAGCGTGCGCATGCGGTGCAGCGCCCGGCGACGCGCGCCTTGATCACCGCCGTGGACGGCGAGTTGGATGACGCCCGCAAGCTGGTGGTGGCGACGAAGGAGGGTGGCGCGATTACCGGTGAAGAGCGCTTACGCGAGCACCTCGATCAGGTGTACGGCGCGCTGCTCAGCTACGAAGGTCGGCCAGCCGCCTATCTCGTGGAGCGCACGGCCGTGCTGGATCGCGAGATTGCGGAGGTCGAGGCCACCGTGTCGCGGATCTTGAATGGCCGCCTCTCGCAGCTGAATGACGCGCTCGCCAATGAAGGTCTGGCGCGAATTTCGCAGGTGGATCTGGAGTCTGAGCAGCAAGAGGCGACGGCCGAGACGCTGCTTGCGCAAGCCCTGTCCGCGCGCGACGGCGACGAGGACGAGGTGGCGTCTGCGACGCGGGTCGAGCGGGACTGAGCACTGCACCCAGTCCTTCGCGGCGGGTGTCATGCCTGCCGCGAGGGACCGTCGCTGTGCGGGTCAGTCGTCGAGGTCGTAGTCTTCAAAATCCTCGACGAGGCTTTTCATTCGCTGTTGTGCGAAGTGTTCCTCAATGCGCCGCCAGGCCGGCTCTTCACCGGGTTTGGTCTTGCGGCGCTTCTGCGCATCCAATGAGCGCAGCACCCGATCGACGTTCACAGACTCGCCGTCGGTCGGATCATCCAGTTCTTCGAAATCGTCGTCTTCGGGCTTCTCGCTCATGGCGCTGGACCGCTAAGCCAAGGACAGCGGCGACGTTATAAAACAGCGCCGCGCCCGCTGGCAAGAGGGTCAATGGACGAGTTGATTGAGCTCGAAGATCGGCAGTAGGAGCGCCAACACAATCAACAGGACGATGCCGCCCATGACCAAAATCATGGCCGGTCCCAAGATATTGACGGCGGTATTCACAATGCCGTCCATATCGCGTTCCTGGTTCGTGGCGGCTCGCTCCAACATGTTTTCGAGCTCGCCACTCGATTCGCCGCTGGCGATCAAATGGATCAGCATCGGCGGAAATAGTTTCGAGGCGCCCAAGGAGCGGGCGATGGGTGCGCCCTCGCGGACTTTGACGGCGGCCTCGGCGACGGCCTCGCGCATCGGCAGGTTCGCCACCACTTCGCCGGAGATCCGCAGAGCGTCCAAGACCGGCACGGTGCTGGCCGTGAGGATGGACAGCGTGCGCGCGAAGCGTGCGGCATTCACGCCCCGCGCCACGCGGCCGATGATCGCTAATTTAAGCACCCCATGATCCCACCGGCGCCGGTTATTGGGGTTCAGCAGCCATTGTTTCGTGCCCCAATAAGCACCGCCAAGGCCGATGGCGATGAGCCACCACCACTGCCTAAAGCCGTCGCTGGCCGCAATTAAGGCGCGGGTCAGCAGGGGCAATTGGTGCTTGCCGGCTTTAAAGACGTTGACGACTTCGGGGACCACGTAGCCAAGTAGCAAGGAAACGATCACGACGCAGACGATGGTCAGCAGGATCGGGTAGACCAGCGCATTGCGTACACGCGACTGCAAAATCTCGCGGTTCTCGGTGTAGTCGGCGAGGCGCTCTAAGACGCCATCGAGTCGGCCGGCTTGTTCACCAGCCGCGACGGTCGCGCGATAAATTTCGGGGAATACCTGCGGGAAGACGCCTAAACCGTCAGCGAGCGTGCGGCCTTCAAGGACGCGGGCGCGCACCCCTGAGACGATCGCGGCTACGCGGGGCTTCTCGGTCTGCTGCGAGGTGGCGAGGAGTGCTTCCTCCAGCGGTAAGCCGGCGCGTGAGAGCGTCGCCAATTGACGGGTCAGGAGCGCCAGGTCCGTGGCCGAAATGCCGCGCCGTATCGTGAAGCGACCACCCGCCCGGTTTTGTTCGGTGCGCTCCACTTCGCTGATCGACACGGGCAGCAGCGACTGCTCGCGCAGCTGCTGACGCACTTGCCGGGCGTTATCGCCTTCGAGCAGGCCGCGCTTTTCGCGACCGGCGGCATCCAAGGCCACGTATTGATAGGCCGGCACGGTGGCTTAGTCCTCGCGTGTGACGCGCAGGACTTCCTCCAGCGTCGTTTGACCGGCCAAGATACGGCGTCGTCCGTCATCGCGGATGCCGGCAGTCAACGCACGTGCGTGGCGTTCTAACTCGTGCTCACCGGCCCCGTCATGGATGAGTTGGCGCATGCCGTCATCGACCAAGGTCAGTTCGTAAATGCCGGTACGGCCACGATAGCCGCCGTGCGCACCGGCGCCCGCTTTATACAGCGTGGTCGGCGTACCGGGCGCGACGTTCAGCAGTTCCCGTTCGCGATCGCTGGCCTCGTAGGCCAGACGGGTCGTGGGCTCGAGCACCCGGACCAATCGTTGTGCCACGACGCCCAGCAGGGTCGAGGACAGCAGGAAGGGCTCAACGCCCATATCGCGTAAACGCGTGATGGCGCCGACGGCCGTGTTGGTGTGCAGCGTGGATAACACCAAGTGACCAGTGAGGGAGGCTTGAACGGCAATTTGTGCGGTTTCGATGTCGCGGATTTCACCGATCATCACGACGTCAGGATCCTGACGCAGGATGGCGCGCAGGCCGCGCGCGAAGGTCATGTCGACCTTGGTATTGACCTGTGTTTGGCCGATGCCGTCGATGTAGTACTCGATGGGATCCTCGACCGTCATGATGTTGCGGGTTGCATCATTGAGACGTTCGAGCGCGGCATAGAGCGTGGTCGTTTTACCGGAGCCGGTGGGGCCGGTGACGAGGATGATGCCGTAGGGCTTATGGATCAGTTCATCGATCTGATCGCGGGTGGTGGGCTCCATGCCGAGATGGCCGAGATCCAAGCGACCCGCTTGTTTGTCGAGCAGACGCATCACCACGCGCTCGCCATGACCCGACGGTAAGGTCGAGACTCGGACGTCGACTGGGCGACCGGCGATGCGTAATGAAATGCGACCGTCTTGCGGCAAGCGCTTCTCAGCGATGTCCAATTTGGACATGACCTTGATACGTGAGACCACGACGGCCGCCAGGGCGCGTTTGGACTGCAGCACTTCGCGCAGCACGCCGTGCACGCGGAAGCGGATGACGAGACGGTTCTCGAAGGGCTCGACGTGGATGTCGGACGCGTTCTCGCGCACCGCTTGCGTGAGCACGGCGTTGATCAGTTTGATGATCGGCGCATCGTCCTCACTCTCCATGAGATCCGACGGTTCGGGTAACTCATCCGCGAGGTGCGTCAGGTCCGTGTCTTCTTCGAGACCCTCGGCAGCTTCGGCGGCGGCGTTTTCCCCGGAGGCGTAACCGGCCTGGAGCAGCGCTTCAAAGCGCAGCTCATCGACCGTTTCAAGCACCACCGGGCGGCCGAGATGCCGTCGCGCTTCGGCGATTGTGCGCCGATCGACACCAGGACGGACCACCAAACGCAGCGCAGCGCCCTCAGCGGACGCGACGAGCACGCCATGCTTTTTGGCGAAGGCGAAGGACAAGCGACGATCTATCACGGCGCTCATCAGCCGGGCCCATCTTCCGCAGGACGCGGCAGGCTCGGCGGGCTCTGCGCCGGTACCGGCTTGGTCACGACCGGCGCAGGCGAAGACTCGATCGCGGTCGTGCCTTGGCGCGTTGCCCGTGCTTTAGGGGTCTCAGCCGGCGGCGCCGCAGAGGGCTGCAGATCTTTCAGATCCGGCATCGTCGGCTGGGGCACACCGGGCTGCATTTCAACGGTGAGTCCGCGCCGCAATTCGAGGCTACGCATGTAGTTGTACTTGGCCGACGTCTCGGTGGCCATCTGCGCGCCATCGATCAAGATCTTCGGTCGCAGGAAGACCATCAGGTTGGTCTTCTCCTTGCTCGACGAACGCGTCTTGAACAGGTTGCCGAGGCCTGGGATGGAGCCGAGGAGCGGGATGGACTGATCACTCGTGGACACGTTGTCCGAGATCAGGCCGCCCAGCACGATGATTTCACCGTCGTTGGCCAAGACGCGGGTGTTGATGACGCGCTTGGAGGTCTGCACGTCGACGGTCGCGATCGAGCTCTTGATCAGGTTCGAGACTTCCTGCTCGATCTTCATCAACACCGTGCCGTCGTCCGTGATTTGCGGCGTGATCTTTAAGATCGTACCGACTTCCTGACGCTGAATGGTCTGGAAGGGGTTCACGTAATTCGAGGTGCCGGCGGTCGTGCCGGTGCCGGTCGTGCCTGCAGCCATGCCGTAGCTTGAGGAGTACTGACCGGTCAAGAAGGGGACTTCGGTCGCGACCTTGATCTGCGCTTCTTGATTGTCCAGCGTCACGATCGAGGGCGTCGAGATGATGTTCGTGTTCGCCTTGCCCTGCAGCGCGTGCAGGATGGCGCCGAAGTTGATGCCGCTCTGATTCAAACGGCCAATGCCCATCGTAAATCCGTTCGGAATCGACGAGGGACTTGCCGCCGCCGCGGTGGGGTTCAGCGCGGCCGCGGCAATGGTCGCGATGGACGGGCCGGAGGTGCCGATCGGGTTCACGAAGCCACCGGCCGGCGCATTTTTATTAGACCCGTCGAAAAACCAGTTCACACCGAGGTCCACATTCGAGGAGCCGGTGATTTCGACGATGATGGCCTCAACCTGCACTTCCAAGCGGCGGATGTCGAGGTGATCGACGATATCCATCAGTTGCCGCATCTGCTTCGACGGCGCCGTGATTACGAGCGCGTTGGTCGCAGGATCCGCCCAGATGGACGTCGTTTTGTCGGCGCCGCCGGAGCCACCAGCCGCGGCTGCCGCAGCCTGTCCAGCCGAGGCCTGCAGTTGCTCTTTGAGCTTGGCCGCGATCTTCTCGGCATCGCCGTATTTCAAGTAACGCACACGCGTGCCGGAACCGGTTTCCAGCGGCGTATCCAGATGCGCGACCAAGGCGCGCAGTTTCAGGCGCTGGTTCTTGTCACCCGCGAGAAGCACGCTGTTGGTGCGGTCATCGGCGATGACTTTTGCGGCGGTGCCGCCGGCTTCACCATTCTGAGCGCCACCGGCCAATTGGTTGATGACGCGCGTGATTTCACCGGCCGTCGCATGCTCGAGACGAATCACGTCGATGTCATCATCGCCGCCTTGCTCGATGCGCTCCAGAATGCGCACCATGCGGTTCACGTTGTTGGCGTGGTCCGAGATGATCAGCATGTTGGTCGCGGGATAGGCGGCGAGGTGGCCGTTTTGCGGGATCAGGGGCCGCAGGATCGGAACCAATTGCGTCGCGTTGGCATTTTTCAGCTGCACCACTTGGGTGACCAATTCGTCTGAATTGGCGCTGACCGAATCCGGCAAGTCATTCGCTGGCACCTGCCGGGAATTCGCATCGGGAATGATCTTCCACAACTTGCCCGTCGGTACGGCCACAAAGCCGTGGACTTGCAGAATCGACAAGAACGCTTCGTAGAAGGCATCCGGTGTCATCGGCGTGGCCGACAACATCGTGACCTGCGCCTTGACGCGTGGATCGATGATGAAGTTTTTGCCGGTGATCTGACTGATCGCCTCGACGATCTGGGTCAGGTCGGCGTCCTTATAGTTCGGCGTGATGAGCGCCTGCGCTAAGGCCGCCGCTTGCGGCGCGGCCTGCGGGGCCACCGGTGCCGGGGGCACGGGTTGCGCGCCGGCGCCGAGCGCCACGGTCAGGATGCCGGCAATGGCCGCCGTCAGGGTTCGGGAAGAGGTCATGAGATGCATTCGCATGGGTTTCCAAGCGCCAGGGGCGCTATTCGTTATTTGGGTTCGACTCGATCGGAGCCGGGACGTTGCCTGGAGCCGCTGCTGGGCGCGGCTCATTCAGGCCGGACAATTGTGAGGAGTCGATGGTCACGGACTGGATCACGCCACCGCGCTCGACCGTGACCGAGGCGGAGGTGGAATTACCGAGGGACTGCAGCATCTCGAGGCCATGCTGCGCATCACTGATCGGTACGCCGTTCACCTGGGTCACCATATCCCCGGGTTGCAGGCCGAGTTGCGTGAAGCGACGGCGGTCTCGGCCAGGATAGAGTTTGAAGCCGCGCAATTGGCCGGCCACATAGGTCGGCATGGGTCGCATCAGATCGCCGATCACTTCCGGCGCCGCGGCCACTTGGCGCGCCACGTCGGCCAGCGCAGGCCCCGCGGCTGCCGTCGGTGGCAGGCCACCTCCCGCGTGCGGCAGGACGAGCGACTCGCGGACACCACCGCCGCGATCGATCACCACGTGATCGGCGTAGACCTCAACCAAGCGCACGCCCGGCACGACGTCACTGCCGGTGGCAAAGAGATGGGCGTCAGTCGGGGTTGGCCCCAAGATCGCGAGGCCTGCGGCCGGATCGTGAACCGCGAGCGTCCCGACGAGCGACAGGGCAATCGTACTTTGCGGTGTCGGACCGTCCTGGGTCACAGGCGGTGGCTCGCCGAACACGCGGCTCGCGTTCTCCACACTGCTGGCGGCGAGCGTCGCGGGCACAACGACGGCCGGCGCTGACTTGGCCGGCACGAGTTTCCACGTCAGGTACGCCAGTTGGCTCGCGACGAGCGCCGTCCCGACCATGGCGGCCGCACGGGGCAGGGTGTCACTGGCCAAAAGGCGGGTGACGGCGGGTGGTAGCGCGTGAGTCAGCGACAATGCGTCCACCGTCGGTCGAAGGAGCTTAAAAAAATCAATGACCTGTCCATAGTCTGGCTAGAGTACCCCTGATCATACGGAGGGATTGAAGTCGCTCACAAGCGCGAATCCGGAAACGATTCACAAATCGTGTCTTGAGTTGCTCCCTCACCACCCCTATAAAGGGAGCGATGAGTGCCAACGACCCCAGAGCCCCGAACGATCAGACCCCTCACGAACCCGGCCATGGCCTGGTGGTGGAGGAGGCGACGCCCAAACTGAAGCGCCCGCCGCTCTATCAAGTTGTGTTACTCAATGACGACTACACTCCCATGGAGTTCGTGGTCGAACTGCTCGAGCGCATTTTCGGTCTGGATCGGGTTCAAGCGACCCGAGTGATGCTTGAGGTGCACACCCACGGACGCGGCGTCTGTGGCGTGTACACCTACGAGATCGCCGAGACCAAAGTGGCCCAGGTGATGGCCTACGCCCGCCAACACCAGCATCCGCTCCTGTGCACGATGGAGGAGACCG
Organism: uncultured Pseudomonadota bacterium; assembly: GCA_903879335.1. Taxonomy (GTDB): domain Bacteria; phylum Pseudomonadota; class Gammaproteobacteria; order Steroidobacterales; family Steroidobacteraceae; genus CAIKZZ01. Next base: position 38,531 of record CAIRLC010000004.1, read on the forward strand.
GCTAGACCGGCCTCGGGAGGATTCCTTGCTCTCCAGTGAACTCGAATTTTGTTTAAACACCGCCTTTCAGGCGGCCCGTGACGCTCGGCATGAGTACATGACCGTGGAGCATTTGCTGCTCGCGATCATCGACACACCCTCGATCCACGAGATTCTGAAGGCCTGTGGCGCGGAGCCGCGCGCACTGCGCTCGGATCTGGAGGCTTTCATCGCCGAGTCGACTCCGCGCTTGACGGGGGATGATGAGCGCGAGGTGCAGCCCACCCTCGGCTTTCAGCGCGTCCTGCAGCGGGCGGTCTTTCACGTCCAGTCGGGCGGCAAGAAGGAAGTCGCGGTCTCGAATGTGCTGGTCGCGATCTTCAGTGAGAAACAGTCTCACGCTGCTTACTTGCTTTCGAATCATGACGTTAGCCGACTCGACGTCATCAATTTCATCTCGCATGGACTGGCGAAAACCGACGATGCGGCGCCCTCGAAAGAGGCCTCGGGTGAGGGTGGTGAGCGCGCCGAGTCCGACTCGAGTGAAAATGCGCTCGAGAAGTACGCGACGAACCTCAATAAACTGGCCGAAGAGGGTCGGATCGATCCCTTGATCGGTCGCACGCTCGAGGTCGAGCGCACCATTGAGATCCTCTGCCGGCGCCGCAAGAACAACCCGCTCTATGTGGGTGAGGCGGGCGTCGGCAAAACGGCGATCGCGGAAGGTCTGGCGCGTCTGATCGTCGAGGGTCAGGTGCCGGACGTACTCAGCGATGCGACGATTTATTCGCTCGATCTGGGCTCACTCGTCGCCGGCACGAAGTACCGCGGTGACTTCGAGAAGCGGCTCAAGGGTGTGTTGACGGAATTGCGCAAGCGGCCAGGGGCCGTGCTGTTTATCGACGAGATCCACACGGTCATCGGCGCCGGAGCCGCGTCCGGCGGCGTCATGGATGCCTCGAATCTGATTAAGCCGGTGCTCGCGAACGGTGAGTTGCGTTGCATCGGCTCGACCACCTATCAAGAGTATCGCGGCATTTTCGAGAAAGATCATGCGCTTGCGCGACGTTTCCAGAAAATAGATGTCGTTGAGCCCTCGGTGGCCGAGACCGTTGAGATCCTGAAAGGCCTGCGCTCGCGCTTTGAAGAACATCATGGCGTCCGTTATGAGGACGGCGCCCTGCAGGCGGCGGCGGAGCTCGCCGCGCGCTACATCAATGACCGTCATTTGCCCGACAAGGCGATCGACGTCGTCGATGAGGCCGGCGCGAACCTGCGCCTGAAGCCGGTCGATCAGCGACCGGAGTCCGTCACCGTCGAGCACGTCGAAGCCGTCGTGGCGCGCATTGCGCGGATTCCACCGAAGCAAGTCTCGACCTCCGACCGCGAAGTGCTACGCCATCTTGAGCGCAACCTCAAGCTCGTGATTTATGGACAGGATCCGGCCATCGAAACCTTAGGAGCGGCGATCAAGATGGCCCGCTCGGGCCTCGGCGATAGCCGCAAACCCGTCGGATCCTTCCTCTTCGCAGGCCCCACGGGCGTCGGTAAGACCGAGGTGACCCGGCAACTGGCGCTGGCGCTCGGCGTGGAATTTATACGCTTTGATATGTCCGAATACATGGAGCGGCACACCGTCAGCCGCCTCATTGGCGCGCCGCCGGGCTATGTGGGCTTCGACCAGGGTGGCCTGTTGACGGAGGCCGTGAGCAAGCATCCACACGCGGTGCTGCTGCTCGATGAGATTGAAAAAGCGCATCCGGACGTCTTTAACCTGCTGTTACAGGTCATGGATCACGGCACCTTGACCGACAACAACGGCCGCAAAGCGGATTTCCGCCACGTGATCATGGTCATGACCACCAACGCCGGCGCGGTGGACATGGCGCGCGCCGCGATCGGCTTTACGCCGAGTGACACGGCACTCGATGGCATGGACGCGATTAAGCGGCTGTTCTCGCCTGAATTCCGCAATCGCTTGGATGCGATCGTGCAATTCGGGCCCTTGGATGAGCGCACGATTGTGCGGGTGGTCGACAAGCTGATTCTGGAGGTCGAGGCGCAGTTGGAGCAGAAGGGCGTCGCGGTCACCTTTGATGATGAGGCACGGCGCTGGATTGCCAAGCGCGGCTACGACCCGCGCATGGGCGCGCGCCCCATGGCTCGCTTAATTCAAGAAAAGGTGAAGCGTCCGCTCGCCGAGGAACTGCTGTTTGGGAGTCTCAAGGACGGCGGTTCTGTGACCGTACGGGTCGCCAAAGATGGCGAGTCACTCCATTTGGAGACGCGGCCCCTCGAGGAACCGCTCTTGCTGGCCTAAAGTCGCTGCGGTCTTAACGGCCGCGGTAGACGATCCGACCCTTCGACAGATCGTAAGGGGTCATTTCTACAGTGACAGCGTCACCGGTGAGAATTCGGATGTAGTTCTTCCGCATCTTGCCGGAAATGTGCGCGGTCACGATGTGGCCGTTCTTGAGCTTCACCCGAAACGTCGTGTTGGGGAGGGTATCAACCACCTCACCTTCCATCTGAATCGCATCTTCTTTCGACATTCTGGGTCCGATACAACCGTGTTAAGCCGGGCATTGTGCAGCACGGCGCCTATTCGCGCAAACTTCCGGCGAAATCGGTTTGCACGAGCGGTTCGAGGCGGCGCAGAAAATCAGCCCGGGGTAGCGTGAGGGCGCCGAGGCTTGCAAGGTGTGGGGTTGGCATCTGGCAGTCGACCAAGGCAATTCCCTGCTGTCGCGCGTCAGCCATCAGTCGGGCGAGCGCGACCTTCGACGCATCGCGGGCCTGGCTGAACATGGATTCACCAAAGAACACGCGGCCCACACGCACGCCGTAGAGGCCACCAACCAGCGTGTCGGCGGCCCAAGTCTCGTAGGAGTGCGCATGACCTAAGCGGTGCAAGGTCTCATAAGCGGCGATCATCTCCTCGGTAATCCACGTGCCGTCGGCATAAGCCCGCGGTGCCGCACAGGCGCGGATGACCTCGCCAAACGCGGTGTTCTTGCGCGTCTCATAGCCGCGATTGCGCATCGATTGACCCAGGCTCTTCGACGGAGTGAAGGTCAGCGGATCAAAAACGGCGCGGGGATCCGGCGACCACCAGAGGATCGGGTCGCCATCGGAGTACCACGGAAAAATGCCGCGTCTATAGCCACCCAGCAGCCACTCCGGCGTCAATGCACCCCCGGCAGCCAGCAGGCCATTGGGGTAGCTCAGGGCAGCGGTCGGCTCTGGCAGTGCCGACGGACCCTCGTCAGCCTCGAGCCAAGGAACAACCCGTTCGGTCACGGCGCAAGATCTAGATCGCGGCGGAACGGCGTGTGCTCGCCGGCCTGATGGTAATACGCGTCGATGGACTCCCGTTCTGCCTGCAGATAGCGCCCGATCGCTTCGGCAAAGCGCGGATCGCGGATCGCATGGGCCGAGTGGGTCAGCGTCGGCGCGAAGCCGCGGGCGATTTTGTGCTCGCCCTGGGTCCCCGGTTCAAAGCGCTGCAGGCCTTCGCGGATGCAGTATTCGATGCCTTGGTGGTAGCAGGTCTCGAAATGCAGGGAGTGATACGCATCCACGCAGCCCCAATAACGGCCATACAGCGTATGAGTCCCGCGGAAGAACAGCGCCGCCGCGACCACGCCGTCACCGAGGCACGCCAACAGCACGCGCGGTTCCGTGACCGGGTTCTGACTCACCTGAACAAAAAAATCGGCGGGCAAATAGGGCTCATGCCCGTGGCGGTGGAAGGTCGTGGCGAGCAGTGCATGAACCACTGCCCAGTCGCCCGCATCCAGGGTGTGCCCGTCGCGCCACTCATGACGGATGCCGGCTTCTTCGACCCGCCGTCGTTCCCGCTTGGCCTTCTTGCGCTTATCAGCGGTGAAGGTCGCGAGGAACTCATCAAAGTCGCGATAGCCGCGGTTTTCCCAGAGGAACTGACAATCGATACGCGGCCAGAAACCCGCGGGCTTCAGGGCGGCGACCTCGTCTGCCTGCGCAAACTGCACGTGCAGCGACGAGTAGCGGCCTTCGGTCACGATGGACTGTAAGGCCTCGCCGAGCGCCGTGCGCACGCGGGCGGCGTCTTCTGTGGGGGCGAGCAATAGGCGCGGCCCCGTCGCCGGCGTGAAGGGCGTGGCCGCCACCAACTTCGGGTAATAGCTGAGTCCGTGCTGGGCGTAGGCGTTCGCCCAGGCAAAGTCGAAGACGAACTCGCCGTAGGAATGATCCTTTTCGTAGAGCGGCACCGCGCCGATCAGTGCGCCGTGCCGGCGCAGGGTGAGCGGCCGTGGCCGCCATCCCGTTTGGCCGCCGAGGGCGCCAGTGTCTTCGAGCGCGGCCAAAAACTCATGGCGCACGAACGGGACGCCGCAGAGCTCAAGACCGTTCCACTCGGCCGCCGGGACCTCGTGGATCGACTTGAGCAGCGTCGCCTGAAACGGCGGCTCCGGGGCGTTCATTTATCGAGCCGCGTCGAGGTGCTCAAGGTAGCGGTCGGCATCCAAGGCGGCCATGCAGCCGGTCCCCGCGGAGGTGACGGCTTGGCGATAGACGTGGTCGGCCACGTCGCCTGCCGCGAAGACGCCCGGGACGGAGGTGGCGGTTGCATCGCCCTCCAGCCCGCTCTTCACGACGAGATAGCCGCCCTTCATCTCGAGTTGGCCCTCGAATAATTGGGTGTTGGGCGTGTGACCGACGGCAATGAAGAGGCCCGTTGCCGTGACTTCGCGGGTCGAGCCGTCGAGGCTGGACTTCAAGCGCACGCCGGTGACACCACTGGCATCGCCGAGCACTTCATCCACCTCATGATTCCAGATGATCGACGCTTTGCCCTCGGCGACGCGGGCATGCAAATGGTCTTGCAGGATCTTCTCGGAGCGGAGTTTGTCGCGGCGGTGCACGAGGGTCACGTGACGGGCGATTTTCGTCAGGTACAGGGCTTCCTCAACCGCGGTATTGCCGCCGCCGACAACGATGACATCTTGATTTCGATAGAAAAAACCGTCGCAGGTCGCGCAGGCTGAGACGCCGCGACCTTTGAAGTTCTCTTCCGACGGCAGCCCCAAGTAACGGGCTGAGGCGCCGGTTGCAATGATCAAGGCGTCGGTCGTGTACTCGCTGCGATCGCCGCTCAGGCGAAACGGGCGTTGCGAGAGATCGACGGTGTGAATCTGATCTTCAATGATGTCGGTATTGAAGCGTTCAGCGTGCTCGCGCATTCGCGCCATGAGTCCGGGCCCCGTGAGTCCCTCGGCATCACCCGGCCAATTCTCGACTTCCGTCGTCGTCATCAATTGACCGCCGACGGCATAACCCGCAATCAGCAACGGTGAGCGATTGGCTCGGCTCGCATAGACCGCCGCGCTGTAACCGGCGGGGCCTGAACCCAGAATTAAGAGGCGCGTATGACGGGTGTTCGACATGGTCGGGTCGGTCCTGAAGCGGAAGGAGGGGGTGCTCGGCGGGAGCGCGTGCATTCTGGCACTTCTTGCCGCTGGGATACACGGGGTTGCGCAGCCTCAGACAGCGGTGGAATCACTTGAAATTGTGCCGTAACATGGGGTTAAGCACGGTTTTTGCATTGAGGTCTCAACTTGGCGGAGTCAGCGGTCAGTGGTCGAGAAGGGGCTTCGCGGGTCTCCCAAGCGGTCGCACGAGGCGTTCGCGAGGGCGCCTTCCTGTTGTTGGCCATGGCAGCCCTGCTGCTGTTGCTCGCCTTGGCCACGCATGACCCAGACGATCCGGGCTTTACCAGCACCGGCGGCCCGGGTCGGATCATCAATTGGATTGGTCCTGTCGGCGCCTACGTGTCCGATATCTTCTTGATGCTGTTTGGTGCACCGTCGTTCCTATTCCCGGTGATGTGCGCGGCCAGCGCGTGGGGCTATTTTCGCGGTCGGGAACCACAGGCCTCGTCGGGCGTCGTCGTGCTCTGGCGCGGGCTCGGCTTTCTGGGGGCCCTCTCGACCAGTTGTGGTCTGGCGTCCCTGCATTACACGGCGCATCACTATCCAGGATCCGCCGGCGGGGCGTTGGGCGATGCGGTCGGCGGTGGCAGTTCGGTCGCGCTGGGGTTTTTGGGCGCCACGCTGCTGCTGCTGGCGGTCTGGTTTGCGGCGGTGTCGTTGTGGACGGGTGTGTCGTGGCTGACCGTGATGGATTGGTTAGGCCGTGCTGTGATCCGCTCGGATCGCTGGGTGCGTGCCATGATTGCGACGCGCCGCGATCGCGCCATAGGCGCTGAGAAAAAGGCGGCTCGCGAGGAGACGAAGCGCGAGGAGCGCAAGAAAGCCGAGCACAAAGTGCAGGTGCGGATTGAGCCGCCACCGCCCGTGATCGTGAAGAGCGAGCGCGTCCATAAAGAGAAACAAGTCGACGCGTTTGCGCGCGAATCGAACGGTGAGTTGCCCGCCTTGTCGTTGCTGAATGATCCGCCGCCGCGCGTGAAGGGCTATTCGACGGAGTCGCTGGAAGCCATTTCGCGCTTGGTCGAGATCAAATTGCGCGACTTCGGCGTGGAAGTGGAAGTGGTGGCCGTGCATCCAGGGCCCGTCGTGACGCGCTTTGAACTGCGTCCGGCGCCGGGCGTGAAGGTCAGTCAGATCACCAGCCTCGCCAAAGACATTGCGCGCGCCCTGTCAGCGGTCAGCGTCCGCGTCGTCGAAAACATACCCGGCAAGAGCGTCGTCGGTCTGGAGATTCCAAACGAGCAGCGCGAGATGGTCACGCTCGGGGAAATTTTGCGCTCCAAGGCCTATGACGAATTGGCCTCACCGTTGGCGATCGCGCTCGGTAAAGACATTGGCGGACTGCCGATCGTGACCGATTTGGGCAAGATGCCGCACTTGCTCATTGCCGGTACGACCGGTTCCGGTAAGAGTGTCGGCATCAATGCCATGATTCTGTCGTTGTTGTACAAATCGACCGCCGAGAACGTGCGCATGATCATGGTCGATCCCAAGATGCTCGAACTCTCGGTCTACGAGGGCATTCCGCATCTGTTGGCCCCGGTCGTCACGGACATGAAGCAAGCGGCCAATGCCTTGCGCTGGTGTGTGGCGGAGATGGAGCGGCGCTATCACCTCATGGCCGCCCTTGGTGTGCGTAACATCGCCGGCTACAACAAGAAGGTGAAGGACGCGGCTGCGAGCGGCAAGCCGATACCCGATCCGGTGCTGATGCAGCGCCTGCAGGCGGGTGAGAAGCACCTGCTGGATCCGACCACCGGCAACGTCCCCGATTGTGTCCACTTGCCGTACATCGTGGTGGTGATCGACGAGTTGGCCGATTTGATGATGATCGTCGGTAAGAAGGTGGAAGAGCTGATTGCTCGCCTTGCGCAGAAGGCGCGTGCCTCCGGCATCCACCTCATTCTGGCCACGCAGCGTCCATCGGTCGACGTGATCACCGGTCTGATTAAGGCCAATATACCGACCCGTATCGCCTTCCAAGTCTCGGCCAAGGTCGATTCGCGCACGATTCTGGATCAGAGCGGTGCCGAGTCGCTACTCGGTAATGGCGACATGTTGTATCTACAGCCGGGCACCTCGCTGCCGGTGCGTATCCACGGGGCCTTCGTCGATGATCCCGAAGTGCATCGCGTCGTGGCGGCGCTGAAAACGCACGCACCGGTCTACGACGAGACCGTGCTGGATGGGCCGCGCGGGCCGATCCCGGGCTTGCCGGGCGAAGATACCGGCGAGGTTGGCGCTGGTGCGAGCGATCGCGACCCCCTGTATGACGAGGCGGTCCGTATCGTGGCGGAGACCCGCAAGGCCTCGGTCTCTGGCGTGCAGCGCCGGCTCAAGATTGGTTACAACCGCGCCGCACGCTTGGTCGAGCAGATGGAAGCGGAGGGCATGGTGGGCGCGTTGGAGTCCAACGGTAATCGTCAGGTCTTGATGCCGCCACCGGCCGGTGGAGAGCGTTGATGCGGCTGCGGGTCGTTGTCGCGCTCAGCGCGTGGCTCGTGGCCCTATCCGCTCAGGCGGATGATGCGTCCGTCGCGCAGCGCTTAGAGCAGGCCTTGTCGGCCCTGCACTCGGTCCGCGCGGATTTCGTGCAGGAATTGCGCCGATCAGAATCAGCCGCGCCGGAGATTGCGAAGGGCACGTTGACGGTCAAAAAACCGGGCCGGTTCCGCTGGGACTACACCAGTCCCAAGCAATTGATCATTTGTGATGGCGAGCGGCTGTGGTTATTCGATCCGGAGCTCGAACAGGCGACGGTTAAAAAAGTGCGCGATGCGCTGGCGCAATCGCCGGCGATGATTCTGTCGGGCGAATCCAAAGTGGCTGATCATTATTCCGTGCATGACGGCGGCAGCGTGAATGGGCTGACCATCGCCGTGCTCACGCCCCGCAACGCGGAGGGCGATTTCCGCGAGGTCCGCATTGGCCTTGCGGGTGATGATGTGCGCCAACTGGAGTTCATGGATCGGCTGAACCAGCGCACGACCGTGACCCTGACGCGGGTGGATCGTAATCCGGCCCTGAAGGATGCGTTGTTCACCTTTACGCCACCGCCGGGGGTGGACGTGATTGGCGCGCATTGATGCTGAAGCTGCGCGCTCGGCGTGTCTGGCTTGCGCTGGGCGCTTTGGGCATCGCGCTCGCCTTTATCCTCAGTTTATGGCCGCACGGCGCGCCGGGGCTGGAGTCGGTACCCGACAAGATCCAACACAGCGTGGGCTACGCCCTGGTCGTGCTGTGGTTCGTGGGTCTCGTGCACGCGCGGTGGTACTGGCGGGTGTTCCTCGCCGCCGTCTTGCTCGGCGGCCTCATTGAGATCCTGCAGTCCTTCACGGACACGCGCACGGGTGATTGGGCGGATGAGGGGGCTGATGCCTTCGGCGCCCTGCTAGGCCTCATCGGCGCTTACCTCGGCGTCGGTGGATGGGCCGCGCGACTTGAGCGATGGCTTGGTCTTGCAGCGCCGCGCTGATCCGCTCGGCTACACTGTCCCCATGAGTGCTCCGCCTTATCGTCCGCTGGCTGATCGCATGCGCCCCATGGGCGTGGACGACTTCGTCGGGCAGGCGCACGTGCTGGGATCGGGTAAGCCCTTGCGACGTCTGCTGGAGGGGCACTCGCTGCACTCCATCATCCTGTGGGGGCCACCGGGGACTGGCAAAACAACGCTTGCCCGACTGGTGGCAGGCGCGGCGGGCGCCGCCTATGAATCGCTCTCCGCCGTGTTAGCGGGCGTGAAAGACATCCGCGAAGTCGTCGAGCGCGCTAAACAGACTCGAGCCGGTTCCGGACGTCCCACGGTGTTGTTTTTAGACGAGGTCCATCGCTTCAATAAGGCGCAGCAAGATACCTTTTTGCCCTTTGTGGAAGACGGCACCATCATTTTTGTCGGTGCCACGACTGAAAATCCCTCCTTCGAGGTCAACGGGGCGTTGCTGTCGCGCGCGCGGGTCTATGTGCTTAAAGGCTTGACCGCCGCCGACCTGGAAGTCCTCGTTGACCGTGCGCTGAGCGATCAGGCGCGTGGCCTTGGGCACCTGGAATTGGCGATTGAGCCGAGTGCGCGTCGATTAATCGCGACTGCCGCCGACGGCGATGGGCGGCGCTTGCTGAACCTTCTGGAGGTGGCCGCCGATCTGGCGCGCGCGGACGGTGCGAGCACGATCACCGAGGCGATGGCCGATGAATTGGCGCAGGGCGGGGTGCGCCGCTTTGACAAGGGCGGCGACGCCTTTTACGACCAGATTTCGGCCTTGCATAAAGCGGTGCGCGGCTCGGATCCCGATGCAGCCTTGTATTGGTTTTGCCGGATGCTCGATGGCGGCTGCGACCCCCTCTATGTCGGACGCCGGGTCTTGCGGATGGCCAGCGAAGATATCGGCAACGCCGACCCGCGTGGACTGTCGATCGTGACCGATGCGCTGGCGGCCTTTGAGCGTTTGGGTAGCCCCGAAGGTGAGCTCGCGCTGGCGCAGGCGGTGATTTATCTGGCCGTTGCGCCAAAGAGTAACGCGGTCTATGTCGCGTATAAGGCAGCACGTGCGGATGCTGAATCGCTGGGCTCCCTAGCAGTCCCGATGGCCATCCGTAATGCGCCGACGCGGCTCATGAAAGAGCTGGGCCACGGCGAGGGATACCGGTACGACCACGACGAAGGCGGTCATGCCGCGGGTCAGCGGTATTTCCCGGACGAGATGGAGCCCAGAACCTATTACAATCCCGTCCCGCGCGGACTGGAAATCAAGATCCGTGAAGCCGTCCTCCGTCGCCGCGGCGGGGGTTGAGGCGTTGCTGTTGTAGAGGTTGACTGTGCTCGATCCGAAGTTGCTCCGTACTGAATCTGAACGCGTCGCCGCGAATCTGTCGCGCCGCGGCTTTGTCCTCGATTTGACGGCACTTGCCGCACTTGAGGCGCGTCGCAAAGAGGTGCAAATGCGCACCGATGCGTTGCGCTCCGAGCGTAATGCGCGCTCCAAAGCCATCGGTATGGCAAAGGGCAAGGGCGAAGACGTCGCGCCGTTGATGGCGCAGGTGGATCAACTGGGGCGTGATCTCGCTGCCGCCGAGGCCGAATTCGGTCCGATTCAGGCGGAGGTTGATGCCTTTGCTCTGCAGTTACCCAATTTGCTGCACGACTCGGTCCCCGATGGCGCGGACGAGACCGCCAATGTCGAAGTGCGGCGCGTCGGGACCCCCCGAGTGTTCGATTTTGAGCCCAAAGACCACGTGGCGGTGGGCGAGGGGTTGGGCGGCTTGGATTTTGAGACGGCAGGCAAGCTGTCGGGCAGTCGCTTTGCGATCCTCAAAGGGCCGCTGGCCCGTCTGCACCGCGCGCTCGCGCAGTTCATGTTGGATCTGCATACCACCGAGCACGGCTATACCGAAGGCTACGTGCCGTACATGGTCACTCGCGAGACGTTGACCGGCACAGGCCAGTTGCCGAAGTTTGAGCAGGATCTATTTAAGCTCTCGGGAGAGCGCGAACTCTTTCTGATCCCGACGGCTGAAGTGCCGCTGACGAATTTTGCTCGCGACGCCATCCTCGATGGCGATGTCTTGCCGATGCGCCTGGTCGCGCACACGCCGTGTTTTCGCTCCGAAGCCGGGGCGGCCGGTAAGGACACGCGGGGCCTTATTCGTCAGCATCAGTTCGACAAGGTCGAATTGGTGAATCTGGTGAAGCCTGAGGAGTCTTACGAGGCGTTGGAAGCGATGGCGGCACAGGCCGGTACGGTGCTCGAGCGGCTGGGACTGCCGTATCGCGTGCTCGCGCTGTGCAGCGGCGACATCGGCTTTGGTTCGGCTAAAACCTATGACTTGGAGGTCTGGTTACCGGGGCAGGCGAAGTATCGTGAGATCTCATCCTGCTCGAACTGCGAATCCTTCCAGGCTCGCCGGATGCAAGCGCGTTTCCGCAACACGGCGGGTAAGCCGGAATTGCTGCATACGCTCAACGGATCGGGTGTGGCCGTCGGCCGTGCGCTGGTCGCAGTGTTGGAGAATTACCAGCAGGCCGACGGCAGCGTCGTGGTGCCGGACGCTCTGCGCCCGTATATGGGTGGGTTAGAACGGATTCCGGCCGCGGGGTGACCGCGACTGCTGAGCGCTGGCCGGCAGTTTGATGCTCACTGATGCGCAGACAGAGGCCTGAGTCGGATAACCCCGACTCAGGCCTCGTCGTTTCAGCGACGGTCGCTGGCGCCCAAGATGCGCAGCAGACTCAGGAACAAATTGTAGATGGACACGTAGAGCGAGACCGTGGCGAGCACGTAATTGCGTTCGCCGCCGTTCACGATCTCACCGGTCTGCCACAGGATCATGCCGCTCGAGACGAGCGCAAACATGCCGGATACGGCCAACGACAGCGCTTCCATATGGAAGAAAATCGCCACGAGTCCGAGCAGGAAGGCGATCATCGAGCCGACGAACAGAAAGCTCGCCATGAATTCGAAGCGTTTCTTGGAGAAGACCGCATAGGCGGATAAGGACAGGAAAGTCGCACCGGTGATCCCGAGGGATGTCATCACGATCGACGAGCCGTGCGGCAGCACACGGATATACATCGAAAGGATCGGGCCCAGCGTTAGGCCCATGAAGCCGGTCAAGGCAAAGACGAGCGCTACGCTCCACGCGCTGTTGCGCATCTTCTCGATCGCAAACAGCAGGCCATAGAACATCACCAGCGTCACGAGAATGCCGGGGTAGGGCCAGCCATAGGTCATGGAGGCGCCGGCGGTGGCGGCGCTGAACAGCAACGATGCCGACAGCAGCAGGTAGGTGTTCTTAAGGACGCGCTGGGAGTCCGTTTCGGCGCGGGTGCCGAGGCGGGTGGCGGTCGACTCAATAATGATTGGGTTACGGTCCATCGAAGTCCTCCGGAAACGGGTCGAGACACAGTATAATGGGGTTGCCGGTCGTTTTTTCGACCCCCCGTCGCACGGGGAGTTCCATTCAGCGGTGGGGTGGCCGAGCGGTTTATGGCTCTAGTCTTGAAAACTAGCGAAGGTTAACGCCTTCCGTGGGTTCGAATCCCACCCCCACCGCCAGTACAAAGACCTCAAACCTGCTCAGCAGGCCTTGAGGCAGCCTCAGGCCCCGCACCACGCGGGGC
>CAIRLC010000005.1 GCA_903879335.1 uncultured Pseudomonadota bacterium
GGTTTGTGATCGGTAGATCAGTCCTGTGCAATGGCGACACGCGAAGCCGTATTGCGGAAATAGATGCTGTGCGCGCCGTTGGCACTGTGGGCAAACGAAATAAGGTCGCGCACCACCTAAAGGGCATCTGTCCCATGCAAGGGTGATTGGGGCGTGTAATGGTTGTTCGCTGGCGCCACAAGGCGTTATGGCGGCGCGTGATGTCTTGAAGAGGATTTTGGCGCCATCGGCCCACTGTATGAGTGCTCGCCCGCCAGAATGGCGTATAGAAGCTCGTAACGCCCTAATCGTGATGCGACGGCATTGGTTCAGGGTGGGTCTTGATGCCCGTCTGCCGCTACCGTAACCGCCCATAAATTAACCCGCCTAAGTGGAGAATATCGCTGTGTCGTAACTTGGTGAAACAAGGGCTTAGCTGTGCCTAAGTGCTAAAATTATTCTCCAATTCGGCTCGGTAAGTGCGATTACAAACAATTAGTTAAGCTGACTATACGGTTAGACTCTTAATCAATTGGTCGTAGGTTCGATCCCTACACGGCCCACCAATTTCGCCATGAGATTTTCTTTTTTTCTTGCGCTCTTCGGCGTGTGAGCTCCTCTTGTCAGTTGGCAATTCCCTTATTGCGAGCAGTGTAATCGATCGATTACAATTGCCAGCATGTACATCGTCCGTACGTTGCCGGAATTTGACGCTTGGTTAAAAGGGTTGACGGACAAGATCGTGCAGCGTCGCCTGATTGTTCGCCTACGAAAAGCCGCGCATGGCAATTTGGGCGACGTGAAGTCAGTCGGTCGTGGCGTATCGGAAATGCGTGAGCATTTTGGCGCCGGCTGGCGGATGTATTTCATCATGCGGAACGGTGAACTCGTAGTGATGTTAGGCGGTTGCAACAAGTCCTCTCAATCCAGAGATGTTGCGACCGCACAGCGTCGAGCCGAGCGCATTTCTTGGGAGTGACACGATGAAGCACAAAATGGTCAAGGCGAAAGATCTGCCGGAGTTCGACGCGGCAGAATATATGGATTCTGACGAAGCCATTGCGGAGTACCTAACTTTGGTGCTCGCAGAGAACGATGGCGCGTTGCTCGCCACTGCGCTTGGGGATATTGCTCGAGCTCGCGGCATGAGTCAGATCGCCGAATCCACGGGATTGGCGCGGGAAGCACTTTACAAGGCCCTGCGTCCAGGCTCCCAACCGCGCTTTGATACCGTCCATAAAGTCTGTGCCGCGCTAGGTGTGCGTTTGGTTGCCGAGACCGCCTAACAGTTACACACTTTGCTGCACACCGTCGTTTTTGCTTGATAACCTAGTAAAAAATAAGCCAGCTTAAAACAGCATCTTTACTCTTAATCAATTGGTCGTAGGTTCGATACCTACACGGCCCACCAATTCTCGTAACGCGATTCGTCACACTGCTCTGTTGTGTGTGGCGTCGTGATGACGAGTGGCAGTAACCGCATTTAGCTATTGCCAAGCATCCTCGTGGTGGCAGAACGTGACGGCGAGTAGGCTTCTTTATTGATAACCGCCATTGCGGCACTCACATCCGATGCCTAAGCTCGGCGCCGCTCTAGGCCGGGTTGTTACGCGTAAGCCGATCCTTAAGTGTCACATCAATCCGAGTTTGCCATCCCTCAGCGGCGGCTCTAAACGCGTTGATGACATCCGGTGACAGCCGGATGGTTATCGAGACTTTGGTGATACTGACGTTGGCCGCACGATCGGACACTGATTAAACGCTTTCGCTGTACGCGGCATGGATCATCGCAGCTAGTAGCTTGCCGTGCGCGATTGCCTCGAGAATCACGACATCAACCGTCGTTCCCTCTTCGGCGCACCTAATATGCGTATTCCAATAACCTGACACTTCTTCGGTGATGGACTTGTCCTATAAACGGACTACCAGCATGTCGTCATCTTCGAAATAGGTGCTGTCCATATCTCTCACTCCGGAACAGTGAATCGATGCATCACCGCTATAAATAGGACTGAATGCTCGACGATGAGGACTGCGCAAATCAGATTATCGGGTCGATTCTAAAGGCAAGACCAGGAATCGCAGGTCAGGTCAATGGCGACTTGCGCAACGACGTCTAGACGTGAAACACAACCAGTAATATTTTATCGCCGAAGAAGAGATTCGGCCGCGAATCATGTGTCTGGAGTTTTGCCTACCAACACGCCACTGAGGGTTTAAATCAATCGCGCAGACATTGCTCTTGATCGATTGGAGAGCGTCCAGACTCAAGCTAAATTCGCGGGTCTTAATTCGCCGTTGATTAATCGTACACAATGCAAAGAAATTCCAAGTTCGTGCTCGTATCGACGGATTAAACGAGCCTCGGTGTCCGTGACGATGGATACCGCAGTTCCCTTTGAACCGGCACGTCCAGTTCGACCAACTCGATGCAAATAAGCTTTGCTCATCGTCGGTACGTCGAGGTTAAAAACGTGAGTGATGCCCTGAACGTTCAGGCCACGCGCCGCGAGATCAGACGAGATCATGATCCGGATGGTTCCGTTACGAATGCCATCCATTGCCCGCTTCCGATCCATTTTGGAAAGTTCCGAATTCAAATCTGCGGCGGCAAGCTTGTGATGGCTTAACTTCGCCGCAACTTGTTCTGCTACGTCATTGCGATGAACGAAGACGATGGATCGCGGCACATCGAAAGCATGCAGCAATTTACGCAAAATGTCCGGCTTGTCCCGACCCTCGCACACCAAGTAGAGATGTTCGATGTTTTCGTTAACTTCTGAAAGACTCGCTCGAAGCAGAGCTACGCTCGGGGCGAGCGACTGCAACACCTCGCTCGTCTGTGACTCGATCGTTGCCGATGCAAAGACAAGTTGTCGGCCCGAAGGCGCGGCACTTTTGATCTTTTGGATCCAGTGCAGACATTCATTGCTCAGCAATCGGTCGGCCTCATCGACGACAATGGCCCGCAGTTGGGCCGTCTTAAGTTTGCCGCGCTCAATGAGTTCGACGATGCGTCCCGGTGTTCCGACCACGACCTGCGGTTTGGCTTTAAGCTTATCAATCTGACGATCGGTCGCCGTGCCGCCGATGAGCAATACTGAGCGAATGCTGTAAGACGCATTTAACGCAAGTTCGCACGCTTGCCGATGGATCTGTATGGCTAATTCGTGGGTTGGTGCAACGATCACGAGCTGTGTCTCGGCCCGCGTCGGATCCAACTTTGCAAATAGTGGTAGCAGATAGGCAAGAGTCTTGCCGGTGCCTGTCTCGGCCTGTAGATATAGATCTTGTCCGGCGTTGAGAGGCGGTATCGCTGCGATCTGAATAGGGGTCGGCTCGCTAATGTCTTGCTTCGCTAGGGCAGCAATGAGTGCTGGTGGAATGGATAGTTCGGTGAACGTCATAGCATGAGACTCGCTGCAACCAGGACCACCGAAGCAGCCGTATGCGGCGGCTGGAGGCTAGGCCTACATGCTACCAGTATCCCTGACGACTCCTACGACGTCTTGCATCGCACTGTGGCGAGGTGCCGATAAGGCCTGACGGCTGGCCTGAAGGGGCTAGGACGTCAGCGTACTGGTGGCTTTGAGGGAACATAAGACCTACTGAGTGAGTCGCAGCACAGCATCGGCAATCAAATTGAAACAAGTACTGAGCTGAGTCGAGTCTGCTGCGTAACAGTACATGCCCTGCGGTTGACTACTGTTATAGGTGTCTGAAACGCTCGAATTAGAAAAACGATTCAAAATATTGGCGCCATATTCTGAGGCGCCGTAGCCACAATAGGTTAACTCATTCGTCGTCAAGGCTGCCCCTAAGCCAACGGTCATCACGATCACGCCTTCGGACCGTGCGATATTGGCGACATTCTCGGCCATATTTCTCGCCGCCTTATTGACGTTACATTGGGTGTTCGTCACCGGATTGCCACTCAGTGTGCGAAGGCCGTTATAGCCGGCGAGGGGGATTCCCCCGATCCCAAGCGTCGGAAGCGTCGCAATGTCTGAATAGGTACCTGTTTGGGTATTGAGCGCGGTGTTGGAATAAAGACGTGTCGCCCGTGCGGTAGCAGGGCCCCCGGTCTCTGAATAAAGATCACCCGTCACCGTGGCGTTACTGGGCACCCGGACGAAGGCCGCTGATACATCGTTTGGAGCGCCGTCGCTGAAAAATGCGATCACCCTAAGACTCGACCTCAAGTTCACAGGAATGGCGTCCAATTCACCGAGCGCACCCCGCAGCCCTTCGGCCTGCGCGGTACTGCCGGCGGCTTGTACGGCGTTAATCGCCGAGGTGACGTTCGCCAAATTGAAGCCGCGTGACACCGTCTTATCAATCGGTACGCTCACCAGGGCGCCCGACGCAAAGGTCAATACCCCCACCCGGTCACCGCCGACCCCTGCTGCGAAATGCTGAACGAAGTTATTAATTGCAGCTGTTTTGAGGTTCGGTAGGGTGCTGGCGGGAATCGCTAAAGAGCCGGAGCTGTCCAGCACCAACATGACATCAATATCGCGGCGTACAGACGTTGCGCTAGCACTGACCAAAGTTGGGCCCGCTACGCCCAGAGCGCCCAAAAAGGTAATCGGCACGGTGGCGCTACCGGTGGCGACGACGGTCCAGTAACCACTGGCATTGTGAACCGCGGTCAACGAGACCGGTCCGAGTGTCGAGCCCATATAGCCGACTGGATAGTTCGCGTTGTAATACCGGGTCCCAGCGGTGATGGCTGCCGACGACCGATCGGCGTCCGAGGCGCCCGTGGCCAACGCCCGACCGGCGGCCAGAGAGGCCGCATCTAAGGCGTGCGATAGCTTGGCCCGAACTCCATAGGCACGGCCCGTATCAATCGCCAGGCCGACGATGCCAATCAGTACGATCAACATCAGTAGAAACATGATGGCAACGGCGCCCCGACTATAAAAACGAATGCCTTGCATGACGGGACTCCCTCTAAAGGAGACTGATGGAATACAGGGGAATGACTGAGCTTGAGATATAGCCGGCGAGGGGCGTGTAATTGAACGAAGCCTCGGCGACATGAACAATTTCCCCCGTGGAGAGGGTCATCGGCAGCGCAACGGAGACGGAATTACCCGGCACTACGCAACCGGTGCCGGACCAGCCGGGACAAATGTAGACTCGACTGGCCTGAGACGGATCTCCTCCAGCCATACGGTTTTGCGACACTACGATCCCACGTCCATCGGAACGTCCGACCAGGACCGTGATGTAAATCATCCCCTGTGTAGTGATTTTGAGCGGCGATGCGGTTGAGCTCGTCGCGCTGATGATGAAATCCGGGAGTGCGGGTGTGCGCGCGGCGAGGTTCGCCGATTCGCCGCTGATGCCGGTCAGAATATTCGCGAACTGTATTGCCCGTCCGTAGTCCACGACGCCGAATATAAGCAGAAGCAAAATCGGCAAGACAAGCGCGAATTCGATCAGGGCGTTTCCCCGACAGTGGCTTGGCCGAGAGACCGACAATAGGAAATTAATTTTCATCACTCATTCCGAATCGTCGTGCTGACGCTGAAGCTGTAGATGCCGTTCGGAAAGAAAGCGGCGATAAATCCGGTCATCAGAGTGGACGAGCAATTGACGGTCAGCACAATAATGTCGGCTGACACACCGGAGGATTTCGGAGGTAGTGTGGTCACGCCGCCATTGGCATTGACGACGGCAATAGAGACTGTCGGGGATAAGGTGGTCCAGAGGCCCATGGACTGATCCTGGATTCGCGCAATTGCCGTGCTGTAGTCTCCATGGACGGCCGCGACGCGCGCGCCCTCACGAACCGCGTGCTGCATGGTCAGATTGATATAGAGCAAATAACTGAAATCGAAAACCGCCGCGATCAGCGCGAAAAACATGGCGCTAATCAACGCGAATTCGACCAGTGCGACCCCACGGACCTTTGAATTCAAGATGATGCGATTGGCGTTCATCACTGGCCCGATGTGAGGGTAGGCATCAGAGAGTGGTAGATGTTCAACATGGCCGGCCCCATCAGGACCAACAACATGGCCGGGAAGACGCAAAACATCAGTGGGAAGAGAAGCTTTGTGGCCACTTTCGCCGCCTCTTCCTCTGCATTTTGGGCGCGCTTGGAGCGAAGTACTTCCGCATAGACCGTGAGTGATTCAGAGACGCTGGTGCCAAAACGCTCCGATTGAATCAGCATGGCGACTAAAAGGCCGATGTCATGCGTGCCTGCGCGTAACGCAAGATTGCGCAGAGCACGTTCACGACTGCTGCCGGCACGCATCTCTAGGGTCACGAGATGTAACTCTTCCGCGAGCGGCGGGCATTTCTCGAAGGACTCTGTCGACACTTTATCGATCGCGGAATCGAGCGATAAACCAGCCTCGACGCATACGGTAATAAGATCCAGTGCGTCCGGGAAATGCGCAACCAAGGTTTTTTGGCGAGCCTCAATCAATCGATTGAGCACAAAATTGGGTAAGAAATAACCCAATCCCGCACTGATGATGACGATGGAGAAGAGAATCGGACGCTCAATATGGCGTCCGGCCATTGCGATGACGGTCAGTGCAATGAGCGGAAGGAGAAACGTCAGTGCTGTTTTTGACGCGAAAAATATGACCGGCGCGCGTTCACTCCGCAGCCCTGCATTCATAAAACGGACACGTTCCGGAAAGTCCTGCCAGGTGCCCAAGGGTACGGAGAGTTGGGTCAGCAATCCCGCCAGATGCGCGAGCCGTGTTTTCCAGGCGATCATTGACGGGCTCGACGTATCGATGGCTTGGTCGTCGAAGATCGCCGCTAACCGGGCGCGAGTGTAGTCACCATGCCGGAACCGAGAAATTAGATAGAGCGCAGCGAGTGCCGCCGCGAAGACTGTGAAAAAGATCAGTATTTGAGTGGCAGACATAAATTTTCTTCTGAGTTAGCCGACGCTCAACTTTGGATCTTGATCGCGCGGGACATCCAAAAAATCCCAAGACACATCATCAGTAGAGCAGTGCCGACTAAGCGCCGGCCTAGGGGTTCATTGAAGAGAATGTCGAAAAATCCAGGATTGAGTACGTGTAGAACGAATCCCAATGCAAACGGGAGAAGAATGAGTATCCAGGCCGAGAGGCGTCCCTCGGCGGTGAGAATGCGAACTGAACGGCGGAACTTGGCTCGAGACCGCATCAACGTGGCGATTTTGGTCAGCAGCGCCGAGAGATTTCCTCCGGTGTCCCTTTGAATCATCACCGCCAACACAAAGTGTCGAACGTCCTCGATGGGTACACGGTTCGCGAAATTTCCGAGTGCAAGCGTGTGATCCAACCCGAAATTGATCTCATCAAATGCGGTTTGAAATTCCGCGCAGATCGGTTCGGGCAACTCTTCTCCCGCCATTTTGAGCGCGCTTGGGAACGCATGGCCGGCTTGCATGGCCGCGGCCAGCATGTCGAGGGCTGCAGGCAGTTGTTCCTCAATCACGGCGAGACGATTGGATTTGCGCTGGATCAGCCAAAGGGTGGGGGCCAATAGGGCAGCGATCGCACCTAGTATTGTGAATAAGGTCGCCGCATTTACGGCCAGCGTTCCGATAATCGCGAGGAACGACGCGATTACCGAGCCTCCCAGAAGCCGTGCCAGATTGAATTCGTATCCCGCCTGCAGAATCAATTGGTCAAGGAGAGCAAACCAGGGTAGATGACGTAATGTCGCGTCAAGCGTTGCTGAACCGGAGAGATTTCGCAGCTTCAGCAGTCCGGGGCCACTCGAGGGGGCTGCGATGCCTCGAATCGCACGGAGTCGTGGCTTCAACCGGCGGTGTTCGTTGGCAATCCAGCCCCTCCAGCCGGCCCTTAATCCGTCGAGCAGCAGAAGCACAGCGAAGAAGAGAAAGACAAGCCAGAGGTAAGAGGTATTGTCCATGATAGTCACCCGCGGTGGACGGACGGGTCAAACATGTCGGCCGGTATCGTGATCCCCCGGATGTGGAGTCGTTCTGCAAACTGGGGTCGGATTCCGGTGGCGCGAAAATGTCCGATCACCTTCCCATCGGGTGACAATCCGGTTTGTTCAAAAGTGAATATTTCTTGCATGGAGATCACCTCACCCTCCATGCCGGTCAGTTCCTGGATGCTCACGATCTTGCGTTTGCCGTCGCTGAGCCGGGAGATTTGAATGATGACCGTGAGC
The DNA here is from genome assembly GCA_903879335.1 of uncultured Pseudomonadota bacterium. GTDB lineage: Bacteria > Pseudomonadota > Gammaproteobacteria > Steroidobacterales > Steroidobacteraceae > CAIKZZ01. The sequence goes on from CAIRLC010000005.1 coordinate 8,146, forward strand.
GCCGAGGCAATTTGCTGGCGTATCGCTCGCGACGACATGGCGTAGCCGGCCATGCCGAGCATGTTTTCGAGGCGGATCAGTGCATCGCGAGGGCTGTTCGCATGGACCGTGGCCATGGAACCGTCGTGACCGGTGTTCATGGCTTGCAACATGTCGAGCACTTCGGCGCCACGCACCTCACCGACGATAATCCGGTTCGGTCGCATTCGCAGACTGTTGCGGACCAGGGCGCGCTGGTTGATCTCGCCTTTTCCCTCGACATTCGGTGGTCGGGTTTCGAGCCGAACCACGTGGGGCTGCTGCAAGCGAAGTTCGGCCGCGTCCTCGATGGTGATGATGCGTTCGTCCACTGAGATGGCACTGGACAACACATTCAGTAGCGTTGTTTTGCCGGTTCCTGTCCCGCCGGAGAGAAGCAAATTAATTCGAGCGTGGACCAAGCCCTCCAAGATGAAGGCCATAGGCGCGGTTAAGGTCTGATTGGCGGTCAGATCGGTCATTTTGAGCGGGATTTTTGAGAATCGACGGATCGATAAAATGGGTCCATCAATCGCGAGCGGCGGAATGATGGCATTGACGCGCGAGCCGTCTTTGAGACGCGCGTCGACCATTGGGCTCGACTCGTCGACGCGACGCCCTATCGCGGAGACGATTTTGTCGATAATTTTCATCAAATGAGTGTCGTTTTCGAAGCAGACGCTCGTCTTTTCAAGCAGTCCGCGCCGTTCGACATAGACCGAATTAGCGGTATTGACCAAGATATCTGAAATACCTTCATCGGCAAGCAAGGGTTCCAGCGGCCCTAATCCTAAGACTTCGTCTTGAATGGCTTGGATGACAGTCGTTCGCTCTTGCGCATTCAGCGGAGTGGGATCTAATGCCAGCAACCGTTCGACGATTCGGCGCAGTTCAGAGGCCATTTTTTGCGGCGCCATTCGTTCTAATTCAGCCAAATTGACCTTATCAAGTAGTTGATGGTGTATTCGCGAGCGGACTTCTTGATGGACTTGGCTGTTATTCGGGGGATTTAGCATTTTTTATCCGCAACGCCGGTCAGGAAGTTTGAGAACGAAATCAGAATCTTGGGCAGTCGTCTGACTGCGACCGTTTTTATTTGGCAAATTGTTTAAACCAACCTTGCTTTTCGGTGGGCTCCATTCCGAAATAGGTTTCGCAAATCACTCTGAGCTTTTGCGAAATCGGATGTCGCGGGTGGCTCGAAATTAAGGGCACGCCTCGATTGATCGCGCCTGATACGGTTTCGTAGTCGCTGGGTATCAGGCAGGAGACCTTTCTGGACAGTGCTTGCTCGACATCCTCAACATGGATATCGTCATTGCTCTTAAATCGATTCACGATCAGGTGTATATTTTTTTCATCGACGCCGAGTGCTGCGGTTGTCGCCAATACCCTTTTGGCGGCACGTAATTGCGGGATGCTCATTTGCATCGTGGCAACGATCGCATGTGAGCGGTCTAGTACACGGACGGTGACTGGATCGAAGGTTCGTCCTAAGTTGAATACGACGCAGTCGTAGATCGAACCGGCCAGGTTGAGCAACATGTCCAAATGTTCCGGGCGGACACCAAGCCCCAAATGGAGGCTCTCTGGAGCTTCGAGGGCGTCAAGGTTCGGCAGGATATGGACGGTGCTCGCTTTGAGGAGCTCGGTGTCCAGCCGCGACATGTTTTTCGCGAGATCCGAGATCGTCGCGGTGCCCGGGACCTTGGCGATGAATAACAACGCATCCCCCGATGACCAATCTAGATCCACCAACAACGTCCGCTTTTTGTACTCCGCCGCCATCGCATAGGCGATGTTGGTCGCCATAAAGGTAGAACCACTGCCGCCTTTACAGGGAAAGAACGCCGACACATGCGCTTTGGCGGCGACGTTCGTACCGATGGAGCGAGTCTGCTCGATACGTTTGACCGCCGAGACGAGTCTCTCGTCGGGATAGGGCATCGGTAAGACGTCCTTAACGCCGACATGCATGGCGTGCATGAGGGTCTCGGCAACCATGCCATTGCCGAGCAGAATGAACGAAATTCCGGGGTATTGAGTGGCCGTGGGTTCGAGCAGCATCACCTGCTCAGTGTTGCTGCAGAGCTGATCCACGATCACTAGGTCCGGCAATTCTTGCGCCACCACAGCGGCGAGACCGATGAGGTCGGATTCGCGGCATTTGATTAGGCGCTCCGGTAGTAGCGGGTCGGTCAGCAATTGGGAGAGCGAAGCGAGACGGGCTGGGTCGATGGCGACGATCACGATTTTCATGGGTTGCTCCTACTCATTGATTGGCTGGCACAGCCGGCGCTTGCGTTAAAGCCGCGCCGCTGCCGACGCCGACGGCGAACACGTTGGCCGGGGCCGGTGGTGCTGCGAATGAGGATTCGTAGCGTCGTGCAGCGTTCACGGCGGCCACGCCATCGAGACCATTGACCGGGTTCAGGTCGTACAGCGCGAAGGGGTTGATCAGTTGTAGGTCGACGGATTGTCGAATGCTGACGCCAAACTCCGCATCGAGTTGCGGGGTTGGGGACGTGCAGCCGCTGGTCGCCAGAATAATGACGGCCGTGCCTAAAGGTCTAATGAGGGCGTGCATGACTGTTCCATCCTTGGAAAGTTTGGGCGTGGATGCGCTAGTTGGGCGTATAGGCTAAGGGTTCAGCGCTTGGCGGCGGCGGTACTTGAGGGCGCCCCTCAAGATTGCCTTTCAAGAGGAAGTCAGCGCGTTCCGGTGGGACAAACCCGTCCGTCGGCATTCGGTAATCATTGCCGATCGGCTTGACGAGATGAGCGGTAATGACAAAGAGCAACTCAGTTTTGTCATTCTGGAAGGAGCTGCTGCGGAACAGCGCGCCGAGTATGGGTAACTCACCCAGGGCTGGAAACCGCTTAACCGTTTCCGTGACGTTGTTTTTAATCAGTCCGCCAATTGCGAAGGTTTGTCCGTCACGCAGTTGCACAGTGGTGGAAGCGCGGCGGGTCGTGATCGATGGCAGCACGGACTGTCCGGCGCCGAGCGCGCTGATGATGATGCCTTGCTGGTTGATATCCGAGACCTCGGGGCTCACCCGTAGGTTGATACGGCCATCTTCCAGAACGGTTGGCGTGAACCGAATCCCGATGCCATATTCTTTTTCCTCGAGCGTGATCGACATGGCTCCGGCGATACCCTGAGGAATCGGAAAGTAGATTTTTCCGCCGGCGAGGAATGATCCCTCCTGACCGCTGATCGCCATGATGTTTGGCTCGGCGAGGACCTTCACGATCTCGTGCTTGTTGTTGGCATCCACTTGGATTTGGGTGCTCGTCATGCCGGGCTTAAAAATCTGACCGATCCCGGCCGCACCGGATAGATAGCCGCCGGCGAGCTGCCACCCCAATCCCGTGGCCGAGGCGAGATGAGTGGCCGAAAAATCCGCCCCCAGTTGATCGATCAAGGTTTTCGAGACTTCCGCGATCTTCACCTCGAGAAGCACCTGCTGCGGCGCCGTCGTGCGCAAGAGATTGACGACCTTTTTCTCATTGGAAAAGGACTCGGCCATAGTGATCGCCCGTTCGGCCCGAAACCCGTCCTGGACCGATCCACTCAGCACAATGGAATTCCCAAGCGTCGAGACTCTCAAGTCCGATTCATCGGGCATGATGCTTTTCAGCGCAGTACTGAGCGCCGTCGTGTCTAAACGCACATCGACGTCCATCGGCACGCCCGTTCCGTGTTTGCCCCAGGCCACGAGATTCGTGGTGCCCAGGGCTTTCCCGAGTACGTACAGTTCCGTGGGGTTGATCAGCAAAATATCAGCCACGTCTGGATCCCCGGTCGATACCCGGCTGACCGGCTCTTCAAGGTGCACCAGCAAGGACTTGTGCAGCATGACTTGCACTGACAGCGGCGCGTGACTTGGATTGACCGCTGCTGCGGCAGACACGAGCGGAGTCGTCGTAGCCGCGGCATCCGCGGGTGACATGGCCGTGAGCGGCGGGGATTCTGCGATGGCGCCGGCGCCGACAAGCATGGCGCTGCAGCACAGGGCAGTGATCAACAACGAGCGGGTGCAACGAATGGTCATGGGGGTGCTCCGGCGGTGTTCGTTCGGCAGCAATGGCCTCGCCACTGAGCCCGTGATGGATGGCTTCGGCGCGTTCATCGCTCAACACTCTGAGTGCCACGAGTGGTGCCGCGAATGACCTCAATGCGTTCCGCCGCGGGCCGAGTCGGCTTCGCCTTGGCGACAGGCATCGGTGGAGGTAGCGTGACTTCGGAACTATCAGGCATCGGCACTGCTACCTTGCCTCGATCCCAGGGTCCATTACCAAGGAGCATTCTTTTGTCGACGCCGAGCGATCCGGACTGTCCAACGTCCATCGGATTACGCAGCACGAGTGAGAGAGTGCCGACGCTGCGAGCAAGATCAATTCGTTCCGCCTGCTCGGGCGTCACCTCTAAGGTCACTGCATTCACCACTTTGGGCTTGGAATCGTCGCGCGAAATTTCTTCAGCGGCCGCCAACACGAGGATGTGGTTCAGGACGATTTTCGAGATGCTTTCATCCAAAACGGTGTTGGAGCCGCTGGTCTGGGTCGTATTGACGAGCACGTCCACGTACGATCCGGGTAGCGCAAATCCACCCACGCCGACCACGTCATTGACGCGCACCGTGATGGCGCGATTGCCAGGCGCAATGACGGCCGCTAGTCCGCCGAGGCTGCCGATCGGGGCGAGCCGGAGTTCCAGAATGGGTTCGCCTTTGAGTATCGTCGTGCGGACGACGCGCGGGGCCTTGGTGGTGGGTTCCGCGAGCAGTGGAGTGAGTGTAGAAAAGGTCCCGTCCGGCGTACTCTCGCGCGGCCAGTCAATCATGGTCACGAGATCCGCGCTGAGCGGTGTGCCCAGTTCGATGGTGCTTTTGGCAACCGCGACTTGGTGGGTGTTTTGTCGGGTTTTATTGCCGACATATCGTCCCGCGAGCACAGCCGCGAAGGAGGCGAGGACCAGCGCGGCCACAATGGTCAGAATGGCTCTTAACTTGCTCATGCGTGTTCTCCGCCGTAGGTCTCGGGCACTGGTTGAAGGGCAGCGTCCACGCGGCGTAGTCGGTCAATTGATCTGACTGAGCCGATCGTGTGCAAACGCGGTATCCAGCGATTAATCGTTTGGCTTTTCATGCGCTTTGCAGCTTGAACCGCCACACCAAGCAGCCAACGGCGAGGCATGGGGCGTATGGCATTGAGCCGATCGATGATTCGGCGTGGTTGGCTGACGACGTGCCGTGGGCAGCCGTGATCCAAGCGCCGAATAGCACGTGGCCGAGATTGGCGAGCAGCTGTGAGACCCGCCGGTCCCGTGCCGCATAAAGCAGGGCGAGGATGCCTCCGGCCATGGCGCTAGCCAGTAAGATCTGAATGAGTCCCGTCGCCCCGCTGTAGGCGCCGATGGCGGCCGCTAATTTGACATCGCCGGCACCGAGTACGCTGAGCGCGTAGAGCGGTAGGAGTAAGGCCAGTCCAGCGATGAATCCGCTGAGGGCGTGGATGACGCCAGGGAGTCCCGCTGAGTCAATCGCCAAACCGAGGGCGATGATGGCGCTCACCAGTATCAAGAGATTAGGAACACGCCGGTACAGGACGTCCGTGACGGTCGCGGTCACGACAAGCCCGAGCAAGCCGAGGTCAAAAAACGCGTCCATGCGGTTGTCCTTTCAGCGGCGACGGCGCCTGACGGTTGGTTCCGCGCGTTCAGCGAGTCCATTCGCCGTACAGGATTTGGGGTCTTTCGAAGCGCTGATCTGGAGACGGCTGGGGCAGTCGCCTCCAGGTCAGCGGCGATCGACTGTCGGTTACACGATTTTCCCAGCGACTTTCGTAAACAAAGCGCTGATGTTCGTGCCGAGCAAAGTCACCGAGATGACGATGGCAGCAGCGATCAAGGCGGCGATCAAACCATATTCAATGGCCGTTACACCGGATTCGTCGGCGACAAATTTGCGAATTGCGTTCATGGCAGAGTTCTCCAACTTCCATTTTGGTACTCGAACAGTTGTCGAGACGCTTTCCTTTTGACGACGCAAATCCATGATTTGACGTCGCTGTCGGGCAGCTTTTGAAACTTCTCAGCGCTTCATTGCGTTGGTAAGTTTCGACTCGACGGTTTAATTAAAACGATTAAAGACACACCGCGTCATTGTGGCTTCTACGCACTTTCGGAAAAAATATAAGTTCGCCGAAATTAGATTCATTGCCATTTGTGTTGAAGTAACACCGATGGCTTTGCGAATAATAACGTTGGTTTGACGCGAGCCAATCCAGGTCGAAAATCGGCGTCCTGAGCGTAACCAGTGACGATGCGGCGTATCCATTGACTCAATCCGATGTGACGCTAAAGCGCATATTGATTCGATCGGCCACTTGATTCTCAGCGGCACACCAGTCGTCGAGCTCGTGGCCTGCCTCAAAATGCCTGAGCTCCGCTAAGAAATAAGCTGCGGTTTCAATCATGGCCCGACGCAGTTCCTCGTCAACTTTGGCGCTGTCTTCAGTGGTCATGCTCAGCGGATTGACTCGAGCACGTATCGGAGCTTCAGCAAACTTTTTTTGCTTGGGTGCCCGAATCAGCTTCGACTTGTGGCTGTTGTTGTGGGTCGTGGTTTGTAAGCGTGTCATAAAGGCCTCCATGCCTGTAGAAAACTCGTCCTTGGTTTGATCCGGCGCAACCTTGCGGCCGGTCCGCAGCACTGTGCGACAGTTATTGCGGCCAGTGTTATTGGGTCTAATACCTACAGGCGCATGCAAGACCGACGTGAGCCGGCGCAGTTCGCCCGGACGGGCTTCGCAAAGGTTCTCCGGAATTGCGCGGTGTGCCAGCGCCGATGCCATTACAATCCGGGCTTTCGTCGTACGCCTAGGATGGTCTATGTCTATCCGGTTTTGGATTCTTAGCCTCGCATTATTGCCCTTTTTCCCGGTGGCAGCCCTCGGCGCAGCATCTGGCCAACCGGCTGTCGATCCGGCCGTGTTGGGGCGTATTCGGGATGTTGCAATGCAGGATGTTTGGGCCTACCAACACTTGGCAGAGTTAACCGATGAAATCGGTCCGCGTCTCTCGGGTTCGACCGGCCTGGAGGCTGCCATCGTTCGGATCGCGGCCGCGATGAAAGAGGTCGGCGCGACTGTTGCTCTCCAACCCACCAAAGTGCCCCACTGGGAGCGTGGCGTTGAAACGGCGGACGTGGTTGAGTTTGCCGGTCGTTCGACCGGCCTCAACCAACATCTGCACCTTGCCGCGCTGGGGGATTCCGGCGCGACGCCTGCGAATGGGCTCACGGCACGGGTCTTGGTGGTGCATAGTTTTGAGGAGCTGAGCGCCCGGGCCAAGGACGCTCAGGGCAAAATTGTGGTCTTCAACATGCCCTTTGATCAGCGTTTAGCCGACAACGGTTATGCCGGTGAAGCCTACGGCCAAGCTGGAGAAGAACGGTTTGTGGGCCCGAGCGCGGCCAGCAAACTTGGCGCCGTCGCAACCTTGGTGCGCTCCGTGGGGGACGCGCAGTACCGCTTGCCACACACCGGCGCCACCGAGTGGGACGCAGGGCAGACGCCGATGCCGGCTGCGGCGTTGGCGGCGGAAGACGCGCAATTGCTGGATCGTCTCGCCGCAGCGGGACCTGTCAGCGTCCACCTCACGCTGACCCCACGCCATTTGCCGGATGCCGAAAGTGCGAACGTGGTTGCGGAATGGGTGGGTCGCGAACATCCTGAGGATGTCGTCGTGGTGGGTGGGCACCTCGATTCCTGGGATCTGGGCACCGGGGCGATTGATGATGGCGCAGGGGTGATGGCGGCGGCGGGTGTCATTGAAACGCTGGCGCGGCTGGGCCTCCATCCGCGTCGCACCATCCGCTTCGTGGCTTTCACGAACGAAGAAAATGGCGGCCGCGGTGGGCAAGCTTATTTTGCTGCGGCTTCCAAGCAGCCTGGCAAAACGGTGGCGGCGATCGAATGCGATTTGGGTGCAGGCCGTGCACTCGGCGTGCAGGCCGCCGTCAATTCAAACTCGATGGAAAAACTGAAAGCGGTAACCCAAGCACTGTCGCCCATCGGCGCTACGGTTCTGGTGCGCCGTGAGGGGGTGGTTGGTTCAGATATTCGGCCGTTACAGTTGTCCGGCGTGCCAGGCTTTGCACCGCTCCTCGACGCGCGGCATTATTTCGACTATCACCACACCGCGGCCGACACGCTCGACAAAGTGGACCCGGAGAACTTGCGTTCAGAAGTCGCGACACTCGCGGTGTTGGCGTATTACCTGGCTGAAATGCCGGAAGCCTTGGCGCGAGTGACGGTCAAGGACGAGGAGTAATGACGCCAGTAGCCCAGGCGGCATCACAGCTGCGGCGCGGGTATCTGATCTTCGCAGCCTCGCTCGCCTTTTTGCCAGTGATGGACGCCATCGCCAAGCTATTGTCGACGCGACTGCCGGTGCTTGAGATCGTCTGGGCGCGTCATATCGTTTATGCCGCTGCGGTAGTGCCACTCGCCACGTGGAACCGCGGCTGGCAGGGTCTTAAGCCTCGGCATCCGTTGTGGCAACTGGCCCGTGGCACCTGCATGTGTTTGGCGTCCGGCTGTTTCTTTATGGCGGTCTCGCGCATGCCCGTTGCCGACGCGATGGCGATTTTTCTGAGCTATCCGGTGGTGCTGTTGCCCTTGTCTGCGCTCATTCTGGGTGAGCGCCCGACGGGCAGGCAGTGGTCGATGGTAGTGTGTGGTTTTATCGGTGCGCTGATCGTCGTCCGTCCTACCTTCCACGGCCTTGCTGATGGGGCGATTTTTGCCGTCGGTTCAGCTGTGCTGTACCCGCTGTCCATGCTTGCCACTCGACGACTGGCCGACGAGTCCTCACCGATCATCACGACCGCCTTATCGGCACTGATCGGCGCGATTGGGTACTCGTTTGTCGTGCCATCTGTATTTCAGGTCCCTTCCCACTGGGATATGTGGCTCATGCTGGCCGTCGGGCTGATCGCCGCAGTTGGGCACTACGGCATTGTGGCGGCGCATCGCTATGCCAAATCCTCGCAGCTCGCGCCCCTCGGTTATTCGGAGATCGTCGGCGCGGTGGCTGCGGGTGCGGTGATGTTCGGGGATGTGCCGACGTGGGCGACGTGGATTGGAATTCTGCTCATTGTGGTCAGTGGCCTCGTCGCGACTTGGCCGAAGCGCGCGGCAGACTGACCTTGACCCGCCGCGTTGGTCTAGTTCTTGCAGCTCCAATGGTGGGTCTTTCGGATTGAGTATCCACATGTCCGCTGGTGACGCGCGAGGTAGATGGTCGTCGATGCACGCAGCCGTGTACCCTCGCGCCATGAATACACCGCAAGCCATGGCCTCAAGCCGCGATTCTGGCTGGACCGCTCGGCTGGAACTCGGCTTTGAGAGGCGCGCTGCGCGCACTGAATTGGTGCATCGACGTCATATCGGACCTCTGGTCGTGCAGAAGGCGCTGCATCCCGAGGGTGACTCGCCGTGTCATGCGATTGTTTTGCATCCCCCCTCTGGGTTGGTGGGCGGTGATAGCCTCGCCCTGGAGGTGACGGTCGCTGCAGGCGCAGCGGCGCTGCTCACGACACCGGGTGCCTCTAAGTGGTACAGATCACTGGGAGCCACGGCCGACAGCACAACCGATTTACGAGTTGCCCCAGGTGCTGCGCTCGAGTATTTGCCACGCGAAGCGATCGTTTACGATGGCGCCGAGGCCCGTGCGGATTTGCGGATTGAGTTGTCCGGCGATGCGCGCTTGATGGCTTGGGATGTATGGTGTCTTGGCCGAACCCATGCGGGCGAGCGCTTCGACACCGGTCGCCTCGAGACGCGAGTCTTGCTGCGTATCGAGGGTCGTGAGGTCTTGTACGAACGGGCGGTGATCGACGGCGGATCAGAATTATTGCGGCGCTCTGCCGCCTTGGCTGGGGCGCCCGTGTACGGCACCATGCTCTGCGTCGGTCCGCCGCCCGATGCCGCTGAGTTGGCTCTCTGCCGCGCGTTACCCGTGCGAGAGGGGCGAGGTGCGCTCACTGTGTTGCCCCGCGTACTGTGCGCGCGCTACCTCGGTCATTCGAGTGAGGCGGCACACGAGTGGTTTACCGCGCTTTGGTCGCGACTGCGGCCGATGATGTTGGGACGGGTCGCAGTGCCGCCGCGGATTTGGGCGGTCTAACGGAGTTGAGGTAATACGCGATGGAAATGACTCCCCGTGAAAAAGATAAGTTACTGCTCTTTACAGCAGGGCTTCTGGCCGAGCGTCGTCGGGCACGTGGCCTCAAGCTCAATTATCCCGAGGCGATCGCGCTGATCAGCGCCGCGATTCTGGAGGGCGCGCGCGATGGGCAGACCGTCGCGCAACTGATGCATGTCGGTCGCACGATCTTGAGTCGTGCCGATGTAATGGATGGCGTCGCGGAGATGATTCCCGAAATTCAGATTGAAGCCACGTTTCCGGACGGCACCAAACTCGTGACCGTCCACGATCCGATCCTCTGAGGGGGCAGCCATGAAGCCGGGTGAAATTGAGACGGTCGACGAAGATATCGAGTTGAACATGGGTCGCGCCACCGTGACGATCGAAGTCCAAAATCGTGGTGATCGGCCGATACAGGTGGGTTCGCACTACCACTTCGCTGAAACGAATCTCGCGCTCGCCTTTGAACGCGCGCAAGCGCGAGGCATGCGACTCGACATCGCTGCGGGTACCGCGGTTCGATTCGAGCCCGGGCAGACACGCACGGTGCGTCTGGTGGCCTACGGTGGCCTGCGTCGGGTGCATGGGTTTGCAGGCCGTATCGAGGGCGCACTCTAATGTCGCTTCGAATTAGCCGGCAGGCCTATGCGGAAATGTATGGACCAACGACCGGCGATCGCATTCGTCTGGCGGACACGGCGCTATGGATTGAGATCGAAGCCGATCGTACGGTCTATGGCGAAGAAGTGAAATTTGGCGGCGGCAAGGTGATCCGCGATGGCATGGGGCAGAGTCAGCTGACTTCGGCATTCGTCGCCGATACCGTGATCACCAATGCCGTGATCTTGGATTACTGGGGCGTGATCAAAGCCGATATCGGCCTCAAGGATGGATATATCTGGCGGCTGGGCAAAGCCGGGAATCCAGATGTCCAAGACGGGGTTGATATCCCGATCGGCGCCGGCACGGAAATCATTGCGGGTGAAGGCATGATCGTCACGGCGGGTGGTGTAGACTCGCATATCCACTTTATCTGCCCGCAACAAATTGACGACGCGTTGGCGTCCGGCGTGACGACGATGCTCGGCGGCGGCACCGGGCCGGCCGCCGGGACCACGGCCACCACCTGTACGCCCGGCCCGTGGCACCTAGCCCGGATGCTGGGTGCGGCGGATGCATTTCCCATGAACTTAGGCTTCCTCGGCAAGGGCAACGGCAGCGCCGAGGCGCCGTTGATCGAGCAAGTCGAAGCGGGCGCGATCGGGCTTAAATTGCATGAGGATTGGGGCACGACGCCGAAGGCGATCGACACCTGTCTGCGGGTTGCCGACGCGACGGACGTGCAGGTCGCGATCCACACCGACACCCTGAATGAGTCGGGCTTCGTCGAGACGACCATTGATGCCATTGCGGGGCGCACGATCCACACCTTCCACACGGAAGGGGCGGGTGGTGGGCATGCACCCGACATCATTCGGGCAGCAGCACTCCCGAATGTGTTGCCGAGCTCCACCAATCCAACGCGGCCGTACACGGTCAACACAGTGGACGAGCACCTCGACATGTTGATGGTTTGCCATCACTTAGACCCGGCGATTGCTGAAGATGTGGCGTTCGCCGAGTCCCGCATTCGACGCGAGACCATCGCAGCGGAGGACATCCTCCACGATCTCGGCGTGTTCTCCATGATGTCCTCCGATTCACAAGCCATGGGCCGTGTGGGTGAGGTCGTGATTCGCACGTGGCAGACCGCCCACAAAATGAAGCAGCAGCGCGGCAGCTTAGCCGGTGATACCGCACGCACTGATAATGCGCGGGCGAAGCGTTACATCGCGAAATACACCATTAATCCGGCGATTACCCACGGTATTGCGCACGTGGTCGGCTCGGTTGAACCGGGTAAGTTAGCGGATCTAGTCCTGTGGCGACCGGCGTTCTTTGGCGCAAAGCCGGCGATGGTGCTCAAAGGCGGCATGATTGCCTTGGCGCCGATGGGAGATCCCAATGCATCCATTCCGACGCCACAGCCGGTCCACTACCGGCCGATGTTTGGCGCCTATGGCAAGGCCTTAACGACCTCCGTGACTTTTGTGTCAAAGGCTGCGCTTGAAAAGGGCAGCGTGGCGGAGCTTGGCTTGTCCAAGCCGCTGGTGGCGGTGTCGGGTACTCGTTCGGTGCGTAAAGCGGATATGGTTCATAACGACGCGACGCCTCACCTCGAGGTGGATCCAGAGACCTACGTGGTGCGCGCCGACGGCGTGTTGCTGGAATGTGAGCCGGCAGTCGAACTGCCACTCGCGCAACGTTATTTTCTATTCTGATGACCATCCCGATGCCTGAACGACTCATTGCGCGTGCGTCGGCTGAGTGTGTCCCGACTGCACAGTTGGTGGCCGCCTTTGAGCAGCGGGTCCGGACGCGTCATGTCGCCAATTTGGAAGATGGGCGACCGATCGCCATTGTCGTGCCGCGCGGCAGTGTCATGCGCGGCGGCGAGTGCTGGGTGACCGAATCGGGTCTCGTCGTTGAAATCCGCGCGGCCGACGAATCCTTGCTTGAAGTTCGCTGCCAGGATGCGCTGTTGCTCGCGCGCGCCGCCTATCACCTCGGCAATCGGCATGTGGCGGTCGAGATCGCGCCTGGGGTCGTGCGCATTTCAAACGACCCGGTCCTCGGTCGGATGCTGGAGGGGCTGGGCTTGAGTCCGCAGCCTATCGTCGGCCCATTTGAGCCCGAGGGTGGCGCCTATGGTCACGATCACGCCCATGCAGGTGGTGGGCATGCCCTCGCGCCCGTGATCCACGAGTATCGGCCGGGATGAGCGCGCTGGCTGCACTCTTGCAGTTGTCGAGTGCGACGCTACCCGTCGGTGCCTACTCGTATTCGCAAGGTCTCGAGTCAGCGATAGAGGCGGGCTGGGTCAGCGATGAATCGAGCGCGCGGCAGTGGATTGAAACAGTGCTGAGTGAAGGCATTGCCCGTACCGAGGCGGTCATCGTCGCGCGGACCTTTGACGCTTTGGCGCAAGGATCGGTCGGTGACCTCGTCTTGATCAATGCGCGCTTTCTCGCCAGCCGGGAGACCCGTGAATTACTGGCTGAGACGCTCCAGATGGGCCGCTCCATGCGTCTATTAGTCGTATCGACTCCAGGGGTTGATGGCGCCGTGCGGCAGCAACTGGACGATCTCGAGGCTGATGAGGGGCTCGGTTATCCAATCGCGTGGGCGGTCGCGGCGATGGCCCGCGGACTCGATACTGAGACGGCACTCCTCGGCTACCTATATGCGGCACTCGAAAATATCGTGCTCGCTGCGGTTAAAACGGTACCGCTGGGTCAAAGTGCGGGACAACGCCTGCTGACTGAGCTCGGGCAAGGCTTAGCGATGATGGTGAGCGTGGCGCGCGACTGTCCGCTCGATGAACTGACAAACTTCTTACCTGGCCAAATCATGGCCTCAATGCAACATGAACACCAACACACACGACTCTTCCGTTCCTAAAACCTATTCCAGCCCGTTGCGCGTCGGTATCGGCGGTCCGGTGGGCTCCGGTAAGACGGCGCTCACGCTGTCTCTATGCCGGGCGCTCCGCGATCGGCGCCGAATCGCCGTGGTGACCAACGACATCTATACGGAAGAGGATGCACAGTTCCTCGTGCGCAACGAGGCTTTAGTCCCCGAGCGCATCATCGGCGTCGAAACGGGCGGCTGTCCGCACACCGCCATCCGAGAAGATGCCTCCATCAACCTGGAGGCGGTGGACCGATTGGCACGGCGCTTTGGCGACCTCGAGATCGTTTTTGTCGAGTCGGGCGGTGACAACCTAGCGGCGACTTTCAGTCCAGAATTATCCGACTTCACGATTTACGTGATTGACGTTGCCGCCGGCGACAAAATTCCGCGCAAAGGTGGCCCGGGCATTACGCGTTCAGACCTTCTGGTGATCAACAAGATTGACCTCGCTCCCTATGTCGGTGCCTCGCTTGAGGTCATGGATCGGGATGCGAGGAAGATGCGCCCGACCCGTCCTTTCGTGTTCACGAATCTTAAAACAGGCTCGGGTCTAGACGAGATCATCCGGCGCATTGAAGAGCGCGCCGATATGGTTAGCATCAATGCCTGATGAACCGAATGGCCGCCCGATCGTCAACTTGGCTTGACTCCTTGAGGCGGCAACTTGAAGCGCCAATCGCCGCTAGACAGGACTTGCTCCAGGATTTTTAACCCGACAGTGCTAGGCGCTCTGAGGTGTAGGCCCGTCGGGCTGCCACGTAGGTCAACGCGGCCAAGACGAGCGTGGACACGATCACTAAGAGTTCCGGAACTAAGCCGACCGTATCGCCGCGCAAGGCTCGCGTGATGACCAATTGCTGGCCAACCAGAGGGATCGCATACATCCACAGGGCCGTTTTAAACGGCAGTACGGTGACCAGCAATACCGGAACAACCGGGACAATTTGCAACAGACCGAGTTGGGTCTGAGCTTCGCGGAAGGTCTTGGCAAAGGCCGCCACGAAGGTCTGCAGCGAGGACACCATGAGTACGAGTGGCAGCATGACGGGGATCACGAGTCCGAGGAATCGTGATCCCAAATCAATTGACATACCGAGGTCGGCGGCAGGCATAAAGCGTCCGACGATCAGGAAGGCCACTAAGGACATGGCCACCGAGGTCCCTGCGAAGGCCGTCGTCGCCATCACCTTGCCGGCGAGAAACGATGTTCGTCGTACGGGCGTGGCAAAGAGCGGCTCGAGTGATTGCCGCTCGCGTTCACCGGCTGTGGCATCGATCGCGAGGAACATGCCACCGATAAAGGTCGTGAGGATCAGCATATAAGGCAGCATGGCGAAGAGCATGGCGCCTTTGGATGAGGGCGTCGCTTGGTCCCGATCCGCGACCAGGAGCGGATTAGCCACCATCGGCGCAATCCCACGCACCATGAGGCGCATCGCGCCAACTTGTCGGCTGTAAACTTCGAGCATGCCTTTTAGACGGCCAATTTGTGAGCCTGCTTCTTTGCGGGAGGAGTCGTAGTAGGCGTAGACGGTGGCGGCGCGCCCGGCTTGCCACTCTTCGGCGTAGTTGCTCGGAATGACGAGGGCCAGTTCAATGTCTTCATCGCGAACCGCTTGCGCGGGGTCAGCGGGTGCGACGCTCACGGCGGCGCCGGCCGCTTTGAGTGCTGCGACGAGATTCGGCGCTCGCTCCGCGCCTTGGATGGCGACAGGCAAGGGCTTCTCGGCCTTGTTCAATTCAGTGCTGACCACGACGCGGATCATCACGAGGAATAGCAGCGGGCCGAGCAAAGGGCCTACCAATAGCGTATTCATGAGCGCGCGACGGTCGCGCAGACTCTCGCGCAGTTCTTTGCGAAAGACGACGAAGGCGGATCTCATGGGCTCACCTCGCTCGGGCTGATGAGGTGCATGAAGGCTTCCTCCAGCGCCGCTTCGCCGGTTTGTGCGCGCAGCTCATCGGGTGAGCCATTCGCGACGACGCGGCCATGCGCGATCACCACGATGCGATCACACAACGCAGCCACCTCCTGCATCACGTGGGTCGAGAGCAAGACGCAGCGACCTTCCGCTTTCAGTTCGCGCAAGAACTCACGCAGGGCGCGGGTCGCTAAGACGTCGAGCCCGTTGGTGGGTTCATCGAGCACAACGTTGGCGGGTTCGTGGACCAGCGCGCGGGCGATGGCGGTCTTGACGCGTTCACCTTGGCTAAAGCCGTCGGTGCGCCTTTGCGCAATATTGTGCATGCCGAGCCGCTCGATCAGACGGTCGATGCGTGCTCGTGCGGTGACTGGGTCTAGACCATGGAGTTCTGCGTAGTACTCGATGTTTTCCCGCGCGCTGAGGCGACGGTAGAGACCTCGCGAGTCCGGCAGGACGCCCAAGTGACGGCGGACGGCCAGTGGGTCTGTCGCAGCATCAATCCCGTCGACCAATACCGAACCTGAGTCCGGGCGCACCAGGGTATACAGCATGCGCATCGTGGTGGTTTTCCCGGCACCATTGGGGCCGAGCAAACCGGTGATTTCGCCATCGCGGGCGACGAACGACACATCGCGGACAGCCGCGACTTCACCATAGGACTTGCTGAGATGGCGCACTTCAATCATGGCGTCGCTCCCGCATAGCCGACAAAAAACGGCGTCGCCCGTTCGCGCGCGAGGCACTCTGCGTCCAAGTGCTCAAAGTCGAGGTGTTCAACGAAACGGGCCACGACGTCCGCCGCACACCCAATCCCCATCACCGAATGCCCCTGTCCGGGAAGCGTCAACACTCGCGCATGTTGCAGATGTCGCGCGATTTCTTCGGCATAGCGGGGCGGTGTCACAGGATCCCACTCGCCGCTGAGGAGCAA
This sequence comes from uncultured Pseudomonadota bacterium, assembly GCA_903879335.1. Classification (GTDB taxonomy): domain Bacteria; phylum Pseudomonadota; class Gammaproteobacteria; order Steroidobacterales; family Steroidobacteraceae; genus CAIKZZ01. Next base: position 24,752 of record CAIRLC010000005.1, read on the forward strand.
GGTGGGCACCGGCCCCGTCAAGGGATCATGAAACCCACCCGGCATGGACCGGTGCGGCCAGTTCGCGCAGGCGGTCTGCGCCTCGAGTACAAATCCGGTGCCGAGCACGGTGTCGGCATCGTCAGCTTGAACACGGAGTAAGGGCGCATCCTCGGTGCACAGCACGGACAACTCCATCGGACCGTCGAGTCGCGTCGACAGGTCGCTTTGCACGAGCAGCAGTTGACCCAATAAGGGGTCGTAGTGGCCGGCTTTCGCTTCATCAAGCGTCAGCGGTAACAGCGCTGTCGTGATCGGGCTATAGGCGTAGAAGCGCACGAGGCTCGCAAGCCCCGCTCTGGTTAAATGTTCGCGGCGCGAGCCATGGGTGACAGGGTCGGTGATGGTGACGTCGATCGGGTGGCCGTCCAGGCGCTGCAGCAGCGTCTGCAAAGTCGTATACGGATCGCCGAAACGGGCCTTGCACGCGCTGTCCGCCACGCAGGCCTTGAAGCGGGTCTGCAATGTGTTCTCCAGGTTGCGAGCGTGCTCTTGGCCCAAGGTAAGGGCGTTCGGCACCGGGCTGTCCAAGACCAACGCTCGGACTGCGGCCGGGTAATGGCGTGCATACACTTGCGCCACTCGAGTGCCGTAGGAGACACCGATGACCGTCAACTGCGGGTAACCGAGGCGACGGCGCACGTCCTCAATATCCGCCGTGGCATCATCAGTCGCGTAGTGGCGTGGGTCGGCCTGGCGGGCGACTTCGACGGCACAAGCGCGGACTCGCGCCTCGGTCGACGGTTCCTTGCCGGGGCTGCATTCGAAGCCATTGGAGTGGCCGGTACCGCGCTGATCAATGAGTACGACATCGCGTGTTTTCAATAGCGGCGCAAACTGGTGGGCGACCAGCGGGTAGTCGGCAACGGCCGCACCTCCTGGTCCGCCATCCAAAAAGGTGACGGCGTCGCGGGCAGGGTGTTCAGCCGAGGACGGGACGATCGCGACGTTCAGATGTACCTGGCGGCCGTGTGGCTCCGCTCGATTTTCCGGGACATCAACCGTCGCGCAGTACGCGGCGACCGGCGGGAATGGCACGCTGGTCGCGGGCAAATCGCACTCGCGTAAACGCACGCCACCGCGCACCAGCACGCGCGGCTCAGTGACCGCGTGGTGGATGACCTTGGGGGCTGGCGCGCTGTGCGTCGCTGAGCCATAGCGCTGCCATAGCGCCCACGCGAGGATCAGCGCGACGACGACGAGGCGTAGGTTACGTCGGGTGTACATCGAAGCGAACATCGTCGTCCTCCCCAGTCGAACCTGTCGTTGCGCCTCAACTCAGCGCGCAATCAACGGCAGGTCGATGCGACTGGCGTGTGTGGCGTCGTGCAGTACGGTCATCGTTTGCTTCTGATAATCCGCAGGCTTTGCCAAGAACACGTTGGGCACGAAGGTCTGCGGATTGCGCTCATAAACGGGGAACCAGCTCGACTGGATCTGCACCATGATCCGGTGTCCTTTCTTGAAGACATGGTTGGCATTCGGCAGATCGAAGCTGTATTCCAATGCAACATTCGGTGTGATCGGTTTGCCGACCGTATAGCCCTCACGATAGCGGCCGCGCAGGATGTCGGCCGCCACCATCAATTGATAGCCGCCCATGAAGGCATCGCCGGCCACTTCGTCGGGATACACGTCGATGAGTTTGACGACCCAATCCGCGTCCGTACCCGTCGTCGCGGCCTGCAGATGCACCATCGGTGCACCGGCGATTTGTACGGCGGACGTCAGTGGCGGCGTGACGTACGACAACACGTCGGTACGCGTGGCGACATTGCGCTGATCCTCGGTGAGCCACTCGTGCCATGGCGCGCCGACCGAGAAACCGTCCGCAGGATCAACCGGGTTGATTGGCCGCTGGCGATAGGGCACGGGTTTGGCTGGATCCGACACGTAGGCATCGGCGCCGTCGTTGGCAGCAGGCGCCGAGAACGACAGCGCGCCCGATGCGCCGAGATAGAGCGGCGTCGTCACCGGCGAGCGTTCGCCGCTGGCTGATGGCCAGGTCTTCAAATGGCGCCACGTATTGGTGCCCGTCTCGTAGGCGGTCACCGGGGCCACATCAAGCGCTGGGGCGTTGTCCTTGAGGTAGTGGTCAAGGAATGGCAGCAGGACATCGCGCTGGAAATCATAGGCCGTGTCGCTCGGGAAACGAATCCTGCCCAAATGCGTACCGTCGCTGATTTCTTGGCCGTGATACCAAGGTCCGATCGCCAAAAAGACCTTGTCGTTGTTGACGTCCTTCGGCTTGAGTGCGCGATAGATCGCCAATGCGCCGTAAATATCTTCCTGATCCCACAAGCCGTGCACGAGCAGCATCGGCACGCTCAATGGCTCGCGTGCGAGTAGCTTGTCGATCGCCTGCTCCTGCCAGAAGTTGTCGTAGGCGGGATGGGCGAGCATCTTCTGCCAAAAACCAATCTGCTCAAGTCCGTGCGCGCGAGCGAGGTCGCCAGTCGAGCCCCCTTCGAGGTACTGGGCGTAGTCATCGCCCTGTGAGGTCCACCAGTGCTCGGAATTATCCCGCGTCGCCACCTGATCGTGGATGTACGGCAGGTTGATGGCGCGGAAGGCGCCGTGGTGAAACCAGTCATCCCCCATCCAGCCATCCACCATCGGATTCATCGGCACCGTCACCTTCAGGGCGGGATGCGGATGATAGGCCGCCATCAGTGGTTCAAAGCCGTCATACGAGATGCCGAGTGTGCCGACCCGACCATTGGATTCGGGTACGTGCTGCACGAGCCATTCGATCGTGTCGTAGGTGTCGGTGGAGTCATCCACGGGCGTCGGGTTCTGTGGGCCGGAGACGGGGCGGGCCATCACGTAATCACCCTCAGAGCCGTACTTGCCTCGGATGTCCTGCAAGACGCGGATGTAGCCGCCTTCGATGATGGTGTAGAGGGCGTTATCGTAGCCGACGAGGTTCGGTGCGAGATGCGCGGACGGGCCGTGGTTGGCCATGCCGTTCGCATCGTAGGGTGTGCGCGTGAGCAGCATCGGCGCGTGTTGGGCGCCTTTGGGCACGAGGATCAGCGTGTGTAATTTGACCCCATCGCGCATTGGGATCATGACGTCACGCTTCTCGAAATTCCAACTGCTGGTGACCGTCTTGAAGGACGCCGGGGTTTCCGAGGGCAAGTTCGGATACTGCGCTCGAGTCGCAGGGGCTGCGGGTGTGGCGCTGGCGAGTGCCGAGACTAGGACCGTGCAGGCGAGCGTGACGCGAATCAGCATGAGTAGGCTCCCGTTGAGGAAGCCCGATGGTAGCCCGAGCCGAGGTTTAAGCGATAACCGTTCGCCGTGGCAGCAAGTCTAGACGTCGCAGGAGTGGTTGGATGGCGAGACCCTGCAGAATCACCGACAGGGCCACAACCGCCACCAGCAGATCGCCCGATGGGCCGGACGAGTCGGCGCCTATGGCCGTCGCCGTCGGCAAAACCAAGGCCAGCGCCAGCGCGCCCCGCAAACTGCCGACCACCAGGATGTGTTGGTACGCCATCGGCAATGGGCGAGAAGAGCCGCGGAAAAGCCCCGCGAGGGGATAGATCGCCACTGCGCGTGCGGCCCAGATGACCAGCAGGACCACCGTCACGGGCCCGATCAGGGTGGGTAGTTGCGGCAGTCCCCACCAGCCGATCCACAGGAATATCGCGGTGTTGCTGAGATGCCCGTAGCTGAGGAGTGCGTCCCAGTGGCCGGTGGACGTCTCGCTTCGGCGAGCGGCAACGACGAGACCCGCGACCACGGTGGTCACCACGGGCGAGGCGTGGCCGAGTTGAGCGAGGTGCGCCATGCCGATAGCCGCAGCGAGTTGCAGCACGCTCTCGAGGGGCGGGTGACGCAGGCGCGGCCCGAGTACATTGAGCACTCCCCCGGCGATCAGTCCCAACACCAGCGCAAGACCGACCTCCGTCGCAAGGAGGCCTGCGAGGGCGGAAAACGCCAAACCGTCTGGACTCAACCACAGCGGCACGAGCGAGAGCAGGCAGGCGGCGACCGCGTCATTCAATAGGCTCTCGGACTCGACCAGTGTGAGCAATCGTCCACCGAGGCCGACCGCGCGGAACGTGGCGATGACGGCCACCGGGTCGGTGGCCGCGATGATTGCGGCCAAGGGTAGCGTGCTCGCGATCGGCCAATGCGCGCAATAAACCAAGGTCGTTGCAATCACTGCCGCCGCGATCAGCGTGCCGAGGCACGCAAAACTCAGCACAGGCCCTGCGTCGCGGCGCAACTCCGCCACATCGACGGTCCGCGCGCCTTCAAAGAGCAAGGGCGCCAGCAGCCAGGTCATCGCCGTCTCACGGGCGACGGACTGCACCGCGATCGGTGTCAGTGCCCAAGCGCCGCCGAGGAGTACCAGTAGTACGCTCGCCGGGACCCGTAGGCGCGCGCCGATCCAATCCGCGGCGTGGCTTTGTGCCCACAGGAGTGCCAGCAGTCCGATCGCCAACGTGACGGTCATAGGCCCTCCATCGGACGCCGCTGTAAGCGAGAGTCGGTGAGTACCGCGTTCACCAACCATTCGCGGAACAGACGCACCTTCGGGCTGTCCACGTGGGTGCGCCGACAGACAAACCACCAATCGGCCGGGTGGGCGGCGCGCAGCGGGGCGAAGGGTTCCACCAGAGCGCCTGAGGCCAATTCATCGGCGGCATAGACTTCCATGGCGAGCGCAACCCCAAGACCCTGACGCGCGGTGGCCAACGCATGGTCGTAACTATCAAAAGAAAGGCCGGCATCTGGATCAACGCCCTCGACCCCAGCCCGATCCAACCAATACTGCCAGTCCGGGCGCGACGGGTGCACCTGTAGCAGCGGTGCATGCGCCAGATCAGCCGGGCTCCGCAATGGCGAGCGGGCGAGGAAGGCAGGGCTCGCGACGGGGAACACTTCGCTGGAAAATAAGTAGGTGTAGTCCAGGTCAGCGTACTGGCGATGGCCGATCAATACGCAGGCCTCAACCTCATCGCGGCCAAAATCGACGTCCCACTGTGAGGTCAGCAAGCGCAGTCGCAAGTCCGGATGTCGGGTCTCAAAGTCTGGCAGTCGAGGGATCAGCCAGCGGATGGTCAGCGTTGAATACAGCTGCACGGTCAAGACTTCGCCGCGTTGCGGGGCCACTAATCGTTCTGCCGTATCGGCGATCCGATTGAACGACTCACGGACCGTGGCGTACAAACTGCGTCCGGCCGCGGTGAGACTGAGCGCTCGAGGCTCCCGATTAAAGAGCGCGAGACCGAGGTGTCGCTCCAGTTGTTTGATGTGATAGCTGACAGCCGAGTGCGATACGCACATCTCATTGCCCGCGGCGCGAAACGAGCCGAGTCGTGCGGCAGACTCAAAACTCTTTAGGGCGTTCAGTGGCGGCAAGGTGCGGCGCATGGCGTCGTCCACAGGTGGGGCGGTCGGAGTGTAACGTCGAAATAAGGGGCGGTCAGCGCCTGTGGATCTAAAAATTAGACCAATCGTCGAGAATTCAATACTTTACGGTCAATCTGTGCGTTTTTAGGCTTGCGGTAATCGATGAAGGGGGATTCGATGCCGCTTGAGCCGAAGGTTCCTGTCCACCCGCGTTTATGCGTACGTGCCGACCGCCAAGATGCCGAGCTCGGTTGGGGCGGTCGGGCAGGTGTGCACGCGTGGACCACATCGGCGGCGGATCGTCGTCGATCCTGGTTCGCAGAAGGAGACACGCTGGGTGTGCAGCCGATGGTCATTCTGTCGGCGCCTTGCTCTGCGAGCGAGTGGACGGTGACGCGGGCCTCCCGCGACCAGACGGAATGGTCACAGACCGTCGCCGACGGGCGTGGCCTCGAGGTGCTCGCCGTTCGCCAAACGGTGACGATTGATGAGTGGGGATTACACCTTGCGCTGGCCATCGACAATGTGGCCCCGCATCGACTCGATTCGCGTTGGGGCTTCGGTTTAAATCTCACGGCCCCGCTCGATGCAACGCTCGCGGTTCCAAGTGGTGCCATGGGCGAAGGCGTGGAGCTGAAGACCGGCTCGTCGCCCTTTGTCTGGCCTCGATGCTGCACACTGCAGCACGCCAATGCGGATCGTTTGGACGTGTTGGCCTACCCGCCGTTGACCCGTACGGTGGTCCGGCGCGGATCAAATCAGATTGAACTGATCCTGCTGGCGCTCGGGCCAATCGCCTCGGGTCAAACCGTGCGCGCCGAGTGCCGTCTGCGCAGTCAGGTGAATGAGTGACGGTCGCGCTGAGCGAGAGCAGCGGCAATGGGCCGCATTGCGGTCCTTGCTTATGGCGTTCCTGGCCATTGCGTGCACACTCAAGCCTGAGACGACGAGGTCTTTAAGCCGCGAAGGGGCACGCAATGAGGCGATCCACGTTCTGGCCTTGGTTAGGCGTCATGTTGCTGCTGGCTCAAGCCCCCTTAGCGGATGAGCTCGCGCCGGGTCTCGTGGATGCTTCCGGCGATGATCGTGTGCAACTGCTCTATGCCTTGCAGGCGACGCTGCGGAATATCAATCCCGACGCCGTGATTGAATACTGCACGGTGGTCTTGAAAGCGCCGGTGGGTGAGCGTGCCGATGCTGATGATCGTTTCGGTGCCGCCTGCGGCATTCAGGATGGGTTGAGTCAACGGCACATGCTGTTATGCGTGGATCCGCGCCGTGCTGAGGTGGCGATTGAGGAGTTAGATCAGGACGACCGTGATGCGCTCATCGATTTTATCGAGCGGCAATGTCCTACCGGCGACCGCGGCCCTCCGCCATAGCGCGCTGCGGCCCGCCTTACTTCCAGCAACCCGAGGCGTCGTTTGGACTGCGCACGCCCTGATCGTCAATGCTGAGTGTTTGGCAGGCTGCAATATCCTTCAATTGTGCGCCGGCGGCGCTGGCGGTGACCTTCCAGGAGGTTGCCAGTGAGCCGGTGAAGCCTGCCGTCACGGCGAGCGAGTAGTAGCCGAGCGGCGTACTGGCGCCGATACCAAGGCCAGTAGGGGCTGCGCTGGCCAGATCGGCCGTGTACTGACTGTTCTGCAGAAAATACTTTTCTTCCGCGACCGACACCCGCAACAGCGTTGTCGTGGCGTCGGTCCGGTTTGATCGCAACACCGAACTGCGGTAACTCGCCATCGCAAGGCTGCCCAAGATCGCGAGGACCACGACCGAGATCATCAGTTCAATCAGGGTGAAACCGGCGTTTTTGCGGGTCATGGCGCGTCCGTCTCTTTCCAGTAGGTTTTGACTCGGCTCGAGAATGCTTTGCAGGAGCCCAACATTTCAGCCCCGGACATACAGAGCACATTGCTCTGCGTGCTGGTGGGGATCGGATTGCCATTGGCATCTTTGGCGGGCACCGGCGCTGGGAATAGGAAGGCTAAGTTCGGCGCGATACCTGTTTGCGCGAGTGTTGTCGAGCGGTCGGTGATGGCTTGGTTGCTTTGGTTATTGAGATTGGCGACTGGGCTGCCATCAATCACACTGACCGCATAGAACTTATTCACACCCAGCGCGGGTTGGCATAAGCCGACCACGTTACCGCCGGGAGTGTACGTGGTGAACAAGATCTGATTGTTGAGGGTGGTCGCGTTCGACAGCACCTTTTCGCCTTGCCAACTGGACCCCGGCATATTGAGCAGCAATTTCCAGCCTTTAGACGTCGGCGGCAAGGTCGGCGTCGCACTGTTGGTGATGTCGGCGAGGTCGCTGTCGCCGATGCGGGACAGCGCGGCGTACTGCGCGCCGGTGAGCGGTGTGAACGGGTTGTAGTCGCGGACAGCGTAGAAGCGATCTTGGGTGGCCACACTCAGGGGGTGTCCGCGGTAGCCCGAACCGATGGCGATATTGATGTACGGCGGCAGGCCACGTTGTTGTACGACCGAAATATCCGGCGGGTTATAAAACCGTCGGTTGCTGACTAAGGTCGCAGGACTCTGGTCGTGATCTCCAAGCGAGGCGATCACGCCGCCCGCCACGAGGGAGCCGCGACTATTGCTGTTGGTGATGTCAAAGCGCCAAATTTGGCCGCCGAGATCGCCCACATACATCCGATCGGCCAAGCCATCGCCGTTGGTGTCTAAAATCGCGACATCGGACGGAATGGCATGATCCATCGACGGCAGAATCAGATCGGCGCCGCTACCGGTACCGCCCGCCCGCCACAGGAGCGTGCCGGATACGGCGTCGACCATATAGATCGCATTGCCGAGCGCATCGCTGGCAGCATAGGGTTCGTTTTCTTCGGCCGGGTCGTAGCCACCGCCGAAGACCAAGACCAGTTTTTGCTTGGAGACTTGGGCGCCACCGCCGACGGCAACTCGGGCCAGCTGTGGATTCGACCACGCTTGTCCGATACCCGGTAACTGGGTCGGGCCCAGTGACCACATGAATTTCGGATTCAGCTTGTCGGTCACGTCCAAGGCGTAATAGGTGCTGCCGCCACGTCCTTGACCGAAGTAAATGAAAACGCGATCACCCGCAGCCGGATCGATGACGCCGTCGCCGTTCACGTCGTACTTCAAGACCTTGATCGAGCCATCCAGCGTGTAGTGTTTTTGGGCTTGTGGGCTGTTGGAATACAACTGTCGCAAGGACGGCAAGACCTCTTGCGGAATGAATGACCACAGTTCAGCGCCCGTGTCGGTTCTAAAAGCATGCAAGAAGCCATCGTTTTCAGCGACGAAAATAACGCCATCGGTGGCGTCAGGCGCTGCCGGTGTGCCGCCATAGATGACCGCGGCGGGTTGTGCGTGCAGTGGATCGCCCATCGTGTGTCGGGTATCGGTCGTGATCAGGTTGCCGTTCTGATCCCGTAAGTCCTCGCCGCGCGCGTAAGCGATGATGGAGTCACGCAGGGTGCTGCTCGTGATGCCGAACAGGGTCGTACTGAGCGCGGTATTGGTCAGCGTGACGCTGGTCGCATCACTGCCTGAGAGCGTGACCGGGCTGCCCGGGTTCGCGCCGATATAGGTGTACACATTGCGATGTGGCGTGTTGGCGGGATCCCAATCCGGGATCTGATTGGCGGCGCCACCGAGCGGAATATTGGTGCCGTCAATGGTGGGTGACCAGACGCTCTGGGCGCTGGACTTGAAAAATCCGGTGGTCGGATCGACGGCATCCTGTCCGTTGGCGTCGACAATCTTGCCGTTTTGGAGCAGGTAGCGTTTCAAGTTTCCCGGCCAATGGTAGTTCGTGGCTGGCTGGAAGACGGAGACGTACAGATCGTTGAGTGTCTGGGTGCGATTGAACGCGTTGACGGCCACCGTCGGTGCCGTGAACGTCGTCGAGATCTGCAAGATGTTGGAGACGATGGAGGTCAGCACCTGCTGCAACGTTGTCAGGTCGGCTGCGGTGAAGGCTTGGCCGCCGCCCTTGGTAGCGGCATTTTGCAAGTACGTGAACGCGGTGCGCAGATCCGGGTCATCACCGAAGCCGATGAAAAACGTTTGGACGTTCTGTGGGCCACTGAGGGACGGGTTTAAATCTGCGTTGAACATGTAACTGGCCAGCGCGCCGAGGCACCGACCGGAATTCGGGTCACCACCGCCACCGCCACCGCCACCGAGGTTGCCGCCCGTACCCCAGCCACTCAGGTTGTATGGCGATTGGGTGGCTGCATCACAGGCGCCACCAACGGCTTGCATCGCCGGGGTGTAGTACGATTTCGTGATGAGGTCGCTGTCGTAGGTGGGCAGACCGTCGGTGAGGAACACCACGAAGTTGCGTTGGCAGGAATACTGGATCGGCGACACGTATTTACCGCCGGACACTGACGCCGCAATGCTCGCATTCGGCGAGACGCCGTAGACTGGGCTTTGACCCGAATAGTAGCGATACCCCTCATACAGCGTTTCGGACAAGGGCGTAAAACCAGAGGCGCTGAGGGAGTCAATCGCTGAGGTGAGCGTGACGCGTGACGTGGTATTCAGCGGGGTGACCGGTACGATCACGCGGCCGCCGGTACTCTGTGAGGTGTTGTACCGCATCAAACCGACATTGACGTTGGACAGTGAGTTGACCAGGCTCTTGGCGGCCGTTTGCACAACGCTAATACGCGTGCCGCTGCGCCATACACCGTAGTGGAAGAAGTTGAGATATTTGCCGGAGAAGACGGTGTAAATCGTCTGCGTCGCGCCGCTTTGATTCCAATAGGAGGCGCTGGCCGCGGCGACATAGTTGGGCGTGGTCAAGGACATGCCCGTACTGCTGGCGGGTGTGGCCGGAAAAGGGCCCGTGCCATTCAAGTAGTCAGACAGGCAGTCAATGGTCGTTTGCCGCGTGACGCTGCCCGAGACCGTAGGCGTCCACGAGTACGTGTAGCTGCCCGAGGAGCCGCGGCGTTTCCACTGCACCAAGGTCTCCGTGACAAACCCCGGATCGCCGGTGAGTGCCGGCGCCGAATTGGCGCATTGGTAGAGCGAGCTGTCCACCACCGAGACGGCGTTCAATGAGTCCGGGCAGGTGGGGACATTGGAGCTTGTGGGCAAGCCACTGATCGGATCCGCCGTCGGCGCCACTTGACCTTGCACAATGTACAGCTTCGTCTCATCGAAGGCCGTCGAACAGTTTCCTGTATTTGGATTTTGTCCTTGAGTGACCGGATAGCTGGCGGTGGGGTCATAGGGGACGGCCGAATAGACCGTACTGCTCATACTGCCGGAGGTGTCCAAGATCAGCAGGATGTTCGGACCCACCGTGCCTGCGGTAGGGGCCGCGAAAATTTCGCTGTCATCCGCAAAAGTCGGAGACATGCCGGTGAGCGCCAAGCCCAAGCCCAAGCCCAGCCAAAGGATCAGCGAGTGCCAGCGTGGATTGCGATTCACGGGCTCCTCCGGACGGGCGTGGCAACATCCAACAGCACCCGTGTGACGACATGCGTTTTGACGTCGATGAGGACCGTCGCTGGCGCATGCATCGACGCGCGGGCGAGGGACTGTATCTCGGCGGCACTGACACTCGCATTGCGGGCCAAATACAGCGTCCCTGCATCCGTCACATAGCGCTCGGCTGCGCAGCTTGCGCAGGCATGCACGGTCAGTGTGCCGGGGACAGCGCTTGGCCAGTCGATGGATCCTGCTTCAACTTCGATGGCACGCTCGGCGGCGATCATCGGGAGCAGCGTGCTGGCTTGCCGAGCCGGTGGCGCCGCCTGAACTAAAGCCGCACAGAGGCTCAAGAATACGGTAGCGCTAAGGCGGATCCTCGCGGGATGGAATGACATGGTCTCTCCTGCTTTCACGGTCCGCCCGGACCGGTCACGATGATGGCCGCTGGCGCGATGACGGCGACGCCCTGGACATTGGTGGACGACGCATTGCGCACCGATTGGCCAGTACTGCGAATCTCAAAATGATACGTCGAGAAGGCATTCCAGCTCGAGCCGTAGACCGCACCCTGTGGTGCGCCCTGCATCTGAGTCACGACTTGGGTGTTGTAGGTGTCGGTCGTCGAATTGGGCACGGTGCCGGATAAAGTGACCGTGGTGTTTTCCGGGTTGAAGGTGCCGAAGGCCATGGCTTGCTCGATACCCGTTTCGGCGGCGACGAAGGCGCTTTGCCGAAACTGCTCGTTGCCCGCCATGATGAAGCCAAATCCGGCCGATCGCATCGCGGCGGTGGCGAGCAGCAGTAGGAGGGCGAGCAGAATCAGCGCGATGGGCAGTGCTAGGCCGCGTGCCGATCGTTGCATCGGTTGGAGTGTGGCCTTCTGCATCATCAGGTGCCGAGGACGTTGCGGATCATGACCGTGCGCGTGATCAGTAAGCGCCGGTAGTGATCGTTCGGTTGATAGGCCATCCCAGCGGTACCGGCGGCTGTCAGGTCATGCACCGTGCCGTTGCTGGTGGCGCGGTTGCCGTAGGCGTAGGTGCGATTGTCGGTAAACCCCATTTCTAGACTATCGGAGCGCACCAGGATCCAGAGCCGGAGGGCGACGATTTGAACGCCCGCCGGTAAACCGCCCGCGGCCAGCGGATCAACATACTGTTGGACAATGCCCGTGGTGCCCGTGTAGTCGATCCCGAGTTGCACCTGCAAATCTTCAACGCCGGCTAGGATTTCTTCGTCTTGGAAGGTCGGCACTGTGCCGACGTTGTTGAGCGACTTGCGCCACAGCGTCGGCACGCCGGTCGCGGTCGAACTGTCGCGAGCGACGTAATAGGAGTGCACGACGAGGTCGTGGATCGTCCCCGCCGAATTCTGTGCGGGGGACTGATCGGCTTGGCAGGCCGTCACGGTGTTCACGAGCGCCACCGAAGTTCGGGTCGAGCAGATGCGCAAGGGCCCCACAGCACTGGCGGGGACACTGGTGGGGAGCAGTGCGGCGCGGCGCACGGTAATGGTGTCGGCCGAGGGCATGCTGCGCCCTTTGTAGGCGCTACAGCCCAAGGTGTAGCTATCGTTCGATCCCTCAATCGGCGTGGCCAGGTCAGTGCCGAAGTTGCCGCCGCAACTGCTCGAGGCAGTCCCCGACAGCGTCGTGGCTGGCGGGTCGGTTTGCGGGGTCGTGCCTAAAATGCCGCTCAATCCTTTGGCATAGCCCCAATAGCCGGCCATGCGCAGATCCGGCTCAAGCACCGAATAGGCGTAGCGCGCGTTTTCCTCAAGTCGCGCTTGAGTCTCGTGGATGCCGTACGTTTTCGAACTGTCCATGTACACCTTGAAGGCGCCACTGACCAGTACGAGACCAATGGTCATCGCGATCATCAGCTCGATCAGGGTTAAGCCACGGGCTCGCGTGTGGCGGCTCATATGACCACCCTTAGTGCATACGAGAGCGACTGACCCGTGCCGGCTTCACGCCAGCTCAGCGTAATCGTATAGGTCGCCGGCATATTGGCGCCGCCTGCAACGTAGGCGACTGTCCCGGTCGCTCCACTGGGCATCATTGAGGTGACTTGTGTCTGCCAGAGCCACAGGTCGTTGGCAGCCATCTGCGTGGGCGAGCAGAGTGTGGCGCGCAGGGCGCCGCCCGAGCAGGCGTAATTGGCCGGCGTGCCGGCGTAGGCTGCACCTGCGGTGCGGTTGGCGCGGATGCGATCGGCGAGGTCAGCCGTCAGGTTGACCGCGTAGAGGCGCGAGGTGGCGCTGGCATTGCCTTGGATGGTTACGACGAACAGTTTGGCAACGCCCAACAGCCCGATGGAAAGCACGACCAAGGCCACTAAGACTTCGACCAGAGTAAACCCAGCGATGCGCGCCTTCATGGGCAGCTTCCGCCGTTGAGGGCTGCGTTCACATCGGCGACCGCTGCGACGGCGCGAGCCCGCCCCGTCGTCGCGATGACCACGGCGCGGGCTGTCGATGAGCCGCCCGCGGCGACGACGCCACGGGCGTCGCAAAACGTGACGTTACGCAGTGCTTGGTGGACGCCCGACGGGGTCGCAAAGCCACTGGGTGAGAAGGCTAGGATGGCATCGCCGTCAGCTTTGACGGTGACGCCACTGTCGATCGTGGCATGACGCTCGAGAATAGCCTCGCCGCTTTGGTAGGCCCAGTCACCACTCGTGTCGATGAAGACGATCCAGCCTCGAGCCGCCGCATAGCTGCAGGCCGGCGTCGCAGCCGTGGGGTCAGCGGTGAAGCAGACCACCGCCGCTGCCTGTTGTTTGAGGGCTTCGGTGCGAGCTCGGTTTACGGAAGCGAGTAGGTCGTTCGCCGCGCCAGTCAGGCGACCATTCAGCAACATCGTGCGCATGGGCGGCACGGCGATTGACCCTAATATGACGGCCACCGTCAGCGCGAGCATCAGTTCCACGAGCGTGTAGCCGCCCGTCCGCGCGGATGCGCGATTCGGACCACTCAGGCAGCTCGTTCGGGTCATCGGGGTGCTCATATGGCGCAGGACACACGTCCGGCATCCTTAAGGATAACCTCCGTAGCGCACCTGCAGCGGGGCCCATTCAGGTCAGCGCCCGCAATTGGGAGGCCGGTCACAGTCCTTTGGGGCCGAGGCCACCCAAGTCACCGGCCGGTTTGAACGGCCCTATTGAGGCTAGAACCGTTCGAACCGGACGCTGTGGCCTGCGCGGTGGCCAGCCTTAACCCCCGATGGCGAAGACTGACAATGCCGTGGCGATGCCGGCGATGGCGGCGATGGAGCCGATGACGGGGAAGAATTTTTGCCGACCGAGGAAGTAAAGCGAGGCGAGCACGAGTCCGAGTTCCAAAAGCCCCTCGCCGAGATCAAAGCGCAGCGCCAGCACTTCGTCGTGCTCGGTTTCCTTGTCCTTATCCTTGGCCTTCTCCTGGATATCCTCGGCGTCTTTGACGTATTTATCGCGCTGACCTTGGAATTTCTCGAGCGCCTTGACGATTTTTTCTGACTTTTCGCCCTTGGCGTCCGTGGGGGCGAGGGCATTCAGCAGCTCGGCGGCTGTCACGACGGTGTTCTCGCGGACTTTCTTGGCTTGGTAGTAGGCCCACGCATCGTTGGCTTCAGTGCGGTGTATCACGGCGGCGGTATGGGCGCGGTGGGCGCAGATCGTCACGACGGCCAAAAGCACGCCGATGACGCCGACCAGAAAGCCGACGGACCTGCCGGCGGGGTCCGCGCTATGGGCATGTTCGTGGTGGATTTCGATTTCGGCCATCGCAGGGCTCCTCAACGGGGGGAAGGGGGTATTTCAATTCTAGCGCTGGCCGAGGCCCCTGCGTATGACAGTCGACGGGGAGGCCGGGAGGCGATTTTCGGAATCCTGTGCAGGAGTGCTTTCGGGGCGGGGGTCGGCACGCTATACTGAGTGGCTTACCCGAGGCGCTCGGCAACGAACGCTTCGTCCAACCAAGAAACGCGAATGTGGCGGAACTGGTAGACGCGCTGGATTTAGGTTCCAGTGGGGCAACCCGTGAGGGTTCGAGTCCCTCCATTCGCACCAGAGGATTTTGAGGATGAGGGTTTCGTTAACGTCGACCGGAGCGCTTGAGCGCCGTCTTGAAGTCGCGGTACCGGCCGCTGACGTGGACAAAGTCTACGGCGATCGCCTGAAGGCGTTCGGTCGTACGGCTCGTCTCAAGGGCTTTCGCCCTGGTAAGGCTCCGGCGAAGGTGGTCGAGCAGCAGTTCGGAGGCCAAGTCCGTCAGGAAGTGGTTTCAGAAGTACTGCAGAACAGCCTGAATCAAGCGTTGGTGCAGGGCGGGATTTTCCCGGTCGGCAACCCACGCATTGAGCCGTTATCGCTTGCGCCAGGCCAAGATCTGGCCTACGTAGCGGTGTTTGAGGTGTTCCCGCAGGTCACCCTGCAGGGCCTCTCCGACATCGAAGTCGAGCGTCCAACCTCTGAAGTCGGCAGCGACGACGTCGATGCCATGCTCGATACGTTGCGCAAGCAGCGCCTGAACTGGAAGCCGGCAACGGCTCCGGCGAAGGAAGGCGACCGCGTCGTGATCGACTTCGAAGGCACGCTGGATGGCGTGGCGTTCGAGGGCGGTAAGGGCGAGAGCGTCTCGTTCATCCTCGGCCAAGGCCGGATGCTGAAGCCTTTTGAGGCTGGCGTCACCGGCGCGAGCACGGGCGAGACCCGGACCTTCCCGGTCGAGTTCCCGGCGGATTACCAGGCCGCGAATTTGGCGGGTAAGACCGCTGAATTCACGGTCACCGTTAAGTCGGTCGACGAAAGTGAGTTGCCGGAAATCGACGACGCGTTCTGCGAGGCTTTCGGCATTGCCGAGGGTGGCGTTGAACAACTGCGTAGCGAAGTGCAGGAAAACATGCGCCGTGAGTTGGCGGATAACCTGCGCAATCGCGTGAAGACGGTTGTCCTCGATAAGCTCTGGGCTGCCCATCCAATTGATCTGCCTGCGGCTGCGGTCGATGAGCAGATCCGCGTGCTGCAAATCGATTGGCTGCGTCGGATCGGCGCGAAGCCGGAAGACATCAAGCAGGCTCCGCCGCGCGAGCCGTTTGAGCAAGCGGCCCGTCGCCGCGTGGCCGTTGGCCTACTGGTGGGTGAAGTGATCCGCCAGCAGAACATCACGGTGGATGCGGCGAAGTTTGAAGAGCGCCTTGAAGCCGCTGCGGTCGGTTATGCCGATCCAGAATCTGCGATGCGCCAAATTCGCGACAACGAACAGTTCCGCCAGAACATCGAGGGCACGATCCTCGAAGATCAGGCCGTGGATTGGTTGCTGACGCAGATGAAGGTGGTTGATGTTCAGGCGTCCTTCAAGGACATCATGAACTTCGGCGCCTGAACGTTTTAGGAGATCCTTATGCTCGAACAAGCCCTCAATATGGTTCCGATGGTCGTCGAGCAGACCGCCCGTGGCGAACGGGCCTACGATATTTATTCGCGCCTGCTGAAGGAACGAATCATTTTTATCGTTGGCCCGATCGAGGATCACATGGCGAACCTGGTGGTCGCCCAGTTGTTGTTCTTGGAGTCGGAGAATCCCGACAAGGACATCGCGATCTACATCAATAGCCCAGGCGGCGTGGTCACCTCAGGGCTCGCGATTTACGACACGATGCAGTTCATCAAGCCGCAGGTCGCGACCATCTGTGTGGGGCAGGCGGCGTCGATGGGTGCAGTGTTGTTGGCCGCCGGCGCGCCAGGCAAGCGTTACTCCCTGCCGAATTCGCGCGTGATGATCCACCAGCCCTTGGGTGGCTTCCAGGGCCAGGCCACCGATATCGAAATCCATACGCGCGAGATCTTGGATCTGCGGGCCCGTCTCAATGGGATTCTGGCCAGCCACACGGGTCAGGACATCGAGCGTATCGGTCGCGACACGGATCGCGACAATTTCATGGGTGCTGAGGCCGCTAAGGCTTATGGGCTTGTGGATCACGTCTTCTCGCGTCGCGGCGATATCGCCGGGACCTGAAGTAGAATCCTGAGCACGTTCATAGACTTGAACGAATCGGACCTGGTTCACAGTGCGGCCCCGGAGCTTTTGCAGGCGCCGGGGCCGCGTGCTATATACCAATGGCAGAGGGCCGACATCCGTTAAGGGTGGCGACTCGCCATAGACGAGGACGAAGATGACTGAAGATACACGCGGCAAGGATGACGGGAAGCTTCTGTACTGCTCTTTCTGCGGAAAGAGTCAGCATGAAGTGCGCAAACTCATTGCCGGCCCCTCCGTATTCGTCTGCGACGAGTGCGTTGAGCTGTGTAATGACATCATCCGTGAAGAGCTTGAAGAAAAGCAGGAGCGGACGCGCGAGAAGCTGCCGAAGCCTCACGAAATCAAGAAAGTTCTCGACGAATATGTGATCGGACAGGTCCGCGCCAAGAAAGTCTTGGCGGTGGCCGTTTACAACCACTACAAGCGGCTGCAAAACCGCACCCCGGCCGGCGAGCGCAAGGCTAAGGGTGACGAAATAGAGTTGCAGAAGTCAAACATCCTCCTGATCGGTCCGACGGGTTCCGGCAAGACGCTGTTGGCGGAAACGCTGGCGCGCCTGCTGAACGTGCCATTCACCATTGCGGACGCGACCACGTTGACGGAAGCCGGCTATGTCGGCGAGGACGTCGAAAACATCATTCAGAAGCTGCTGCAGAAGTGTGATTACGACGTCGAGAAGGCGCAGACCGGTATCGTCTACATCGACGAAATCGACAAGATCAGCCGCAAGAGCGACAACCCGTCGATCACGCGTGATGTCTCGGGTGAGGGCGTGCAGCAGGCACTGTTGAAGCTCATCGAAGGCACGGTCGCTTCGGTACCCCCACAGGGCGGCCGCAAACACCCGCAGCAGGAATTCCTGCAGGTCGACACGTCCAACATTCTCTTTATCGTCGGCGGCGCTTTTGCCGGGATCGAAAAGATCATCTCGAACCGGACCACCAAGGGCGGTATCGGCTTCACATCAGAAGTGAAGCCTTCTGACGACCAACGCCGGCCGAGCGCCGACCTATTTAAGGACGTGGAGCCTGAAGACCTTGTGAAGTTCGGTCTCATCCCAGAGTTCGTCGGCCGTCTTCCGGTCGTCGCGACCTTGGAAGAACTGGACGAGAACGCGCTTATTTCGATTCTGAATGAGCCGAAGAACGCGCTCACGAAGCAGTACCGAAAACTCTTCGATATGGAAGGCGTTGAACTCGAGTTCTTAGAACCGGCCCTGCGCGCCGTGGCCCGCAAGGCGCTCGCCCGTAAGACCGGTGCACGCGGTCTGCGTACGATCTTGGAGCAGGTGCTGCTCGATACGATGTACGAATTGCCCGGTCTCAAGAACGTCCACAAAGTGGTCGTCGACGAGTCTGTGATTGGTGGCGAGACTCGACCCTATGTGGTGTATCGCAGTGAAGAAGTCGCCGAGGAAGAGCCGCGGCGCACCGGTTCGACCTGATCAAGGTCGGCTCGGAATTCGATGAGAACGCCGCCTATGGGCGGCGTTTTTTTAACAACCATCGTCGCATCGCGGTGGGGCGTGCTGCAGTGCCTTAATGCTGTCACAATAGTCGCGCTTTAAAACCGGTCGCGCACGATAGGTGGCGACGGTGCAGTTGGCCTGATGTGCTTACATCGCTGTGTAGGAATCGTTTCTCATGACTGACGCCGCGCCAGCTCAGCCTGACCATGAATTTGAACTGTGGGACCTGCGTGTGGAGGTTGTAGGCCCTGAGGGTGCCAAGATCTACTGCGGCGCACGCCTCGGCGATTACTTTGAGTTGCACGGTGAGATGCTGCATCTGCCGCCGGGCCAGGGGTTCTCCATTTACTCCTTGTCCGCTGTGCTGCCATTGCTGGCAGCCAAGCAACGGGTGACGGATCCGAACGATTGGATGTCGACGGATGCTGAAGTGGCTTGTCCTGATCCCCATTGCCCGACCCGGTTACGCATCACCCGAATCGCGAAAAGACGCTTTCGTCACGCGGAGGTGACGGCCGTCCCGATGCCAGAGGTGTCCCCATGATTCCTCGCACGACGCTCGCCGACGGATACTCGCTGTCACGCCTGATCAAGGGCGGTTGGCACCTCGCCGGTGGTCATGGCGAAGTCGATGAGAGCCAAGCACTGCAGGACATGGCGGCCTTCGTCGAAGCAGGCATCACCTCCTTCGACTGCGCGGACATTTACACGGGCGTGGAGGCCTTGATCGGCCGTTTCCGCGCTCGTTACCCGACACTCGCGCAGCAGGTTCAGGTCCATACGAAATTTGTACCGGACCTGGATCGTTTGGCCTCCGTCGATCGAGACTATGTCGAGACGATCGTTCATCGCTCACTGCGGCGTTTAGGGATTGAGCAACTCGATGTGGTGCAATTCCATTGGTGGGACTTTGCGGTCAAGGGTTACGTGGAGACCATGCACGAGCTGAACCGTTTGCGCCTCAACGGCAAGATCGGCCGTCTCGCCGTCACCAATTTCGATACCGCCCATCTCGAGGAAGTCCTCGCCGCGGGGATACCTGTCGCCGCCCACCAGTTGCAGTATTCCGTCCTCGATCATCGACCAGAATCGGCGATGGTCTCGACCTGTGCGGCACACGGCATCGGTCTCTTGGCGTACGGGACCGTGGCCGGTGGCTTTTTATCGAATCGTTGGCTTGGGCTGGACAGTTCAGCCGAGCCGTTGGCCAATCGATCACTGGTGAAATACCGCCTGATCATTGAAGACTTCGGCGGTTGGGCGTTGTTTCAGGAACTACTGGCGGTGCTGGATCAGATCGCCCGTGCCCATGACACCGACATCGCCACCGTGGCGACCCGCGTCGTGCTGGATCGACCCGGTGTGGCCGCCGCGATTGTGGGTGCGACCAGCCGCGCCCATCTAAGCGCCCACGAGTCGATCTCACGCGTGCAGTTAACCGAAGAGGACCGCGCTGCGATTGACGCAGTCGTGGCTCGACGCACGGGTCCATCGGGCGATGTCTACGAACTTGAGCGCGACAAGACCGGGCCGCACGGTCGAATCATGAAGTACAACTTGAATGAGCCGGCCTCCGGCGGCACTGCGTCCTAATCACCACTGAACACAGCGTCGGATCGGGACTGTGGATCTCTCTGAAGGAGCGACTGATGAAAACCGACCTCAACTGTACCGCGCGGACGCGGACTCCCCTCAGCCTGCGCGTATGGATTGCGGCGACTTTGGTCGGCGCGACGACCTGGGTGCCGGCGGTGAACGCAATTGAAGCGGCCGCACCGAAGGTGGCGAATGCCAACGATCCAATGCCTGAGGTCATTGTGACCGCCGAAAAGCGCGTCTCGACGGTGCAAAAGACGCCCATCAGCATTACGGCTGTCGACGGCGCCGCGATTGAGGCGCAAGGCATCGCCAACATGACGACCGTGGCTCAACAGGTCCCGGGTATTTCATTCAAGACCTCCGGCGCCGGCCAGACCGAATTTGAAATGCGCGGTCTGACCTCAACCGGCGGCGAGTCGCCCACGGTCGGTTTCTACTTGGACGATGCGGTGCTGACACCGGCCGCGATGGCGCAAAACGGTAAGACCGTCATCGACCCGAGTCTCTATGATTTAGCGCGTATCGAGGTGCTGCGCGGCCCGCAGGGCACGCTGTACGGCGCCGGCTCGATGGGCGGTACCATCAAGCTGATCACGAACCAGCCGGATACGCACGCGTTCGCCGCCAGTGCCAATGGCATTTTCTCCAATACCAGCAGCGGCGGTGGCTTTAACCACACCGAAAACGCGATGGTGAATTTGCCACTGAAGGATGGTGTGGCGGCGCTGCGCCTCGTGGGCACCGACAAGTCAATCGAAGGTTGGATTGACCGCGTCGTCCTGAACCCATTCCCGACCGAAGTGAATAACAGTTCACAACGTGGCGATGTCGCCGGTACGGCGCCTGCAGAAGTCGTGCATCACTCCAACGCCGAGACGCTGCGCGGTGGCCGCGCGACCTTGCTCGTGCAGCCCAGCGATCGGCTGAGTCTCACCGCGAGCTTCATGCATCAGGCCATTCATCAGGCTGGTGCGAGCACGATTGATGCGCCGCCGCTGAATGAAGCGCACTACCAGCCGTATAACGTCGCCGAGCCGTTTTCGGACGTGGTCGACTTGAGTTCGCTCACCATCAAGTATGACTTTGATGGTTTCCAGCTCACCTCAGCCACGGCGAACTGGGATCGTCAGCAGAACCAGACTCAGGATATCTCTGAGGCGATGCAGTATTACATCGGTGGTTTCTTTGGGCCGCAGGCCCTGTGGCCTTTCGGTTCGACGCAGACCGTGACGGAGGCTGGCAACACCTGGTATGGCTTTGGCCCAGGCACGATCAGCGAAGACGACGCGACGCATCAGTTCAGCGAAGAGCTCCGCCTGACCTCGACCAACTCAGGCCCGCTTCAATGGATCGTAGGCGCGTACTACAGCAACTACGGTGCGTTCTCACACGTCTATTCGTTCTATCCGGAGGGCAGCGTTGGCTTTGCGGGTGACTTTGGCACCAATAATCTCGCGGACAACCACCGCAAGATTTCGATCGACCAGTACGCACTGTTCGGTGAAGCGTCGTACGCGATCGCAGATCACCTGAAGGCCACCGTCGGTGCGCGCTACTACGCCTACCACAGCAATTCGGCAACCAGCGTCAGTGGTGTCTCGGCCAATGGAACAAGCGATACGCTCTACGGCCGGGCGCAGAATTCCGGCGTCACGCCTAAGCTGAACTTGGCGTACCAGCCGGATGATCAGACGACCATCTACGCGACGCTCTCCAAGGGTTTCCGTCCAGGCGGTCCGAATTCGCCGATCCCCACTCCGCCGTGCCCGGGGGCTGCGCCGACGCAGTTCGGCCCGGACAACGTCTGGAACTATGAGGTGGGTGAGAAGGCGCGTCTCGCGGATGGTCATGCGACGATCGCGGGCGCTGTCTATTACGAAAACTGGTCGGACGTGCAACAGCAGGTCGCGCCGGGCTGTGGCTTTAAGTACACCGCGAACGCCGGCAAGGCCCGCGTCTACGGTGCTGAACTGGAGCTGTCCGTGGCTGTGACCACAGGCGTGACCGTCTCTCAGAACGTGGCCTACACCAATGCCACCAACGCCGAGACCGTGCTGCATGCGGGCGTCACCTCCGGCGATCGTTTGTTGGATGTCCCGCAGTGGACGGCCAATACGAGCGTGGCGTATCGCGCGATGATCGGTGATGGCTTGCATCTGATCGCGCGGTTGAACAATAGCTACATCGGTTCGATGCAGGATATTACCTACAGTCGTAACACGCTGCCGTCCTATGATCTCGTGACGGCACGTCTCGGAGTCGAGGCGGGTCAGTGGTCGGCGTACTTGTTCTCGGACAACTTGACCAACAAGAAGGCCTTGTTGAGCAACACGGGTGCGCTCTCTGCGAACGTCTCGATCCTTGATCGAGTTGCAACGGTGCAGCCGCGCGCGGTCGGTGTTGATCTGTCTTACCGCTTCTAAGCGTATCTGAGCGGTCATTGACGCGGTGCGGCGCCGGGAAATACCCGGCGCCGTTCGCCTTCGGGTTCATTGCTACGCAGATCGGCCTTTTAGCCGGCAGTTCCTTCGCTATTAACGCCCAAGTTTTAACGGTGCCGATGCACCCGTCCTTCGGTCCCGACCGTGTGCACGACGCTAATTCAGGCCGAAGTGTTTAAAGAACCACGTTTTTACCCATTGGGTCAGCCCCAGATAGCAGACGAGGATGGGTACGAGCCATCGCCAATATGCCGAGGGTAATGGAACAAATCCAAGTGCTGGCGCGAACGGTGATAGCGGTAACCATAAGCCCACGAGGCAAATCAGCACACTCGTCGCGATCAGCGGAGTGCTCGCGCGACTCTGCAGAAACGGCACTCGTCGCGTCCGAATGACGTGAATAATCAGCGTCTGCGAGAGTAGGGATTCGATAAACCAACCGGTCTGGAAGAGTGGAGCCGCTTCCGGCGTATTGGCCTTAAAGACGAAGTACAACAGCGCGAAGGTCAGGTAGTCGAAGAGCGAGCTGATCGGACCGATACACAGCATGAAGCGGCCGATATTGCCGAGCTCCCACCGCCGTGGCTGCTGCAAGTACTCCTCATCCATCGTGTCTGTCGGAATCGCACTTTGTGAAAAGTCGTACAGCAAGTTATTGGTTAAGACCTGGACCGGCGCCATCGGCAAGAATGGCAACCACGCGCTGGCGCCGATCACGCTGAACATGTTGCCGAAGTTAGAACTTGCGCCCATGCGGATGTACTTGATGATGTTACCGAAGACCTTGCGTCCTTCGATGACACCCTCATCCAAGATCAACAGACTCTTTTCCAACAAAATGATATCGGCGGATTCTTTCGCGATATCCACCGCGGAGTCGACGGAGATACCGACATCCGCCGCTTTTAAGGCCGGGCCATCGTTGATCCCATCGCCCATAAAGCCGACTACATGGCCGCTATGCTGTAAGGCTCGAATCACGTCGGCTTTCTGCGAGGGTGAAAGTTTGGCGAATACATTGGCGCCGGCAACGAGCGGTTCGATCTTCTCGACGCTCAGGCCCTCCAGCTCTTTGCCTAGGACTATGCCGGTCACCGCTAAGCCCACCTGCTGGCATATTTTCCGTGTCACGATCTCGTTATCGCCAGTCAGGACTTTGACTGCGACGCCGTGATGAGCCAGTGCTGTAATGGCCTCGCGCACACTGTCTTTGGGTGGGTCTAGAAACGCGATATAGCCCAGTAAGGTGAGATCGGCTTCATCAGCAACCGAACAACTCTCTTGTGTACGCGGCAACTCGCGGTACGCGATGGCAATGACCCGGAATCCCTCTTCATTGAGATCTGTGCTGGTGCGGTGTAGCGAGGTTTGGTGCGCTTCATCGAGATCGAAGATCATTCCGCCCGTACGACCGTGGCGGGATACGGCATAAACCTCTTCGACCGCGCCTTTGCAAATCAAGAGCCGATGCGTTCCGTTTTCAACGGCGACCGACATCCGACGTCGATTAAAGTCGAACGGCACTTCATCGAATTTTCGGTACCCCGCGGCTTTGACGCTTAATGCGGCAGCATCGGGATGTCCCAAAACCGCCACATCCAATAGATTTTTAAGACCCGACTGATAACGGCTATTGAGATAGGCGTATAGCAGCACCTCGTCGCAGTCTCGACCGTTTAGATCAACATGCTGTTCCAAAATAATTCGGTCTTGGGTGAGCGTGCCGGTTTTATCCGTGCACAGGACATCCATGGCGCCGAAGTTTTGGATTGAGTTCAGGCGCTTCACAATCACCTTCTTGCGGGACATCGCAAGCGCGCCTTTGCCAAGGTTGACCGTGACGATCATGGGCAACATTTCCGGTGTCAGGCCTACAGCCACGGCGACGGCGAATAAGAAGGCCTCCAGCCAATTGCCCTTGGTGAATCCGTTGATGAGGAACACGAGTGGCGCCATCACCACAATGAATCGGATCATGAGCCATGCAAAGCGTGACACCCCTCGATCAAAATCGGTGCCTGGACGTTCTCCAGCAATGACATCGGCAAGACCGCCAAAGTAGGCTTTGGGTCCGGTCAGGATAACGATGCCATGGGCACTTCCACTGAGCACGCTTGTGCCCATAAAACAGATGTTGTGGAGTTGATTCGCATCCGCAGAGGGGTTTGCCAGTGAATGCGCCACTTTTTCAACCGGTAACGACTCACCCGTCAGGGATGATTGGCTGACATAGAGGTCTTTAGACGTGAGAACCCGCAGGTCAGCGGGCACCAGATCACCGGCGCTGAGGTGCACGATGTCGCCGGGGACAAGGTCATGAATCGGGATCTCAAGCCACGGCGTGTCGAGCACTGTGTTTGAGTCCAGATCTGGGGTGCGTCGACGCACCGTGGCGCAGGTGTGCACCATGGCGCGCAGTCGTGCGGCAGCCTGGTTGGAGCGGTGTTCCTGGAGGAAAGCTAATGTCACGCTCAGGATTACCATCAAGATGATGATCTCGGCGGCTCGATGGTCCCCGACGACTGCTGAGACGATGGCCAGACTCATTAGCAAGAGATTGAGTGGATTGGCGAAGTGGTGCAGCAAAGCCGCGATCACCCGAGGGCGCTGTTCCTGAGCGATTTGATTGGGGCCATGCGTCGAGAAGCGCGTCACTGCATCCGCGTCGGTCAGCCCTTGTGGGTTGGCTGATAGGCGCTCGAGCACGGCCGACACCTCGAGTCCTGCGGCGACGGTTAATTCGCTTGGAATTTTCACGTCGGTGCGCATCGTGTGGTGATGCGTCCACCGAGGCGTATGGTCCGGTCGACTCGCATTGAACCACTCGCGCCAGGCCATGGCTTATCTCCTTGGGACCAGTGAAACGACCGACTCCGTTTGGGGTCGGATGTGTGCATTGCGGTGCGCGATCCACAGCCTGAGTAAGACCGTGATGGCGATGGCGCCGTTGACGGCTAGGATGGTCTGTAGGCCAAAACGTCCGATCGCATAGCCCGTCAGCAGGTTCCCAAATGCGCCACCTCCGCGTGCGCAGAGCATAAAAAGCGCGACACTTTGACCACGAACTGCACTGGAGGCTTCCGACTGCACGAGCGCATTGGCGGTCGCATTGGCGATGGTCATGGCGAGCCCAGCGAGGGTGAACAGCGCGATTGACATCACGATTGAGGTGTTTAAGGCGCCGATCACCACGATGACCGCCAGCATCAGCGCAAAGACCAGACTGATCGAACCACGGTCATGGCGTGGATCGACGCCGACGAGCAGCGTCGCACCCAACAAGCCGCCCACGCCGAAAGCCACCATCGCGACGCTAAAAATGCCGACCGAGGCGTGCAACACTTCGCGTACCAGCAATGGGCAAAACGTCACGAGTGGTGAGCAGAACATGCTCGTAACACACGTCGTCAGTAGGACGGTGCGTAGTCGGGGTTGCTGGGCAATATCGCGTAGCGTCGCGCGTAGTCGCTGAAACTCGGGTGTGCTGTCGCGAGTGGCGGGATGTAAATCGGCCGGCAAGACCCAGATGGCCACTAAGATAAAGGGCACATAGGACAGCGCGCTCACGCCAAAGGCGCCGGCAGCGCCAAGGCGGGTCATCAGCAGTCCGGCAACGGCAGGTCCTAATATGCGCGATAGATTGAACTGCACTGCATTCAGCGCGATGCCATTCGCGAGTTCGTCGCGGGCGACGATGGTGGGCACGATGGATTGAAACGAGGGCATTGATAAGGCGTCGGTAATTCCGACCACGAGTGAGAGCAATACAATCATCCACGGCTGCAGCTGGTGCCCCAGCAGTAGTCCGATGATGAGGATCGGGCAGAGCATCTGGGCGGACTGTAAGTAGGCGATGACGCGACGCCGATCGACGCGGTCGGCGAGTACGCCGCCCACTAGGGTCAACATTAAGACTGGGCCGCCCATGGCAAAGGCATCGAGCCCGAGCACGAATGGAGAGGCGCCAAGGCTGAGCAACAGCCACGGTTGGGCAACCGACTGGGCCCATGTGCCGATGTTGGACAGTAGACTGGACCACCAGAACGTTCCGAATGACTTCGTGCCCAGTAGGGCAAAGGGTCTCCGGGGGTGTCGATTGCTCATGCCCTGACACTCTCTCCTTAGGCGAGGTCCACGCGTTCATTGCGTAGAGTTAAAACGGTGACTGGACTCCATCACCATGCGCCGGCCGGTCGCCCGAGGCTATTGCGGATTGTGCGCAGCGGCCACGGCTGGGTTGTGGTGGAGCGCACAGCCTCGGAGAGGGGGTGACCGGCGGATTTTTTTGCCGATTGTCAAAAAAATGTCATCGTTCGGGTGCGATTGTGCGCGGCCGTTCAGCAAACGGCCTTTCGTGTCATCAACGGTCTCGCAGTGAGGCTTTCATGTCTGCAGTTTCCGCAACGGATTCGATCTCATGCCGCCTGTGTTCGGCCGTCAGTGCCTACACCTTCAGCAAGCGTCTCCTAGACCGTCACGACGTCCGCTACTTCCTGTGTGGCGCCTGCGGCGCGCTCGAAACCGAACCGCCGACGTGGTTGGCCGAGGCCTATCAACCTGAAAACGAGCGTTTTGACACGGGGCAGGTCATTCGCAGTCTGCAGAACGCCGCCTTTTTGAAGATGTTGATGGAGACGATCGGTCTTACGGCCTCCACTGCCATCGACTTTGGATGCGGCTCGGGACTGTTGGTGCGGCTACTGCGCGATCAGGGCATTGACGCCTATGGTCTTGATGCCTATGCCGTGCCGCGCCTCGCGACCGGCTTTGTACGAACGACACTGGCTGGGGCCGACGTCATCAACTTGTGTGAGGTTGCCGAGCACTTCGATGATCCGGCACGGGAGTTCAACGCGCTCTTTGCGCACGATCCGCGCTTGGTCGTCATGCAAACGGCGATTCAGAATACCTTCAGTCCGGACTGGCCGTATTTGGCGCCCGAACATGGCCAACATGTCTTTTTTTATTCCACCGGTGCCATCCAGGTCTTGGCGCAGCGGCATGGGCGCATTGCCGTGCCCTTGGGTGGATTCGTCGTGTTTGTACACCCCGGTCTCGCAGGGCGGGTGGTTGATCTGGCTCAAGGGCGGGTGCATCCCGAACTCGAGGCGCGCGTCGGTCAGGCCTTGCCCCGTTTCCTTGAAGGTTTGCTCGCCACCGGCTATCGGTACGCGATCGAAGACAATCAACGCATCGCAGCCGTGCCGTAATTCGCGCGTTTAGATTCGGTCGCCGGTAACGCCGTCAAAGGCGTGCAGTTGGGTGCTATCCATTTCTAAGGCGACCCATTCCCCGTAGGCGGGAACGCGTCGACTGCCCAGTCGCGCAATCAATCGACCTAGCGGAAACGCAAGGTGCACCAAGGACTCGGCGCCAATTGTTTCGGCAATCTCGGTCGGTCCCTTAATCATGATCGCCCGATCAGCGGGTAACTGCCCCGGTTCGTGGATGTGTTCTGGACGGATACCGATCTGAACTCGACGGGCCGGCTGACCGATGAGGTGGGCGAGGGGCCCCGTAAGTGGGATGCTAAATCCCTCACCCACTGCCGTCGTGCCATTGATGATTGCTGGCAACAGATTCATCGGTGGAGAGCCCATGAATTGCGCCACAAATGCATTCGCCGGCCGGTCGTAGATCTCCAGTGGCGTGCCCACCTGCATCAGGTTGGGTGTCGTGTCTGGGCCGGTGGGGGCAAGAACGGCAATCCGGTGTCCGAGCGTCATCGCCTCGACCTGATCATGGGTCACATAGACCGTCGTGGTGGCGAGCGTCTTTTGCAGCCTTGCGAGCTCCGCCCGCATTTGTACACGCAGTTCGGTATCTAAATTTGAGAGTGGCTCATCGAATAGGAACACCGAAGGCTCGCGGACAATCGCGCGCCCGAGGGCCACCCGTTGTCGTTGCCCACCCGAGAGTGCTGCCGGCTTTCGATTGAGCAGCGTGGTAAGGCCTAAAGTATCGGCGACCTGTCCGACTCGGCGGCTGATCTCAGCGCTCGCGACGCCGCGGATTGACAGGGAAAAGCCAATGTTCTCGGCAACACGGAGGTGCGGGTATAGCGCGTAACTTTGAAAGACCATCGCGACGTCGCGATCTTTCGGCGGCACGAGACGCATATCGCGCCCACCAATCGTCAAGGTCCCCGCTGACGGACCTTCGAGGCCTGCGATGAGGCGCAGTGCCGTCGATTTGCCACAGCCCGAAGGCCCGACCAACACCATGAACTCCCGATCGGCGATGGAGAGCGTGAGGTCATGGAGGACGGTGATGGCGCCAAAGGTTTTGCAAATGCCGGTTAAGCCGATCGCTGCCATTTGAATTGCCCTCCCCGACGTCGCGGCAGTGTCAGGGTAGACGTGGCGATCGGCAAGTTCTGGATGATAAATCGTTTGCAATCGATTGCGATTTTTGCTGTTGCCTTGCCGCAACAAAAGAACATGATCGATCCTGAAAAATCTTTGCATGGGATCGAATCGCGCGTTAATCTCGGCTTCATAAAGAAGCAGCCGGTTACTTCACCAGTTCCAACGGCTGCGAAAGAGGGGGTGATTGGTTTGAGTGCAACAGTCCGACGGCTCTCGCAGGGCGAGAGTGCCGACGTCTTCGTTGTCGAGGGTCACTCGGTTCACGCGTGTGTGGACTCGCAGGCCCCTATCCAGAACTCGACCATCGATCGAGGGTGCCGCCTGCGCCAAGCAGGCGGCCCTTCGTTCTCTCCCCAGACCAACAGAACCTCTGACTTGATCACTGACTTAAGGAAACTCTCCTGATGACTAAGAAGCGAATGACCGCGCAATCGCGCTCAGCAGCTGTAACCGTCGCGGCGGCGGTGGCGGCGATTTTGGCAGGCCCGCGCGTCAGCTATGCGCAGACGGCGAACGCTACGCTTCAGGGCTCCGCGCCGGCCAATGCCGAAGTGGTCGCCACGAACCGCTCAACCGGTTTTACCCGCAAGACCAAGGCAGGCGCTGACGGCGCGTACACCTTGCTCGGTTTGCCGCCAGGCAACTACACGGTCAGCGCAGGTAAGGGCACCGAACAGGACATCGTTCTGTCGGTCGCAACCACCTCGACCCTCGATATCGCGATTCTGGACTCGGTCGTCGTCAGCGGCCGGCGTCTGCTCGAGGTGAAGACGCCGCAAGTTGCGAACGTCGTCTCTCTGCAGGAGATCCAGACGGTTCCTCAGTTGACGCGTAACTTCCTTGAGTTCGCGGATACGGTCCCAGGCGCCATTTTCAACGTGGCTCCGAACGGTGCCACGACCTTCCGCTCGGGCGCGGATTCGCCAGACTCGGTCAACATCTTCATCGATGGTATCGGTCAGAAGGGTTATGTCCGCAGCGGCCAGTCGGGTCAGTCGGACGGCAGCCAGGGTAATCCGTTCCCGCAGCTGGCCATTCAGGAATACAAGGTCATCACCTCGAACTACGGCGCTGAGTTTGACCAACTCTCGAGCGCCGCGATCGCGGCCGTCACGAAGTCCGGCACGAACGAGTACCACGGTGAGTTCTTCGGCACCTACTCGAGCGACAGCCTGCGCGCGGCAACGCCATCCGAGCTTGCGGCCAATAACAAGGTCCAGTCGAAGGACAAGGAATTCGGCTTCGCGGTCGGCGGCCCGATCATCCAAGACAAGATGCACTTCTTTGCCACCTACGAGGGCAAGAATTATTCCCAGCCGGTCGCTGTGACCTACGCGAACACGCCGCCTGCCGCCATCATCGCGGCTTTGCCGTCGAGTGTGCAGTCTCAGGTAGGCCCGTCGTCGATTCCGTTCACCGAGAAGTTGGTGTTCGCGAAGATCGACTACGAACCGACCAGCAATGACCGCCTCGAGTTCTCGCTGAAGACCCGTCAGGAAGATTCGGCCGGTAACGGCGCCGGTGTCGGTCAAGCCGCCTCCACGACGGTCGCGACGCGTAACACCGATTTCCGTTACGACATCCGTTGGCAGCACAACGCGGATCATTGGTTCAATGAAGCGATCATCGCGAAAGAAAACTCGTTCTTCCGACCACGCGCGGCGAACTACTCGTCGAACGGTGCGGATTACACGTGGTTGCGCGATGGGAACAACACCGGAATCCTGAACACCGATGGTGCCGACCCGCGCGCCACCCAGGACAAAGGCCAGAAGGGCATTTCCTTCCAAGATGACCTCACTTTCGCCGACGTCAACCTCGGTCAGGGCAAGCACACCTTCAAGATGGGCGTGAAGTTCAAGTCGGTTGAGTTGACCGCGATGGACGCCTGCCAGTCCTGCTACCCGGTCTTCAATTACAACGTCGATCCCGTCACCGGCATCGAAAGCGATGCGAATGGCTATGTGCCGTACTCAGCGACCTTCACTGGCATCCCGGTCAGCGTCAACGGCCAGCCGCTCGCGAGCGCCATCGCGAAGTCGCAGGACCGTCAGTTCGGCGTGTACTTCCAGGACGACTGGACGGTGACGAACAAGCTGACCTTGAACTTGGGCGTGCGTTGGGACCTCGAGCAGAACCCGACCTACCTTGACTGGCAGACGCCGGACTTCGTCCGCAATCTGTTCCAGCAGGAGTCATCGACCCCAGGCCTGAACTGGGTCGATTACTACAAGCAGGGGCCATTCGGCTACGACATCAACAACTACATGAGCAACGGCCACCAGCGTAAGGCCTATACCGGTGAGATCCAGCCGCGTCTGGGCTTCTCGTACGACGTGCACGGCGACGAGAAGTTGGTGGTCATCGGTGGTCTCGGTCGCTCTTACGACCGCGACCTCTTCGACTACCTGCAGCTTGAGCAGACGAAGTTGGCGACCTCGGTGCCGACCTCATACTTCAACACGCCAAGCCATCCCTGCACGGTCGACGGCGTGAGCTGCTTGACCTGGAATTCGAGCTACCTGAATGGCCCAGGCGCGTTGCAGAACGCCGTCAAGGGCACGGTCGGCGACGTGTTCTTGTTCAACAACAACCTCAAAGTTCCGTACTCGGACCAGTTCAGCTTAGGGATCCGTTCGCGCCTCGGCGACTGGAACACGAGCGCGGTGGTCAGCCGTATCCACTCCAAGAACGGCCTGACCTTCGTGGTCGGCAACCGTGGCCAGGGTGGCCAGTACTTCGTACCAGAGCCTTGGGGCGGTTACGGCACGCCGTGGGACGTCACGCCGGGCGTGAACACGCCGGTCGGCATGACCAACAACCTGATCCTCACCGACAACGACGTCGAGATTCGCTCGACGCAGGTCTTGCTGAGCGCCGAGAAGCCGTTCACGCACGAGTCGGGCTGGGGCTTGAAGGTGTCGTACACCTTCACGCAGGCGGAGACCAACTCCATCCCGAACGATCAGGGCGGCAACTTCACCAACACCGAGTTCTCGGTCAGCTATCCGAACATCAAGTCCTACCCATTCCTGCAGTCGACGAACGCCCCGAAGCATCGCTTGGTGGCGAGCGGCTCGTTGGCTCTGCCTTGGGACATGATCTTGGGCGGCAAGTTGACGCTGTCGACCCCACTGCCGGGTTGGGACTCGTCGTGCGGACCGACGCGCGGACCTTTGGGTCAGCCGTGTGACGACACCGTCCGGACGCCAGACGTGACCTTGGGCTACAAGAGTCTGGATCTGCAGTTGACCAAGAACTTCAAGTTCGCCGACGCGTTTAGTGCCTATGCGCGTATCGACTTGTTGAATGCGTTCAATCACGCCAACTTGGTGAATCAGAACACGACCTATGCGCCAGACGGCACAGTCGCGACCCACTACTACAACCCGACCGGCAACATCTCGAACAGCATGCGTACAGTTCGGTTGTCAGTCGGCGGTAAGTTCTGATCGGACGACGGAGCGGGGACAGCCCCGGGAGCTCGGCTCCACGGGGCTGTTTCGGATGATCAAATCTAAGGCCCGGCCGCTACAGCGCCCGGGCCTATTTTTTGAGACTATGCAGCCATGAATGCCCAACCTTTAAAGTCGATCGTGATCGTCGGCGGCGGGACCGCCGGCTGGATGAGCGCAGCGGCGCTGGCGAAAGCCCTATGCCCCAGTGTCCAGGTTCGTCTGATCGAGTCGGACGAGATCGGTACGGTCGGCGTTGGCGAAGCAACGATCCCGGCCATGCGCATATTCAACGACACCTTAGGCTTGCCTGAGGCGGAGTTTGTGCGCGAGGTGAAAGGCACCTTCAAGCTCGGCATTCAGTTCCGCAATTGGGGCAAGCTCGGCGACGCCTATTTCCACGGCTTTGGGCATCTCGGCCACGACTACGGCCCGAATCCCTTCCACCAGTTGTGGCTGCATCAGATGCTGGCGGGTAAAGCCGGCGACTTGGCGGATTACTCACTGCATAGCGTCGCAGCGCCCCAAGGTCGCTTTATGACCTCGCCGAGCGATGCGCCGCTGAACTCACCGCTGCGGGATTTCCCGCATGCGTATCACTTCGATGCCGGACTCTACGCACGCTACCTGCGTCGCTATGCCGAAAAGCGTGGTGTGCGCCGGACGGAGGGTCGCGTCGTTGATGTGCAGTTGCGCGCGACGGATGGTGCGATTGATGCGGTGATGCTGGAAGATGGTGAGCGGGTCAGCGCGGATTTCTTCATCGACTGTTCAGGCTTCCAGGGTCTTTTGATCGAGAAGGCCCTGCAGACGGGATACGTGGATTGGACGCACTGGTTGCCTTGCGATCGCGC
The DNA here is from genome assembly GCA_903879335.1 of uncultured Pseudomonadota bacterium. Lineage (GTDB taxonomy): Bacteria > Pseudomonadota > Gammaproteobacteria > Steroidobacterales > Steroidobacteraceae > CAIKZZ01. The sequence continues at coordinate 57,802 of CAIRLC010000005.1, forward strand.
GGTGGCCGTGCCCTGTGCCAAGTCAGGCCCCGCGTTGCCCTACACCGTCTCCACCGCCCACAAAGCGGGTTGGCAGTGGCGCATTCCGCTGCAGCATCGCACCGGCAACGGTCATGTGTTCTGCAGTCGTTACACCAGTGAAGACGAGGCGACGGCCACCCTGCTGTCGAACCTCGATGGCAAGCCGCTGGCGGATCCACGGATCTTGAAATTCACGACGGGTCATCGGCGCCAATTCTGGAACCGGAATTGCTTGGCGATTGGTCTTGCGAGTGGCTTCATGGAGCCGCTCGAATCGACCAGTATTTACCTGATCCAGTCCGGCATCGGCCGCTTCTTGAATTTGCTGCCGGACCAGCGTTTCAGCCAAACCCTGATCGACCGTTACAATTCCCAAGCGATCTTCGAGTTCGAGAGAATTCGCGACTTCCTGATCCTGCACTATTACGCGAACCAACGCGTGGACGCGCCGTTCTGGCAGGACTGCGCCCACATGGCGATTCCCGACTCATTGGTGGAGAACATCGAGTTGTTTAAGGACAGCGGGCGCTTCTTCCGCAATGCCGAAGAAATGTTCGCCGTCACCAGTTGGGTGCAGGTGATGATCGGCCAAGGTGTCATACCGACCGGCTGTCATCCGGCGCTGTATACGCTGCCAGACTCAGAGATTGAAAAAGTAGTCGGGATGACGCGGCAGGTGATCGCCAACTGTTCGGCGGCGATGCCGATGCACGAGCAATTCATTGATCGATATTGTCGAGCGCCAGTCTAGGGGTCCGAGGACCTCAGGATTCGGGTTTGACATGCCGACTAAAGGCCTGAGGTCGTCGCGAGCGCCGCAACCGCGAGTCAATGGAGAGCCGAGCGCCCGCGGTCGACAAGCGCCCATGTCATAGTTCGGAGGTTTTCTATGTTGACGCGTCATCGCCTGATTGGGTTGTGTTTGATGGCGGTCGTCACGGCTGGCTGTGCAGGGGGGGCTACTACAACGGCCATGCCGGTACCCGCAGCGGCTCCACCGAGTGTGGCGACAAGCGCGCGATTGGATGAACTCGAACACCGTTCGTTTGATTACTTCTGGGACTCGGCGAACCCGGCGAACGGGCTTGTGCCCGACCGCTACCCGACGCCCACCTTCTCCTCAGTGGCTGCGGTGGGCTTCGCGCTGAGCGCCTACACCATCGGGGCGGAGCGGGGCTGGGTGACGCGCAGTGCCGCCGCGGCGCGGACCTTGACGACGCTCAAGTTCCTGCGTGACTTGCCGCAAGGCGATGCGCCGAGCGGCACCGCCGGTTTCCACGGCTTCTTTTATCACTTCCTGGATATGCAGACGGGTCTGCGTTATCTCACCAATGAGCTGTCCACGATCGACACGACGCTCTTGATGGCCGGCGTGCTCTCGGCCGAGCAGTACTACACCGGCGCCGATGCCACGGAGAGCGAGATCCGCAGCGTTGCCGACACGCTCTACCGTCGGGTCGAGTGGGACTGGTTGGCGGACAGTCAGGGTCTTGTCGCGATGGGCTGGAAGCCGGAAGTCGGCGAGTATCCCGCCCGTTGGCTCGGCTATAACGAAGCGATGCTGCTCTATGTGCTCGGGATCGGCTCACCCACCCATCCGCTGCAGGGATCGGCCTGGAGCGCATGGACGCAAGGTTACGAGCGCACCTGGCGTAGCGAGTACGGTCAAACCTATTTGGGATTCCCGCCGCTTTTTGGCCACCAGTATTCCCACGCGTGGATCGACTTCAACGGCATCCAGGATGCGTACATGAAGTCGAAGAACAGCGATTATTTCAAGAACAGCCGCGCCGCAACCTACGCACAGCAGGCCTATGCCGCGCAAAACACGCTCGGTTATACCGGTTACGACGCCACCGTCTTTGGCGTCACGGCCTGCGATGGACCCGGAGCCATGACGCTCACCATCAACGGCACCCCGCGTAAGTTCTACGGCTATGCCGGCCGCGGCATGGGTGGCATCAACACCTACGACGATGGCACCTTGGCGCCCACAGGTGTGGTGTCATCCATCGCCTTTGCACCCGACATTGTCCTGCCCGCCATCGGCACCTTGTTGGCCCGATACGGCGATTTCCTCTACGGCCGCTATGGGTTCTTGGACGCGTTCAATCCGAGCATTCCCGATGGCACCGTCGTGCAGAGTGGCCGCGTGGTGCCGGGCAAGGGCTGGGTGGATGTCGATTATCTCGGTATCGACGAAGGTCCGATCGTGCTCATGATCGAGAACTACCGCAGCGGATTGCTGTGGACCTTGATGCGCGCCAACCCCTACATCAAGAACGGACTCAAGGGCGCCGGCTTCAGCGGTGGCTGGGTCGATACGCCTTGAAGCGATTCCTCGCCCTCGCGCCACTCCTTGTCCTGCTCAGTGCCTGTCGGGGCGAGCACCAAGACATTGAGTTGCGCTTCTGGGCGATGGGCCGTGAAAGCGAGATCTTGGAGCAGTTGATGCCGGCCTTCGAGCGCGAGCATCCGGGCGTACACGTGCGCGTGGAGCAGCTGCCGTGGACGGCGGCACACGCGAAGCTCTTGACGGCCGTGGCGGGGGATTCCACGCCGGATTTGTGCCAGCTCGGCAACACCTGGGTGGCTGAGTTGGCTGACCTTGGCGCCTTGAAAGCCTTAGACGGCGATCTCAGTCGCAGCGATGCGGTGCCGGCAACGGATTATTTCCCCGGGATCTGGCGCACCAATCAGATCGGCACGCGTCAGTATGGGGTGCCGTGGTACGTCGATACGCGCTTGCTGTTTTATCGCAAGGATATACTGGCGGCGGCCGGCTACGCGTCCGTGCCGACCGATTGGGCCGGGTTCAAAGTGATGCTGGCGAAGATCCGCGCGCAGTCGCACGGTGAGCGCTACGGGATCTTGTTGCCCTTGAATGAGTACGAACCGATCCTCGCCTTGGCGCTCCAGTCCGAGACGCCCGTGCTGAAAGAGCAAGGCACGCGCGGTAATTTTTCGAACCCTGACTTTGTCGCCGCCTTCAGCTACTACATCTCGCTGTTTGATGACGCTTTGGCACCACCGGTGACGAATTCGCAGATCTCGAACGTCTGGAATGAATTCGCACGCGGCTATTTTGCGTTCTACATCACGGGTCCCTGGAACATCGGCGAGTTCCGTCGGCGCTTGCCGCCCGCGCTGGCGGGACACTGGGGCACGGCACCCTTGCCCGGGCCGCATGGCCCCGACGCATCGATTGCCGGCGGCGCCAGCCTCGCGGTGTTTAAACGCACGCAGCATCCGGCAGAAGCCTGGGCCTTGGTCGAGTACTTGAGTCGACCGGCCGTCCAGGAGCGCTTCTACGCCTTGACGGGGGATTTGCCGGCGCGGCGCTCGGTCTGGGAAACCGGGTCGGTCAAGGATGATCCGATGACCGCGGCCTTTAGGGAGCAACTGGAGCGGGTCCGGCCCGCGCCTGCGGTCGCCGAGTGGGAAGAAATCATGACGGAGCTGCGCCTGATGGCCGAGCACGTCGTCCGGCACGAGCTGACGCCCGCTGAAGGGGCGGCGGAACTCGATCGTCGCGCGGACCGGATGCTCGCCAAGCGTCGCGAACTCGTGCATGCAGGACGCTTGCCGTGACGCGCCGTTGGCTGGGCTGGCTGTATGCGGGGCCTGCGCTCCTCGTGCTTGCCATTTTTTTTGTCGTGCCGGTGCTGGCTGCGCTGCTGCTCTCGGTGACGGATTACGACCTCTACGCCATCGCCTCCATCCACAACCTGCGCTTCGTCGGGCTGCGCAATTACGCCGACCTGCTCAGCAATCCGCTCTTTTGGCAGGCGCTTTGGAATACGGTCTACTTCGTGGTGGTCGGCGTGCCCTTGAGTTTGGCCGCGTCCTTAGGCGGCGCGGTGCTTGTGCACTCGAAAGTGGCGCGCTTCAAGGGCTTTTTCAGAACCGCCTATTTCGCGCCATCGATCACGACGGTGGTGGCGGTGGCGGTGATCTGGCGCTATCTGCTGCATACCCGCTATGGCCTGATCAACTATCTGTTATCGATGCTCCATATTGCGCCGATTGATTGGTTGGGCGATCCGCATTGGTCGATGCCGGCCATCATCTTGTTCGCCGTCTGGAAGAACTTCGGCTACAACCTCGTCATTCTGTTGGCTGCTTTAGGGACCATTCCGGCTGATCTCTATGAGGCGGCGGAATTGGACGGCGCGGGCGCCTTCGCCCAGTTTCGCCACATCACGCTGCCCGGCATCCGCGGCACGCTCGGCTTCGTGGGCTTGCTGACGATGGCCGGATATTTCCAGCTCTTCGCTGAACCCTACGTCATGACTCAGGGCGGACCGGCGCAAAGCACGCTCTCGGTGCTCTACCTGTTGTATGACGAGGGCTTTAAGTGGTGGAACCTCGGTCGCGCCTCGGCGGTGGCCTTCGTCCTGTTCTTGCTGATGTATGCGACAGCGCTGCTGCAACACCGCTGGACGCGGGAACACAGGCCATGAGGCGCCACACGCTGCTGGTCAATGCGCTGCTGATCCTCACGGCCGGCTTAACGCTGTTCCCGCTCGTGTGGATGGTCTCGGTGAGCCTCATGCCGGCCGGCACCTCGGCGACCTATCCGCCGCCGCTCTGGCCCGCGCATCCGACGCTGGCCAACTACACCGAGTTATGGACCCACGCCGGGATGGCGCGGCACTTGCTCAATTCCTTGGGTCTTGCGACCGTGGCCACCGCGCTGGCACTGACCCTGAATGTGGCGGCGGGCTATGCCTTTGCCAAGCTTGAGTTTCCCGGGCGTGAGGCGGTCGCCAAAGCCCTGTTGGCTGCGCTCGTCATCCCGGCGCAGGTGGCGATGCTGCCGCTTTTCTTGGAACTCAAGGCGCTGGGTCTCGTCGATACGTACGCCGGCGTGTTGGTGCCGTCACTGGCCGGCATCTTCAGCATTTTCCTGGTGCGCCAAGCGGCGCTCGCCATTCCTCATGAACTCATTGACGCTGCGCGCATGGATGGGGCCTCCGAGTGGACGATCTTTCGGCGGGTGGCTTTGCCCTTGATGCGCCCCATGTTGGTCACGCTGGGCGTATTTGCGTTTCTGGGCAGCTGGAATGATTTTTTCTGGCCGCTCATCGTCTTGAACGACTCCGACCGCTACACCTTACCGGTCGCCTTGGCGGCGCTGTCGCGCGAGCACGTGCAGGATAATGAACTGATGATGGCCGGCAGTGTCGTCACCCTCGTGCCGGTCTTGGCACTGTTCCTCGCGCTGCAACGGCATTATTTGGCCGGCCTCATGGCAGGGGCGGTGAAGGGATGAGCGCTCGAGTCTTCGGCGTGCTGCTGGCCTGCGCCATGCTCTCAGCGCCGCGCGCTGTGGCGCGCCCGCTCGATACGCTGCCGGGAACCGGGCCCTGGACGTCGATCGCCTCGGATGATGTGGCGGTGCAGACGGCGGTTGCAGAGGACGGCACCCTATCGATCGAGTGGGATTACCGCCATCACGCCGGCTACGCCGGCGCAGCGCGGGCACAGCCGATCGATTGGCCTGAAAATTTTGAACTGGCCATTCCGCTCAAGGGCGATGTGGCCGGCAATGTGTTGGAACTGAAATTCGCCGACGCCTCGAACGACAACGTCTGGTGGGCGCGGGCGGTCAACCTGTCGATGCCCGCGGCAGGTCAGGTCTTGCGCGTGCGCCGGCGCGATGTGAGCTTTGCGTGGGGTCCGGCCCGAGATCATGCGCTGACGCATACGGTGCGGCTGGAACTCCTGGTGACCGCTCGGTCCGGCCGCAGCGGCGCGTTGCAGGTGGGGCCGATTGAACTGATCCCGAAGCCGGTGGCGCCGACCGCACCGCCGCCGGCTCAGGTGCGCCTTGAGTCCGGCCTCGTGGCCTTGCCCGATGGCACGGGTCCGGCGCTCGCGGTCGCACACCCCATCGTCATCGACTGGGGCGCGCCCCGGGAGATCGGCGGCGTGCGCCTCGAGTGGCAAGAGGATCAACCGCATGCGGGTGTACTGGAGTCCTCAGCGGATGGTGAGCATTACACGACGCTGAGCCGCTACGGCGGCCGTGGTCGTATTGACTGGGTTGCCTTTGACGCGCGCGAGGATCGCTATTGGCGATTACGGCCCGACGCGGCGCCAGCAACGCAGGCTTTGGTATCGGTCACGCCGGAGGCCGCTGACTTTGGCGAAGACCCCAACCGCCGGCTGATCGCGATCGCACGGGAGCGCCCACCGGGTGAGTATCCCCGAGGGTTCCTGGCGCAGACGGCGTGGACCGTGCTGGGGGTGCCCGGCGGTGGCGATGAGTCGGCACTGCTGAGCGAAGACGGGGCCTTTGAGTTCGGTGTCGGCGCGCCGTCGGTGGATGCCTTTGTCTCGATCGCCGGTCGGCCGGCACGCGAGGCGGCGACTCACATCGACGTCGCACTGCAGGGCGGCGACCTGCCGCTGCCGATCGTGACCCGCCGTCATGGTCCGGTCGAACTCTCGATCGAGCCGCTGACGCACGGTCAGGGCGCGGCCACGCAGCACCTCGTCCTCTATACGCTGCGCAATACGGATCGGCGCGCGCATCGCGTCGATCTTGAATTGGCCCTGCGCCCCTTTCAGGTCAATCCACCGGCGCAGTTTCTCAACGTCACGGGGGGGTTCAGCCCGATCGGGGCGATCGAGTGGGACGGCACTCGTCTCCACCCCATCACGCCGCAACACCACTACGCGCTGACCCCCAGTGTGCGGCCCGACGGCGTCGGGATCGGTGAGTTGGATGGCTCGGTCGCTGCGGGGCTGCCCTTGCAGTGGGCGCCGGCGGTGCACGCGACGCATCACAGTGGCAGCGGCCTCGAGAGCGGGGTCTTGCGCTTTACGCGCACCGTGAGGCCGCGAGGGCTGACGCGTCTTGCACTGTGCATCGATCAGGTGGTGGATCGCGATGGAGCGGCCCAGACGACGCCGTGTCCGCTGGCCCACGCGGACAGCGTGCGCCGCGACGTGATGCGCGCCTGGCAGTCGCGCCTGCACAAGGTCACCGTGGATGCCGATGCCGCCGAGGCACACGCCGTGCGCGACGCGATCCGCACGGCGCATGCGCACCTGTTGATCAGTGCGGATGGGCCTTGGTTACGGCCCGGGACTCGCTCCTATGCGCGATCGTGGATCCGCGATGGCGCCATGATGAGCGCGGGTCTCCTGCGTTTGGGCGAGACGCAGGCGCCCTTCGACTACCTCGATGCCTGGGCCTCCATTCAATACACGAGCGGCAAGGTGCCGTGCTGTCGCGACGCGCGCGGCGCGGATCCTGTGCCTGAGAACGACAGCGCTGGAGAATTCCTGTTTCTGGCAGGCCAAGTGCTGCAGTTCGGCGGCGCCGACGGTCGCCGCCGGGTGGCGGCGGCCTACCCACAGCTGCTGCGGGCCGTGGGGTATTTGGATGCGCAACGCGCCGAGACGCGCGCGCCGGGCCAACCCTTGGCCTATGCGGGCCTGCTGCCGGTGTCGATCAGCCACGAGGGTTACTCGGCAAAGCCGATGCACGCGTACTGGGATGATTTTTGGGCATTGCGCGGCTACGCCGATGCCGTCGCCATCGCAGAGACGCTCGGCCATCCGGAGCAGGCCACGCGGATCGCCGCGGCCCGCGCGGAGTTCAGCGACGCGGTGCGGACGAGTCTGCAGGCCTCGATGGCCAGCCATGCGATTGACTATGTGCCGGGAGCGGCGGACTTAGGCGACTTTGATCCCACCTCGACCACGATTGCCTTGGCGCCGGGGACCGGCGGCGATGATGTGCCGGCTGCGGCCTTGCGCCAAACGTATGAGCGTTACTGGACCTTCTTCACGGATCGGCGTGACGGTCGCAGGGCGTGGGATAACTACACGCCCTACGAGTGGCGCAATGTCGGGGCGTTGGTCCGGCTGCATGAGCGTGAGCGCGCTTTGGCCGCATTCGAATGGTTCTTCGCCGCTCGGCGGCCACAGCCGTGGAACCAATGGACTGAGGTCGTCACGCGCGATGCGGTCACGCCACGGTTTATCGGCGATCTCCCGCATGGCTGGGTGGCCTCGGATTTCTTGCGTGCGGCGCTTGATCTGTACAGTTATGACGATACGGCGTCGGGCACCGTCGTGCTCGGCGCCGGTCTGCCCGCATTGTGGCTGCAGGGACAGGGGGTGACGGTGTCGCACTTGATGACCGCTTGGGGTCCGCTCTCGTATCGAGCGCGTCGTGTTGCCGCGGGCATCGACCTCATCGTGCTGGAGGTGCCGGCGGCACCCGCCGGATTAATCCTCGAGTTTCCGGGTGTGCCTGCGGATGCGACCGCGCGCGTGGACGGCGTCCGCACCCCGACCGATCATCGACGGCTGTCACTGCGACAGTCGGCCCACCACATTCTTCTTGAGAGCGACTGACCTTATGGACAGCCTGTCCCGATCAAATCCACTGCCGGCGCCGATCGTTTTGGGTGACGGGCGCTACCGCTCGGTCATCACGCCGACCGGCACCGGCTTCGCGGCCTTTGGCGATTACCTGCTCACGGGTTGGCAGGACGATCCCTGCTTAGATGAGCATGGTTTGGCCTTCATCATCCGTGACCTGGACGGCGGTGCCCCATGGAGCGCCTGCGGCACGCCGATCGGCGTCAGCCGTGAGCTCATGCTGATCGCGGATGGCGTCGAGCTCACCAGCCAACACGGTGCGCTGCAGGCGCGGGTCACGGTGCGGGTGCAGGGTGAGAGCGAGCATCGCACGCTGCAGCTGCGCAACACCGGGGCCGGCGAGCGGCGGGTCGCCATCACGGCGGTGACGGACGTGGTGTTGAACCCGCCGGACCATCAGGACGGTCACCCGGCCTTTGGGAAGCTCTTTGTGCAGACGGCGTATGACGCCGCGCACAGCCGGCTCGTGGCAACGCGTCGCCCGCGTGGCCGTGGCGATCAACACCCGGCACTCGGGCTTACGCTGCGCGGTGCGCCGGTGACTGCCGTCGAGACGGATCGCGCGGCATGGCTGGGTCGCGGGCGCGTGCCGGCGACGGCGCGCGGCTTGACGGCGGCACTGTCGGGGACCACAGGTAATGTGCTGGATCCGGTGCTCGCCTTGCAGTCGCACCTGACGATCCCGGCGCACGGCGAGATCAGCGTGACGGCGGTCTTGGCTGCGGCCGATACGCCGGCCGAGTTGTCGAGCGCCATGGACAGCACGGCGTCTGCCAGTTGCCCGACGGAGGCCTCAGCCTCGACCTTGCCGGCCAGCCTCTGGGGACGCTTAAGCGCCACGCGCGCGGCGCGGCGGCAGTCAGGGGCGGGTCTTAACCCACAGCCGCTTGCGGTGGCGGCGCGGGCGGTCACGCGTCCGGCGAACGGTTACGGCGAGTTCGATGCGACGCGCGCGGAGTATCGGATTGTGCTGGCCCGCCAGCCCGACGGCACGCTCGACTTACCGCCCATGCCTTGGACGCAGGTGCTGGCGAACGCCCACGACTTTGGCGTGCTCTTGAGCGAGAAGGGCGCGATGACAAGCTTCAACGGCAACAGTCGGCTGCATCGGCTAACGCCGTGGCGCAATGATCCGATCGTTGATCCGCATGACGAAGCGTTTTTTGTGCGGGATGAGCGTACCGGCGCCTTGGCCTCCCTGTTGCCCGGGCCTACGCCGGGCGCGGCCGCGTATGAGGTGCGCCATGGCTTGGGCTACAGCACCTTCCGTCACGACAGCCTAGGCCTACAGATCGAAGCCACGGTGGCGGTGCCGCAGGATGCACCGCTGCGATTGCTGGCGCTCAAGCTCAGGAACCCAAGCGCCGAGTCGCGCGCCCTCGCGCTCTATCAACTGGCCACACTCGTCCAAGGCGGTACGCCACACGAGACACGAGCGACCATTCAGGTGCACATCGACGCGGCACGCGGATGTGTGCGTGCCGTCAACCCAGGCGCGGGCATCTTTGCGGGTCGTATCCTCTTCAGCGCCATGGTCGGTGTGGCGGTGAGCGATGCCTCGATCGACCGGCAAGCGGTGCTCGGCTGTCCGGGATCCTTGCAGGCGCCGCGGGCCCTGATCTTGGGTGGGCCGCTCGAGGTGGGTCTCCCTGGGGATGCCATGGCCGCGCAGCGCGCCTGCGTCGACATTGCGGCGGGGGCGACGCTGGAGTGCGCGATGCTGCTCGGTGAGGTCGAGGATGAGACTGCGCTCGATGCACTCTTGGCGCGCTTTGATCTGGCGGGTGTGCACGCCGCGATCGCCGCCACCCGCGCGCATTTCGCGGCGCGTCTCGGCGCAACGCGCATCAAGACGCCGATCGCGGCGCTTGATCAGGTGGTCAATGGTTGGTTGGGCTATCAGACGATCGTCTGCCGCTTGTGGGCGCGCAGTGCCTATTACCAATCGGGCGGAGCCTATGGTTTTCGCGATCAGTTGCAAGACGCGTCGAGTCTTGCGCTCGATGCGCCCGACCTGCTGCGGGCGCAGATCCTGCGCAATGCGGCGCATCAGTTTGAGGCCGGCGACGTGCTGCACTGGTGGCATCCGCCCGAGAGCGTCGGCATTCGGACGCGCTTTGCGGACGATCTCGTGTGGCTGCCGCATCTGACTGCGCATTACTTGAGCGTCACGGGTGATACCGCGCTGCTGGATGAGGTGGTGGGTTTTCGGGCGGGACCGGACCTCGCCCCGGATCACGACGAGCATTACTTCAAGAGCACGGCGGCCGCGACGTCGGCCACGGTGTACGAGCACTGCGCGCGAGCCCTCAGGCGCGGCATGACGATCGGTCGCAACGGTCTGCCGCTCTTTGGCTGCGGTGACTGGAACGATGGCATGAACCGCGTCGGCCGCGAGGGCCGTGGTGAGAGCACGTGGATGGGGTTCTTCCTGGTCTCGACCATTGATGCGTTCCTGCCCTATGCGGTGGCGCGTGGCGACCGTGAGTTGGTGGCGGCGATGCACGATTACCGCGCGCAGATGCTCAGCGCCCTGAACGACGCCGGCTGGGATGGCGGTTGGTATCGGCGCGGTTACTACGACTCCGGGGCGCCGCTGGGCTCCAAAGACTCCGATGAGTGCCAGATCGATGCCCTCGCGCAGGCGTGGGCGGTGATCTCCGGTGTCGCGTCGCCTGAGCGGGCGACGACGGCGCTCGATGCCATGCTGCGCGAACTCGTGTCCTTCGATGAACGCTTGGTACGCCTCTTGGCGCCGCCGTTCGTGAACACGGCCGAAGATCCAGGCTACATCAAGGGCTATGTGGCCGGTGTGCGTGAGAACGGCGGCCAGTACACCCACGCGGCGTTATGGGCGGCCAAAGCCTTGCTCTTGGCCGGTCGTCGCGATGAAGGCGCGCGCATCTTGGCGATGCTCTCCCCCGTGTCGCACACGGCAACTCCTGCGGATGTTGCCCGCTACAAGGTCGAACCCTATGTGATCGCCGCTGATGTCTACGGCGTCGCGCCGCACGTCGGGCGCGGCGGCTGGACGTGGTACACGGGCTCGGCAGGCTGGATGTTACGGGTGACGCTCGAGAACCTGCTCGGCGTCAGCGTGAGCGGCGGGTCGCACCTCACGATCGCGCCGGCGATCCCGGATGACTGGCCCGGCTTTGAGGTGCAGCATCGCCGTCCGGACGGGACGGTCTATACGATCGCAGTCACCACGAGCGGCGGCGCCGGCGTGGTGCGTGCGGCGACGCTCGATGGTCGACCGCTCGCGCTGACCGATGGGCGCGTGGTCTTGCCCTTGGCCCACGACGGTGGGGTTCATGCGGTGCAGGTTGAGTTGGGCGGCGCACCTGCGCCCGATGCATGAGTAGAGGATAGGTTATGAGTCTGCAGTTTCCGGATGGGTTTGTGTGGGGCGCGGCCACGGCCGCGTATCAGATCGAAGGCTCACCGCTCGCCGACGGCGCGGGTGAGAGCATCTGGCACCGCTTCAGCCACACGCCGGGGCGGGTCGCCAACAACGACACGGGCGATATCGCCTGCGATCACTATCGGCGCTGGGCGTCTGATCTGGACCTCATGGCCGAGCTCGGCCTTAAAGCCTATCGCTTCAGCATCAGCTGGAGCCGGCTCTATCCTGAGGGCACCGGGCGTTTCAATCCGGCCGGTGCGGCCTTCTACGAGCGCTTGGTCGATGGCTTGCTGAAGCGGGGCATCGAGCCTTACGTGACGCTCTATCACTGGGATTTGCCGGCCGCTTTGGATGACCGCGGCGGTTGGTTAAACCCGGACAGCGCGGCATGGTTTGCGGACTATGCGCGTGGCGCCTATCGCTTGCTCGATGACCGCGTGAAACATTGGGTCACGTTGAATGAGCCGTGGGTGATCGCCGATGGCGGCTATCTGCATGGCGTCCTCGCGCCCGGCCACAAGAGCGCCTGGGAGTCGCCGCGGGTGAGTCACAACCTGTTGCGCGCGCACGGTGAGGCGGTGCGGGCGTATCGGGCGGACGGTCGCCATCGGATCGGACTCGTGCTGAACCTCGAGCCTAAGGTGGCGGCGAGCGATGCGCCGGAGGATGTGGCCGCGGCCCGTCGTGGCGATGCCTACATGAACCGGCAGTACCTCGATCCGGTCTTCAAAGCCTCGCATCCACCGGAGTTGGCCGAGATCTACGGCGAGGGTTGGCAGCAGCCGCCCGCCGGCGACTACGCCCTCACGGGTGAGAAGATCGATTTTCTGGGGATTAACTATTATTCGCGGGGGCTTACGGTCAATGATCCGAGCGCCTGGCCGGTCCGCATCCGCACGGTGAAAAATCCGGGCGCGACCTACACCGACGTGGGTTGGGAGGTGGTGCCCTCGGCCTTCACCGAACTGCTCGTTCGGGTTGCGCGCGAGTATGGCAATCCCGAGGTCTACATCACCGAAAACGGCAGTGCCTTTTACGACCCGCCGACGGCGCGGGACTGTCGGGTGGACGATCCCTTGCGGACGCAATACCTGAAAGATCACCTCGCCGCGGTCCACGCCGCGATCGCGCAGGGCGCGAATGTACGCGGCTATTTTGTGTGGAGTCTGCTCGATAACCTGGAGTGGGCGCTCGGCTATTCCAAGCGCTTTGGCATCGTGCACGTGGACTATCAGACGCAGGTGCGCACGCCCAAGACGAGCGCGCACTACTACCGGGACGTGATCCGCCGCAACGGGCTCTGAGCCTCGGCGTAGGCCGCACCGCGATCCCGATGCGTGGCTGATGGGCGGTGAGCCCATCACACGCGCGAAGGTGCAGCGTGCGCCCGATCGCGGAGTCGCGGTTAAGTGGGCGATGGACGAAAACCGGGTATCCGGGCGTTTTTGACTCGCCGCGTCGGCGAATCGGCTCCTACGGCACGTGTCGGAATCGGTGGCGGGCCGCGCCATTGGGTTGGATGGTGATTCGCTCCTGCCTAGATCCGATCTGCAGGCGCTTGCCGCAGGCCGGGCCGTCGGCGCCTTGGCTGACTCCTGATGTCCTGACGGTTCCGTCGTGGTGGGTCCTGTAGCCGGACACCCGAAGCGGTGTCCGGCGGGCGGGCCGTCGGGTTAGAATCCACCGCGTCGCCGCCACGAGTTGTCCATGCGCCAGATCATCCTCGACACCGAGACCACCGGCCTTGAGCCGGCCCAAGGGCATCGCATCATCGAGATCGGCCTGATCGAGTTGCACAATCGGCGGCCTACCGGACGCACGTTTCACCGCTACCTGAACCCAGAACGCGCCGTGGACGAGGGCGCCAAAGCGGTACACGGTTTGGATGACGCCTTCCTCGCTGGGCAGCCCAAATTTGCCGAGGTCGCCGACGAGTTCATCGCCTTTATTCGCGGCAGTGAGCTGATCGCTCACAACGCCAGTTTCGACGTCAGCTTTCTGGATCATGAGCTTGGGCGCTTGGCCGAGAAATGGCTGATCGCCGACCTGGCCACCGTGACCGACTCGTTGGAGTTGGCCCGTAAGCTGCACCCGGGGCAGCGCAACAGTCTCGACGCGCTGTGCAAGCGCTATTCGGTGGATAACTCCAACCGCGAGTACCACGGCGCACTGCTCGATGCCCGTCTCTTGGCGGACGTGTACCTCGCGATGACGGGCGGGCAGGGGACGCTCGGTCTCGGTGCCAGCCGCAGTGCCACGAGCGTCGGCACGGAACGGCCGCGCCGTCAGCGCCCGGCCGTCACCATTCCGATTGTGCCGGCGAGCGAGGCTGAGTTGGCCTTGCACGACGCTATGCTTAAACGCATCGACAAAGCCTCGAAGAACCAGTGCGTGTTCCGCACGGTCGATGCGCCCACCACCGTTCAATAAACCCGGGGACCACCCATGACGACGCCACTTCCCGTCGGTTCGGCCGATCTGCACGCGCGCCTCACGACCCACGCCGCGCGCCTCAGCGCCCTGGCCCCCGCCCAGATCTTCGGCAGCGGTCGGCGGCACTTTCGCGGCGAGGCCGAGGGCGTCGTTCTCGATTATTCACGCCAGCTCATCGATGACGCTGCGTTGGCGGACCTGCTGGAGTTGGCGACGAGTGCGGAGCTTCCTGCCGCCTTGGCGGCACAAGCCGGCGGGGCCACCGTCAACCCGACCGAAGGTCGGGCGGCCTTGCATACCGCCTTACGCGATCCCTCGACGACGCCCTTGCTTGTGCAGGGCGTGAACGTGCGCGCCGAGATCGCGCGAACCCGGGCACAGCTGCGTGCGTTTGTCGCGGATGTGCATACGGGTCGGCGCGTGGGCGCCACCGGACAACGCTTCACGGATGTGATCAACATCGGCATCGGCGGCTCGGACCTCGGGCCGGTGATGGCGGCCGAAGCCTTAAAGCCCTACGCGGTGCCGGGCTTGGGCGTGCACTTTGTCTCGAATATCGACGGCGCGTCGTTGGTGGATCTCACAGCGCGCTTAAATCCGGCGACGACGCTCGTGGTGGTGTGCTCGAAGACCTTCACCACGATCGAGACCACGACCAATGCCAACCGAGCACGGGCTTGGCTGGCCGCGGCGCTCGGGGCCGAGCACACGGCCGCGCACTTTGCGGCGGTATCGACCAACGCGGCGGCGATGGATGCCTTCGGCGTGCCCGATGATGCGCGCTTTACGATGTGGGATTGGGTCGGTGGGCGATATTCGATGTGGTCGGCGGTCGGTCTTGCGATCGAGCTGGCCGTGGGATCTGTGCATTTCGAGCAGCTGCTCGCGGGCGCGCATGCAATCGATGCGCACGCGCTGCAGGCGCCGCTGGCCCAGAACCTGCCTGCCTTGATGGCGCTGTTCTCGGTCTGGAACGGCCACTACGTCGGGTGCCACTCACACGCGATCCTGCCCTATGCGGAACGCTTGCATCGGCTGCCGGCGTATTTGCAGCAGCTGACCATGGAGTCGAACGGCAAGCACGTGCGCCTCGATGGCACGACGGTCGATTATCCGACCGGGGCGGTGCTGTGGGGCGAGGCGGGCAATAACGGCCAGCACTCCTTCTTCCAGCTGCTGCACCAAGGCACGCACCGTGTGGCGGCCGACTTCGTGGTGCCCTATGAAAGCCCCTCGGGCCGCGTCGAGGACTCCGTCCTGACGCTCTCCAATGCCTTTGCGCAGGCGAACGTGCTCGCCCGCGGCCGCTCGCTGGCCGACGTGCTCGCCGATCCTAAAGTCCAGGCCGGCGGCGCGGCTGCCGCGGCGCTTGCGCCGCATCGCGTGCACGCGGGCGGCCGCCCCTCGTCGATTTTAGGCTTCGCCCGGGTGGATCCCACGACGCTTGGCAAACTCATCGCGCTGTACGAACACCGCACCTATCTTGAGAGCCGCTTTTTCGGCATCAATCCCTTTGATCAGTGGGGCGTGGAGCTGGGCAAAGTGCAGGCCGTGGGCCTCGTGCCGGCCTTGGAAAGCGCGGCGGCGGAGTCTAGCGACGCCCTCGGCCGTCTCCGTGCAAGTCTTGATCGCGCCGGCTTAGGCTGAGCGATCCCGACGCTGATGCGGCGATCATGGCGCCACGCCGGACAGGCGTGGCTGCGCCGGCCCACGCCCTCGCCATGCGTTTGTGAGGGCCAATCGACACACAGTCGCCGTCGCACCGACGTCACACTCGACGCCACACTCAAAGTCACGGGGCAACACTAGGCGCTGAACGGTGCTCATGGTCGAATGTTTTTACTTATCTGGTTCTCGATAAATCGGGCATGCGACTCGAATTCTTCGGAATTACGAAATAAGCAAAAAATCGTAAATTAATAAGCGGATCGTAAAATTTTTGAACGACCTGCCGGGCTGATATTTTTAGAATTCGCTGCTCTAAAATATACTCAATGACAAAACGTTAATAATCAGCCGCAAATAAAAATCTATTATATTAACTATCGGGCACGTTCCGGAAATTATCATTACTAGATTGAGGCTTATAAGTTCATGAAAACACTCGTTGAACTCCAGAATGAAATCCAGTCCCTGACCGCGCAGGCGTCTGAATTGCGCGCCAAGGAATTCGACCGCACCCTCGACGAGATCATTGCGAATATGCGCGCATTCGGCATTACCGTGGCGCAAGTTCGCGATGCGCTGCAGGCGGCAGCCAAGTCGAAGTCCAAGGCCAAGGGCAAGCGTGGTCGCAAGCCGAAGGCTGCAGCGGTGAAGGCGAAGAAAGCACCGAAGGCCAAGGCGTCTGCCGCCAAGGCTGGCGCGCGCAAGCCCGCGCCGATCAAGTTCCGCGGCCCGAATGGCGAAGCGTGGAGCGGTCGTGGCAAGTTGCCGAAGTGGCTCCAGGCGGCGAAGGATTCGGGTCAGTCCGTGGACGCGTTCCGCGTCTGATGCGGCATGGGGCGGCTCTGCCGCCCCAGTTCATCGGAGTCTGATGCCCCCGGCGGCAGGTCGCTGCCATCGGTTGTCCTTCGCTCCTGTCATCTTGCTGGGCGCGTTCGAGCGGGCGAACACCGCGCAGCCGCCGTCTTAGCGTCCTGAGATTCGCGCTCAGCGTCGACTGTATGCCTACCGCAGACTCTCGTAGTACTGCACTCGAGTGCCCTCACTCAAGACCCCGCGTCGCTCGAGTTCCATGAGCAGATGCGCACAGAGGTCATAACTCTTAAAGCAGGCGTGGGCGATCGTGGCGAGCTTCTTCAGTTGCTCGTCATGCAGGGCGCTGAGATTCAACGGGTCTCTGATATAGACAATGTCAGACTCCAGCAGTTGATTGCCCGGTACCCGGAAATCACCGCCAAAAATCGTCGGTGCGATCGACCAACGTTTATTGTCCAAAAAACAGTGCGGGGCATAGCCCTGCGCCCTCATCCAGACGTCGACGTCCCCAAAGGTGGGTTGGTTCTCGTACAGACAAATGTGGGAGACCTCCAGTTGCACGGCGAGGCACTGGGCGAGCGTGTGCTGTCCGTGTTGCATGACGGTCAGTTCGGCACCCTGAATGTCCATTTTTAAGAGTTCAATCGGCGGCAGATCGGCCACCTCATCGAGTTTTCGGGTATGGACCTGCGCTGTGCGTTCGACGTGACCAAAGTGTTCAAAACCGTTGAAGAAGCGCAATGCATTGAGCTTGGGTTTCAGCAATGAGGTCATGCCGCTCGGGCCGCTGGCGAGGTAAAGCGTTTGTTCGCGACCGTCAAACAAAAAGTCGTCATGGATCGAGACGTGCGGCGAGTACGCCGCGAGTATGGCGTCGATCTGGCGCTGATCGCCCTCAAACGCATGCAGATGACCAAGACCCAGGTCGAGGAGCGGCTTATAGCTCGGCACTTCCGCAATCGCTGCGGCGCCGACGTCCATGATCTCGATACGTAAACTCGGGGCGAATAGGCGAATCGATTTCATGCGCGCTCTTTTTCGGTGACTGCTGAAACCGACAATATTTCGGATTCCGCTTTTATAAAAAAATGTTTGAACCTCAAATATATATAAATCTGGATGTGTTTGATTATTGTATGAATAACAAGGCTGCCTGACTGACACGGGCCTGAAGCCCGGAATCGGAGTTCGGCGACCCCTGAGTGCGCTGCCGCACCACAGAGCGCCGCTGCCCAGGGCGGGCTACCCCGACCGGTCTACGATCGCTTGTTGTGCAGGACAGCCGCCGGTCAGCCCGGCCTGTGCAGGTCTGCGGAGATGGCGGCACATCGACGACGTGATTGTTTCGGGACTTAAGTCTTGTAGCGGGCACCTTTCATCCCCACTCAAGGTATCCTGCAGTCATCGAACGGTCATAAAAACCGCTTCGGTGAGACTTTTATACCTAAGGAATCGACGTGACCGATACCCCAGAGCTGATCGAGACCGCCCCGGAGACCGCCCCGGAGACCGCGCCGGCCCCTGTGCCCGTTTTGCCGCTCCGTGACGTCGTCGTCTATCCCCACATGGTCATCCCGCTTTTTGTCGGGCGCGAGAAGTCGATTTTGGCGCTCGACCAAGCCATGCGGGGCGATAAGCAGATCCTGCTGTTGGCCCAACGCGCGGCCGATGTCGATGAGCCGAAGGCCGATGATCTCTATCAGGTCGGTACGCTGGCCACGATTTTGCAGTTGGTGAAGTTGCCGGATGGCACGGTCAAGGTGCTGGTCGAGGGCGTGTCTCGGGCCCAGATCGATAAGCTGGTCACGACGGAATTTTTTGCGGCCTTCGTCAGCGTCCTCGATGACGAGGATGACGTGGGTGAGCGCGAGACGGACGTCTTGACCCGCTCCGTGCTGTCGCAGTTTGAACAGTATGTGAAGCTCAATAAGAAAGTGCCGCCCGAGGTGCTGACGTCGCTCGCGGGTATCGACCAGGCCGGGCGCTTGGCCGACACGGTTGCAGCGCATATGTCGCTGAAACTGGCTGAAAAGCAGAAGGTGCTGGAGATCGTCGACGTGCGCGCCCGCCTTGAGCATGTGCTCGGGCAAATTGAAGGCGAGATGGAGGTGCTGCAGATCGAAAAGCGCATCCGCGGTCGCGTCAAACAGCAGATGGAGAAGAGCCAGCGCGAGTACTACCTCAATGAGCAGATGAAGGCGATCCAGAAGGAGCTGGGTGAGCTCGAGGACGCCCCGAACGAGCACAGCGAGATGGAAAAGCGCATCAAAGCGGCGGGTATGCCGAAGGACGTGCGTGAGAAGGCCACCGCTGAGCTCAACAAACTGAAGATGATGAGCCCGATGAGCGCGGAAGCGACCGTCGTCCGCAATTACATCGACTGGCTCGTCAAGGCGCCGTGGAAAAAGCGCTCGAAAATCCGTGCCGATATCGCCCACGCCCAGTCGGTGCTGGATGCCGACCACTACGGCTTGGAGAAGGTGAAGGAGCGTATCGTCGAGTACCTCGCGGTGCAGCAGCGCGTCAAATCCTTGAAGGGACCGATCCTGTGCTTGGTCGGGCCGCCGGGCGTGGGTAAGACCTCCTTAGGTCAGTCCATCGCCAAAGCCACCAACCGCGAGTTCATCCGCATGAGCTTGGGTGGTGTGCGCGACGAGGCCGAGATCCGTGGCCATCGCCGCACCTACATCGGATCCATGCCGGGCAAGATCATCCAGAGCATGGCGCGTACCGGTGTGCGTAATCCGCTCTTTCTGCTCGATGAGATCGACAAGATGTCGATGGACTTCCGTGGCGATCCATCCTCGGCGCTGCTGGAAGTGCTTGATCCGGAGCAGAACGCGACCTTTGCCGATCATTACCTCGAGGTCGACTTTGACCTGTCGGAAGTCATGTTCGTGTGCACGGCCAACACCCTGAACATCCCCGCGGCCTTGCTGGATCGAATGGAGGTCATTCGTCTTGCGGGTTACACCGAAGATGAGAAGCTCAATATCGCCAAGCGCTACCTGGTGCCGAAGCAGGCCAAAGCCAACGGGCTCGGGGACAGTGAACTTACGGTCGCTGACGATGCTCTCACCGGCATCGTGCGGCATTACACGCGTGAAGCCGGCGTGCGAAGTCTGGAGCGTGAGGTGTCGAAGATCTGTCGCAAGGCGGTCAAGTACCTGCTCCTGAACCCGACCGAAAAGACCCGTCATGTGGATGCCGCGAACCTCAGTGACTATCTCGGGGTCGAGCGCTTCCGCTATGGACGGGCGGAAGAGTCGAACCGGATCGGCCAGGTCACAGGCCTTGCGTGGACCGAAGTCGGTGGCGATTTGCTCACCATCGAAGCGGCGGTCGTGCCGGGCAAGGGCAAGCTGCAGTACACCGGTCAGCTGGGCGAGGTGATGCAGGAGTCGATCCAGGCCGCGATGACGGTCGTGCGCAGTCGCGCCACGCTCTTTGGGCTTGATCCTGACTTCCATCAGAAGAACGATGTGCACGTCCACGTGCCTGAAGGCGCCACCCCGAAGGATGGTCCTTCAGCAGGTATCGGCATGGCGACTGCTTTGGTGTCGACCTTCACCAAGATCCCGGTGCGCGCCGATGTGGCGATGACCGGCGAGATCACGCTGCGCGGCGAAGTGCTGCCGATCGGTGGGTTGAAGGAGAAGTTGTTGGCGGCGCATCGCGGCGGCATCACCACGGTACTGATCCCCGCTGATAATGAAAAAGATCTGGCTGAGATCCCCGACAACATCAAAGACAAGCTCGCGATCCATCCCGTGAAATGGTTCGACGAGGTCCTCGATTTGGCCTTGGAGCGCTCACCGCTGGTGGCCTTGCCGCGTGATCCGGATGGCGCACCGGCCACCACCGACCCGGCGGCTCGACACGAAGCACGACCGGCGCATTAATGCGTCAAGCGTATAGTCAGGGTCGCGCCATCTAGCGCGACCCTGGCTTTCGTGCTCAATCTGCGGGTGGCAACGGTCGATGAGAATGTAAAGATTTGAATAGATCGTCGGTGCGATGCATTCCGTGATGACAGCTGAGTTTCACTAATGCAATTTCTGTTGAAGATTCTCGCTTAAAAATCGTCGATTCTCAGATTTGCGACCTAGCGAGCCCATCTAAGTTCGGACATAATAAGACCGCGGCGCATCGGACTGAGGATGAATCCCTCCCTGTTTCGTGGTGGAGGATGATGAGTCGGTCCTGGCGGCGTCAACAGGGAATGTCCGATGCCAAATGTCGTATGGTTGACGTTGCTGCTCTCGACCTTGGTGACCGCCGTCGGGGTCATCCTGCTTCGGACTCAGGCAGACCGTCTGCACTTGGTGGATCTCCCCGGCGGGCATAAGCGTCATCAAGGCGCAGTGCCCGTGATTGGTGGGTTGGCCATGTTCATCGGTGTCGTTGTCTCCTTGTCGATCCTGCCTGGCGCGCTCGCGGCGACCCCCGTCTTGATGTTCGGCTGTCTCGCCTTCGTGCTGATGGGCGCCTACGACGATGCGCATCACCTGTCGCCACGGGTGCGCTTGCTGGCTCAAGTGGTGGTGGCCGCGCTGATTGTGTATTTCTCCCCACACAACGTTCGGCTGGAGACGCTCGGCAATTTCTTAGGCCTCGGCGAGGTTCGCTTAGGCCTCATGTCCGAGCCCTTCACCGTATTTGTCATCGTTGCAGCGGTGAATGCCTTCAATATGCTCGATGGCCTCGATGGCTTAGCCGGCGGGGTGTCCTTCGCCGCGGGAGCGGCCTTGCTCGCCGTCTCCGGCAGTGGCATCCCGCTGTCGCTGATCCCCGTGCTGGCGGCGCTCGTCGGCGCGACCTTCGCCTTCCTGTGCTTCAACGCACCGGCCTTGATCAATCGCCCGATGCGCACCTTCATGGGCGATGCCGGTTCCACGCTGATCGGCTTGATCTTGGCGACTGTCCTGGTCGCCGCCTGCCAAGGCCAAGCCCGGTTGCTCTCGCCGGTGAATGCAATCTGGTGTTTATTCTTGCCTGCAACTGAAGTCATCCAGAGCACACTGCGGCGACTGCTGGCCGGCCGTTCACCCTTCGCGCCGGATCGAGGCCATCTGCATCATCAGCTTCGCGCAGCAGGCTTGCCCGTCCAAGGCATCTTTCTGTTGGTCACTGCGACATCACTGGTCGGCTGTGTGGTCGGCGTGCTCTTCGAGCGTACGGCTGTGCCGGATGTGGTGTCCTTTGCGATCTTGCTCGCCGCGAGCGCGACCTACATGGGCGTGATTCGGGTTTTAGTGCTGCGTGTGCATGCTCGCTTGGTGCTGGAAGAACAGGACTCCGTGCTTGCGGACGGTATCGGTGATGTGCCGCATGTGTCCGGCGTGGAAGGCTTGGATCGCAAGCATTACTACACCGCGAGTGTTCGATTGACCACGTTGTCGAATCCGAATGCAATGTCCCGACCGCGGTTCATTACGCCCGAGTTTGGTCCTCCGGATGTGGAGCCGGCGTCGGACGCCGACGTCGCTTAAGAAAAAAATGTTGCAAGATGGTTGCTCCCAAACGAGTGTGCAGTTATCATTTTGGGCTCTCGGGTCGCCTGGTGACGCAGGGCAAACGAATCGGGGGCCGAGTAGGGTGCTTAGCTCAGTTGGTAGAGCGTCGCCTTTACACGGCGAGGGTCGGGGGTTCGAACCCCTCAGCACCCACCAACCTACGGTGTACTGAACGCACCGAGGTCGGTTGAGTCAGTGGAGTGGTAGTTCAGCTGGTTAGAATATCGGCCTGTCACGCCGAGGGTCGCGGGTTCGAGTCCCGTCCACTCCGCCATCAATCAAATGGAATCAATCGCTTAAACGTCGGTTGATTCTTGCATACCAAACCGCTTATCTAAATTTGTGCAGTGGGAATCGCCGTCGCGTGTTCGGTGTCGTCCTGGGGCAGCATCGTGTTCCGGTCTTCGTCCTTGGCCATCAGTCATGGATTGGGCATCCGGTCGATGCCGGGTTCGCATCGTCATGTTTGTGATCGATGTCGTGTTCACAAACACCGGCCGCAATTAACAAACATCCCCAGCCCCCCCCTGGGGTACCCCTACCGTACCGGCACCCCCGATTTCCAAACGGGTCCCTCTGGCGCGGCCTTGCTCTTGGATCTGCTCACGCAAATTGAATATTTCCCAATTCAGCGGCGTGGGAGATTGGCGAACGCGGGGCGGAATGGTCATTTCCACGGTGGATGATCAATGAAAAAAATAACCAGCGTTAATAACATCCCAAATACGCCCAACTTACAGCCGACGCGGGTCGACTCGTCTGGATGGTTTAAGTACACCTGCCACAAACGCGCTTTTGAAAATGCAAGTGCTGTGGCTTCTGTTGCACCGTTTCTCGCTACGTGATCACCAAGATTAAGCGAACGAATTGGGGCTTGTCAGGCCGTAATTGCGTTCGCTCCTCTCGCGGTAGACTCGAATCTTGGTTCAATACAATTTAATACGCTGGAAATCACCACTCCAGGAATGGGTTCATGAGCATCAGGCGGACGATCAGCGTGATCAGCGCAGTGGATCGATACGACCCAGCTACCGTTGCAGCTGGGGAATGTTGGTCAAGATAGGTGAAGGCGGTCAGTCAGTGAAAGTGTAACCCAAACTTAATTTCGGCCGTACGCAATCCGTTTAAAAAA
>CAIRLC010000006.1 GCA_903879335.1 uncultured Pseudomonadota bacterium
CTGCGGATTATCCGGTTCGATCGTGCGCAGATACCTCGCGGCAGTCTCGGCCTCGTCTAGGCGCCCCAGGGCAAGGAGCGTGGGCCCGAGCCCCCGCCAAGCAAGAGGCACGTGCGCGGACTGTCGCAGCGCATGTCGCAACAGGCGTTCTGCATCCCGGGGTAAATCAGCAGCCAGTGACAGCGCCGCCAGACCGCAGAGGGCGGAGATGTGCGCGGGGTCTTTCTTCAGCACCTCGCGAAAAAGCTCTTCTGCACTGCGCCGGTCGTCGGCCACGAGATCATCGGTCGCGGCCTCGATGCGAAGATGGTCGGGCTCGCACTGCCGCGCCCGCGCATAGGCAATGCGCGCATCGGCATATTGCTTGAGATCCACGAGGACATCGCCGTAGGCATACCATGCCCGCGAGTGATGCGGCTCCTGCTCAAGCACCGTCCTTACCTCGGCCCTCGATTCGGTCAGCGCGCCACAGGCACGCAGGGCCCGGGCAAGATCCACCCGGGCGGCGGGAAAATCCTCGACCTCGCTCACCACCGCCTCGAGGGTGCGCCGACTCTCGTCCGCTCGCCCCAGATCCAAGTGCGCAACGCCGAGGAGCCAGCGGGCATTCACGTCATGGGGATAATTCGCGAGCAGTGTCTGTAATTGATGGGCGGCGGATGCCGCACGGCCAGCCCGCAGCTGGGCATGCGCGCTTTTCAGGATTTGCTCGAATGCCGATCTGTCGTTAGACATTGTCGGGAGACTCAAAATGGCCAGTCGAATCCCACAATGTCACATGCTTCCTTGTGGAGGGGGCGCTAAATGGTACCGAGTCGCCTGACGTTTCCAAAAAATTAAAATTCTTCAGCGGCTTGCTCTATCACGGGTTGCGGCTCGAGGCTTTTTTCCGACGGATGTACTCCTTGCAAAGACGGCACTCTTGAGCCGAACTGGCGCTCGATCCTTGAATTTCGCAAGGAGTTCGAGTTCTCCGCCGAGAGAGGTAACGTAATGATCGAGTGTCGAAATGAGCAAATCTTCTCGTTTTTCAATTCTCGAGACTTCGTCCTGGCCTTTTTTCAAACGACGCGCGAGCTCCGCCTGTGTCAGATTCATCGCCTTTCGAAGATCACCTAGCGAAAGTTCTTCGGCAATCAGTTCCACAGTCCGTTTTTTGACCGCACGCCGTTGCGCTGTTGTCAGCGTCATCAGCATATCGTCCAGTGTTCTGCCCATTTAAGTCGCTCCAGATACGGTCATTTCGGCCGGGGTTTTACAGGATGCAGTCGTGTCAGATGCAATTCGTAGCGGAGATCGGCTTTTTGAATGAGTAATCGATAGAAGCGACTCTCACTGACGCCGGATTTATCTCCTGCAATTAATAAAATCGCTTCTCGTTTTGGGTCAAAGGCGAAAGCGACACGCCACACACCATCATTGGCGTCAAAACGCAGTTCCTTCATGTTGGCATGTCTGGACCCCTTCAATGTGTCGACCCGAGGACGACCAAGATGAGGTCCTATCTGGGCTAACAGTTGAGCCTGAGCCAATAATTCGATTTGGACGCTGGTCGGTAAGGAGTGAAACTCCTGATCAAACTCTACGCCGAATCTAACAGTCCATGCCATGCTCAATTATGAAGTTAAAAGCATATGCTTGTAAATACATAGATGAAAATTATCCATTCACGTATTTTTCAGACTCTGCGACGATGTTTAATCGGTCTTAGATTGCGGCCTCAAGCGCGCATGCGGCTGCCCGTCGGGTCATAGAGCGGTGACCCGTTCACGCGGGCCGCACGCATCTGACCATCAATTTCCACGGCGAGCCTCTGTCCATCGACGGCATACACGGAGTCCACGTAGCCGAAAGCGACCGATGCGCCCACATGATGCGTATATCCGCCGGAGGTGACGTGACCGACACAACGGTCGCCGCACAGGATTGCCTCATCGCCGACGACGTCCTGCCCGTCGACCTCCACCGTCATCGTGACCAGTCGCTTGGCCGGACCGGTCGAGCGTTCCGCGAGGGCCGCCTCGCGGCCGATGAAGTCCCGCGACCAGTCGATGAAAATATCCAATCCGCTTTCGGCGGCCGTGAAGTCGGGCCGGTAATCGAGTGTCCAGACGCCCCACTGTTTTTCGAGACGCAGGCTCATGAGCGCGCGTGCGCCGTACAAGGTGAGACCCAGATCCTCTCCGTGCGCCGAGAGCTGCTCCCACAGCGCGAGATGGAACTGCGGTTCGGTGTAGATCTCGTATCCGAGTTCGCCGGAGAACGACAGGCGCAGCAGGATCACCGGCACACCGCCGACGAAGGTGCGACGCGCATCGCGGAACTTCATGCCGGTAGCCGACACATCGTCACGGGTCAGGCGCTGCAGCAGCTCTCGTGACCGCGGCCCCGAGATCGCAAAGCCATGCAGGCGATCCGACACGTTCGCGTACTGCACGGACGGGTTGTCCAGATGGGATTCAAACCAGCGGCGGTGCATCTCCTGCGCGGCGCCCGAGCCGAGCAACAGGAAGTGATCCTCGGCGAGGGCGGTGACCGTGAGGTCGCCGTACAACTTGCCGTTGGGCAGCAGCATGGGACTCAAGGCCACGCGACCGGGCGCCGGCAGGTGCCCGGCGAGCAGACGACCGAGCCAGGCGCGTGCCCCGGGGCCGTTCACTTCGTGCTTGCCGAAGTTCGCGATCTCGATCGCACCCACTGCCGTGCGGACCGCCTGCACCTCCCGCGCCACATAGTCGTGACTGCGGTTGCGGGCAAAGGTGGGTTCCTCGTGCGCATCGGCTGCGCTGTCTGCGAACCAGAGGGCGTGCTCCAGTCCGAAGGAGGTCCCCATCACGGCACCCCGCGCCATCAAACGGTCGTAGAGACTCGTGGTCTTCTGACGGCGGCCTTTCGGCAAGGTCTCGTTCGGGAAGGTCATCACGAAGCGGCGTTCGTAGTTCTCGGACGACTTGACCGTGCCCCAATCCGGCGTCGCGAAATTCCCGAAGCGGGCGATGTCCATCGCCCACACGTCAATCGACGGCGCGCCGTGGATCATCCATTCGGCGAGACACAGCCCGACCCCACCCGCCTGGCAGAACCCGGCCATGACGCCGACGGCCGCCCAGTAGTTGGTCATCCCCGGGACGGGCCCGATCATGGGATTGCCATCGGGCCCGAAGGTGAAGGGACCGTTCACCACCGTTTTGATGCCGGCGTCTGCGAGCGCCGGAATACGCTCGAAGGCGAGTTCCAGTCGATCGGCGATGCGATCCAGATCCGGGGTCAGGAGTTCATGGCCGAAGTCGGCCGGAGTGCCGGCCACTTTCCAGGGCGTGGAGCGTGGCTCGTAGGTGCCGAGCAGCATGCCGTTGCGCTCCTGGCGGAAGTAGATGTTCGCCTCGTAATCGATGCCGGCCGGCAGTCGCTCGCCCGACTGCATGCGCTCAGCGATGAGCGGGATGTCCTCGGTGATGAGGTAGTGATGTTCCATCGGCTGCACCGGCAGGTGCACGCCGGCCAGTCGACCGGCTTCGCGCGCCCAAAGGCCGGCGGCGTTGACGACCATCTCGGCGTGGATCGTCCCGCGCGGCGTGCCGACGTCCCAGCTGCCGTCGCGCCGCTGCTGGGTCGAGAGGACGGGCGTGTGCGTGTAGTACTGCGCGCCGAGAACGCGGGCGGCCTTGGCGTAGGCGTAGACGAC
Organism: uncultured Pseudomonadota bacterium; assembly: GCA_903879335.1. GTDB lineage: Bacteria > Pseudomonadota > Gammaproteobacteria > Steroidobacterales > Steroidobacteraceae > CAIKZZ01. Next base: position 3,686 of record CAIRLC010000006.1, read on the forward strand.
CCCCGAGGGGTCGATGTCGCCATCGATCGGATCCCACAGCGCGGCGATGTAGTGACGGGGATTGATCAACGGGTGGCGCCTAGCCACTTCCTCGACGCTGATGAATTCCTGATCCAGTCCCATCGTGCGGGCCTTGGAACGCTCGCGCTTTAAGTAGTCGTACCAGACGCGGTTGGAGGCGAGATAA
>CAIRLC010000007.1 GCA_903879335.1 uncultured Pseudomonadota bacterium
CACGTTCCGGTCATCATCGCATGGATCTTGCCATCCGCACTGGGCACGTCGTTAATACCCGCCACACCGGAGATCGCCATGGGTCGGGTATTAAAAATGCGCTCACCGCGCCCAATAGAGGCTTGTGCCTGTGCCGCCGGCGTCTGGGGCGCAATAATGTTTTCCCATGACGAAAACAAAGTAAATACGGGCTGAGCTGGTTTTGCAGCCGTCGGCTTTACAGACCATAGGGCAGCAAGCCCTCCGGTTGCGCCAGAAGCATCTAGGGCGCCAGCACCGTTATCAAATATCTGCGCCGTAAACTGTGACAGCTCGAGCGTGACCGCAGTCGCGATTGATGCAATCGGCGCAGGCGTTGTGCCTGCCGCATGCCCCTTGACCGCATCGTTAGCCTGATTAACCAAGGCGTCCGTCAGCGCACCGGATGAAAGTGTTTCTCTCCCATCCCACATCACATCAGCAATAAATGGCAAATTAGTCGTTGGCAATATACGCCGATAGACGGATATCTGTTCGGGTGACGAACAACCGTAAGGGTTATTGACGGCAACGATCGAGTAGTCGGCAGTCGCTGGAACTGCGAGTTCGACCCGAATCAGGCCACGGCCGAGCAACAAACTTGAAGCTAATTGCCTATGGGCGACGGTGTCCTGCGCCATCGATGGGCAGTTGGTGCCATCAAGCGATAAAAAAATGGGATCCAATCCCGCCGTCGCATTAAATCGCTTGGCCAGACCGCCTAAGCTCACGCTCCAGCCATCGTTCGGAACATGGCAAGTTGAGCACGCTCTGGCGTTGCTACCGAGTGGCTTGAAAAATGGATTGGAGAGGTCCGGTCTTCCAGACGGCAAGTTCCCCCAGATGCCGGTGCGATCTGAAAAGGTACCGTTGCCGGCAGAAGCCACGGGCGCAGCACTCTGCGCCCATGCACAGAACGACGCAACGATCCCCGTTACCGCTGCGATAAGCGCCTGTGAATTTCTAGTCGCTGCTTGCCTTGACATTGATGTCTCCGGAGTCGCCACTGAATGTGACTCCAAGCTACCCGATCGCACATTCGTTGGCCCGACCGAACAGCGTGCTCTGGTTCACATTCAGACGTGTTGATCGATGCTTATGTTTAACCCTGCGGGCCGTCAGAGGAATTTAGTTATCGAACGACCCCGTGTCCTAAGAATCTGCTGAATGCTCCGATCCGCACCGTCGTTCGGTCAATAGACTTATCGGGCGCATATCGGGCGCATATCGGGCGCGAACCCTGCGGCAAGCCATGCAAATCTGCACTGATTCAGTTCTTCACGGCCCACCGTCCGAATTACCCGGATCGACTCCTCAGACAATGACCAGGTGTTTGATCATAGGATCTGGGTACACTATCGGGGACCAGTGATTCACATCCGCACAGCGCAATTTGGAGATTGAGCATGCAGCGCCGCGAAGTCCTCATCTCAGCTCTATTCGCCAGTTTTCTGCCAAAGTATTCTTTTTCCCAATCAGGCCTGTCGCCTGATCCATTTCAGCTCTCGGCTACACAGCTGGCAATTCAATTGCGTGAGGGCCACCTCGGAATCATTGAACACGTCCGCGCGGTTATCGAACGTGTAGAGGCGGCCAAGGCGCTCAACGCCTTTATCTCCTTTGATCCGGAAAAGCTGTTAGCGGAAGCGCGCAAGCTCGATCAGTCAAGTCCGCGACAGCGACAAGGCGCACTATTCGGCATCCCGATCCCAATTAAAGATAGCGTCAATACTGCGGACTTCCCCACCAGCGGCGGAACCAAGGCGTTACGGAACTTTCGCCCGAAGGTCGACGCGCCTGTCGTTGCGCGATTAAGGACTGCGGGGGCCTTAGTGCTGGGCAAGACCAATCTCCATGAACTGTCCTATGGTTGGACGAGCAACAATCTTGCTTTTGGCGCCGTTCACAACCCCTATGCACTGGGCCGTATCCCGGGTGGCAGCAGTGGCGGCACGGCGGCCGCCGTTGCAGCGCGTCTCGCGCCATTCGGTGTCGCTGAGGACACCGAAGGTTCTATCCGTGTGCCAGCCGCGCTATGCGGCCTTGCAGGGTTTAGACCGAGCACTGGCCGTTATTCCACAGAAGGCGCCATTCCGATTTCCAAACTCTTTGATCAAATCGGTCCGGTTGCCACTCATGCCGAAGACCTCGGCCTTTTTGATCAGTTAATCGGTCCTGACCAGACACCCGTTGTGCGCCAGAGTCTCAAGGGCGTTCGTATTGCCGTTGCTCAAGATCCAATGTGGATTGATCTTCACCCTGATGTTGAAAGCGCGGCCCGAATTGCGCTGGCTAAACTTGAGGCTGCTGGCGCGGTATTGGTGCACGCCGATTTCGCAGAATTGTCAGGACTGGTGACTCCGATCTGTGAGCCTATTCAAAATCATGACGTGCGCGTTACCTTATCGTCCTATCTCAAACAATACGGCGCGGGTATTGATTTTGATGCCGTCGTCGCGGCAACCAGTGCAGATATTCGCGCCGTTTTTGAGCACGACATCTTGCCCGGCAGCCCAGGCTTCGTTGAAGAAGCTCAGTATCGCGATATGGTTGACGTGCAACTACCTCGCCTACGTCGCGCCTACGCTGACTTCTATGCGCGCACCCAGACGCAGGCCATCGTGTTCCCCACCACTCGGATCACAGCACCGCGCATCGGCGACGAAGATTCGGTAGATATTGGCGGCCGCAGCATCGACTTCACGCGGGCGCTCGCGGGCAACATAGCGCCGGGGAGCACCGCGGGCTTACCTGGACTCGTTTTGCCGATCGGCCTTGACCCGCAGGGATTACCGCTGTCGATCGAATTCGATGGCCCGCGCGGCTCAGATCGATTCTTACTCGGTCTCGCCACTGAGTTAGAGCATGTCTTTGGGCGGCTCGCGCCGCCCAAATTTCTCGCTCCCTGAGCTCAGACTCACTCTGAGCGGAGGCGTTCCGATGCAATCCAGTCATCAATCACGCGCTCGAGCACTGTGAGCGGCAGGCCGCCATGGTCGATCAGTGCGTTATGGAATCGACGAATATCAAACTTCGCACCGAGGGCCGCTTCGGCTTTACGCCGCTGCGCCAAGATGACCTGCTCACCGACTTTGTAAGCGGTAGCCTGACCCGGCCAAACGAGGTAACGATCGGTTTCTGCTTCAGCGAATCCGCGCTCCAACTGAGCATGCTCCACCAAGTAGTCAATGGATTGCTCCCTCGTCCAACCAAACGCGTGCATTCCGGTATCAACCACGAGTCGGGCAGCTCGATGCGCCTCCATCGTTAAGCGGCCGAATCGGGTATACGGATCCGAGTAAAGCCCCAGTTGCGCGCCGAGTCCCTCTGAGTAAAGGCCCCAACCTTCACTGAAACCCGAGTTGCCATAAGCTCGGCGCCACTTCGGGAGGGCCGAAAGCTCCTGCGCACGAGCAATTTGCAGGTGGTGACCGGGGACAGCCTCGTGCAGCACGAGCGCATCCATCGTCCATTTTGGCCATGCGGCTAGATTGTTCGTATTGGCCTCGAAATAGCCGGCGCGTGAACCGTCGATAGCGCCTGCAATGTAATGCGGTGCGTTATTACCCTCTTCTTTGGACATGGGTCGAACGCCATAAGGTACGCGAGGCAATTCAACAAATAACGAGGGCAATTGAGGATCAATACGCTTGGCAATATCACGAAGTGCTGCAAGCTCTGCCTCCGCGGACTCGTATTGGAACTGCTTGTCTGTTCGCAGGAACGTGCGGAATTCAGCCAACGTACCCTTAAACCCTGCCTCCTTCATAACCTCTCGCATCGCGGCATCAATACGTTCGACTTCCCGCAAGCCCAGCTCATGGATCTCGCGCGCTGTCATACGCGTCGTGTTGTAGCGCTGCAGACTCCACGCGTAGTACGCATCACCGTGGGGTAGTCGGGAGGCCCCGGTCTGCACGGCCGCTGCCGGAACGTAAACGCTAGCCAAATACTCCTGCAAGCTAGCCAGCGAAGGGATCACCTTCGTCTTGAGCAGGTCAGCGGCCTGAGCCCGGAGTTCAGCCTGGTTAGCTTCGGACACGGATGCCGGAAACTTTAAAAATGGCGCATACAGCGGGTGGTGTTCAATGTCTTGATTGAGCAGCGGACCAAACTGAGACGGCATCCGCTCAATCGCAACTTGTGGGGGAACAAGCCCAACCTGCCTGCCACTCTCCAGCACTGCGCGCTGCTGCTCGAATGTGCGTGGCCACTGCGCCATGCGCGCGAGGTAATGGCGATAGTCACCTTCATCCTGGAACCGGGTTGCCCGCACCAGTTGCGGTAATGACAGTTGGGGCCCGGACATCTGGTTCATGGCGAATGGGGAATCATCCGCCGAGAAGGCGAGGTCCTGCGCAGGCGCAACCCCTCGATACAGAGCGTCCCCCTGCACAGCCAAATCCGCGGTAAATTCGAGAATGTCGCGCGAAATACGGTCCTCCCCGCTCAATTGCGCGCGATCGATCCGCCGGACCGCAGCGAGCAACTCAGCGTGATGCGCGCGACGCGCAGCAATCGCTGTCGGCGAGCGATCGGTGACCCGATCATCGTAGCGATGATCGCCTAGCGAGGTCGCGTGCTCGGGGAACTGAGCCAACTCCCACTCCCACTCGCTGTCGAGAAGGTGCTGCAACGTTGCTTGCGCGGCATTAGGGCTTGGCTTCACAGTCGCAGTGCTGGCAAGCACCAGCGGAGATAAGGACAGGGTGCACGCGACCGCTAGGGCCCGAACGTTGATCCATTCACGCATTGAGGAACTCCAACCGGTAGTGATGGACAATCCTCCCCTCTCGCGAGGTGTTGAGCAAGCGGTGGGTAACAACTGGGCTATGCTTGTCACCTATCCTTTGGAACGTACCGCCATGAAACGACGCGCTCTACTTGCCGGGATCGCAGGACTGGTGACGACGCCATCCTTCGCGCGGCGATTGCGGCCGCATCCTTTACGAGTTGGTGTGGTAGGCGCCGGCATTCTCGGCACTTCAATCGCATTACACCTCGCGGAATCAGGCGCTGAGGTGACACTGTTTGAAGCCCATGCGCCCGCGAGGGGAGCGACGCAAAACTCATACGCATGGCTGAACGGCTTCGTCTCGGATCCCCATTACCGGGACCTGCGCTTAGCCAGCCTAGCCCGATGGCGTTGGCTCGATGCGCATTATGGACTTGGCATCTCTTGGGGCGGTTATTTAAATTGGGGCGCCGGTGACGCAGGCGCCGCCCTAGTCCACGAAAATGCTGCTCAGCTTGCAGGCTCGGCTGCTCCAATTACTGACCTCGCCGTAGAGGATATCGGGCGCTACGCGCCCTATCTGACACCCGGCCCGGTCTCCGCAGCACTCTACGCGCCCAACGATGGACACATTGACCCTGTGAGCGTAACGGAACGACTACTCACCGCGGCACAGCGTGCGGGAGCGCGTCTGTTATGCCCGAGTCGGGTCGAGGGTCTACACATCCAGAACGGGCGCCTAAGAGCAGCCGCCACCACTAGCGGTTACGTTGAGCTTGACCGCCTCGTGATCGCTGCAGGCACCGCGACACCGACGTTAACGGCGATGGCCGGGACACCCCTCACCCTCGCTCATGCGCCCGGGATTCTGTCCCACACTCGGCCGGTCGGGCCGTTCACACTCCTGACCCATGAGGGGCCTGGTGAAGCGAGCTTCAAACAATTGCCCTCCGGCCACATTGTGGCTTACGACGCTCCACGTCCGCCGGACCTCGCCGCTCACGCCGGGATTAGAGCCGCGGAAATGGACTACCCATCAGAGGCGCTACGCCGAGAACACGGGGAGCGGATGCTGATGCACCTCTCGCGCTTCTGCCCCAAGATCAGGGTCTCAGACTTCGAACGGCTTACCCTGGGCTTCCGTCCCATGCCTATCGATGATCGACCCATCGTCGGGGCACTACACAGTGTTCCAGATATCCATGTCGCCGTGACGCACAGTGGCGTCACGCTGGCCGCAATTCTCGGTCGGTTGGTCAGTAGCGAGGTTCTCAGTGGAACTCGATCAGCCGTTTTGTCGCCCTATAGACCTGAACGATTTGGCTGAATCGCTGGGCGCAGGATCGGCGATGGATAGCGCATAGATGAACGTTATTAAATTATAGGCAAACAAACTTTAGCTTGCCGCAGTGATCCAACTTCATGAATCATAAGGACGCTCCAACGTATTCATGCAAAGGAGTCGTCATGATGACGGCATTTTTTCGTCGAACAAATCGCTCGACCGCGCGCATAGCCCCAGCGACACAATTGAGCGCCTCAGCACGAGGCGCCTCACCGCAATCACAACGCGTCTATCCTCGCTGGATGTGGCGCTCCGGTGTTGTCATCCACGGTAGCCGATAGACCGCCTCAGCAGACGGAAGCCCCCGCATTCCGCGAATGCGGGGGAAATGATTACTCGGCCACGAGTGCGGAAATGCCGCCCTGATAATAGGGCGCGGAGAACAGCACCTTTGTCGCCCGCTCCGGCGTGATGGTGATGCATGCGCCGATCAAATCGACCTTGCCCGCAATAAGCGCTGGGATCATGGCGCCGAAGTCCATGTTGACCACTTCAATCTTGCGGCCTAGGCGCTTTGCGACGCGTCGGGCCAGCTCGACGTCCAGGCCGACGACCGCCTGTGCGCCATCAACGAACGAAAACGGCTCTGTTACAGCCGCTGTGCCAAAGCGCAGCACCGGTCCATCCGCGGATTCGATCGTGGGCATTGGCGCTGGGTCACCTTTGGCTGGCAACCAACGCTTGAGCAAGTCGTCGTATTCGCCATTGGACTTCATCTCCGCAACCACTGCGTCGACCGCCGTCTTGATCGCCGTATCGCCGAGCCGGGCAGCAAATCCATAGTCGTCGACGGTGATGGGCTCTGGCAGCACGCGCAGCCCGGGATTTTTAGCTGCAATATTGCGCAGGATCGGCTCGTCGTATGCAGCCACATCCGCTTTTCGCGACTTCACCGCCAAAGCGGCATCAAGCACCGTGTTGTAGTAGCTGATTTTCGCAGTTGGCACCTTGGACAACACCAACTGATCTGCCACCGTTCCGGTCGGCACTGCGAAATCCTTGCCAGACATGTCAGCGAGTGAGGTGATCTTGGCGCGTTGTGAACAGGCGCCGACGAGTGCGAGACTAGCAGCGGCCAAAATCAAAAGCGGAAACCGGGCCATGACCATCTCCAAACGAGCTTAGAAAAATAAGATTATACGCCGAGGGGTCAACGGTTCCGCCATCAACAACCTGATAAGCCTCGGCTTCCGCACGGTTCAGTTTCCGCCTGATGGCGCTTAATGGACATCAGTGCGCCGTTTGATGGTCCGCAACGCAAGCTCAGGCCAGAAGTTCGTGCTGAATGGCGGTACTACGACCCGTTTTCGTCGCCCTTCAAGATTGACTCAAGAATCTTGCCTCCAACCGGACCGGTGCATCAACGCAGCTGGCTGTCCTTTGAACCCCTTCGGTTATACGGACTTGCGGCTCGCCGATCTTCGTCTAGGGCGCTTTGACACACGACACAAAGGCGCACGCCCGGAACAGCGCTGCGTCGCGCATCGGGAATGGGCTCCTCACAATCCTCACAATGGGAGAGGCTCGGACCTTGCGCCATTTGCGCCCGCGCCCGCTCGACCGCATCCTTGATGCTATCGTCGATCTGCTGCTGTACCGCACCATCGGCCGTCCAACCACCTGCCACGACCCATACTCCTACCGCGCTACTCGAGCTGTCTATCTGACCTCACCACTGACGATTACACAAGGCTACACTGCCCATCATGAAAGCCGCCTACTACGACCGCCTCGGCGCCGCGCGCGAGGTCTTACAGATCAGTGACCTACCGACACCCATGCCTGGACCTGGAGAAGTTCGCGTCCGCCTGCATTGGTCCGGCGTCAATCCTTCCGATGTCAAATCCCGCGCGGGGTTGCGCAGCTCGATCATGCCATTCAGCCGCGTGATCCCTCACTCGGATGGGGCTGGCGTAGTCGACGCTGTGGGCGATGGCGTCTCCACGCAGCGCGTGGGCGAGCGCGTCTGGACATGGAACGCGGCCTGGGGCCGCGCCGAGGGCACTGCAGCGGAGTTCGTCTGCCTCCCCTCCATACAAGCAGTCCGCCTTCCAGACACCGTATCCGGGGAGGCGGGGGCTTGCCTCGGCATTCCCGCCCTCACCGCTTTGCACGCTGTCTTGATGGACGGCGGAGTTGCCGGCAAGACCGTGCTCGTTGCTGGGGCCGCAGGCGCCGTTGGACACTACGCAACGCAAATGGCGGCTCAATTTGGTGCTGCCCAAGTCATTGCCTCAGTCAGTACGCCCGAGAAGGCTGAGATCGCTCGAGCGGCCGGCGCGGACGACGTGATTCTCTACCGCGATGAGCCCTTGGTGGAGCGGGCGAGAGCGTTAACTGCCGGTCGTGGCATCGACAGGGTCATTGAGGTCGATATCGCGGCAAACGGCGCCTCGAATGCCGAATTACTCGCGAAGAACGGCGAATGCGTGGCTTACGGAAGCTCCGGCGCGGTCAATGTCCCGTTCTTCCCGCTGATCGCCAAGAATCTGCAGCTCAAGTTCTTCATCGTGTACAACCTGACCGAGGCCGACCGCGCACGCGCAACGGCGACACTCCTGCACCTGCTTGAGCGAAACACCTTAGAGCACCGCATTGCGGCACGCTTTTCACTGAATGAAACCGCTGCCGCCCATGAACTGGTGGAGAGCGGCAGAGCCGTAGGCAATGTCGTGGTCGGCGGTGGCGCTCAATAACCTGATCGCTTGAGGATACCCGCTAGGTTAGGTTGCCACCCTTGTGTGATGATGATCCACCGTCGGATCACGACCGGAGACACGCATGGATGCCCCTAAACCCACCGTCGATGCACTACCTCCACTGGATATGGCGCTCGCGTGCGAACAAGCGGGCGTCACGAAATCCTGCCGCGATGGGGTAACCCTCGTACTGCTCGGCATCCTTGCGGGCGCCTTCATCGCTCTCGGCGCCGTGGCGATGATCGCCGTCATGACGGGCGCAACCGCTCTGCCCTGGGGTCTCGGCCGCGCACTCGGCGGGATCGCTTTTTCGCTAGGCTTAATTTTAGTGATCGTCGGCGGCGCAGAACTCTTTACCGGCGACTGCTTGATGGTTATTGCGTGGGCCAGTCGACGCATAACGCTGATCGCGCTACTGCGCGCCTGGGGTTTGGTTTATATCGGCAACCTCATCGGCGGATTGGTGACCGCGATTCTCGTCTACTCGTCGAATGGATATCTGCTCAACGGGGGCATGGTTGGCAAAACCGTGCTAACCATGGCCGCCGCAAAAGCTGCATTACCAACGGAGCCGCTATTTTTCCTCGCCATTCTCTGTAACGTCTTGGTCTGCTTGGCAGTTTGGATGACGCTTAGCGCCCGTAGCACGGCCGACAAAGTGATGGTGATTGTGCCCGCAGTCACTGCATTCATTGCCGCAGGCTTTGAGCATTCGATCGCTAACGCTTTCATATTGCCTTACGCGCTACTGATCAAAGTCGGTGCGGATGCAAGTTTTTGGTCATCCATCGCCGCGACACCCGAGAGCTTTGCCGCACTCACCGCTGGCAATGCGCTGCACAACATCGTGGTCAGTACGCTCGGGAATTGGCTTGGCGGCAGCACACTGGTCGGCGGTGTTTATTGGTTCATTTATCTGCGGCGGCGGCCGGCGTAATTCATCGAATCAGATCGTCAGACCCTTAAGGCGGCAAAAAAACACGCAAATTTAATCACTGTTGCAAATGTGGGCAGGGAATACCGTCGTTCATTACGAATACCGCAGGGTTTCGCAGAGTATTCAAGCGTAGGTTAATTCCATCGGGATCCGAGTTGCTCTCGAATAGCGACAGAGTTCCCGGCGGTGTAGCGCGATTTCGCTCTGCGCCAGCTAGCGCCTTCGTCAGCAAGCCCATGTGGGCCGTTGATGATGCGCCTCAGGGAGGATACTCAATGAAACTCTTCGTATTGGCCGCAGCGCTACTCACCGCTGCACCGGCGGCAATGGCTGACGATCCGCAAGGTTTCTATACCCTCGGTTACACGTACGCCAGCATTAAAGCTTCCGACACCACGCTCAACGTCAGCGAGCTCGGCGGCTCAGTCGGCTGGACCCCGGTACGTTGGCTAGGTTTGGAAGCAAATGCGTTCTGGGGGGTGTCGAGCGCTAATCTCAGCGGCTATGACGTCAAGATCGACTCGGGTTACATGGCTTCTGTCCTGCCGACCTTGCCCTTAGGCGACGATTGGTCCGTGTATGCAAGGCTTGGATATATGCATGCCCGCATTTCGGTGTCAGACCTTGGTTCTGGAACCGATCACGACACCGCTTACGGCGTGGGCGCGCAATGGGTCCCGCACTGGGGGACGTACCATATGGGCGCGCGTCTTGAATACACGCAGTTCTATCACAAGGATGGCATGACGATCGACGGCACAACGCTGTCGTTCGTGCAGCGGTTCTAAGTCCCGACACGGCAAAGGCGCCGGCCCAAGCACGCCGGCGCTACGCTTGAAAGCGCCGCAAAAACGTCATCCAGCCGACGCGGCCGGACATTGATTTGGGGTCAAACAAGACTCTGCGAGACGATCGGTGTCTCACCAACCGATTGGATTGGTCGCAGCAGGCCGGGCTTAAATAATGGTGGCAAGGACACACTCACATTCCGCCTGTAAACCCGCGTGGATGCTGGGTTTCGGCCGATTCGACTTTGCGAGTTACCCCCAAAGTTACCCCCTGTGCTGAATCTAACGGGACATTCGTCGATCAGGCCACTGCGGCAGGGTGCCTCGCCTCCGCACGTCTCACCGTGACCGCCACTTCAACACGTGAGCCGAGCCCGTTGATCATCGCCATGAGGCGCTCGACGCTGATGCGCCGGAAATCCGCGTTGCGGACGCGCGAGAAATCTCCGGCATCGATCCCGGTGAGGCTCTGCGCCTTTCTTACAGTGAGACCTTTTTTGTCGAGCGTCTTGATGATCTCCGCCGCCAGGATCGCCTTCAACTGGCGCACGTCGGCATCCGGGACATCAAAGTCCCGATAGATGTTTCCGCTCCCGCGGATAAGCTCAAGCGGTTCCTTTTTCATCGCAGCATCTCCTTCAGTCGCTTCAACCGGTCCTTGATCAAGTCGATCTCGTGTTTCGGGGTCTTGATACCTTGCGTCGACTTCTTCTGAAACGCATGGACCACCCACAGCTCGTCCCCAAGCTGGACCGCATAGACCACACGAAAGGCATTGCCCCGGAACGGCAACGCAACCTCAAACACCCCCGACCCGAGGCCTTTCATCGGCTTGGCGATTCCCGCCATGCCACCTTCGGCGGCAACGCTCAATGCATCGATCACGATCTGCCGCGCGCCGTCGGGAAATGCCTCAAAGGCTTTTCGCGCAGGCGTGAGCCAGGATACCGGCCGCGTTGGTCTCATTCTCTTCTGCCCATATCGCTTTGAATGTTGGCAGATTTACCAACAACCGTCAAGTGGATTGCAAAACGCTTTTCCTTGGCCAGTCGGTCGCGCGCGCACCCTGACACGCCTACCTCGCAGCTTCGCTACTCCCCACGGTCGAAATTGGCTTTTCTTTATGCTGGCGACGATGGAGATCCTAAACAACAGGGAGACGCGATGGGGCAGGAATTTACGCGGCAGGAGCTTTACGATCTGGTGTGGCGCGAGCCACTGAGAACGCTGGCAAAGACGCTGCACATTTCGGATGTCCGTCTGGCGAAGACCCCCGGTTACCCCCAGATGTCAACCAACCAAGCCGGAACACCCTGGCGCGATTTCCCTATGAAAATCCTGATCTTTCAACACGCTTTGGACTTCTTCGGACTTCTCTGGAAGGGGATTTGGTGGCCAAGGTCGGAATCGAACCAACGACACGCGGATTTTCAATCCGCTGCTCTACCAACTGAGCTACTTGGCCACTGCAACCGATTGATTTCTTTCGGTTGCTGCACCGACTGATATCGGGCAGGGCGCGTATTAGACCGGTAGCAGGGGTAACCCGTCAAGGCCGACATGCGCGTATTGGCTTAAGATTGTCGGATCCTTCTTCATCGGCCCAGCCGTGTGTCAGTCATGTTATTGGTCGACTCTGCTGATACCAACGCGCTTGAATCGACGTTAACACTCGCTGGTATTGACGGCTTTACGACCAATCCCACGCTCATCGCGCGTAGCGCCGGGGCCGATCATTTATCGGTCACGGCCTACGAACAACAACTGAAACGCATCCTTGATGTACTGTCGGCTGACAATTTGCCCAAAAATCGGCGTCGCGAAGTCATGCTACAGCCGGTAGGAGATGGCTCGGACATTCTGCGGGTCGCTCAGGATTCCGCTACTCGACTTGACGGTCATGCCTGGCGCCTTTGGATCAAGTTATTGCCCGAATGGACCTCCTTGGAGCTGATCGAGCCATTGAAGAACTTGGGCATTGCGACGCTGGTGACTGCGGTCTACACCCCACTACAAGCTGAACTCGCCTATGCAGCCGGCGCTGACTCGATCGCGGTCTATGTTGGCCGCTTACAGCAGGCTGAACCGAATTGGCAGAAACGCCTAGAAGCGATCGCCTACGTGAGTCAACGCACGTCAGCGGCTACTTCTCGCAAGCTTTCGCGATCTGCCGATGATTGAAAGCGCGCTCGCATACTCCGCCGATCTCACGATACCCGCGCATCTAGTGCCGAGGTTGTTGGAGTCCCCACTGTCCACGGCAGCGATTGCAGACTATGCAGCCCGCACCCAGTAACCGACTTTCCCTCATAGCGCGTCGATACAAGGCTAGAGGATAAGCCGGTCACTGTTGCAGGGGGAGAGGCGGGAGTCTGGCTCCCGCCTGCTTCCAGATTAGAAGCGCTGACTAAAGTTAAGTCCGATCTGACGTGGGCGCGTCGGGATCACATTCACCAGCTTACAAATCGAAGGCGCGCAGCTGGTGTAACGAATCAATTGGCCACGAGAGTCCAAAACGTTGCTCACGAACAGCTCCGTAGACCAACTATTCTTGGCTGCACCCAAGGCGAAATCGACCGTGCCAAAAGCTGGCTGCTTCCCAACGATGGCTTCATCAGCCACCTTGAGTGACGACAGCGCATCCGACTGATAAACGCCCGCTAACTGTGAATGCATGCGGTATTCACCTGCATTCCATTCATAGCGTGCAATCACATTGCCCTTGAACTTTGACGACACCGGCAGGCGGGACCCGGCTGGCGCAAAAACCGCGTTGTCCTTGCCCGTCAGCGACGGCTCCGTACAGGTGAACGTCGGGCTTGGGTAATGGCACACATTGGTTAGCAACTTGCTATCAATGAACGTCGCTGAAGAACTCAGCGTCAGGCCACGATTGACCTTGAAATGCACTTCGGCCTCCAAACCCTTGATCTCGGCTCGACCGGCATTGATCACGACATTGACGCCGTTAGGTCCGGGATAGCCGAACTGTGCGTCGTTCCAGCGCTCCATGAACACCGCGGCATTGATGCGCAAGCGGTGATCCATCCATGTGGTCTTGGTGCCGATTTCGTAGTTCGTCAGATAGTCCGGGTTGTAGGGCGGAACGGTCAAGATTCGATTCACGCCACCCGGTCTAAAGCCGGTCGACACCGTCGCGTAGGCCATTTTATCGTCGTCAAACTTGTAAGTGACGTTGACTCGATGCGTCTCGCCCGACTTGGTGCCACGGTTCAGCAAGTTCTTGCACGGCAGTGTTGGATTGGTCGGATCAATCGGTGTAAAGCAGCGATTTTCACCGGTCCAAGGGCTATCTGCCGTCGGGAAGGTCGCACCGAAGCCGGCAAAACCATCGACCGTATTGTCGTAGTGATAACCGCGAATACCGCCCGTCAAAGCGAGTTTGCTGGTGAGTTCATAGGTGAAATCAGCAAAGAGCGCCTGGTCCTTATCGACACGCATGGCCCGCTGATACCAAACGGTCCCTGTCTGGCCACCGACAGACAACTCAGGCGCTAAGCCAGGCACAACATAGTTGTACTGTAGGTTATCGGTCTGACGCTGATAGAACACACCAACGACGCCGTGCAGACGCCAGTCTGTCGGGGTCGCGAGTCGAACCTCATGCGACTGTTTCGTAAAGTCGTTGGAGCCGGTGTAATACTGGCCTTGGCTGACGTTATAGCCGTCCTTCGTGCGGAAGTTATCGGCGTAATAGGCCGAGTTATAGGCATAAGCCACATCATAGAAGAACGAATAATCGGAGTAGTCACTCTGCTGATATTCATGCCGCTTGATGTAACCTCCAGCGTACGTAAGGTCGAGATCAGCCACCTTACCTTCAACAACCAGCGTGCCTAATGTGAATCGGTCCTGGTTCACGTCTGGGTAATAGCGAGCGATGTTCAGATCGCCCGTGCCACCTAAGGTCATTGATGGGCCTGACGAACCATCTGGCAGCGTCGGCGTGACCGTCACCGCTTCCGGCGTATAGGCCCACTGCCCTTCGGCCTTCATGTCCTGGCTCATGACCATCGCCGTTGCGGTCCAACGATCACTGATATCAAACTTGATGGCCGCTCGACCACCGGTGGTGGTGGTCGGGTTCGAGTTTTTTTGCACCAAGTTCGCGTTGTCGCGCTTGTATCCAAGCCCTAAGGTATTGGGCCCGCCGTTATACGGGGTAGGGTTTGATCCCAATATATAGCTCGGATCCGCTGCATTGCCCGGGCCCGGGTAGTACTGCGAAGAACTGCGCACGACGTTGATGAATCCGCCGTCTCGCTCGGCCCATCCGACCAAACGGACGGCCGTCTTATCGTTGATGGGGAGGTTGGCATAACCCTCAAGCTTCCCGCCTTGGCCACCTTTGGTGAATGACTGTCCGGTTACGTCATAACCGGCCTCAAAGTGCGACGGATCCGGCTTATTGGTAATCAGCCTCATCGTGCCAGCCATTGAACTGGCGCCGAACAGCGTTCCTTGGGGCCCCGAGAGCGCCTCAACACGCGCCATGTCATACACGTGCACGTCGAGGTTGTTGGCGATCGTGGTGACGGGCATTTCATCAAGATAGACGCCCACCAACGGCTGTGAACCGAGATGGATACCGTCACCACCATTTGTTACGCCGCGGACGTAGAGCTGCGCCTGTCCCGGGCCGTAAGATTGTACCGACAGGCTCGGCAGATAGCGGGCATAGTCATCAAAACTGCTGACCTGCAAATCGGCTAGCTTCTTGGAGTCGATGGCTTCAATGCTGATAGGCACGGCCTGAATGTTTTCTTCGCGCTTCTGCGACGTCACGATCACTTCATCCAACATCGCGGAGCTGGCTCCGGCATTCGCGGGCGCTTGCTGGGCGTGGGCGAGCCCCGACGCGAGAATAGTTGAAGTGGCCACAAATAACGGTCGCAGCATCGGCACGCGACGAGAAACGTTCTTCATCGAAGACTCCCCTAATCGATTAATTCGCCGGTTACCGGCTCCCCAGCCCCGAGTATAGGCGGGCCGGACGGTTGAACAATACAGCCCTGAGCTCGCACCGACCTCAGGAGGCGGAAGATGGCGGCACGAATCCGTCGGGACGGGCAGCGCCCTCGCCAAAGAGGAACTTTTGCATCTCATCCACCAGAAACTGACGGTGCTTGGGATCAATGGGCGTGAGTCGATACTCATTCAGCAGCATGGTCTGGTGATCGACCCAGCGCTGCCAACCTTCCTTCGACACTTCGCGATAGATGCGCACCCCAAGGTCGCCGGGATAGGGCGCATAGGCGAGCCCCTCCGCTGAACGCTTTAAAACAACGCAATTCACCATTCTCGACATCTTCAGCTCCCGAAATGATCATTCCGACGCGCCAAGTCACCCCGCAGGTGCGCCACGAAAGTGGCGACGGGCGCGGCAATACCGAGTTCTGGCGCTCGCTCGAGGTTGTACCACGTCTCCCCCGCCGCCACTACGACGCTGGCGCCGGCGGATATCCACGGATAGATCTGTAGTTCGAAGTGCGTGAACTGATGAATCATGGGCGGAGACGGCGTGAGCTGAATATGGGGCTCTCCGGTACGACGGCGCGCCAAAGCTTGCATGTCCTCGGTATTGGATGCCTCTAGAAAGCCGTGCAATCCACCCCAAACGCCACTCGATGGACGGCGAGTCAATAAAACCGACCCACCGTGCTGGAAGACGAGCCAGTGAACGACTCGCACCGGGCGTGCCCGCTTAGTGCGGGGCGTTGGTAGTTCTGACTGTCGCCCGTCTCGAAAAGCGACGCAATCACGATGAACCGGGCAACGTTCACAAGCGGGGTGCCGCCGGATACAGAGCGTAGCCCCAAGATCCATAATCGCCTGCGTGTAGTCCGCCGCCTGCTGATCCGGGGTGATCTCGTCACTCAATGCCCAGAGTCGGGCTGATACCGCCGACGAACTTGGATCTCCCTCGATACCACCCCAGCGGGCTAACACGCGCTTGACGTTGCCATCTAAAATTGCATGCCGACGATTAAGCGCTTGGGCAAGAATCGCGCCCGCCGTCGAGCGCCCAATGCCCGGTAACGCGTGCAGCGCATCAAGCTCTTCGGGAAATTGGCCGCCGTGATCCATGACGACCCGACGAGCCGTTTTAAGCAGATTTCGGGCGCGGGCGTAATAGCCGAGTCCGGACCACAGGTGGAGGACTTCATCCTCCGGAGCCGCAGCGAGGTCACTCAGGGTGGGGAAGCGCTGCATAAAACGTTCAAAATACGGAATCGCGGTCGAGACCTGCGTCTGCTGCAGCATGACCTCCGAAATCCAGACGCGATACATCGTGCGATTGTGCTGCCACGGCAAATCGTGGCGGCCGGCGGCGGCAAACCATGTGAGCAGGCGAGACCCGAAAGTCTCGCCTTGCACCGCAAGCGTGGGCGTTTTGGTCACGTTTATTCCGAGTTCAGACAAATCCCGCCCATTCTATGGAAGCGTGGATCGCGATGCTCAGCGCCCGCAGAGCCGAATATCTCCGCTCTTCGAATCAATATGGACCCGTCCCGTCGCAGCCCCCTCGCGAAATGCGAGTTTGCTGCCAGGACCATAGCGATCATGGGTCGATTTATGTGCATCGCAGGTCGACAAATCGCCAGATAAAGCAGTGACTTGGTAGTCTGCGGTAGGCCAACCGCCGACGAAATGCACGGAGACATTCCCGCTCACCGTTTCTCCCTCAAGTCGCCCATCTGCAGCCATGCCTACAGTGGCATCGATATCGCCGGACACACTTTTTAAATTGACTCGATTGAGGACACCACTCTTGAGATGAGCATCACCACTCACGGATTGGAAGGAAAACTCTCCAGTTCCAGCTCCATCCACGATCGCGTCGCCACTGACCGTCGATAGTTGAACAAATCGAACCGTTGCGGCAGCCGTCAGATGGATATCGCCGCTCACCGTACGGATGCGGGCATCTGACGTCGCGTTGGTGTTGATATCGCCGCTGACGCTCTGTAGCTCCTGAGTGCCGGCGATACCGCTGATCTGCAGGTCCGTACTCGTGACATGCGCTTGAAGGGATCCCCCTTTCGGCATCTTGACGACCAGATGCGTCTGGTTAGATTCCGAGCCGCCCCACCATCCAAGGTGCAGCGTAGCGTTCTTGGGCACCACGCGGAGCGTCAAATGCGTCCCGTTGGCTGTGATTTCGAGCCGGTCGGCATCTGCCCCTAATGCACCAGACACATCAACTTCAGCTTTCTCCCAGCCTTGAACCACCACATGACCGGCGGTATCAATCAGCTCCACCTGTACCGCGGGATCGA
Organism: uncultured Pseudomonadota bacterium; assembly: GCA_903879335.1. GTDB lineage: Bacteria > Pseudomonadota > Gammaproteobacteria > Steroidobacterales > Steroidobacteraceae > CAIKZZ01. Next base: position 17,824 of record CAIRLC010000007.1, read on the forward strand.
CTGCTCGATGCTCGGCAACGACCTTGGAAACGGTCTCCGCCGCTGATGCGGAGCTTGCTAAACAAACCAGCATCAGGCCAGTCAGAAGATTGCGAAAATTCATATTTTTCATAGTCTTGTCCTTATAGAAACGAGCTCTGTGGTGCGAACAACCACGTCGTAAAGATCAAATTCCTGCTGTACGGTGCTGGCGTAAAGTCGCGAAAGCACCGGGCTTTCCGGTGACGCTTTCAATGCCTCGGCCAAATCGAGTTCGGCGGCGCGAACGTTAGCCAGGTCGCGCTCAACCCGGACGCGAGTCGTAGGATCTAGACCGGCCAGGCGATCACGATAGGCGGCCAGCAGTTGCGACCGTTCAGACGTCATCGGCCCGGATTCGAGGTTTTCCAATCCGGCTCGACCGAGCAGTGGGTGAGCCGAAAGAGACATGAGTGAGACAACGCCGATCATCAGCCCCGCCACCAGACCAAACCCCAGTCGGAGTAAATTTGGCTTGGGAACGCTTGCGCCATCGAGCTGTACAGCGATTTGCGGCCACAAGTCACGGGCAGGACTGATGCCGCGTGGCAGTCGGTCTAGCGCCCGGGTGAGAACTTGCTCGTTGTCTGTGGCCAGGTTCATAGCGTCTCCAAACCCAAACGTTCGATTAACAGGCGGCGGGCACGATTCAGTTGGGCACGGCTGGTGCCTTCGGCGATGCCGAGTAGCGCAGACACTTCTTGGTGTGTGTAGCCGTAGATGCTGATGAGCACCACGACGTGCCTGGCGCCGTCCGGCAATGCTTGAAGAGCCCGCTCAAGGTCAATCGGAGGCAGCGGGTCCGGCAGTACCCGCTCTGGCCGCTCATCGAGTTGCCCTTCGCAGACTTCAAAACGCCGCGAGTGCGGGCGCTCTGACTTGAGTACGACGTTGACCGCAATCCGGTGCAGCCAAGTCCCGAGTTCGCTTTGAAAGCCAAAGCTCGGCAAGGCGCGCCATGCCGACACAAAAGTTTCTTGCACTGCATCATCAGCCATATGCTTTCGGCGGCCGACCAGCCGCCGGCATAGACCGTGCACACTATCCAGATGCGCTCGATAAAGACGCTCAAAAGCAGTCCGATCACCGCCAACCGCCAGCTCAATGAGTCGACGCTCCTCGTGATCTGCAGACATCAAGTCTTTTAAGATCACTCCGGTCACGTGCGTCGCCTCGGCGCTCATTCGGTCTCTCATTGACTAGCTGATGAGAGATTAGATGCCTCAGGCATCGAAACCGTTTAAACGTTGATTACTTTTTTTGACTCGGCGGCTTCGTCTGATGCACGTTGGATTTAGGCGCGACTGGATCAGGAGTCGCCACCGCAGGACCGAGCACTAAATGCACGATCACATCCACACGGTGCCCGACCATGCTCTCATCAGACCATTCGCCGGCACCCAATCCGAAATCCAGCCGATCTAAGGGCACTTTCGCATCGAGCGTCGCGCCTGCAGGCGTCTTTTGCCAGACAAAAGGAAAGACGATGTGCTTGCTGCGCCCTTTGATCGTCAGGTCCGCATCGGCCGCCACACCTTGGGGCGTCTGGCGGAAGCTCGTCGTCTTGAAAGTGGCTATCGGATAATGCGACACATCAAACCATTCCGATGTTTGCATCGCCATGTCACGTTCAGCGTTTCGCGTATCCATGGACTTAAGCTGCATGTTGACCTCAAAAGAGGAATTCGCCAGCTGTCCCGGATCGAAGTTAATTCGGGCATCAAATTGCTTGATGGCTCCCATGAACTTTTCACCTTGTTGGGTGCCCTGGAATTGCAGCGAGCTACCCGCCTGAACCGGGTAGACCGTTGAAGCCATGGCGGGCATCCCCGCCAGGAGGCCGAGAGCCAGTACACCATGTAGACGCATCAGCGGTCTCCTCGACGACCTGGCAACATTTGCATTAAGGTTTGATCACGGTCGATAAAATGGTGTTTTAGCGCAGCGAGCGCGTGTAGACCAATCACGGCCATGAAAATCACGGCGCCACTCTCGTGGGCTTCCTTCATCCACACTTTGAGAGTCGGCGAAGCTTCCATCAAGGCCGGCAAGTTGTAGACATTGAACCAACGCAGCGGAAAACCGGCCGCTGAGTTATAGGCCCACCCAGTTAAGGGCAAGGCGAACATCAGCAGGTAAAGGCCGCCGACCACCACGGTCGCAATACGTTGCTGCCATGCGGCAGTCGGGGTGATGGACGGCCTACGGTCCATCCATCGCCACAGGACTCGTAGCACGACAAGCAAGAGCATCAACACGCCCACCGACTTATGCAGCGCATAGATTTTCATCTTGGCAGCGCTCATTGGAAGGTCTGACATGTAGTAACCGACCCCGATGAGTCCGGCGTAGAGCACCAGCATTCCCCAGTGAAATACCCGAGCCAGCACTCCCCAAGCATTCGTCGTTGAACGTATCGACATACCTCACCCTTTCGTTGGCACGTAGGCCTCAATCTCGATGCGCACTTCAACGTCATCGGCGACTGCCGGCACATAAGCGGCGACGCCAAATTCAGAGCGGTGCACGGTAGTCGTGGCTGTAAAACCAACCGCGGGCGTCTTACGCATCGGATGTTCTCCAGCCTTGTTGAGACGAAGGTCGAGGACTACCGGCTTAGTGACGCCATGAATCGTCAGGTTTCCGAAGAGTTTACCCTGACCGTTCGCTGTGTTCTCAAGCCCCGTGCTCTGGAACCGAATGTCGGGGTACTTGGCCGCCTCGAGAAAATCAGCGCTCAAGATATGGGTTTGCCATTTCTTATCACCCAAATCTAAGGACTCAACGGGAAGATGGACATCGACAGAAGAATTGGTCCACTGATCAGCATCAAAAACCAGCATCGCGTCGGCTAGGCGGAACTCCCCAACGGAGTTGGAGAAGCCGAGATGATTCACGTAGAAAGTCACTCGCGAATGCACCGTATCAACCGAATACGCAACTGGAGCTGCGTTAGCGGACATCGTCGTTACGCCTAACGCGAGAACCGCCGCCATCGCCTGTAAATATTGCTTAGCCATCTAGAAAGCACCTCAGAATCGAATGAATGCCAAAAAATTTGGGTTGAGGGATGTCTTCCCTCAGCGGCAGGCCGAGCAACTACAAGGAGTCGTACTGCCGCCTCATGAACCCTGTGGACAGCATCATCGTTTCTTTAAAAGAGCGATAGATGGCAATTTTTGAACTTATTGTTTCTTTTTTAGAAACTATCAGGGACGCCGCAAGGCGGCCCATGGCGGCTCCGGTGACAAGGCATCCGCCAAGTGATCTAACAGCGCCCGAACCCGGGTCGAGCCTTGTCGATCGCGCGGATACAGTGCGTGCAAGACTTTGCCCACCGGCGGCGTCTCGGGCAGCAATCGCACCAATCTCCCTTGATTGAGGTCCTGAGCAACCACAAATTCAGGCACCATCAACAATCCCAAGCCAGCCACCGCAGCGCCGCGCATCAGTTCCGCGTTGTTCGCCACGAACCGACTGTGCACCCGCACGGCATGCTCGACCGCGCTGCGGCCAACCCGAAAACGCCACACCTGACCGGCAGCGAGATGTGCATACCCAATGCACGCATGGGCCGGCAAATCATCTAAGTTTGCCGGTATACCGGCTCGATCGAGATAGCTTGGGGCTGCGCACAGGACAAGCGGCATGTCGGCCAACACGCGAGCAACCATTGATGAGTCCGGCATGGGCCCTATGCGAATTCCAAGGTCATAGCCGCTGCCCAGCAGATCCACGATGCGGTCATCCAGGTCCAGCGCAACCTCGAGCTGCGGGTGCGCCTGCAAAAACGGCCACATCAAGTCGCCCAAATACAAGGTTCCGAAGGTCAGCGGCGCCGCGATACGCAATAGACCGCGTAGCGAACCTTGTAAATCGCGCACTTCAGCCGATGCTTCATCAAGAGCGCCGAGGATTGACCGTGCCCGCTCGTAATATGCACGTCCTCGGTCCGTGAGCGTCACAGCTCGCGGCAGTCGCTGCAGCAATGTTGCACCCACGCTGCGCTCGAGCGCCGTCACGCGCTTACTCACAATCGATTTTGCAAGCCCTAAACGACGAGCCGCGCCCGAGATACCGCCGCTCTCCGCAACGGCAACGAACGCCTCGATATCTTCAAAGCGAGGGTGCGTCACCGTTTTCTCCTGAGATATTCATCGACAGAATCTCGGCCAACGCATCGCGTACCGCCTCGACGACGTCGCTCGCTTGCGCCGATCGCCGCAGGGGGTGGGTAATTTCCAATTGAATACCTTTGCCGTGCCTCCCACGATTACAGATGTTATGCACATGGCGCCCTGGAAATGGATGATCCCCAGTTACTGTCTCCACGTCCCGCGCGCGCAAGTGTTGCGCCACTCGCGCTGCGAATATCTCATCACGTCCACCCAAATAGACTCGGCGGTGTTCGCCTCGGCATCCGTGCACCGCGACGACGCGCTCGGCATGCGCTAACAGCGATAAGCAGCGCGGTTCATCAAAGCGGTGACTGGTTAAATGCAGGGTGTGGTAGTTGTGGGAAAAACGTCGACCTTCCAATAGATAAAGGTGGTGTTCATCGGCAGCGATAGATCGAGCGATTTCGGAGGTGCCATCTTCAATGCGGCCCCCATGGGGCGCCAATACGGCGGCGCGCGCACCCGGCCGATGCCCCACCGTCACGGTGTAATGCTCGCCTTCACGCTGGGCTGCGGCCAAATCGGCAAAGCTCCGATAATGGTGCGCGTCTGGCAAAGCCGATAGGTGCATCAGCAATTTCAAATCAAGCCTCCGAAGTCCAGATGGCTAACTACCACGAGAGCACCAGACAGCGCTACGCTGCGCCCATGGAATCACCATCCCCCAAGCGCCGACGCCTCCTCTTAGTCTATGCCGGTCACCCGGGCGGCCGAACCGAAGCGTTACGGAGAGCCGTGGAAGCCGGTGTGCAAGCATTTGATACCGGCATCGAATTGACCAGCCGCCACGCTTTGGATTGCGGCCCCGATGACCTTCTTCGCGCCGAGGGTATCCTTTTGGGCACCCCGGAACACTTTGGCTACATGGCTGGAGCGCTCAAGGATTTTTTCGACCGCACGTACTACCCAGTCGAGGGTAAAACTCAGGGCCTGCCCTACGCGCTTTTTATCAGCGCCGGCAATGATGGGAGCGGCGCCCAACGCAGTGTGGAACGCATTGTGACCGGCTATGGTTGGACTGCCGTTGCACCGGCCCTCATCGCGATCGGAGCACCAGACGAGTCGGTGCTGCAGCAGGCTTACGCACTGGGCGCCACCTTAGCCGCCGGGCTTGAGGCAGGAATATTCTGAGCCGAATCAACGGGGAATTGGAGCGGGCGATGGGAATCGAACCCACGTTAGTAGCTTGGGAAGCTACAGTTCTACCATTGAACTACGCCCGCGCGGGTGGGGGATTCTATGCCCCACCGCCTCGACCCGGCAACCCCGACGAACGGTGCCGTTGCGCGAAACGGACCTAATCTGATTTTCGTACTCGACTTATTGGAGATCAATGCATGTCACGCGCCGCCCTTTTTGCGATCGCTCTGCTCTCGACTTGGAGTAGCGCATCGGCCTTAGCAGAGACACCGAGCCGTCTCGTGTCTGAGGACATCTATGCAACCCGCGCCGTCAGCTCTCCAACCGTCTCACCCGATGGGCAATGGGTCGCGTATCTCGTCACCCTCAACGATCAAGAAGCCGATGAACGCCGCTCGGAGTTGCGCATGGTCGATGCAGCCGGCCATGAGACCATCACACTCGCGGCTGCATCCGCCTCGCTGCGCTCGCCGCGTTTTAGCCCCGACGGGCGCTATGTTTCATATATCGCCGCTCCTGGCGACGCGGAACATAGCCAAATCTTGCTGCTCGATAGGCGCGGTGGCGAGCCGGTCGCTCTGACCAATGTCAACGGCGATCTGGCCGAATATGCGTGGTCACCTGACGGGAAATACATTGTGGCCTCCATCGAGGCCGGCGACCCAGACAACGCCAAGGCCGACCAAAGACCACAACCGATAGTGATTCGAGACTGGCATTTCAAACAGGATGTGCAGGGATATTTGGCGAGTGGACATGATCGTCATCTCATCAAAATCAAGGTTCCCGAGGGAACCATTACTCCCCTAACTAACGATCCGGCACAAAACGAGGATCATCCGACCTGGTCGCCCGACGGCCACTGGATTGCATTTACCCGGACCCACGAGAAGGGGGGCGACCGTGATGCCTGCAACGACATCGCAGTCATACCTGCCGAAGGTGGATCTCCGAGAGTCTTAACTCGAGCGTATGTCAGCAACCAGCAATCCTTAGAGTTCACTGCAGACAGCCAAAACTTGGCTTATCGGGTTGGCTTTGAAGCTAAGTATTACGCCTATCAACAGGATCAATTGGAGCTCATTCCTGTCTCCGGCGGGAATCCGCGCAACCTGACGCGATCGCTTGATCGAGCCATTTCTAGCACTGCGGTTCTATCTGACGGGCAATCAATTCTCATCACCATTGAAGACGATACCAGCATTTATCCAGCAAGCATCAACCTGCCAACTGGGAAGATCACTCGACTCTTGGACGGTAAGCGGGTGCTCGCACAACTCGCGAGCGGAGGTCGACTCGTCGTTGGTGTCGGCGGAAATGACACGTCTGCTGATGAGATTTACGCATTGGAGCAATCAGGTCTTCGACAACTCACGCATGAAACAGCCGCTTTCATGAGTCGAATCGAACTCGGCTCGGTGGAAGATTTATCGTTCAAAAGCCGCGATGGCACTGAAATTCACGGGCTCATCACGAAACCGCCCGGCTATGTTGCAGGCCGCCGATATCCCATGATCTTATGGATTCATGGCGGCCCTTCCGGTCAAGACCAACACACGCAGTCTTTTGAGGACTACCAGTTTTATCGTCAATTTATGGCATCCCGCGGTTATGTCGTCGTTGGCATCAACTATCGCGGGAGCAGTGGTCGAGGTTTTGAATTTGCCCGGGCCATCCATGCTGATTGGGGCCATAAGGAAGTTGAGGATCTATTGGCCGGCGTCGACGCAGTTGTCGCTGCCGGGCTCGCTGATCCCAATCGGCTCGCAATTGGCGGGTGGAGCTATGGCGGAATCCTGACGGACTACACGATCGCAACTGACAAACGTTTTAAAGTCGCCACCAGCGGCGCCGGCAGTGCCAATCAATTGCAGATGTACGGAGTCGATCAGTATGTCTTGCAGTATGAAAACGAGCTGGGGTTGCCGTGGAAAAATACGGATACTTGGATGAAAGTGTCCTATCCATTCTTCCATGCCGATCGCATTCACACGCCAACCCTGTTTATGGGCGGCAGTCGCGACTTTAACGTTCCAGTAGCCGGAGGCGAACAGATGTATCAGGCCTTACGCACGCTAGGCGTACCCACAGAATTAGTGGTTTACCCGAACCAGTTTCATGACGTCACGCGCCCATCGTTCGTTTTGGATCGTCTGAATAGAGTAGACGCGTGGTTTACGCGTTTTTTGGGACAGTAGTCCTCATTAAAAAGGCCGGGACTCGACTCAACGTGTCCCGGCCATCACTCACGCGCCTCGCGTCATTCGAATCTCTGGTCTCTCACGGAAATAAGCTTTGTGGATCAATGCGTTGATTTTCGTCGCGACCACAGATAAATCGGTAGAGCAAGCCCGATCATCGCGAGTGCGGCTATCGCAGAATGCGTGTCATCCGACACGGTCGCCACCAAAAAACCCACCGAACCAATCAAGACGAGTGCGGTACTGATTGGGTAGCCCACGACCCTGAATGGGCGCGCTGTGTTGGGTTCCCGGCGTCGTAAGGTGAAGACCGCTACGTAGGCAGACACGTAGTTCAGGACAAAGAGGACGGCAGCAACCGCAACTAAAAACTTTAGGGAGCCAGAAACAATCATGATTGCGGCCGCAATCGCGGTCGATACTAAGGCCACGTGGGGCGTGCCGCCTTCCCGAACTTGGGTTACTCGAGCTGGCACGAGACCGTCCCGGCCGAGCGCATACAAAATTCTAGGGGTGCCAAGGAAAATTGCATTGATCAGGGACAGCACTGTGAGTAACGAAACGATCGTCACGAATGCGGCACCCCCGTGCGGCAAAATCATGTTCGCGACATCAGCAGCCGGTAGCGTTGACGCTGCCAATGCCGGGACCGATAGCGCATGGAGGAAGCCCGCATTGATGAGGACGTAGAGCACCGTAATCAAGACGGCGCAAGTGATCATTGAGCGAGGCACATTACGCGCCGGATCGACAGTTTCTTCGGCCATATAGATCGCCCCATACCATCCGTCGTAGGTCACGATCACGTTACGTAAGGCCACAACAGCCGCTCCGATCGTGAACGCGACGGGCGCTGCGGGCGCAGCAGACACCGTCGCGGACGCCACCGGCGTGGCCACAAATCCGGCAATGGCAAGCGCGACCAGCATCAAACCAACCAGCGCGCTAATCCCATTCTGCAGGCCGCTGCCGACTTTGAGCCCCATCCAATGAAGACCGGTAAATGCCCCCACGATCGCCAGCGCCACACTTTGTTCGTGGCCGATAAAAACCGGTTCGAATTTGCCGAGAAAATCGGCCGCGGTATAGGCGGCGTATGCGACTGTAATGCAGTTAAGCATCCAGTCGTTCCATCCAATCACGAAGCCTGCCGCGGGACCGAAAGCGCGGCGCGAATAGACATAGAAGCCGCCAGCCGTGGGCATCATGGCGGCCAATTCGGCCACGGACACCGCACCGAGAAGGGCGTAACCACCGCCAATGATCCACGTCATCAACGTGGCACGGGAGTCTCCCAGGGCGGCAACCACCTCGCCAGGCAGTCGAAGGATTCCGACGCCGATGGTATTTCCGAATGCGAGCGCTATCGTGAAGCCGAAGCCCAGAATTCTGGTCAAGCTGCCCGCTGTTTTTCCACTCGCCATGATTGCCCCCACGGATATCCCTGAGCAGCATACCTTCGTGGCCTTTAACTGTCCCGGCGCAGATATTGGTAGGCTTGAATACCGATCAGGACTCCATAACCTATGCCATTGCAAAGAATTTTTCGGATAAGCCTGCTTATTCTCGCTCTGTGCCCACCTACCGCAGGGGCGGCGGGGCCTGCCTTAGACGATAGGTCTTCACTCGTTACGCATGTGCTTGCGCTGCTCGACGAGCGTATCGGCTTGATGCCGGATGTTGCGGCCGCCAAGTGGATCGCCCATCAGCCGGTCGGTGATCCCGCCAGAGAAGCCCAAGTCGTTGCCAGTTTTGGCGAACTCGTCAGCAGTTACGGATTGGCGCGCAGTCCATCGGAAGCGCTGATGAGACTTGAAATCAATGCGGCTCGAGACGTTCAGACGAGCCATTTGGATCGTTGGTCGCAAGAGGGAAAGGGTCCAGACGTCGCGCCTTCTTTGCAGGACGAGATTCGACCCAAGATTGACCGCATCACTCGAGAACTGGCGTCGGCGTTGTATCTCGCTGCGCCTTTTTTGGACTCCGAAGAACTCAGCGCTCAGGTAGCGCAACTTCCCGCACAGCACTGGAGCGAGCCCCACCAACGGGCGTTAACGAACGCCCTGCGCAACGTCCGGTTGGAAACCCCGCGCACGACAGATCGATTAAAACGATCCGGGCACCTACGCGTCGGGGTACCGGCCGACTACGCCCCTTTCGCATGGCAAGAGGACCAACACTTGGTCGGGGCCGATATCGACTTAATTGAGGAGATCGCAGGCCCATTAGGCCTCAAGCCGATCTACATTCGAAGCAGTTGGTCGACGCTGTTAGACGACCTCGCGGCAGACCACTTTGATATCGCGATCGGCGGCATTTCAGTCAACGAGAAGCGTCGTGAGCGGGCGGGATTTTCAATCTCTTTAGTCACCGGGGGAAAAACGGCGATCGGGCGTTGCAGCGACGTGGCTCGTTTCTCAATCGCTGAAAACATCGACCAAGAAGGAATTCGAGTCATCGAAAACCCCGGCGGAACGAATGAGATTTTTGCGCGCAAACATCTACAGCACGCGCGCCTCACTGTGCATATCGATAACATCAGCATCTTTGATGAACTGGCATTGGGTCATGCCGACGTCATGTATACGGATGATTTTGAGGTGTCCCGGGTAGCGCGGCGTTATCCGACGCTGTGCCGCTTGCTGGAAGCGACGTTTGAGCCAGCAGATAAGGCGATATTGCTGCCTTTAAGTGACGATTGGCCTGGTGTTTTCAATCCGGTGGTAGCGCCGGTTGTCGAACAGCACAAATATTTGGAATTTTTAACTCGCGCGATCGCTCGATGATTTTAGTGCCACCCACCCAGCGCGTCATCATCCACCTGATCACGTTGTAACCACAGACCACCGGATTGAAAGATCAGCGCTGTTGCCCCTCCTCTGCCTGATAGATTGGCCCGTGGCGAACCATGCTGAGTCGAGCAACGTGATGAACTCTCCGCAGGCGCCCTTAATTTCACGACCTGCGAACCCGGCATGGCGCGGATTTTATTTTTGGGTTTAAGTCCATCTCGATTCATGGAGGGAGTTTGGGCGACCTGTACGGCCATGCCTTTACCGTATGCGCACGACATGCCGATCAGGAGATCAAATGACGCACTTTCCTCATGGAGTTTGCAGAATCCCAGAGCAATCACTAGCGTAGCGCCTCGGCTCCCGGCTACCGTGGGGCACTAGTCTATAGGAGACCGTTATGCTGACTCGCCGCCGCTTATTCAGTTCCGTAGCCGCCACATCGCTGCTCGGCGTTGCCGGCTGCAAGACGACAGCGCAGAGCGTGACCAGACACCCGTTCCCCGCGTTGAAGTCACGTGCGCATGAAGCGACTCCTATCCGCCCGGGCGAGTACCTTGCCCGGCAGCAACAGGCCCGCGCACTGATGGCTGATGCCGCACTGGATGCCATCATCTTGGCTGAGGGCACGTCATTAACGTATTTCAGTGGAGCGAAGTGGTGGGGCTCCGAGCGCCTGTTTGCCATGGTTCTGCCAGCCCGCGGCGAAGCGTTTTATATTTGCCCGGCATTCGAGGAAGGGCGAGCCTTAGAGCAAATCTCCGCCCGAGAGCCGGGTGCGTCTGTGGATGTCAGAACATGGCAGGAAGATCAAAGCCCATACACGCTCTTGGCGCAGGGTTTGCGAGATCGAGGGATAGCAACCGGCCGCGTGGGACTTGAAGAGAATGTCCGGTTTGTTTTCGCTGATGGCATAGCACGGGCCGCACCACAGCTGCACTTGACTAGCGCGACCGTGGTGACTGCCGGGTGCCGGATGATTAAAAGCACCCATGAATTGTCCTTAATGCGACTTGCCTCAGAAGTCACCTTGTCTGCCTACGAAGCAACTTGGAGCGCGCTCCAGCTGGGCATGACGCCGACCGACATCACCGAATTATCGCGTCAAGCGCACGCTGCCCTCGGATTCGAGGGTGCCGCCGATCTCGTATTGATCGGTTCAGCCTCGTCCTTCCCGCACGGGTCACGCCAAGCGACTCGCGTGGAGGAGGGCTCTATCGTTTTGTTTGACGGGGGCGGGACGGTTGAGGGTTATAAGTCCGATTTGAGTCGAACATTTGTGATCGGCCGACCAACCGATCGCATGCGGCACGTGTTCGACGTGGTGCGCAAAGCGCAAACCGCTGCGCTCGCCGCAGCGCGGCCAGGGGTTCTTTGCGGAGACGTCGACGCGGCAGCCCGCGCAGTGGTTAGTGCCGCAGGCTACGGGCCGGATTACGCCCACTTCACGCATCGAGTCGGCCATGGAATCGGAATGGATGGCCATGAATGGCCGTATTTAGTTCGCGGCAATTCGACTCCACTGAAGGCCGGCATGACCACCAGTAATGAACCAGGCATTTACCTGGCTGGCGAATTCGGCATCCGGCTCGAAGACGATATGCACATCACTGAGTCGGGGGCTGAGTTATTCACCCCGCAAAGCCCTTCACTTGAACATCCTTTTGAGCGAGCCTGACCTTTAAGTGCGCAACAGTTGCCGACGGAGTTCAGACAGGCGTCGCTCATCCAGAGTCGATACGGGTGAGCGCTGCAGCGGTAACGACGCAATAGTAGCGGACAAAATAGCGGCCACTGCCGCGCGGGCAATGTGTTTATTGTCTGCCGGGATCAGGAACCATGGAGCGTGTGCCGTACTGGTGGCCGCCAGCATGTCTTCATAAGCATGCATGTATTTGTCCCAGTAACTCCGTTCCTCAACATCCGAAATCGAGAACTTCCAGTGCTTTTCCCGCGTATCGATCCGCTTGAGGAGCCGGGAAAGCTGTTCCTCACGCGACATGTGGAGATAAAACTTTAGGACCACCGTACCGTTGCGGACCAAATGCCGCTCAAAGGCATTGATGTCATCGAACCTAGAACGCCATAGACGGGGCCCTTTTTCCGTCGGCGGTAATTTTCTGGCTTCCAGCAACTCTGGATGTACGCGGACGACCAGCACTTCCTCGTAGTAGGAACGATTGAAAATCCCGATCCGCCCGCGTGCTGGCAGGCGGTTGGAATAACGCCACAGGTAATTGTGGGCCAACTCCTCAGCAGAGGGCACGCCGAAACTATGCACTTCGCAGCCTTGCGGGCTTACGCCACTCATGACGTGCTTGATCGTGCCGTCCTTGCCCGAGGCGTCCATGCCCTGCAGTATCATAAGTACGGCTTGCGTATTACTGGCCCACAATTGCTCCTGCTCTGCGGCCAACTCCGTGCGGCTATGCTCCAACAGTGATTCCATACGGGCTTGGAGCGGCGCTCGTCCCGGCAATATATAGCGTTCCAGATCAGAGCCGACGGCGTCTCGATGCGAAAGTCGGATCCGCGCCCCTGGTTTCACGCGGCAGTGCTTGATAAGCCGATGGTGCTGTTTAGACATTGCATGGAACCTTGTTGTCATTATCTTGAGTGTGCGCCGGATACCAATCAGGCGAAAGCGCTGGAACCCGTCATTGCAACAGGCGACACTGTTACCCTACTCCATTCTCCTAGATGTTCAGTTCAGATGACCGAATCCGCTCCCCAAGAACCGCGCGCCTCCATAAAGTCTTTCGTCCTTCGCACGGGGCGAATGACTGCCGCTCAATTGCGTGCGCTTGAAGACTTGTGGCCACGTTACGGATTAGAACCCGCCAATGATCTTTACGATCTCGACTCGATATTCGGGCGTTCAGCGCCACGGACTATCGAAATTGGCTTCGGAGATGGGGAGCTACTGGTGACGCTGGCCGCGGCCAATCCGCATCGCGACTATATTGGCTTTGAGGTCCATACGCCTGGCGTCGGTCACTGTTTACTGCGTGCAGCTGAACTCGGGCTCGCCAACCTACGCTTAGTTCGAGCCGACGCAGTCGAGATCCTGTCGCGCTGCATCGGCAGCGATACCCTTGATGAAGTTTTGGTGTACTTCGCGGATCCATGGCCGAAAAAACGGCATAACAAGCGTCGTATTATCCAAACGCCGTTCGCGACGCTCATTGCGTCTCGATTGCGCAGCGGTGGGACATTACGCCTAGCGACAGACTGGGTTCCCTATGCTGAATGGATGAGGGAAGTTCTGGATCCACACCCTAACTTTCGCAATGCCGCCGGTGACGCCGGCTATGTACCGCGGCCAACATCACGGCCAGTCACGAAATTTGAACGGCGCGGCGAACGACTCGGTCACGAAGTCCGTGATTTGGAATACATCCGTCGTTAAGTTTAAGGGTCGTAGTCTTGCATCTGAAACGCCGATGCCAGCACGACCCAATCGTCCTCAATCTCAACCGGCACGGACTGCAAGGATCGGCCTAAACACGGGCCGGTTACGCATAGGCCACGCAGTAGATCAAATTGGGCCGCATGCGAGCTGCAGATAATGGCCTGACCGTCTAGGGTCAAAAAGTGATCAGGTCGCAAATCAAGCGGATGCCCAGCATGCGGGCAACGGTTGACATAGGCGCGTACGACCGCTCCTTGACGCACGACAAACGCGCGCAGAGGCCAGTCGCCAGCTCCAACACGAAAACTCCGTGCCCCCGGGTCGCTCAAGTCATTGAATCGGCAAATACGCTGGCTCAACGGCACTCACCCCACAAGGTCAAGCGCCTCAATACGCGACCGCATGCGCCACAGCAGGAAGAGTCCAGGCGCACCAGTCAAAAAAGTGATGACAAAGAACAACGGCCACCCCACCTGTGCCACCAATAGGGCAGAGATGGGACCAACAAAGGTTCGCGACAGCGCAGATAGAGCCGACAACAGCGCAAACTGAAAGGCACTGAATCGGTGATCACACAACGCCATGACAAACGCGCCAAATATCGTGGCGGCCATTGCGCCCGCTAAATTGTCGATGCCCACAGCCAGAACCATGGTCGGCAAATCGTGGCCTCGAACGGCAAGCAAAGAATATAAGAGGTTCGTTGAGGCCTGCAAAATGCCGAAAATCAGCAACGAGCGATATAAGCCCAAGCGCGCGAAAGCCAGTCCGCCGAGCAGCGTTCCGACGATGGTAGCGGTAATGCTGGTGGTTTTGGCCACAGCGCCAACTTGGGCTGCGGAAAAGCCGACGCCTTTAATTAAGAACGCCGTCGACAGTGACAACGCGGCCGCATCACCTAATTTATAGAGCACCACGAGCAACAGCAGCGCCAGCACACCCGGTCGGCCGAAGAATTCTCGTATCGGCTCAACGACGGCCTCTTGCAGCGATCGCGGCGCTGCCACTCGCTGCTCCGGCTCAGGCGCGAGCAGGGTCAACAACGTGGTAGCGCCCATAATGGCAGCCATCGCGAGATACGTGGCACGCCAACCAATCACACCCGAGAGGACCATCGCCAAAGCGCCGGAGACGTAGAACGCGACGCGCCAGCCAATCTGTACCGCAGTAGAGCCTATACCCCGTTCTTCTGGCCGTAGTGAATCGGTGCGATACGCATCAATCACAACGTCTTGCGACGATGACAAAAAAGCCAATAACAGGGCTAATACGGCGACGATGTAGATCGTGTCATTTGGCGCCTGCAAGCCCATTGCGGCAATAACCAGCGCCACCAGCGCCTGCATCACCAAGATCCAGCCGCGCCGGCGACCGAGGAACGGGGGCGCATATCGATCCAACAGTGGGGCCCACAGAAATTTCAGGTTGTAGGGCAGACCAACGAGCGTGAACCAGCCAATCGTCTTGATATTTATGCCTAATTCAGCGAGCCAGCCCTGCAATGTTCCCTGCGACAGCGCAAAGGGCAGTCCGGATGCAAACCCCAAGGTCAATGCGGCCGCGACGCGACGGTTTCCGAGTACGTCAGCCAAGCTCAGTGCGCGGGTCATGCGCTCAGAACTCACGGTCATAGTCCACGATCAACGGCGCGTGGTCGGAAAACCGACTGTCCTTCCAGATCATCGCCGAGCGCACGGCCGCCCCAAGGCGAGCGGTCGTCACTTGGTAATCAATACGCCAACCCACATTCTTAGGCCACGCTTGGCCGCGATTCGACCACCACGTGTACTGATCCGGCTGATCATTGACCGCTCGGAAGGCATCCACCCACTTGAGATCGCCAAACACCTTGTCGAGCCAAGCCCGCTCCTCGGGGAGGAAGCCTGAATTCTTCAGGTTACCCTTCCAGTTCTTCAGGTCGATTGGCTTGTGCGCGATATTAAAATCACCGCATAAAATGACTTCGCGACCCGCAGCCATGAGACCTTGGATGTGGACCTCAAATTCAGCCAAGCAACGGTACTTGGCTGCCTGTCTCTCGGGGCCTGAAGACCCCGACGGCAAGTAAACGGAGACCACGGAAAGCGCTCCAAAACGGTACTCGAGGTAGCGTCCTTCGCGGTCGAATTCGTCGGATCCGTAGCCTCGGATTACCGCATCGGGGGCCTTACGCGAGTAGATCGCGACGCCGCTATAGCCCTTTTTCTCCGCGTGGACCCAATCGCTATGAAAGCCCTCCGGGCGATACAGGGGGTCGCTGATGTCGTCGTCGGTACAGCGGGTCTCCTGTAGGCAAAGGACATCAATGCCCTGCGCGGGCATCCAGTCGTAAAAACCCTTCCGCGCGGCCGAGCGGATTCCGTTGCAGTTCAGTGTGGCGATACGCATGTGGGAGATCATATCAAGCGGGCGCTTGTCGGTAGCCGCCTCTGTGTCTCACACTATGGGTATGCAGACCTATCAGCGTGAATTTCTCGATCTCGCCCTCCGTCTCGGCGTGCTGCGGTTCGGCCGCTTCACCCTCAAGTCCGGCCGGGAGAGCCCCTATTTTTTTAATGCCGGATTGTTCGATACCGGCAGCGCGATCGCCGGACTGGGCCGCGCCTATGCCGCGGCACTCCAGCGCTCCGGCTTAGAGTTCGACCTCTTATTCGGCCCGGCCTACAAAGGCATTCCGCTCGTCGCCACCACAGCCGCGGCGCTGTGCGATCACCACGGCCGCGATGTCCCGTTCTGCTTTAATCGCAAAGAAGCGAAAGATCACGGTGAAGGCGGCCGAATCGTCGGCCGTCCGTTGGCTGGCCGTGTGCTCATCGTCGACGACGTGATCACGGCAGGCACCGCCATCCGCGAATCGATCGACATCATCACGGCGGCCGGCGCCACGCCAACCGGCGTCTTATTGGCGCTTGATCGCGAAGAGCAGGGTCGTGAGTCCACGCGGTCTGCCGTCCAGGAAGTCCGCGATACCTTTGGTTTACCGGTTGTTTCGATCCTGACACTTTCGGCCTTGATTGCCGGTGTGCGCGAAGGGGTGGCTGGGGTTCCCGCAGAAGCGCTCGCCGACCTTGAGGCTTATCGTGCGCGCTACGGCACATCGGCGGACGCCTAAGGTGGGGAAACGTCCGCACCTTCGCCTCAGCGGACCTGCGATCGTACTCGCTGTGTCGCTGCTTGGCGCAGCGGCGAGTGCCGGGCCCCAAGACAAAGTCGGCAAGCTCTACAAGTGGACAGATGAAAAAGGCGTAGTCCATTTCGGTGACGCCGTGCCGGCCCAATACGCCGACCAAGAACAGACGGTGTTGAACCATCAGGGGCTACCCGTCGGCACGATTGCCGGTCGACGCTCGGCAGATCAAGTTGCGGCTGACGAAGCCCACCAAGCCGCCGACGAACGCGCCCTGAGCGAGCAAAAAGTTCGGCAACAGCGCGATCAGAATCTGTTGGCGACCTATCTGTCGGTACAGGAGATCGAGAGTCTCAGGGATCGTCGACTGGAGATTCTCGAAGGTCAGGCGCGCATCATTTCTCAGTATCTCGAGCAGTTAAATACGCGGGAAGCTCAACTGGAAGAGCAAATGCGTCGGTTCGCTCCGTACGCGACCAATCCGACTGCGCCCGCCATTCCAGCCCGGGCTGCCGAAGAAATCGTGCGGAACGTCAGTGAGATACGCTCGCAACAACGTGCTCTCGGCGCCAAACAAGACGAACTGGCTCACACAAGAGCGCAATTCGCGGATGACATCAGCCGGTTCAAGGAACTCAAAGAGAGCGCAAAGGCGCTGCCGCGCGCTTTAACGCGCTAGTCAATTACGGCCTGAGCTACCGAATCCACCGGCACCGCGATCGGTGGCAACGAACTCATCCACGACATCGAGTTGGACCTGAACGACCGGCACGACCACCAATTGGGCGATACGCTCACCCGGCTCTATCGTGAAAGGTATCTGGCCTCGGTTCCAAACCGAAACCATCAGCGGGCCTTGGTAGTCGGAATCGATCAATCCAACCAAATTACCGAGCACGATGCCATGCTTGTGGCCTAAACCAGAACGCGGCAGCAACACAGCCGCAAGACCTGGTTCCGCCAGATAAATCGATAATCCTGTCGGCACGAGATGAGTCTGTCCGGGCTCTATGACGGTCGCCTGCGAGACACATGCCCGCAAATCAAGACCTGCAGAGCCGGCCGTCGCATAGGTCGGCAAGGGCCACTCTGTGCCTAAACGCCCATCGAGAATGCGAACCTGCACTTTCTGCATGACTTAAGCTCCGACCAACGCAACGGGCAGACGCTGCGAAATAAACTCGATGAATTCCCGCGCCAGATCGGCCTTGGATTTGAGGGCCAACTCTTGGCGACCGCCCGGCCAGAGCAACAGCAACGCATTGTCTTCGCGATCAAACGCTCGTTCAGCGCCGACTTCGTTCGCGGCAATCAAATCCAATTTCTTGCGTTGAAGCTTGGCGAGCGCATGACCTTCAACATTGTTGGTCTCGGCGGCGAAGCCAACAACAAAGGGACGTCGCTCCAACGCCGCCACTGAGGCAAGAATATCGGGCGATTTTTCCAAATGCAGATCGAGCGTATCGCAGGTCTTTTTGATCTTGTTTTCAGCGCAACATTGCGGCGTGTAGTCCGCAACCGCTGCGGCGCCGATATACACATCGCAGCTGCCAATAACGGAATGTACTGCGGCGTACATCTGGGCCGCCGTTTCGACATTCACTCGTTCCACGCCAACCGGGGTCGTTAAATTCACCGGTCCAGCGACCAGCGTGACGCGGGCTCCCGCATCGCGCGCTGCGGCTGCGACCGCAAAGCCCATTTTTCCTGAACTGCGATTCGATAAAAATCTGACGGGATCAATCGGCTCGCGAGTTGGACCGGCCGTAATCACCACATGCCGACCGCTCAGTGCCCCGGCCTCAATATGGGGGGCCAAGACCAATGACGCGATGTCCGTAGGCTCTAACAGTCGCCCGGCGCCTTGATCACCACACGCTTGTGAGCCGACTCCAGGCCCAAGCACCCGAACGCCACGCTGGCGCAGCGTTTGTATGTTCGCTTGAGTCGCTGCTGCCGCCCACATCTGCTGGTTCATGGCCGGAGCCACAGCGATCGGCGCAGCGGTCGCTAAGCAGGTGGTGGCGAGCAAGTCATCGGCAAGCCCCGCAGCGAGGCGCGCCAAAAAATCAGCGCTTGCCGGTGCAACGAGCACCAGATCCGCCCAGCGCGCGAGCTCAATATGGCCCATGGCCGCCTCACCAGCCTCATCCCAAAGCCCGACACGGACCGGTCGTCCCGAAAGCGCTTGAAAAGTCAGTGGCGTCACAAATCGGGCGGCGCCCTCGGTCAGGACAACTTGCACCTCGGCTCCACCATCCCGTAAGCGACGTACAAGATCTGCGGCTTTGTAGGCCGCGATCCCGCCGGTCACGCCGAGCAAGATTTTGCGGGGGGCAGTTGAGGTGGATTGGAAGGTCATAGACGCATTATCAACCGAGCAACGGCTCGGGCCAACGTTCGGATCAGAGTCACCCCAGAACCAATGGTTATGGGACAAGGCGTCAAGCTGAGACTTTGTGCATAAACGCGTCAATTTCTCGACTCACGGTTGGTCTTCATGCAATCGGACAATGGGCCATGGAACATCAGCTGCGACCCAACGAACACGGACCGCGTGAGCGCTTAGCTCATATCGGCCCTAGCGCCCTGACTGAAGCCGAGCTTCTGGCCATCTGGCTAGGTAGCGGGCGACGAGGCTGCAATGCCATTGATTTGGCTCAGGAATTACTGCGAGCCTTCGGCTCGCTGCGCGGGATTCTCACTGCACCGAGGCGACGGCTGGCCGAACATCCCGGAATCGGCCCCGCGCGTCTATCGCAACTCCAGGTGGTGCTCGAGTTGGCTCGGCGCCACCATCGCGAAACGCTGATCTGCGGACCAAGCCTGACAGACCCGCGAACCGCCCGAGACTTTTTACAGGCAGAACTGCGGGATTTGGCCTACGAAAGCTTTTGTCTGATCTATTTGGACAGCCGTTACCGCGTGACTGGCTTCGAGCCGCTCTTCCGCGGAACGATTGACTGCGCGCAAGTTCACCCGCGGGAGGTCGTTCGTCGAGCCCTAGAAGTGCGCGCTGTGGCCGTAATCCTGTGCCATAACCACCCTTCGGGCGTCGCTGAACCCAGCGAAGCAGACAAGATCATCACCAGGCGCCTGCGCGACGCGCTTGCCTTGGTCGATATCCAAGTGGTTGACCACCTGATCATCGGTGAGGGGGCCTGCACCAGCCTCGCTGAACTTGGCTTGATATAAGCGATTGCAAGCGGACGCGAGCGGTGGTTAAATAGGCGGCTCTGCGGCTGCTTCAGGTCGCATCAGGATTTTTGCCATGTCCCGAGTCTGTCAGATCACCGGAAAGAAGCCGACCGTCGGCAACTCCGTGTCGCACGCCAACAACAAGCGTCGCCGCCGTTTTCTCCCAAACCTGCACACGCAGCGCTTTTGGATTGAGGAAGAGAGCCGCTGGGTCACCCTGCGCGTCTCTGCGCAAGGCCTTCGCACCATCGAAAAGCACGGCGTGGCTCACGTCCTTGCCAAGATGCGTGCGCGCGGCGAGAACATTTAACGCCGTCTGAGGAGTATCCCCATGCGTGACAAAATTAAGCTGGTCTCCAGCGCCGGCACCGGCCATTTCTACACGACGACGAAGAATAAGCGTCTCCATCCTGAAAAGATGGAAGTCCAAAAGTACGATCCAGTCGTGCGCAAGCACGTGGCGTACAAGGAAGCCAAGATCAAGTAATCGTCCTGGCCGGGCGGCGGTCTGCTGCCCGGCTTGTTGATGCTGCCTGTCCAGCATCAGAGGGTCATTACGACCCAAATTTCGAGCCGCCCCAGCTAAGCTACTTGCCTGATTTACTTGGCATTTTCATTTAGACTATTCGTCTGAAATGGAGGGCGTGGCGTGCCTGAGTTACCCGAAGTCGAAACTACCCGTCGTGGCCTGTTGGACGCGCTGACCGGGCGACGTATCGAGTCGATGCGCGTCTACGACCGTCGGCTGCGCTGGCCTATCGAGTCTGCGATGGAGGACCGCGTCGCCGGCGCTCAAGTGCTCCGCCTCGAGCGCCGCGCCAAATATCTCCTCGTGATCACGGACCGGGGCACATTGATCGTGCACCTCGGCATGTCCGGTAGCCTGCGCGTCGCGCCGGATTCACTGCCGCTGCGTTTGCATGACCATGTCGAGTGGTTGTTAGAGGATGGCCGCGCCGTTCGCTTCAACGACCCGCGACGATTTGGAAGCATCCATTGGGTGGAGGTCGATCCACTGACTCACCCACTCTTGGCTGAACTCGGCCCGGAGCCACTGTCGGATGATTTTGACGGAAACACGCTCTATCGTAAGAGCCGAGGCCGCAAGTCGACCATCAAAGTGTTCTTAATGAATGCGGCTCATGTGGTCGGCGTTGGCAATATTTACGCGAGCGAATCACTGTTTCACGCCGGCATCAGGCCCACCCGACCCGCGGGAAAACTCACACGAGCGGAATGCGATCGGCTCGCTGGCGAAATCAAGCGGGTGCTCAGCGACGCCATTGAGGTGGGTGGAACAACGCTGCGCGATTATGTGGATCCGGACGGGAACCCCGGCTACTTCAGACAACGACTGTTTGTTTATGAGCGTGCAGGAAAAGCCTGCCGGCGCTGTACCGGACCCGTCACACAGCGCGTGATCGGTCAACGATCGACATACTGGTGCCCGATCTGCCAACGCTGATTTCAGCGGATAGCAAGTCGCTCAGTACACCTGGCCGGCGCCGAAGCCACGGGGATCCGAGGCCGTCTCGACCTTGCCGGTGCCGTAATCCCACGTAATCACTTGGGTATTTCCCCAAGCATTTCGACCTTCGCTGATGCGATGCCCCTGGCGCTCGAGCGCAGCGCGCTCAGCCGCCGTTAATGCACCAGGCTCCAAGGTCACAACGTCAGGGAGATACTGGTGATGAATCCGCGGCATCGCGACAATTTGGGCCGCACTCATGCCGTCGAACCACCCTAGGATGCCAAAAAAGACATTGGAAATGATCGTGCTGCCGCCCGGCGATCCAATAATGAGCAGGCCCTTGGGCGTCTCGACAAAGGTGGGCGTCATACTCGACAGCGGCCGCTTCCCGGGCCCAACCGCATTGGCATCTGCGCCAACCAACTGGAATGCATTCGGCTTGCCGACTTCAGTCGAAAAATCATCCATTGTGTCGTTAAGCAAAAAGCCCGTGCCAGGTACCACGTAAGTCGCACCGAAGAACAGATTGACTGAAATGGTGGCCGCGACGCGATTGCCCGCGGCATCCAACACCGAGAAATGGGTCGTGTGTGGCCCCTCCACTTCTTCCGCAGCCGGCCGCAGCACGTCAGACGGCGTCGCTCGGTCTAAGCGGATTGCCGTCGCCATGCCCGCGGCGTAATCCATGCTCAGCAATCGAGTGAGCGGCATCGATACGAAATCCGGGTCGCCCAGGTACTCAGCGCGATCGCGAAAGCCTCGTCGCAAGGCTTCGATAGCCAGATGCCGGCGAGAATCTGCGCCCAGATGCGCGTAGTCATAACCGGCAAGGATATTGAGCGCTTCGCCCATGACAACACCACCGGCAGAAGGTGGTGAGGCGGTGACGAGCGTCGCGTCGCGGTAATGCAGCACGAGTGGATCGCGCTCGACCACCCGATAGTGAGCCAGATCCTGACGGGTCCAGATGCCACCATCACGACGGATGCCGTCGACCAAACGCCCGGCAAATGGCCCTTCGTAAAAACCTTTCGCCCCTTCTCGGGCGAGCAACTCCAGCGTGGCCGCCAATTCAGGCTGCCGGATCACGGCCCCAACATCCGGGATCTGGCCCTGCTGCAGAAATACGTGACCAGCATCGGGGGACGCGGCCAACTGAGACTGCTTGACCCGGATCGCATTTTGTAACCGTTGGTACAGCGGAAACCCATCCCGGGCGACGCGTATTGCCGGAGCAAGGCTGCGTGACAGCGGAAAACGCCCGTAGCGCTGCGCCAGATGTGCCCAAGCCGCAGGTTCACCCGGAATTCCAGCCGCCAGTGGCCCGTCGGTTGAACTCGTACCCGGGGCGCGGTCCGGCGCCACGTACATATCCCGCCGAGCCGCCATCGGCGCCGTTTCGCGGGCATCAACCATGACGTTGCGCCCATTCTTGGCGAAGTGCAGAAGGTAAAAGCCGCCGCCGCCGACCCCCGAGCTCGCCGGCTCAACCACGGCAAGCACGGCACTGACGGCTACAGCCGCATCAAAGGCATTACCGCCAGCGCGGAGCACGTCCATTCCCGCCGCCGTGGCCAAGGGGTGGGCGCTGGCAACCGCATTTTTGGGCACGGGCACCGTGTTTGCCGAAGCCAGTGCAGACCCCAACAAATAGAGCGCAGCAAACCCGCGCAGGCGAACCATCAGGCGCATGATCAGGTTGCCCGGGCCGCGCGTTCGGAGGCACGCTCACGCAAGCGAGCGGCAACATAAGGATCAACGAATTCGCTGACATTGCCGTTCAGCGTGGCAATCTCGCGAATCAGGGTCGATGAAATGAACGTGAACTGTTCTTGGGGCGTCAGAAAAACCGTTTCGATTTCTGGGGCCAAGTGCCTATTCATGTTCGCTAACTGAAATTCGAACTCAAAATCCGAAATCGCCCGCAGACCACGGATCACGCAGTGCAAACCGTTTTCGCGGGCATACTCAATGGTAATGCCCGAGTACCCGGTAACCGCAACATTCGGGATATCAGCCAAGACGCGGCGTGCCATATCGACCCGCTCATCCAGATGGAACATCGGCGCTTTGCCGGGATTTGCGGCAATAGAGACGAGCACGTAGTCGAATACGCTCGCCGCCCGACGAATTAAATCTTTGTGCCCGTTGGTAATGGGGTCAAAAGTCCCCGGATACATCGCTCGACGCTTCTCGCTCATGTGCCCCCCACTGCTCGCTGCGCCAGAAGCGCCCGCACCTCGCCGGCACGGGTCTCCTTGATCTGTCGCCAACCGGGTGGCAACTCGGGCAACGCGTCACGCGCCGCCTGCTCCAAGTAAATATGCGCTGCTGGCGCGAGCCAGCCACGACTGTCCAGAAGTGTACACAATTCGCCCAACGCGCCGAGCGCGAAGGGCGGGTCTAGAAAAACCAAGTCAAAGGGCTGCGGGGAGCCCGACAAAAAGACCTGCGCATCGCTCTGGGTGATGCGGGCTTGATTCGCCCCCAACGTCTGCGCAACGGCGATCAAATTACGGACCGCAATCGGGTCGCGCTCGACGAACACGGACTCGGCGGCGCCGCGCGAAAGCGCCTCGAAGCCGAGCGCGCCGGTGCCAGCGTATAAGTCTAGGCAGCGGGCCCCCACGACCGAGCGCTGGAGCCAATTAAAAAGAGTTTCCCGCACTCGATCGGGCGTGGGTCGCAACCCGGGCACGGGCTGAAAGGCCACACGACGGCCTCGCCACTGACCAGCGATGATTCTGACCGAGCGCGCGGCGGCCTCAGCGGGAGGGCGGGGTGATCCGGCTCCTGTTTGCGTCCCACGCTTGCTAGTCTTCCGATGCACGGCGTACCCTTAAAAATGTCGTCTCGACAATGATAACGCCCGACGGACCATCGCCTGCGAGGACCGCAATATTATGAGAATCCGCCACACCGCACTTTTAATTGCCACTGCACTGATCGTTGGTGCCTGCGGCTCCGGCTCGTCGAACCTCGGCGGCACTAATACCCAGTCTGGAAACGGCGGTCCCACGACTGCGCATCCGGCCTTTCGGCCGATTTTCCAGGTGGGTCAGGGCGTACTTCCGTATCCGACCGATTTGTTCTTAAACGGCAGCACGGACGGCACCGTGAAGGCGCCGGTACTTGCGGTCACGCCGAATGTGAGCTCGTTGAATAGTCTCGACGGCTTTGGCGTCAACACGGAAATGACCGTCCGGTTTTCGAAGAAGGTTGATGCCTCAACATTGACGATACCCGGCAGCGTCGTCGTCATTGAAACCGTCCAGCGTACGGTCATTGCGAGCGCCTCGTCGATCGCACGCGTTCCCGTCGGCGTACGTCGAGTGCTGGTGCCCGGCGTGGACTACAGTATTGGACTATCGACAGCCTCAGATGCCGATGGCACGGTCGTCTCAATCAAGCCGATGAAACCTCTGACCCCTTCGACGGGAGGCACATTGGTTGGCGGTCCAGCGGGCCTCGTGGATCAGTCGGGTGTGGGCTACTTGGTTATCGTGACCGGCGCCGTCAAGTCAGTGGATGGCGATGCCGCGGCTGCTGATGATGATTACGCCTTGATCCGTCAGGCGGTTGCCACCGGCACCGATCCTGCCAATCCTGGCAGCAACTGCTCATCCATCAATGATGCATCAGTCGCCGGCGTTTGCCGTTTGACCGCGCCGCAACTGGCGATCGCTCAGGCTGCGCATATTCCGGTCGCGGCGGTAGCTTTGACGTTCAGCTTCACCACCGAGTCAACGCGCGACACACTCGTGCAAATGGCCAACGCGGTGTTGGCGGGACCCGCCCCGCAGTTAGCCGCTCAGGGCTTGCCCCAGGCCGATGGCGTGCTCTTAACGTCGAAGGATTTACTCGACCCAACCCATTCGAACCCGTACTTGGTGGGTAATGCGGACGTCTACGAGGGCACGATCACCCTGCCGTACTATCAGCCGACACCGGCCGATGCCACGCCCACGGATCCAGTGCCCACACTCACCGGCCAATGGCAAGCGGCGACCGCCGTGTCGTTGGTGTCAGGACAAGCCGGTAGCACGCGAGTGACGCGCTATAACCCGGTCCCGAGCGCGCGCCATGTCTTGCCCGTACCGGTACTGATCACTGTCCCAAACAAGATGACGCGCCCTGAGGCCGGTTGGCCGGTCGTCATATTTGTGCACGGAATTACCGGCAACCGCAGCAATATGCTGGCCATATCCGAAGCCTATGCGCAGGCCGGTTACGCCGTCGCGGCGATTGATTTGCCGGTGCACGGCATCACCCCGAACGATCCGGCGGCTGCATTGCGCATCCCGGGCGTGCCGGAGCGCACTTTTGACGCAGACTTCGTCAACAACGGCACCGGATTGCCCGGACCGGACGGCGTTGTCGATGGCTCGGGCTCGAGCTTCATCCAAGTCACAAGCCCAATCACCAGTCGCGACAATCTGCGCCAAGCGGTCATTGATCAGTTGGCTTTAGCCAGCGCACTCAGTGCGCCGACGACGGTATTGGCGCTGCCGGCAAGTTTCGAAGCCCCTCCACTCTTTGCGCCATTTGATCCCTCGCGCATCCAGTTGGCCGGACAATCTTTAGGCGGCATCGTCGGTGGCACCGCGGCCAGCCTCCCGTCGAACATCAAATCCTTTGCGCTGTCGGTGCCGGGTGGCGGCATTGCCGATTTGCTGCTGCAGTCGGCGACCTTTGGTCCACCGATTGGCGGCGCCGTCGCGGCGAAACTTGGCGCGAATACATTCCTGTTTAATCGCATGTTCGGTGATGCACAGGCCGCCGTGGACAGTGGCGACCCGCTGAATCACATCGCCATCGCGACTCAGAACAAGCCCGTCCTGATCCACAAGGTCGTGAATGACCAGGTCATCCCGAACTCAGCGACTGACCGCTTGATCGCTCAATCGGGGCTGACGAAGTACACGGCGCCAGGTTTTGGCGCCGGCGGCGGCTATGTGACCTTCACGGCGGGCGCACACGCCTCGCTGCTGGATCCATCTGCAGCACCGCTCGTGACTTTGGAAATGCAAAAAGAGTTTGCGTTCTTTGCCTACATGTCGGGCACTGCCGTGCAACTCTTTGACGGCACATACGTGCAGAATCCCTAAAAGATTCCTGCGCGAGTCACGAAGCCCCGTGGATCAATGGATCGGCGGGGCTTTTTCTTTGCACTCATTCGGCGCCCTGAAGTCGCGTTACGTAGAATAGGGCACCCACGAAGAGATCGCCGATGTTCGACTTTTTTAAGAAACCGCCCCCCAAGATCACCGAAGCGGAGACCTCCACGGAGCAGCCGCGCGCAGGGCTATTCAGTCGCCTACGCGCAAAGCTCAGCAGTGGTGCCGCAGCGCTCGCCCGCGATCTATCGGACTGGCTGCCGGGTCGACGCATTGACGCGGACTTGCTTGAAGAACTCGAACTGCGCTTGCTCACGGCTGACGTGGGCTTGCCGGCCACAGAGAGAATTCTGGGTGACCTGCGCAAACGAGTCGCCCGCAACGAGCTGGCCGATCTCGACGCCCTACTCGGCGCACTCCGCCGGAACATCTCAGATCTGTTAAGGCCGGTGGCCCAACCCCTCATCATTCCGACGGATACGAAACCTTTCGTCGTGTTGGTGGTTGGCGTCAATGGGTCGGGTAAGACAACGTCCATCGGCAAGCTCGCGCATCGATTGCGCGGCGAAAACAAACACGTCGTCCTGGCCGCCGGTGACACTTTCCGCGCAGCGGCCGTTGAGCAGTTACAAGTGTGGGGCGAACGCAATGGCGTCACCGTCATAGCCCAAGCCACAGGCGCGGACCCCGCCGCTGTCGTCTTTGACGCCTACTCGGCCGCCAAAGCCCGTGGGGCGGATGTCCTGCTGGCCGATACCGCCGGCCGGCTACAGACACAAACGCACTTAATGGATGAGTTGCGCAAGGTAAAGCGGGTGCTTGGCCGCCAGGATGCAACTGCCCCGCACGAGGTCTTGCTCGTATTGGATGCCAGCCAAGGACAGAACGCGCTGAATCAGGCTCGCGTCTTTCATGAGGCCGTGGGCGTGACGGGCTTGGTTCTCACGAAGCTCGACGGGTCCGCCAAGGGGGGCATTGTGATCGCCATTGCGACCGAACTTGGCATACCGCTCCGCTTTGTCGGCGTCGGTGAGTCCATTGAAGACTTTGGCGTCTTTGATGTGGACGATTTTGTAGACGCGTTAATCGCACCACCGCGAGTGCCATGATCCGTTTCGAACAGGTCGAAAAACGCTACGCATCCGGACAGACGGCGCTGTCCGATCTGAATTTGTCCGTCGACGTCGGCGAATTGGTTTTTCTGACCGGCCCCTCCGGCGCCGGCAAGAGCACGGTGCTCAAACTGCTGGGCCTCTTGGAGCGCCCTACTCGTGGCCGCATCACCGTGGCGGGCGTTGAGCTGGGACAAGTGAAGGCCGCGGGCATACCCGCTTACCGGCAACGCATCGGGATGGTGTTTCAAGATCACCGTCTCATCCATGAACTCAGCAACTGGGACAACATTGCCCTCCCACTGCGCCTCGCCGGCGGCTTGCGGCGTGAACTCGACTCGCGCGTGCAGGCAGTCCTGGCTACGGTGGGACTAGACGGACAGGACCAGAAACGCCCGAACGCCATGTCCGCCGGCGAACAACAACGCGTCGGCATTGCGCGGGCCCTCGTCACACGACCCGACGTGGTCATTGCCGACGAGCCGACTGGCAATCTAGACCCAAACCGATCGCTCGACATCCTTCAACTGTTCCAGTCGATCGCGAAGAGCGGCGTTACCGTGCTGATCGCGAGCCATGACCAGCGCTTAATCGAACAATTGGGTGCGCGGCAGATCCGATTGGCCGGGGGTCGAGCCGTAGGAAGCGCCCATGACTGAGCCACTCCGAGCCTTCCGACAGCGACCGCTACTGGAGCGGATACGGGCGTGGTTAGAGCAGCACCAAGATGCCGCACAGGCGGCTTTGCGCCGTCTTCTCGGCGCTTCGGTGGCCAGTCAATTGACCATTGCGGTCATCGGGATTGCGCTTGTCCTACCTGCGACCTTGCAGGTCTTCATCGAAAACACCCGACAAGCGGCACGCGGATTCGATGCAGCGCTCGATGTCTCGGTCTACCTCAAAGCACATCTCCCTGAAATCCAAGGACGAACGCTGGCGACGCGGATCGGTCAGCGCCCCGACGTGCAACTGGCGCGGTATGTCTCACCGGATGAAGGCTTGACTGAATTTCGGCGGTGGTCCGGCTTAGGCTCGGCCGTCGAAGCGGTCGGCCGTAACCCGCTGCCCGGCGCAATTATCGTTCGACCCCGGTCCGCATCAACGGACCCGGTCGCTATCGATCGGCTCGTCCAAAACCTCGGCACACTGCCTGAGGCGGATCAGGTGCAGTTCGACGGCGTCTGGGTACGCCGCTATACCAGCCTCGTGGACGCGATTGCCCGATTCGCCGAGATTCTGGGTGGGCTTTTTGCAGTCTCTGTCCTGCTCATTGTTGGCAATACCGTCCGATTGGATGTGGATGCTCGCCGGCACGAGATTGAGATCATGAAACTGCTTGGCGCGAGCGACGGCTTCGTACGCCGCCCGGTCCTGTATGCGGGGCTCTGGTACGGATTGCTCGGCGGCGTCACCGGCTGCGCGCTCTTGGAATTACTCGTCCTGCTGGTCCGAGGTCCCGTCAGCCGGGTGGCAAGCGCTTACGGCAGCGCCTTTGCCGTGACGCTACCCTCCGGTGGGCTGATTCTGCTCCTCATCGGCGGAGGTGCGGCACTTGGATGGCTCGGCGCCTGGCTGGCTGCATCGCGCCATTTGCGCGAAATCGCTCCTGGGCAGGACGACTAAACGATAAGTTATTGTCCAATATAGACATTCATGACGGAACTTTAGGGATACTTAGCACTCCAACAAAACGAGTGCTAACATTACAACTACCCGGACCCCCTAGAATCCGGAAAGGTGAAGGTTTCGATAATGACGGCTCTATCCCCAACCGTTCCGACTGCAACAGCGCTCGCGCTACGCGGGCCGATCGGCAGTTTGGATGCCTATATCGACGCGGTATCCCGAATTCCTGTGCAGTCACGCGACGATGAGTTCGCGTTGGCGCGTCGCCTAAGAGAAAACGGCGACCTTGATGCCGCGCGTGATTTAGTGCTCTCGCACTTGCGCTTCGTTGTTCATATTGCGCGGGGCTATACCGGTTATGGCTTGCCGATGGGCGACCTCGTTCAAGAAGGCAACGTTGGCCTGATGAAAGCGGTCAAGCGCTTTGACCCGACGCTGGGTGTTCGATTGGTGTCCTTCGCCGTGCATTGGATCCGCGCCGAAATCCACGAGTACGTCTTGCGTAACTGGCGCTTGGTGAAGATCGCCACCACCAAATCGCAGCGGAAACTCTTCTTTAACCTGCGCAAGGCCAAGAAAAACTTGTCCTGGCTGTCGGCCGAAGAAACCGCCGCCGTCGCACGCGATCTTGGCGTCACGCCCGCTGAAGTGACCCAGATGGAGCAGAGACTGTCTGCCCGTGACGTCGCCTTTGATCCGGTGCCGGATCAGGACGACGAAGACGGCCAATATTCGCCGGCCGCCTATTTGCCGGCGCCGAATGCCGACCCTGCCGTGGCGGTTGAAAACGAGGAGTGGGAAGACGCATCGAGCGCACGCCTGCACCAAGCGATCGCGACGCTTGATCCTCGTAGCCGAGCCATTGTGGAACGTCGCTGGCTTGCCGAGGACAACAAGGCAACCTTGCATGATCTGGCCGCAGAGTTTGACGTATCGGCGGAAAGAATCCGGCAGATCGAGACTGCAGCCTTGAAGAAGCTTCGCGCCGCGATGGCGTGAGGCTTCGACGGTGAGCGCACTTCGGCTGTGGTTTGAACGCTATGGCAGCAGCCACCGCCACCCGGTCAATCGGGCACTCCATACGGTCTGTGTTCCCGCCATTGCCATCGCCCTGATCACGCTGCTCGCAGCGATACCCGTGCCTTGGCCGAGGTTTGTGAACCTAGGCAGCGTGCTGCTCAGCGTCATTCTCGCGTGGTACGCCTACCTATCCGTCCGTTTGGCGATTGGCGCTGCCGCTGTGAGCGGGTTGTCTGCATTGTTTCTAATCGCGCATCCAAGTTGCGCGACGCCGCTGACGATGACCCTGCTTTTTGTCGCGGCGTGGATCGGTCAATTCATCGGGCACGCCATCGAAGGTCGACGTCCGAGCTTCACTGAAGATCTACGGTTTCTATTGATCGGGCCCCTCTGGGTGCTTGAGGGTGTCTATTGTCGCTCAGGGCTGAAGCCGTCGACCTGATGGATCACTCCTGGTCGGCTCGAGGGCTAAGACGCTCGGTCACGATGCGTTGGTAGACCGCGGATACGCTACGACCAAGGGCGGTGGCAATTTCCGCGCGAGGCGTTTCACGTGCCACCAGCGCTTTGAGCTTCCTCAGGTCCGATGAAGTCCAACCGGAACCGTGGTGAGCGCGCCTTCTTGTTCTGATCACTAACTCTCTCCAAAACCCGAGCGCCCCCTCAATAGGGGGGGCGGAATAATGCACGGGTTAGCGCTCAAAGCCAATCTTGTTTTGTGATCTGAACGCTAATTTAAATTTGCTCGCTCTGCCAACGGCGAAGCGCCTCCTCAAACACAATCGTATGCAACTCAGCCGTTCGCTGCGTTGTTGTGGCATAACCGCCGCCGAGCACGATTGCGAGCGGGCAACGGGCATCTCGGACCGTATCGATGACGAATTGTTCTCGCAGCCGAAGGCCAGCCTCGGTGAGCGCGAGACGTCCATAGCGATCGCCGTCTACCACGTCGACACCGGCTACATAAAACACGAGATCCGGTTGATGGGTCGCCAGCGCATGCACGAGGGCCGGACGCAAAGCGTCAAGGTAGGCCTCATCATTGGTACCGTCCGGCAATCCCAAATCATGCGTCGAGGGCGGTTTAATCGTTGGGTAATTGCGCTCTCCATGCAGTGACAACGTGTAGACGGCTTGTTTCGATGCAAAGATCGCGGCGGTACCGTTTCCTTGGTGCACATCTAAATCAACGACCAAGGCTCTCTGGATCTGATTCGTTGCCAGTAATTCCTCAAGCGTCACGGCGACATCATTCAGCACGCAAAAGCCCTCGCCATGATCGGCAAACGCATGATGGGTGCCACCCGCGAGGTTTGCGGCGAGTCCTTGGTTGAGTGCCGCCATCGCAGCTAGGCGCGTGCCTTCAACCGTCAGTCGTGCACGACGCCACAGACGTGGCGTGAACGGGATACCCAATTGGCGACGCTCGGGCGGCGTCAGCGCGTCGGCGGCTAATCGGTCTAGATAAGCCGGCGTGTGCACTCGCAGCAAAAGCGCCAAAGACGCCTCGCTAGGCTCGCGATACGAGATCATCGCGGACAATCCGCGCTCGTCCAAAATACTCCGCAGCAGCAGATACTTACCCATCGGATAAGGATGGGTCGGCGGCAAATCAACGCGGTAGCCCTCATGGAAGCTCACGTGCATTCGAAACTCCTTCAAGGGGATCAGCGGGTACCCTTGTCGCCACAATCAGCGCATCCTAGCCGGACTTGGAGGACTCCTGCATGCATGATCCAAAACTCGACACGGCTCGATTGGACGCACTGCATCCAACTCAACTCACCGTTGGTCTGCGTGAAGTGGATGCCAAGCGCCAACACTGGAAAAGCGTTGGACATCGGGCGCGTTACCTCGGACGTCACCTCGTACCGGTCGTGGCAGGCCCTGGCGGCCGTTACTACCTGATCGATCATCACCATCTATGCCGAGCGCTACTGGATGAAGGCGTTCCGCAGGTTGGCGTCACTGTCGTCGCTGACTTAAGCGCCTTAGACCGCGCCGAGTTTTGGTCCTTTATGGAACATCGCGGTTGGTTGCACACCTATGACGCCAACGGCAAGCGCCGCAGCGCCAAACACATCCCCACGCATCTCGCCGATCTTAAGGATGACCCGTACCGAAGCCTTGCCGGCGCCGCGCGCCTAGCCGGTGCCTTTGCTAAGGATTCAACGCCATTCAGCGAATTTCTCTGGGCGACGCATTTTCGACAGCGCATCAAACGCCACCTAGTTCGCGACGCGTTCAGTGACGCCCTTGAGCAAGCAATGAGCTTGGCTCGGTCCCTAGATTCCGCACACCTTCCCGGCTGGTGTGGACCACATCCGCGTTAACCGCCCAAAAAGCACGCGGCCTGTGCCGCCATGCGACACAGGCCGCGTGAGGATCGACTTGGACGAATTAAGCGATCTTGGCCGCCAATGCAGGGGCGGCTACCTCAGCCAGCGTATGCTCAAGAATATCCAGTCCTTCGGCCAGAACGGCATCGCTCACGGTGAGTGGCACCAAGAAGCGGATGACGTTCGAACGCGTGCCGCAAGACAGGATCACGAGGCCATTTGCCGCAGCCTTCGCCACCAAGGCTTTGGTCAGATCCGGATCGGGACGAGTCACGTCGCCATCCTTCACCAACTCAAGCGCAATCATGGCGCCTAAGCCACGCACATCGCCGACGCAGGTGTAGCCCTTGCCAGCAAAGCTATTCAGGCGTTGCTTGATCTGAGCGCCAACCGTATTGGCACGAGCGCACAGGTGCTCCTCCTCAATCACATCGAGCACCGCAAGCGCCGCTGCGCAGGAGATCGGCGAACCCGCGTAGGTGCCACCCAATCCACCCGGTGCCGGGCCATCCATAATTTCGGCCTTGCCGATGACGCCCGATAGCGGGAATCCGCCGGCCAGGCTCTTGGCTACCGTAATGAGATCAGGCTCGATGCCGGAATGCTCAATCGCAAAGAGCTTACCGGTACGGGCAAAACCCGTCTGCACTTCGTCGGCAATCAACAAGATGCCATGCTGGTCGCACAGCTTGCGCAAGGCAACAAACAACTCAACCGGCGCCTGATAGAAACCACCCTCACCCTGCACAGGCTCGATGATGATCGCGGCGACGCGGGCTGGATCCACGTCGGCCTTCAGCAATGTGTCGAGCGTCGCCAAGGACTGCTCAACGCTGACGCCGAGGATCGGGCTGGGGAACGGCACATGAAATACTTCAGCCGGCATCGGACCGAAGCCGGTCTTGTAAGGCGCCACCTTACCGGTCAAGCCCATGGTCATCATGGTGCGGCCATGGAATGAACCGGAGAACGCGATCACTGCACTGCGCTTGGTATAAGCACGCGCGATCTTCACCGCATTCTCAACAGCCTCGGCCCCTGTCGTCAGGAAAATGGTCTTCTTAGGCGTCGGTCCCGGCGCCAACTTGTTTAGTCGATCGGCCAAACGCACATAGCTCTCGTACTGCGTCACCTGAAAGCAGGTGTGCGAATACAATTCCAGCTGCGCCTTCACAGCCGCTTGAACCTTCGGGTGCAGGTGACCCGTGTTCAGAACGGCGATGCCGCCGGCAAAGTCGATATAACGCTTGCCTTCAACGTCCCAGATTTCGGCGTTCTTGGCCTTGGCGGTATACACCGGCAGCATGCTCGAGACACCGCGAGGCACTGCAGTCTCACGAAGTTTTTGCAATTCGGCATTCGTCGTCATGGAAAGCGCTCCGGAAAGTAAAGGCAGCACAACCGGGGTTGCCCCGGCGTAAACGCTAAGGGTAGCAGCCGACCCCGACCGTCGTCATGTCGGTTTGACCTAATGCACTGAAATTACGACGTTTTTAGTCGGCGCCGCTCAAACCAGATGAACCAGCTGCTTACCGAAATTGCGGCCCTGCAAGAGCCCAAAGAACGCTTCTGGGGCAGATTCGATGCCTTCAGCAATGGACTCGCGATATTTCAATTGACCCTGGATGTGTATCGCGGCCAATTCGCGAAAGGCCTCGGCCATATCCGCCGGGTTTTCACTGATGATAAAACCCTGAACCTTGAGTCGTGAGCGCAAGATCACCGTCGGGTCGCGCAGAGGCACAGGTTCGCCGTTATAGGCGGCAATCATGCCGCACACGGCCACACGTCCGAAGGCGTTCATGCGACGGAGCGTGCCTTCAAACACCAATCCACCGACATTCTCGAAACATCCATCGACACCGGCGGATGCGACAGCCCCGAGGGCCTCATCAAAATCCTGCGCGTCGCGCAGCGCCTTGTGATCCAAGCAGGCATCAAAACCGAGTTCATCGGTGACATATGCACATTTTTCAGGGCCACCCGCAATGCCGATCACTCGGCAGCCAGCCCGCTTCGCCAACTGACCGACAACGATACCCACCGCGCCCGAGGCGGCACTGACCACGACAGTTTCACCGGCTTTGGGCTCGATGATTCGATGTAGGCCATACCACGCGGTCATGCC
Source organism: uncultured Pseudomonadota bacterium (assembly GCA_903879335.1). Lineage (GTDB taxonomy): Bacteria > Pseudomonadota > Gammaproteobacteria > Steroidobacterales > Steroidobacteraceae > CAIKZZ01. The sequence continues at coordinate 52,703 of CAIRLC010000007.1, forward strand.
CGGCATGCCGAGCGCCCCTAAGTAACGCTGCAACGGCGCCAGTTTAGGATCCACGCGATGCACCATGCGTAAAGCCTCACCGGCCACCAGCGAGTATTCCTGCCAGCCGCCGAAGGCCAGCACCGTATCGCCGACCGCAAATCCATCATGACCACTGGCGACGATCTCTCCAACCGTCCCGCCGAGCATGACCGCGTCGAGCGGGTGAGGATCAGCGTAGGACTTCGAGGTGCTCATCCGGCCACGCATATACGGATCAAGCGACAGCCAGTGATTTCGGATCAACACCTCGCCGTGAGCCGGTGCCGGGACCGCAACGCTTTCAAGACGAAAGTTATCGTGCCCTGGTGCACCCACAGGTCGCGAGGCCAACACGATACGGCGGTTCACGATGGTCATAGCTCACCCTTGTGCGTTTTTGCGTCGAGATCCATTAAGCAGCGCGCGAGGGCGCAGCCAAACCAAGCTGCGCCAGTATTCCGCGGGCAGCCTCGCGCCCTTCAAAAACGGCCGTGACCACCAGATCGCTGCCGCGAACCATATCACCTCCGGCATAGATTTTCGGGTTAGTCGTCTGGAATGCACGACTCGGATCCTTACTGACGCGGACCCGCCCGTCGGCATGGCAGGCGATACCGGCTGGATCAAACCACGTCGCGGGGCTCGCCCCAAAGCCAAATGCAATGATGACGGCATCGGCAGGAATAATCGTCTCGCTCCCCGGCACGGGCTGCGCCGTGCGGCGCCCTCGCGGCCCCGAGGGACCGAGGCACGTCTCAACCACTTTGACGCCCTCGACGCGGCCATTGCCGACAATTTCGATCGGCTGGCGATTGAACAGAAAGTCGACGCCTTCCTCTCGACTATTTTTATAGTCGCGCTTAGACCCCGGCATATTGTCCTCGTCACGACGATAAACGCAGGTCACGCTTTCCGCGCCTTGGCGGATCGCCGTGCGATTGCAGTCCATGGAGGTATCGCCACCGCCGAGCACGACTACTCGCTTGCCCGCGAGATCAATGCGGGAATCTATAAGACCCAATTCGCAGTTGATATTCGAAATGAGGTACGGCAACGCTTCATGCACGCCCGGCAAGTCCTCACCCGCAAACCCGCCTTTGACCGCCTTGTAAGCACCCATCCCGAGGAACACGGCGTCGTATTCGGCCGTTAACTCCTCAAGCGTGACATCCCGGCCGATTTCGACGCCGAGCTTGAACTCAACGCCCATCCCTTCCATCAGCTCGCGCCGCTTCTCGACCACTTCTTTTTCAAGCTTAAACGGCGGTATGCCGAAGGTCAGAAGTCCACCAATTCGCGAATAACGGTCATAGACCACAGGCTTCACGCCATGACGAACAAGGACATCCGCGCACGCGAGTCCTGCAGGTCCCGCGCCAACGATTGCGACCGTATGCCCGCTGGGTCGAACATGGGACAGATCCGGCTTCCAGCCCGCCTTCAGCGCCTCATCCGTGATGTACTTTTCGATCGAACCAATGGTGACGGCACCTAGACCATCATTCAGCGTACAGGCGCCTTCGCACAGTCGATCTTGAGGACAGATGCGGCCGCACATTTCCGGCAGAGAATTGGTTTGATGAGACAACTCTGCCGCCTCAAACAAACGACCTTCTTCCAGCATCTTCAGCCAGTTCGGGATGTAATTATGTACCGGACACTTCCACTCACAGAATGGATTTCCGCAACTTAAGCAACGCCCCGCCTGCTGCGCGGCCGTCTTCGGCTCAAAGGTCACATAGATTTCGCGAAACGCGCTTGTGCGTTCCTCCATCGGCAGCTTTTCGGGATCCACGCGGGGGATATCTAGGAACTGGAGTGTCTTGTCAGCCATTACGCGGCCCTCCGGAGATTCTCAATCAACGTATCGATGGCCGCCGCTTTAGGTTTCACCAACCAGAACCGGCCGATATAGGTGCGGAAGTCGTTCAAGATCTGCGCGCCCCATTGACTGCCCGTCTCACGCACATGCGCCTCAATGAGCCCGCGCAGATGGTGCAGATTCTGCTCCGTGGCCTCCATGCTGATGCGATGAATGTCGACTAACTCGTGGTTGTAACGGTCGACGAAATTTCTGTCGATATCGAGCACGTAAGCGAAGCCACCGGTAAATCCGGCGCCGAAATTCAATCCGGTACGTCCCAGTACGCAAACGACGCCGCCAGTCATGTACTCACAGCAATGATCACCTGCGCCTTCGATCACGGCGATCGCACCGGAATTGCGCACCGCAAAGCGCTCACCGGCAATGCCGGCGGCATATAACTCGCCACCGGTCGCGCCATACAGACAGGTGTTGCCAATGATGGGCGTCTCCGCTGCGGAGAAAACCGAACCGGCAGGTGGCCGAACCACGATGCGACCGCCCGTCATTCCCTTGCCCACGTAGTCGTTCGCGTCACCCTCCAGGCTGAGGTGCAGGCCGCCGGCGTTCCACACGCCGAAGCTTTGACCCACGGAGCCCTTCAATTGCACGTGTATGGGGTTGGCTGCCATGCCTTGGTTGCCGTGGCGACGAGCGATCTCGCCCGACAATCGAGCGCCCACAGACCGGTCTCTGTTCGTCACCGAATAGGCAAATTCGCCACCCGTTTTGCCCACGATGGCCATCAGCATGTCGCGCAACATGCGCTCAGCAAGCTCACCCTTGTCGTAGGGGTTATTGCGCGCATCCAGACAAATTTGAGGCGCATCGACCGACATGCCGGCGGTCGACAGGATCGGCGACAGGTCCAGCTTGCGCTGCTTGCTCGTCGCACCCTCCATGATCGACAAAAATTCGGTGTGACCAATCAGATCATCAAAGCGCCGAACCCCCAAGGACGCCATGATTTCTCGGCATTCCTCGGCAACGAATCGGAAGTAGTTCATCACCATTTCTGGCAGGCCAATGAAGTGACGCTTGCGCAACACTTCATGCTGAGTGGCAACCCCAGTGGCACAGTTGTTGAGATGGCAGATACGCAGGTACTTGCAACCCAGCGCCACCATCGGCGCCGTGCCGAATCCAAACGTTTCCGCGCCGATAATCGCCGCCTTGATCACGTCTAAGCCGGTCTTCAGTCCGCCATCTGTTTGGAGGCGGACACGATGACGCATGTCGTTGATACGCAGTGTCTGGTGCGTCTCAGCCAAACCAAGCTCCCACGGCGTACCGGCATATTTCACCGACGATATCGGGCTCGCGCCCGTGCCGCCGTCGTAGCCAGAAATCGTGATGAGGTCCGCATAGGCTTTGGCCACACCGGCGGCGATCGTGCCGACGCCAGGTTCAGCCACCAACTTAACCGAGACTAAGGCCTCCGGATTCACCTGCTTCAAGTCAAAGATCAACTGCGCCAAATCTTCAATTGAGTAGATATCGTGATGTGGCGGTGGCGAAATGAGCCCAACGCCCGGACGGGCATAGCGCAGCTGGGCGATCATGTCGTTGACTTTATGGCCCGGCAGTTGGCCACCCTCACCCGGCTTGGCGCCTTGCGCCACTTTGATCTGCAGCACTTCCGCGTTGATCAGGTATTCCGGCGTGACGCCGAAGCGCCCACTGGCAACCTGTTTGATCTTCGAGTTCTTCTCCGTCCCGTAGCGCTCCTTGCTCTCACCGCCCTCGCCCGAGTTCGAGCGGGCACCGAGGCGGTTCATCGCAATGGCCAAGGCTTCATGGGCCTCCGGCGACAGCGCGCCGAGCGACATCGCGGCCGAGTCGAAACGTTTGACGATATCTTCGATGGGCTCGACTTCCTCAAGCGGAATAGCCTGGTGACGAGGCGATAGCGCAAAGAGGTCCCGCAGCGTGGAGGCCGGCCGCTCGTTCACGAGCGAAGCATAAATCTTGTAATGCTCGTAATCGCCGGTAACCACCGCAGCCTGTAGTGTCGCGATCACGTCAGGGTTGTACATGTGGTACTCGCCGCCGTGCACATATTTCAGCAGCCCACCTCGATCAATAGGCGCGAGTGGATCCCAGGCGCGCACAGCCAACTCACGCTGGTCGGCCTCAATGTCTGAGAAATCCGCGCCCTGAATCCGACTGGTCGTGCCGGGAAAGCAGGCCTGAACCACTTCGTCGTGCAAACCCACAATTTCGAATAATTGCGCGCTGCGGTAGCTACCAATCGTCGAGATGCCCATCTTGGACATGATCTTAAACAGGCCTTTGCGGATACCTCGGCGGTAACTACGCCCGAGTTCAGCTCGACTTTCCGCAGACAACGTGCCGTTTTGGCGGCGCGTCATATCGAAAATCGTCTGATAGGCCATATACGGGTAGACCGCCGTCGCGCCGTACCCAATCAAACAGGCAAAGTGGTGTGGATCACGTGCGGTAGCTGTTTCGATCACAAGATTGCATTTGCAGCGCAGGCCCGTTTCGACGAGACGGTGATGAATCGCGCCCGTCGCCAACATGGCATGGATCGGAATTTTCCCTTCCACTAAATACCGGTCGGAGATCAGCATGACCACTTTTCCGGCGCGCGCGGCCGCCTCGGCCTGATCACAGACTCGAGCGAGCGCGCCCTTCAGATTGCCATCCAACGGATATTGCAGATCGATAAATTCGTTATCGATACCGAAATCCTTGAACGCCATGATTTGGCGCAGTTTGCGCTGCGACAGAATCGGCGAGTTCAAAACGATTCGGCGCGCGTGCTCCGGCGACGGGGCAAATAGATTGCACTCGGGTCCAATCTGCGTCTGCAGACTCATCACGATCGTTTCACGCAAAGGATCAATCGGTGGGTTCGTGACTTGCGCGAATTGTTGACGGAAATAATCGTAGAGAGAACGAATCTTGTGGGACATCACGGCGAGCGGTGTGTCGTCGCCCATTGAGCCGACCGCCTCGCTCTCGTCCTCAGCGAGAACACGAATGATTTCATCGCGCTCTTCAGCCGTGATGTTGAACATTTTCCGGTAGGTGTCGAGCGTCTCCCGATCCATAGGCTCTGCGGCCAGGCGGGGATCGATCAGGTCGCTCTCGAGATATCGCACACCCTTCTTTAACCAAGACTTGTAGGGGTGGCGAGACTTCAGAATTTGGTCAATGCGCGCATTATCGAGCAGATCGCCGGTTTGCAGATCCAGGGCGAGCATTTCTCCTGGGCCCATTTTCCCCTTCTGCAACACATCTTCGGGGCGATAGTCCCAAACGCCGATCTCAGAGGCGATGGTGAAATGCCGATCGCGCGTGATGACCCAACGGGCTGGCCGCAAGCCGTTACGGTCCAAGGTGCAGGCGGCGTAGCGCCCGTCGGTCAGCACGATGCCCGCTGGGCCGTCCCACGGCTCCATATGCGGTGCATAGAATTCATAAAAGGCGCGCAGGTCTGGATCAATGGTATCGACGCTATGCCATGCCGGCGGCACCAGCAGCCGCATCGCATGCAAGACATCCAGTCCGCCGGCGAGCAGCACTTCCAACATGTTATCGAGGGTCTGCGAGTCGGAGCCGGACAACGACACGAGCGGCTGGATATCAGACAAGTCCGGCAGCATCGGTGAACGGAACAGTGGCCCGCGGGCGACAGCCCAGTTCCGATTGCCAGAAATCGTATTGATCTCACCGTTATGCGCAAGATAGCGGTAAGGGTGCGAGAGCCGCCATTGCGGCAACGTATTGGTCGAGAAGCGCTGATGAAATACCGCCACCGAACTTTCCATGCGTTCGTCGGCAAGGTCGGGAAAGAAGGCCGGCAAATATTGCGGCATGACCATGCCCTTGTAGACCAGCGTGCTCGCCGACAAAGAGGGCATGTAGAAGATGGGATCGCGCTGCTCTAACGCTTTTTCGGTTCGGCGCCGAGCGAGAAACAGGCGGCGATTAAAGGTAGCTTCGTCGACGTCATCCACGTTCGACACGAAGACCATTTCCATTCTCGGCAGTGTGCGCAGCGCTTCAGCGCCGCACACGGAGGTATCAGTCGGCACGACTCGCCAACCGGCCACGACCAATCCTTCCCGATTTAATTGGGCATCAAGGGTGGCTTTGGCCCGTTCGGCGGCATCCTCATAGGGGGAGAGAAAGGCAATGCCGGCGGCATAGCGCAGCCCTAAGGAAATGCCGGCCTCTGCAGCAACTCCCCGCAAAAAACGGTCCGGCTTTTTGAGTAGAAGCCCACAGCCGTCACCCGTCTTGCCGTCGGCCGCAACCGCGCCGCGGTGGGTCAATCGATTGAGGGACTCAATCGCCGTGCGCACCAGCCAATGGGTCGCCTGATCATCGAGATTGGCGATCAGGCCGAACCCGCAACTCTCCTTCTCAAACGTCGGGCTGTAGAGTCCAGCAGCGTCGTAACCCCCATTCGCCAACGCGTCAGCGCTGGTGGGGAGACCGCGGGGTGCGGAGTGTGTGGCGGGAGTCATGGCAGGTCCTCGCAACCGCAAGCCGCGGTCGAAAAAAGACGAACATCATGAATGCGTTGTCACCTTGGGTCAATGCTGCGGCGCAGCATCAATGCTGCAATGCAGCATTTTGGGGTTGCTGATTTGATCAACAGATCCAATCAATCAGTAAGAAGCGCTGGGCGGCCAAGATGCGGCCGCCCAGCAAAGGCTCACGCGTCGTGATGAGGCGTCAGGAAGCGCCCAAATTTCGGCGACAGCCACTGCTCGAAGTCGTCCACCAAGGTATACATCGCCGGGACAACCACGAGGGTCAGGAAGGTCGAACTGATAATGCCGCCAATGACGGCGATGGCCATGGGCGCGCGGAATTCCGACCCTTCACCAAATCCTAAGGCGGACGGCAACATGCCCGCGATCATCGCAACGCTAGTCATGACAATGGGCTGTGCGCGCTTGTGGCCCGCCTCTATCAAGGCTTCTAGACGTGTTTTGCCCGCCCGCAACTCCTCAATCGCGAAATCAACGAGCAGGATCGAGTTCTTGGCCACGATGCCCATCAGCATGAGCGTCCCAATCACGACAGGCATCGAGAATGGCAGCCCGCAGACGGAGAGCGCCAACAGTGCGCCGCCCAATGAGAGCGGCAATGCTGACAAGATCGTCAGCGGCTGGAAAACCCGAGCGAAGAGCAGGACCAACACCGCGAATACCATCAGGATGCCAGCACCCATGGCTAGCAGGAAGTTCTGCATCAGCTCTGCCATAAATTCCAAGTTACCGGTATCGACCTTACGAACCCCAGACGGCAGATTTTTCATGGCCGGCAGCTTCATGATCTTGGCTTCCGCATCACCTGAGGTCGCACCAGGCGTCAGGTCGGCATCAATCATCAAGCGGCGGCTTTGGTTATAGCGCCGCACGGCAACCGGTCCTTGGCCGAATTTCACGTCAGCGACGGCCTTTAAAGGAACACTGCCCCCGGTGATGGTTGGGACGGGGAGATTTTCAATCGTCGAGAGATCCTCGCGCGCGGATTCCTTCAAACCAACACGAATCGGAACCTGCCGATCCGCGAGCGAAAATTTAGCCCCGTTTTGCGGGATGTCGCCCAAGGTCGCGATGCGGACCGTTTGACTGATCGATTGCACCGTCACACCCAGCTCTGCAGCTAAATCAAGCCGAGGCTTAATTTGAATCTCCGGCTTTGGCATATCACCGTTGATTCTCGGCGCGCGCAATTCCTTCATGCCGCGCATACCATCCAGAACCGCGCGACCAGCACGCTCTAGATCCGCCGGGTTATCGCCCGTCAAATAGAACGTGACATCTCGCCCAGTCCACCCTTGCTGATTTGCAAAGGAAACGCGCGCATCCGGTATCTGGTTCAGTTCAAGCTGAACTTGGTCCTGCCATGTCTTTTGATCGAGCTTGCGCTGATCCCTAGGCTTGAGTGCAACGTACAACTGCCCATTTCGAACATCGTTGTCATCGCCGCCGCCGATCGTCTCCAAAACTTCGGCCACTTCCGGATGACGCGCAACAGTTTCAGCCGCACGCCGCGTAACCCGAGCCGTATCCTCAATACGGACACCCGGCGCTAATTCAACAGTAATTTGACTCGTGCCTGAGTCTTCCGTCGGGAACGCGCTCTTGGGCATAAAAAAGAGCCCCGCCACCGAAGCGACGAAGAAGAGGGAAAACCCTGCAAACGTGCGCCGACGATGATTTACGCAATAACGCAGTGCGCGTAAGTACCAGGCCATCACCGGACCATCGAGGTGGTTCTGCGCCTTCTCCGCCTTGAGCGTAAAGGCTGCTATGACTGGCGTGATTAACCGAGCCACGAGGAGCGAGAAGAAGACGGCCGCTGCAACCGTTAGACCGAACTGTTTGAAGTATTGGCCACTCATGCCGCCCATGAAGCTCACGGGCAAGAACACCGCGATAATCGTCGCCGATGTGGCCACGACCGCCAGACCGATTTCGTCCGCTGCATCTAAGGCCGCCTGATAAGGCGTTTTACCCATACGGATATGGCGCACGATGTTTTCGATCTCAACGATCGCGTCGTCAACCAACACGCCCGCCACCAGAGACAGGGCAAGTAGACTGATCCCGTTAAGCGTGAAATCCATCCACATCATGAATCCAAACGTGGGGATCGCCGAGAGAGGAATCGCGAGCGCAGAAATCGCGGTCGATCGGCCCTCTCTCAAAAACAGCCAAACGACCAACACCGCCAGCAAGGACCCCTCAATGAGGGCATGGATGGCGGAGTCATAGGACGCCTGCGTATTCGTCACCGTCGTGAACACAATCTTGGCAGAGACACCCGGATTATCTTTTAGAAGGCCATCGACCTCTTTGGAGACCCGATTGAAAACATCTACGTCGGAATTCCCACGGGAACGAAATACCCCGAAGGTGGTAGCGGGCCTGCCATTGAGACGAGAAATCGATCGAACTTCGTCAATGCCATCGTAGACCTTCGCAATTTCATCCAGACGCGCGGTACGCCCGGCGCCGACTTGAATTTGGGTCGCGCCTAAGTCGGCCGAGGTGCGAGCGCCTCCCAGGACGCGAATGGACTGCTCGCCGCCAGAAATTTGCGACCGACCGCCGGCGGCATCTAGGTTTAGGGTTCGCAATTGTTGATTGACTTGCGCAGCAGTAATCCCCAGCGCCTCAAGACGCGCGGGGTCAAGATCAACGCGGACTGCGCGGTTTACGCCGCTGCGGGAAACCTGGGCAACGCCTTTCAGAGTGAGCAAGCGTTTAGTGACCGTGTGGTCTACAAACCAACTCAGTTGCTCCTCGGTCATGGTGGTGGCGCTGACGGCGTAATACGCGATAGCATTACCTTCGACGTCGATGCGCTGGACAATCGGCTCTTGGATGCCCTCCGGCAAATCTCCACGCACACGGGCGACCGCATCGCGAACGTCGCTCACAGCCCGGTCAATCGGAGTGCCGATTTCGAACTGGATGAACAACATCGCGGCACCTTCAGTGGCGCGAGACGTAATGTTGTGGACGTTACCGACATTGGCAACCGCGCCCTCAACCTTCTGGAGAATCTGCGTCTCCATTTCCGTCGGTGCCGCGCCAGGTTGAGAAACCATGACCTGGACCATCGGGAACGAAATGTCAGGATTGAGCTGGATGGGCAGCTTCACAAACGACACGATGCCGACAAACGTCAGCACCATGAACAAGACAATAGGAAATATTGGGTGCTTAATCGCCCAAGCCGAGATATTTCTCACGGCGCTTGCTTCCCATCATTGGCCACGCGTACGAGCTCACCTTCTTTGAGGAAGGCGCCTGCAGTCGCGATGACTTTTTCCTGCCCACTCAATCCCTCTAGTACAGCGATACCGGCGGCTTGCGCATCTCCATAACGCACATTCCGGCGTTCCACCTTATTGTCACTGCCGACGACGAGCACATAGCTTGTCGGACCGTCCATCAATAGCGCCGTTTGCGGAACCAGCGGTTGGACGTCGCTCCCGACAACCGCTGTGCCTCGCGCAAAAGCGCCGGGCCTCAGCACGGGATCCTTGGGCAACGAGATTCGCACCTCTCCAAGGCGTGTCGCCGGATCAATAACCGGCGACAACAAACGAACCTTGCCAGGGAAAGATGATTCGACACCTGTGATGGTGACCGCGACGTCCTGCCCGATTTTCAGCTTCGGGATATCCTGCTCAGCAACGGCGGCCTTCATCTCCACGTCACCACCGCGGGCCAAACGGAACATCGCTGGACTGCCTGCGGTCATTGACTGGCCGACCTCAACACTGCGGGTCAGTACAATCCCATCCTCTGGAGCGACGATATCCGTACGCTTCAGGCGCGCCTCCGCTTCAGCCAATTGGGCCTCCGCAGTCCGCACGCGCGCCGCACTAGTGACCGATGTCGTCCGGCGTTTCTCGACTTCTTCCTTCGACAGTGCGCCAACCGATTCAGCAATCTTCGAGGCTCGGTGATAGTCGGCGGCGGCAAGCTCGGCGTCCGCGCGCGACTGCTCCAAGGCCGCACGCAAGCTGGCCACTTGGGGCGCCATTACCGATGTATCCAGGTGGGCGAGCACTTGCCCCCGCTTCACGTGGTCGCCGGCTTCGACAAGTATCGACAATACGCGTCCGCCCTCACCTTCAATGCCGATCGGCATATCGTAACGGGCAATGATGGCGCCGTTGAAATGGACCGAGATCGTGTAAGGCGAACGGCCAGGCACCGTGACCGTGACCAACGGCACATCCGGCTGCTGCGGTCCGCCGTTGCGTGCATGGCGCCAGGCGATGATTGAGATTGAGCCCACCGCGAAGATCACGGCCGCTGTGATCAAGGGCGCCTTGCGGAGAAACCATGGTGTCGCGATGGAGTCGAAATCTACACGCTGGGAGTTCGGGTCAGTCACGGGGCACTCTTTCGCCAAATTGGATTAGGAATCCAATTCTACGCACTGGGCAGTGGGGCCGCCGGGGTATGCGATGAGCCGTGGTTCGGTGTAGACGAGCCGCCTGAGTTGGCGGGCATCGCGATCATTTCTGCAATATTTGGGGTCTAATTCAAAATTAGCGGAGGCTGGAGAACCAATCTTCTACGCGTTGATCTGCCCAAGACGGCCCGCTCAACCCCTCGAGAAACCCGCAATGCCCACCGTAGCGCTGCTGATCAATCACCAGCGTGGCGGGACGGGCGAGCCTCGCTAAGTCCGCGATAGGGATAATTGGATCGTCCTCAGTCGCGATGATCAACGTTGGGACCTGCAAGTCGGCCAACACGCCATCGACAACGGCGTAGCCATTCAGGTATTCCGGCATGTTCGCGTAATGGGTGAAGCGCTCGACCAGGGCATGCGTCATCGATTTCAGCGTCGGCTTCGACAAAATATCTGAGAAATCAAAGTGAGCCGGCCACGCTGCCGCTTTACGGCGCAGCGAACGCGCCCATTTGTAAACAAAATACTGGCGATAAACGAAGGTTCGCGCCTCCAATTGCCGCATGGTATGCGCCGGATCAAGCACCGGACAAATGGCTGCGACAGCATCCAAAGTGATGCCATGAGATGGTGCTTTTAGCGCCAGGCGGAGTCCGAAATTTCCACCTAACGAATAGCCGAGGAACAATAGGCGGTCATGTGGAAATAATTTGTTGATCGCGGCGATCGCGCCGACGACTTCGTCGATTCGACAGGAGTGGAACAAATCCTGATTCAACTGGTGCGTAGGCCCATGGTCTCGCAAGTTGAGACGAACAATGTCGTAGCCAGAGGCGTACAAATGCGCGGCCGCCGACAGTAGGTACTGGGATTCGCCACTCCCTTCCCAGCCATGCAACAACACCACGAGATCTCGTTGCTGATCACCGTGCATTGTGTGGTGCGCCAACAATCGAACGCCGTCACCACAATCGAGAATAACGTCTTGGCTTGCCCGCACAACGGCGGCCGAGCGCTTACGTACATCGGAACGGCGTGGCCCTACGCTGGCGAGAATCGTCTGCAAGTGGGCGGGACGTAAGCCAAAGCTTGGGCGAAATTCCCGACTCATCCGTACACCCGATTACGGCGTTCGAGATTCAGCAGCGAATTCAACATAATGCTCTTTTGCGGCGACTCCGTTCCACTGCCCCGCCGTTGCGCCTGCCGGCGGATATCCAGACGCCTTCACATAGACGATCTTGGTCTCAATTTCGCCGTGCGTCCGCGCAGACAGGCCGGACGCAAGCGCCAACAGTGCTGCCGGCTCGCGATCCCCAGCGGTCCGCGCTTCGTCAGCGGGACTACCGCGCATATCACAATTACTGGCCGGCAATTCAGCCGGTGCCACTTGGTATCCGTCACCTGGATTACCGGTCAAACAGTATTCGGCCTGAGAGACTACGAGATGCGCTGTCCCCACGAATCCGCGTTGCTCCAGCGCAGTCAGCCAAGCACTCGCTTGAGCGATCCGCGCGGGTGTAAATGGCGCCTCGCCGAAACCCAGAGGATGCCGCTCGGTGGGCCACACCGCATTTTGCGCCGGCGCTGCCGTTTGCGGTAGCGTGGCCAGCGCTGCGGCTTGCCGGTCGATGGTGGCACGCATCGCCAACATCTCCGCCTGGTTATGTGCAGCAAATACGGAGAGAACGGCTACTGCCGCGATAGCCCCGGCTGCCGCACCAATCCAGCCCCACGGACGGGGCGGTGGCGCCGGAGGCTCAGGGGGTGGCGGCGTCAGCCGATAAATGACATCCGCTGCGGTTGCCTGAACTTGGCTTTTTATTTCGCTGGCCAGATGCGACGACAGCGATTCGAGTTGAGTGCTGAGGTAGCGTCGAAGTTCGGCCGCCTGTTCGCGAACGACGGGCTCAACCGTCGCGCGGATGTCACCCGCACTGAGCCCGGGCACCGTCGGTGGACCAGCCGTCTCAGCAGTGACCGCCTTATCGGTGGCTGGGGCAGCTGGGCGGGTTGGAATCACTTTCATGCGCACTAGCGCGTCTGCAATATCAGCCGGTGACATCTGCTTGGGCAGCACAGCATCAGCGCCGCTGGCTTTTGCCGCTTCAGCATAAACTGACCCGTCTTGCGACGTGTACATCAGGACCGGGATCGACGCTGTCTTCGGATTTTTTTTGATGAGTTGGACCGCGCTCAACCCATCCATGCCGGACATCACATGGTCCATGAATATGACGTCCGGATGGTTTTGCTCTAGATACTCAAGCGCGCCCTCAGCCGACTCACGAGTTTCAACAGCCAGTTCATGCTTTTCTAAGAGTCTAGACAGTACGACTCGAGCAGACTTCGAGTCGTCCACGATCAGCGCGCGCTTTAATGTCACCATCCACTCCCTGTCGACATCGTTTTCAGCCGGAACGCTCACTCGCGGATACCAATACCCTTACGCATGAGGCCGACCGCGACCGAAAAAAGAATCACCAGAGATCCCAACATGATGCCGAATGAGAGTCCAATATCGACGTCGGACACGCCTAAGAAACCATAGCGGAATGCGTTGACCATGTAGAGCACTGGATTCGCATGAGAGAGCAGACGCGCCCAAGGCGGCAACAGATCAATCGAATAGAAAACGCCGCCGAAATAGGTGAGCGGCGTCAGAATGAAAGTCGGAAACCACGAAATGTGATCAAAGCTCTTGGCAAATACCGCGTTAATGAATCCACCAAGGCCAAAGACCATCGAGGTCAACAAGACGGCCGCCACGATGACCCAAGGCGAATGTACGGTGAGCTGACTGAACAGCATTGCCACCACCGTGACAATCAAGCCCACCGATAGACCGCGCACAAGGCCGCCAGCCACGTAGCCGATCACGATTAGCCAATCTGGTAGTGGCGATACCAACAACTCCTCGATGTATTTTCCAAAGCGCGCGCCGAAGAAGCTGGAAACAACATTACCGAATGAGTTGGTAATCACGGACATCATAATCAGGCCAGGCGCAATGTACTGCAGGTAACGATAGCCGCCCATCTCGCCAATCCGGTTCCCAATAAGATGGCCGAAGATCACGAAGTACAAGGTAGCGGTCACCGCAGGGGGCAACAGCGTTTGACCCCAGATTCGTACGATGCGGGAGAACTCGCGGATCACTATCGTCCGCAGACCAATCCAATTGGTGCCCAGGCGACTTGTTGAGGTGACGGGGATGTTCATGGGGCCACTCCCGCGCTTGGATCAGTCGCGACGAGCTTCATAAATAACTCTTCCAATCGATTGACTTTATTGCGTAGCGAAGACACCTGAACGCCTGCAGCAGCCAGGCGGACAAATATTTCATTCAGCGGCTGACCTCGAACCACTTCAACCTCGAGCGTACGACTATCGGTCAAGGTGGCTCGTATATCACCAAGGTCCGGACAGCCCGCCAACGGAGTCACGAGATCCAAGACATAGGTTTCAAGCTGCAGTTTGCCCAGCACGGAACTCATGCGGTCGTTCTCAATAATCCGACCTTTATCAATGATGGCGACGTGCCGGCACAACTCTTCAGCTTCTTCTAAGTAGTGTGTAGTCAGAATGATCGTAATTCCGAGATCGTTGATTTCTCTCAGATATTCGCGCATTGAACGACGTACTTCCACATCAACGCCGGCTGTCGGCTCGTCCAGTATGAGCAGTTGCGGCTCATGCATTAAGGCGCGCGCGATCATTAAGCGGCGCTTCATTCCGCCGGACAAGCTGCGAGCGATCGCCTTACGCTTGTCCCACAACTGTAATTGGCGCAGATACTTCTCAGCCCGCTCACGCGCGACATCGCGAGGGATGCCGTAAAATCCCGCCGAATTGATGACGATGGTTTCTGCGCTTTCGAACTGGTTGAAATTGATCTCTTGGGGCACGACGCCCAAACAGGCCTTGGCCGCTGCAAGGTCATGGTCTAAGTCGTGTCCGAATACGGCCACACTGCCCGAAGTCTTATTCACCAATGACGTGACGATGCCAATGGTTGTGGTTTTGCCCGCGCCGTTCGGTCCGAGCAAGGCAAGGAACTCACCCTCCGGGACATCAAGATCGATGCCTTTGAGCGCCTCCACGCCGTTACCGTAGGTCTTGCGTAATTGGCGAATGGACAAAGCGTGCATAAAACTCCGCGTCAGAGTGGGCTCGGTGATGTTTTCCAGCGAGCCCGCAGGGTACGGTGACTACGCCCGCGCTTCAACTGCGATCGGAAAATCAGGTCCAAATAGGCCTCAGTCGCGCGGCCGCGACCGACGCTCAGGCAAACACTCTGCCGCGAGCAGCTGTAGACCGAAAAACCGAGCGCCGTCGACGGCTTGGGTGGATTTCGCGGCCGCCAGCAGTTGATGCCAAAAGGCTAGCGTCGTTGGCCAACGAGGCGTCAGCGCCGGATTCGCGAGCGCCCCCAATCGCTCCACGTCGTACAGTGGGATCCACTGGAAAATTGATGCCACGTCGGCAGACATGCCCATGGCCATACTCGCCGTCGCCGGACTGGCCTGAACGAGGTGCCAGGCGAGAAACACCGCAGTACGGGCAACCGCGTCGCCGGCTGCAGCCCGACGAGATCCTAGGCTCGGCCGATCCAGCAAATTTCGCCAATAAGCAGCGTCCGTAAAGCGCATGGAAAATAGGGTAAACGGCATGGCCGCGATACGACGTCGCTCAACCCGATCCAGTTGACTCAATGCCTCAATGATCTGCGTGGGCAGAGCTTGAGCGGAGGCACTTAGACGCGTCGGAGGGGTGATGCATTGCCCGATAAACGCGTCGTTCGCGGCACAAATCGATTCGACCAGCGCCTGATCCAACACTTGCCGGACCACCGGCACGGGATTATTCCGGCCGCTTTCACGAACGATTAGCTTGATCTTCGACATGCTGCACCCCCACTGACGGTGACCGACTCCAGAGCCCTAAGACACTCTTGCTTAGGTGTTATTTTGGTTTGATACTACCAAAAATTACACGAGGCAGGAAACCCAAATGCGTATCACCGACGATCGCTACCGGCGCGAGCAGCGGCGCCTTGACCTCGCCATGGGCATGATTCGCCATGAGGCGCGTACGGCCACGATTAGGTCCTGGACGGGCCTGACCGCCGATAGGATCCGCAAGTTGCATCGCCAATACGTCTTAGAAGGCGATGCGCTGGCCAAGCGCCACCGGGGCAAGCCGCCCCGACAGTCCAGCTTTTTCCTGCGTAATGCAGATTTACGACGCCAATCTGCCGCATTAGGCGGTCTTTACGCCCTGCTTGGCCTGTTGCGCGCCGAACCGGTAGCCGCTCGGCGCAATGGCACACCCCCTTGGGTTGAGCTCTTTTGCGAGGCGTATGAAACCTATCTAGACCTTGGTCTTGGCAACGACATCACGTTCGAGCATGGCGCGTACCTATTAGAGGCGCTGCAAGACGGCGCAGATTTGCGCCCGGGCATTTGCCCAGTCTGTAAAGCCTTCACAATCATCGATACGCAGCGCCGAATGCCGCCTCACTGCTCACTGTGCGAGGATGCGGCGCGAAATCAATTGGTGCCCGATGAGGCCCGCAATACGGCAAACACACCGCAATCATCTCGGCGCGCTAGAATCAGGAAAAAGCGAAGCCATGCCAAAAAATCAGCCTCACGTGTACGCCGGCCCCTATCTCGATCGTGACAGCGCGGTCCGAGCAGATAGCGCACGTCTCACCGCATGGCGCTACGATCCGAAGACGCGCTGGGTGTTGGTCTGGCGACAGCAAAATCTGGTGACTGGCGGCGATTCTCCATCGGCGGCGTTGCTGCCATCCATCCCCGACCGCGTCGAGGCCGAGGACGGCATTTTTCTTGGCCATTTTCGCGGGCACCCGGTTTTTGCGCTGGAAGCCGACCAGTTCGACGCCCCGGATTTTGAATCTGAATTCCGCTTCGCAGATTTGCGAAGCGTCGGCGGTCAATTGCCGGCGGACGAGGCCGGATTACTCGCATACGCGCGCGCGCTATTTTATTGGCGCTCTAGGCATCGATTCTGTGGGGCGTGCGGAGCCCGCATGAACGCGGGCTCCGGTGGGCACGTCATGCGCTGCCCTACGCCAAATTGCGGCCATCAGTCGTTTCCACGTATTGATCCGGCGATCATTGTATTGGTGTCTGACGGTGAAAAGGCCCTGTTAGGCCGTCAAGCTTCCTGGCCAAAGGGTCGCTATTCAACGATTGCGGGCTTTGTGGAACCCGGGGAAAGCCTGGAGGATGCCGTCGCCCGCGAAGTGAGGGAGGAGACCGGCGTAGAAGTAGACCAAGTGCGTTACCACTCGTCACAACCCTGGCCCTTCCCCTCCTCGCTCATGCTCGGCTTCCACGCGCGCGCGGCCACGACCGAGGTCGTCTGCCCTGACGGCGAACTGGAGGATGCGCGTTTCTATACCATTCAAGAGGTTGGCACAGGAGCCGTGCTGCTTCCGCCGGCCACCTCGATCTCTTTCCAATTAATCGATGACTGGTTTTGCTCCCACACCGGGCTGACGCTGCGCGCCGGCCAGCCTTGGCCGTCGGCCTAAACGACGGTGGTGGATGCCACGCTAGCGACATTGGCGGTCGCCGCTTTTGGTGCCGGCGCCATCGACGCCATTGTCGGCGGTGGCGGATTGATCCAATTGCCGGCCCTATTTGCCGCATTGCCCGGTGTTGTGCCCGCCACCTTGCTAGGAACGAGCAAACTTGCGGGGTTCTCCGGTACTGCCAGCGCTGCATTGCATTATTTGCGCCGTGTAGAAATCCCCACGCGGCTACTGATCAGCGGCCTTTTGATTGCTTTTTTGAGCGCCTTGGTTGGCGCCATCACGGTCACTCATATCGGTGCCGTCGCCTTTCGGCCATTGGTGCCCGTTCTCTTATCGGTCGTCCTACTCTGGACCATTAAATACAAACAGTTAGGCGAATCGCACACGCCGTACAGCCACACCCGGCTAGAGCATCTTGTGAGCGCCCTGTTGGTTGCAGCGATTGGCTTCTATGACGGATTTTTCGGTCCGGGAACCGGTAGTTTTTTCATGATGCTGGCTGTACGCCGGTTCGGCTTCGACTTTCTGCATGCCGCAGCCACGGCACGCACACTGAACGTGGCCACCAATCTGGCAGCGCTCGGATGGTTTTTAGGCTGCGGACACATTTTATGGTCCACAGGATTGGCCATGGCTGCGTCAAATATCGCCGGAGCCCAGGTCGGCGCACGACTCGCACTTCGACATGGAACCGGATTCGTGCGCAGTGTATTCATTCTGGTGGTATCGGCCTTGGTTATTCGTACCGGCTGGGATGCCTACCTCAGCCTAAGCCACTGACCCGTGTGCCTCGTGACCTTCAGGATTGCACCCAACGAGGACCTGAGCCTCGTGCTGGTGGGCAATCGCGACGAACTGCACAACCGTCCGACAGACCCCTTGCATTGGTGGGCGGAGCCCGAGATTTTAGCCGGCCTCGATCTTGAAGCGGGCGGCACGTGGTTGGCCGTGAGCCGTTCTGGCCGATTTGGCGTACTCACTAACTTGCGCGGTTTTGGCGCCGCGAATCCCACTCGCTCGCGGGGCCATCTCATCCCGGAATTTCTTGGCGGCGATCGCTCGCCCGTTGAATTTATGAGGGACCTTCACCGGTCGGCTAGCCGCTATGCCGGCTTCAACTTGCTGATTGGCGATGCGACTGGAGCTTGGCTCTACTCAAACGGGACTCCTGACACGGTTCACCACTTACCACCGGGCTACCATGGGCTTAGCAATGGTCTTTACCTGGATCCTTGGCCCAAAGTCACTCGAGCCAACCGGGCATTGCGACGGCAGCTCGAAGGCCCTCGACCGACGGATGGGCTAGCCGACATCCTCCTAGACCGCACGGTCCGTCCGGACGCCGAACTACCGCAAACAGGTCTATCGATGGAGCTTGAGCGCCGCTTATCGGCAGCCTTCATCTGCCATCCGCACTACGGCACTCGCTCGACCACCGTATGCATTCTGCGACGGGACGGAACAGGCTCAATGCAGGAGACTGGATTTGATCCCGAGGGTCGAAAGACACGACAAATAGACATCTATTTTTAATTCGGCTCGGCGTTGACGACACAGATATCGCGCAAGGCATAGTTGCATGGTTAGCATATTTATGCAACGATCGCGCAACTTTATGCAAAATCAAGCCTTTCATAGCCCGGGTATGCATCGCGCTCATGAGGAACGTCGTGAGGCGTTGCTGCGCATCGTTCGTGAAGGCGCGGTCGGCGGCCAAGCGGAGCTGGTGCGCCGTCTCAAGCAAGCCGGCTATGCCGTGACCCAATCTAGCGTTAGCCGGGACTTGCGCGACCTCGGCGTCGCCAAGGTCGGCGATCGGTATGTGGTGCCTAGCGAAACGCCGGCGCCGGCAGCCACTTTTAGCGCGGTCGCCGCATTTGTGGTCGCGGCCGTTCCGGCCGGGCCGCACCTCACGGTCGTGCGAACGACGGTGGGTTCGGCGCAGTCGGTCGCGTTTGCAATCGACCAAGGCCGATGGCCTGAGGTCGTCGGCACGATTTCAGGCGACGATACCGTATTTGTCGCCACTCGCGATGAAGAGGCGCAACGCGCCTTCATTCATCGACTCCAATCACTTGCTATTCGATAAAGGCCGCTTCCATGTCTACTGAACATCAGGGCTCAGCGCCCATTCTTCTGGCGTTTTCCGGCGGCCTTGATACATCTTTTTGCGTGCCCTGGCTGAAAGAAACCTATGGCCGCCCAGTCATTACCGTCACCGTCGATACCGGCGGTATTGACGCGGCAGCCGCAGCCACGCTGGAGCAAAGAGCTAAAGAACTTGGCGCGATGGAACACCATATCGTGGCCGCGAAAGGGGCCTATTTCGATCGCGTCTTGCGCTACTTGCTGATTGGCAACGCACGTCGGGGACAGATGTATCCGTTCTGCGTTGGCGCGGAGCGCGTCTTGCAGGCGCAAATGATCGCCGAAATGGCCAAATCACTCGGCACTGCGTCGGTGGCGCACGGCTGCACCGCCGCTGGCAATGACCAAGTTCGATTTGAAGTCGCGCTGCGCACCTTAGCGCCGGGGCTCGAGATCATTGCGCCGGTTCGCGACCGTGCATTCAAGCGCCCCGAGCAACTGGCGTTCCTCGAAGAGCGAAAGCTCCCTATTCCGCCCTACGGCGCCGCATATTCAGTGAATCGAGGGCTCTGGGGCGTCACAATCGGCGGCAAAGAAACGCTGACCTCTGATGGCAGTATTCCGGATAACGCGTGGGTATTAACTCGGGATGCATTTACACACCCAAAGGCTCCAGAACAGCATGTCATCGGCTTCACTCAAGGTGTGCCCACCTCGCTCGATGGCGTCGCGCTAGACCCGGTGACACTGATCGAATCACTTGAGGTCTTGGCATCAGCATTTGGGATCGGTCGAGGCATCCACTTAGGCGACACCGTCATCGGCACCAAAGGGCGCGTTGCATTCGAAGCGCCAGCCGCAGAGGTGCTGATCACCGCTCACCGTGAACTTGAGAAACTGGTGCTCACCGGGCGCCAGTCGCGCATCAAAGAACTGGTCGCCGCGCCGTATGGTGATTTGGTTCACGAAGGACATCATCTGGACCCGGTCTGTCGCGACATCGAAGCCCTGCTCGTCTCTTCGCAACAACGCGTCACCGGCGACGTGAAAGTTCTATTCCGTCCCGGCAGCTGCTTCGTTGAGGGCGTCACCTCTCCATGGTCTCTGATGGCAGCATCTAAGGGCGTATATGGCGAATCGGCCGGGGAGTGGTCTCCCGCCGATGCGCTCGGCTACTCAAAAATGCTCGCGCTAACCGGCATGTTCCACACGCGCGCTGGTCAACAAGCTGGGAGTCAGTCATGAAGTCCGTCGTCGTTGACAAAATCGCATCCATTACCCAAGCGCTTGGCCTGAAGCATGAGTTGCGGATCTCGGCAGACATTCCCTGCGAGGAAGGCGTTGTTATTGTCGTCGAGGTGCTAAATAACAAGAACACCTACAACTCTTTAGAACTAACCTCAGGCCGAATGGCTAAAGTCACCAAGGGCGATATCGTCGTTGGCGCACTCGGGCACCGTAAGGCACTCTTTGGTTACTCCGGGCACGTTCCTGAGGCACTGAAGCCTGGCGCTATCATTCAAATGCTGAATATCGGCGGCGTACTCGGCATTTGCGACTCGGTCAATCCGGACAAAGGTCGCCCGTTCGATTGTCGCGTTTTGGGCGTCGTGCTGCATTTCCCCTTTCTGGGTGAACGCATTGGCGTTCCTGCGCGTATTGGCTACCGCAAACTTGAGCAAAGCGTCACGGTCGACACCCAAGGCGTGCCCGTTGTTGCCCTTGCTGGCACCTGCATGGAGGCAGGCAAAACGGCAGCTGCGTGTTCCATGATCGCTCGGATGCGTCATCGTGGACTCAATGTGCATGCTTTCAAGGCAACGGGCGTTTCACTGCGCCGAGACATTCTCGCGTTCGAGGATTCCGGAGCCCGCAAGACAATGATCTTTACCGACTTCGGAGTCGGCACAACGACCGCCGCTGTCGGCCCTGCGCTGACACGGGCGATGTTGTCTGAAATGGCTGTCGGCCAGCCAGATATCATTGTGTTCGAACTGGGCGACGGTCTACTCGGCACCTATGGCGTTGAAGCCATTTTGGCGGCTGATGATATTCGGCAGTCCCTGACTGCCGTCGTGTTGTCGGCGAACGATCCTGTGGCTGCATGGGGTGGCGTTAAACTATTGCGCGAACGCTTTGGCATCGAGCCGGCCGCCGTGACCGGACCATCGACCGACAATCAAGTTGGCGTTGATATTATTCAGCAGCAGATGAGCGTCACAGCCATCAACGCCATTACGTCTGGCGCCGAACTCGGCGACCATCTCATCGCTACGGTGGGTCTGGCGGATAAATTTCCGGTGAAAGCGCAGTGAGCGGGACCAGCGGCACCCCAACACTCGTACTCGGCGGCACCGGGTATGTTGCCGGTGAGCTCCTGCGGTTGATCGCAGGCCACCCGCGACTGCACTTGGCTGGCATATTATCCGACTCAAAACCCGGCGAGCGCGTCGCGACAGCATTTCCTCATCTCGCTGTTGCTTATCCAGACACAACGTATCTGTCCTTGGAGTCCACCGAGGAATTGATCCGTACAACGCCGGAGCTGGCGGTACTTGCGGCAGCACCGCACGGTGTCTCCGCTGCGCTCATTGATCGATTATTGACGGTCGCTGAGTCGGCGGGGAATCGCCTGCGTGTTGTTGATATCTCAGCGGATTATCGATTTACACAGGCCGAGGCCTACCAAGCCGTCTATAAACATGCACACGGCGCTGCACATCGGCTGCAGCAATTCACCTGCGCGTTACCCGAGCATTTGAGCCGCCTGAATACGCCATACGTCGCGCACCCAGGTTGTTTCGCAACAGCCATGTTGCTCGCGCTTGTGCCACTCATGGCGCTGCAATTGGTGGAACCGGATTTTTACGTCAGTGGCATTACCGGCAGCACCGGATCAGGGCGCAATCCCGTCGAGGGCACGCACCATCCACGTCGACACAGTGACCTGTACAGCTATGGCGCGCTCGCCCATCGACACGCTCCCGAAGTCGTCGGCATTGTTGAACGTCTCACCGGACACACCGCGCGGTTGCATTTCGTACCGCACTCTGGCCCGTTTGCGCGCGGTATTCACGCGACCACTCAAGCACGACTGATTCGCCCGATGTCGAGCGGTGAAGTCCGCGAAGCGCTAGCTGCGTTTTATGCTGACCAGCCATTCGTGCGTGTCTTGGAAGAGGCGCCGCGCATGAAAGATATCGTTGGCACCAATTACGCCCAAATAACGGCCGCTGCTGACGGGCACTCGATAGCGGTGATGAGCGTCATCGACAACTTAACCAAAGGCGCTGCCGGCGGTGCCATTCAGTGGCTGAACCGTCTTTATGGCTGGGATCAGACCCTCGGACTGACCCTGCCAGCGAGCGGCTGGACTTGACCAATTTCTTGGATTTTCGATGACTAACAACACTATCGCTAGCCATCTCGCTCAGGTATTTGCCCAATACCCATTAGAAGTTGTTTCCGCAGATGGCGTTTGGCTTGAAACGCGTGACGGCCGCCGTGTGCTCGATTACTACGGGGGACACGCGGTTGCAGCGCTAGGTTACGGCCATCCACGTTGGGTGGAGGCACTCGAGCGCCAAGCACGGAGCGTATTGTTCCAAACTAACGCAATCCCGATGGAAATTCGCGAGCGAGCCGCAGCCCGATTGGTCGCGTTTTCCGGGCTTGAGTTACCAGACGTCTTCTTCGTGAACTCCGGCGCAGAAGCCAATGAAAATGCGTTGCGCATTGCCTTCAAGCTGACCGGCCGGCGCACTGCCGTCGCCGTTGAACAGGGCTGGCACGGACGAACCGCAGCAGCTGGCGCAGTGACATTTGGTGCACGCGAAAAATGGTACGGCTTCCCTCAGGCGCCTTTTGATGTGCACTGGGTATCGCGGAGCGATGCGGCTGCCGCGGTGGCTGGTATCGATACCGACACGGCATGCGTCATCATCGAGCCCGTTCAGGGACTCGCGGGCGCCTATGAGATCCCTCAGGATGTCTTGTCGGCGATCCGTCAGCGCTGCGATGAAGTTGGCGCACTACTTATATTCGATGAGGTGCAATGCGGTGTCGGCCGAACCGGTTTTGCGTTCGGGGCCACACGCGTAGGCGTCACGCCAGACATTCTTACGACCGCAAAAGCATTGGGCGCTGGCTTCCCAGTGTCAGCCATGCTGCTGTCCAAAGAAATTTCGTCACGGCTAAAGATTGAAGATATGGGAACCACCTTTGGCGGAGGACCCTTGGCCTGCGCCGTTGTTGAGACCGTGATTGATATCATCGAATCTGAAGGCTTATTGGCAAACGTACGCCAAATGTCCGACCTCATTCGAGAGCGCTGCATCGTCGGTCCAGTGACCGCAATCCAAGGAGCGGGTCTCCTTTTAGGCTTGCGGACCACCCGCCCCGCGAAAGAAGTTCAGAAGGAACTGCTGTCGCGGAACATCTTTGCGGGCACGGCAGCGGATCCGCATATTGTGCGCCTGCTTCCGCCTTTTACGATCGACAAATCCCACGTTGAGTTGCTTGCTCACACGCTGGCGGAGATTTCTCCATGAGCTTATCCCGTTTCATGGACCTCGCTGACTTCTCGCCAGCTGAGGTTGAAGAACTGATCGCACTCGCAGACCGGCTGCAGCGGCATCCAGAGCCCAAAGCGTTGGACGGAAAAATCTTAGGTCTTGTATTCCTCAACCCGTCGTTACGCACCTTGGCTTCATTCCAAGCGGGCATGGCTCGCCTCGGTGGCTCATCCTTCGTCATCACACCTGGACAGGGAACTTGGGGACTTGAAACCCGTATGGGTGTTCGGATGGATGGGGCTGCTGCTGAGCACGTCCGTGAGGGATTGCCGGTCTTGGCATCCTTCTGCGATGCGCTTGGAATTCGGGCTTTTGCCGATGGCAAAGACCTGAATGCCGACATCGACGACAGCACATTTAAGTCAATGGCAGCATTGGTCGATAAGCCCTTTATCAATCTTGAGTCTGCCATCAATCATCCCTGCCAGGCCCTGGCGGATTGGAAGACACTGAACGACTTGGCGATTGCGCCGCGTTCAAAATTCGTCCTTTCTTGGGTTCCTCATCCGCGCGCGCTACCGCTGGCCGTACCTGCAGCTGCGTTACACATGGCGGCGTTACGCGGTCATGACGTGGTCGTGGCTAGACCCGAGGGCTTTGCGCTACCGTCAGCCATCATGTATCGGGCCCGGGCAGCCGCCGCACTATCGGGTGGCTCAGTTTCCGAAACTAATGATCGTGCGGAGGCGATGCAGGGCGCGCAGGTGCTCTATGCCAAGGAGTGGGGCTGCACCTCGCACTACGGAGATGCAGCAATGGATGCCAGGCTGCGCGCCGATTTCAGCCATTGGCAAGTCACTGAAGAGTCTTTTGCGGGCGCAATGGCGGATTGCCGACTGATGCACTGCCTCCCTGTGCGACGCAATGTCGCCGTGGCCGAGAACGTTCTTGACGGTCATCGCAGTGTGGTACTGAAGGAAGCGCATAACCGTTTGGTTGTGCAGATGGCGGTTTTACATCGCTTACTCGCCTGATCTGAATTTAAAAAACAAAATCACTAAGACGCAATTTGGAGTCCGACAATGAACTATCGTCCCGAACAAGCCGTAGCAATCCGCGCCATGCGCAATGCGGCTCCGTACATTCGTATGTACAAAGGCAAAGTCTTTGTCGTCAAAGTTGGTGGAGCGATCTTTTCAAGCGAAGCGACAACTCGCGCGCTCGTTGAGCAGGTTGCGATCCTTCATCAAGTCGGTATCCGCGTGGTACTCGTCCACGGCGGTGGCCCTCAGCTGGATGAAATGCAGCGCTCTCTCGGAATTGAGCCGACCATGGTGGACGGTCGGCGAGTCACCGACGAGAAGACGATTGATGTGACAGTGATGGTGCTGAACGGCACACTGAATACCCGTCTGCTGACCATTTGCCGTGAACTCGGCATCAATGCTGTGGGCATTTCAGGTATCGACGGTGGCTTAGTTAAAGCCCAGAAGCGCGCACCGGTTCGTCGGGCCGACGGCAAGACGATTGATTACGGCCAGGTTGGCGATGTCGAGTCGATTTCGCCGGATGTGCTGGAGAAGTTATTAGATGCCGGTTACATGCCTATCGTCAGCCCGCTGTCGTCGGACGACGAAGGCAAGGTCCTAAACATCAATGCCGATACAGTCGCCGCGAACATCGGCGCAGCTCTGGGCGCAGAAAAACTGCTGCTCTGCACGGGTGCTGCCGGCATCTTTGAAGATCTCGCAGATCCAAGCACCCTAGTGTCCTACACCGATTTGGCCGGGTTAAAGCGCTTAGAGGCAGCCGGCAGCTTCGCCGATGGCATGATGCCCAAAGCAAATGCGATTGAAGCCGCGATCCGCGGCGGCGTACGTCGCGTGCACGTCATTTCGTTCAAGTCGACCGACGCGCTGCTGGCTGAAATCTTTACGAATGAAGGCCTCGGCACACTCATCGTTGCAGATGTTAAGGCGCTGTCCGCCGCCGAGCAGCAACCTGAGGCCGCCACATGAGCCGCCTCTGGGACAAGGGCGCACCTTTGGATGCTCGCGTCCTGCACTACACAGCCGGCGAGGATCACTCACTGGATGATCGACTGGTAGCCTATGACGTTGAGGGCTCAATTGCGCATGCGCGTGTGCTCAATGCAGCAGGACTCTTGTCTGATGGCGATCTGAGCGTGCTCACTCAGGCACTGGGCGATATTGCTGCCGCTCACGCGCGTGGAGAGTGGCGCGTGACGTTGGAACAGGAAGATGGGCAGACCGCAATTGAGGGGCTTTTAACCGACAAAGTAGGAGCCGTTGGCGGCCGTATCCATTTGGGCCGTTCCCGCAATGACCAGGTCCTCACGGCGTTGCGCCTTTATTTGCGCGACGCTGTCGAGTCTTTACGTCACGGCGCGCATGCAGTAGCTGACGCGCTGCACGCTCTCGCGTCTCGTCACCCGAATGTCGAGTTGCCTGGCTATACGCACATGCAGCAGGCGATGCCATCCTCGGTCGCGCTCTGGGCGCAAGGCTTTGCCGCTGAGGTCCAAGATGACGCGGAGGGTCTTCAGAGCACCCAGCGCAGAATCGGGAAGAGCCCGCTTGGCTCAGCCGCAGGATACGGAACGCCAGGGCTCCCGATCGATCGTTCTGTAGCGATGACGGAGCTTGGATTTCCTGTTGTTCACGAACCGGTGACGGCCGTCCAACTCTCGCGCGGCAAGGCAGAGGCCCACGTGCTGTTTGAGGTTGCGTTGCTCATGACGGATCTCGGTCGGTTGGCCTCCGACCTGATGCTGTTTTATACACAAGAGTTTGCGTTCGTGACGCTACCGACGGCGTTCACTACCGGCTCGTCGATCATGCCGCAAAAGCGAAATCCGGACGTTTTCGAATTGATCCGTGGTCGGAGCATGTCAGCTCAAGCATGCTTGTCCGAAGCGTTGGGAATCATTGCGAAGTTGCCGTCGGGATACCAACGTGATCTGCAACTTCTGAAGGTTCCTCTGTTCAGGGGGATTGATCTGGCGCTGTCGACTCTGGACATTCTTCCCTCGGCACTCGAGGGCGTGAGTTTCAAAGCGGACAATATCCGATTAGACGCCACGATCTACGCTGCAGAACAAGCCAATCGGATGGTTGTCGAGGAAGGTATTCCGTTTCGCGACGCCTATCGGCGAGTCGGCGAAAGTCTGTTTGGCAAGAAGTAGTCTGTAGAGGTCGGGTGTACCGGCCTCTACCTTCAGACCTCAAACCATTCGTAATGCCTGCGCGTGCCAGCGCAGGTGTTCTTCAATAAATGATGCGATGAAATAGTAGCTATGGTCATAGCCTGGTTGCATCCGCAGCATCAGTGGCTGGCCTGCAGCGGCGCACGCATCCTCAAGCAGGTCAGGGCGAAGTTGGTCGGCAAGAAATTTGTCGGCCTCCCCCTGGTCAACCAAGAGCAGTGGGGCGCGGTGACCAGATCGGATAAGCGCGCAGGCATCGTAATTCGACCATGCCGTCTCATCGGTTCCTAAGTAGCGACCTAACGCTTTCATACCCCAAGGCACTTGCGCAGGCGCGACAATCGGCGCAAACGCCGACACCGACCGAAATATCCTAGGGTTTTTTAGGGCTATGGTTAATGCGCCATGCCCACCCATCGAATGGCCACTGATGCCTTGCCGCTCTAAGTCAGCTGGGAAGTTCTCTTGGATCACGGTCGGCAGTTCTCGTGTGATGTACGAGTACATTCGATAGTTCGTCGACCAAGGCGCTTCTGTCGCATCGACGTAGAAACCGGCGCCCAAGCCGAAGTCATAAGCGTTGTCTGGATCGCCTGGCACACCTTCGCCACGGGGACTCGTATCAGGCGCAACCAACATGATGCCGAGCTCCGCCGCAGCGCGCTGAGCACCGGCTTTCACGGTGAAGTTTTCTTCAGTGCACGTTAGACCCGAGAGGAACCAGAGCACGGGCACTGGAGCAGACTTTGCCTGCGGTGGAACGAACACGCTAAAACGCATGGCCGTTCCCGTTTCTTGACTCTGATGGCGATAGAAACCTTGGCTTCCGCCAAAGCACATCTGTTCCGACAGTATCTCGATCGCCATAGCCTTAAAACGTCACGACAGAGCGGATCGAGTCGCCGGCATGCATCAAATCAAAGGCATCGTTAATCTTCTCGATAGGCATCACATGCGTGATCAGCGAGTCGATTTCGATTTTTCCGTCCATGTACCAGTCGACAATCTTGGGGACGTCAGTACGACCACGAGCACCACCGAAGGCCGTTCCCTTCCACACGCGGCCGGTCACCAATTGGAATGGGCGCGTGCTGATCTCCTGACCGGCACCGGCCACTCCGATGATGATCGATTCGCCCCAGCCTCGATGGCAGCATTCCAGTGCTTGGCGCATCAGGTTCACGTTGCCCACGCATTCGAAGGAATAGTCCGCGCCACCGTCCGTGAGTGCGACGAGGTAAGGCACGAGATCGCCCTCGACCTCCTTCGGATTAACGAAATGCGTCATACCAAACTTGCGCGCTAAGGCCTCGCGAGCAGGATTCAAATCGACGCCAATAATTTTGTTCGCGCCGGCCAAGCGGGCGCCCTGGATGACGTTGAGACCGATTCCACCAAGGCCAAAGACGACTACGTTCGCACCAGGCTCAACCTTCGCAGTATTGATGACAGCGCCAATGCCAGTCGTTACGCCACAGCCGATGTAGCACACCTTTTCAAAGGGTGCGTCCGGGCGAATCTTAGCGACTGCGATTTCAGGCAGGACGGTGTAGTTGGAAAATGTTGAGCATCCCATGTAGTGATGAACCATCTCACCACCGAGCGAAAAGCGGCTCGTACCATCCGGCATCACACCCTTACCTTGGGTAGAGCGAATTGCAGTGCACAGATTGGTCTTTTGCGACGTGCAGCTCTTACACTCCCGACACTCCGGCGTATACAGCGGAATGACGTGATCGCCTGGCTTAACCGACTTTACACCGGGACCGACTTCAACCACGACACCAGCGCCCTCGTGACCGAAGATCGCGGGGAACAAGCCTTCCGGATCCGCGCCTGAGCGCGTGAATTCGTCCGTGTGACAAACGCCTGAGGCCTTAATTTCGATCAGAACCTCACCAGCCTTGGGCCCTTCTAGATCGACTTCGATGACTTCCAACGGTTTGCCGGCGGCAAAAGCGACTGCTGCGCGCGTCTTCATAATTCCGGGATCCCCTCAAACATTGTGGTTCGTTGCGACCGCACAGTCGCGTAAGCCTTAGTATCGCCGACCGGCACAGCGGAGTCACTCAGCGTCGGGTTGCTGCTCCGGCGCGGCCGCCGCAAAAGAAGGAATGGCCTGCAATGCCGCGTCGATAGCCAGCAGGGTTGGGAACGGCGTAAGGTCGCATGCAAAGCGCCTCGCGTTGTACATCTGCGGCACCAAGCAGATATCGGCGACGGTCACGCGGTCGCCATGAACATGCCGACCGTCGCCGGACTGGCGGCGGGCAATTTCTTCAAGGCCCTGAAATCCCGCCGCAATCCAATGCCGGTACCACGCCTCTACACCAGCCGTTTCCTGACCGAGTTCCGAGCGTAGCCATTTCAAAACTCTCAGATTGTTGAGCGGATGGATATCACAGGCAATCACTTGCGCCGCGGCACGCACCAGAGCACGTTGCCCTGGATCAGCCGGTAACAAGGATGGGGTCGGATACTTCTCATCCAAATATTCAATGATGGCCATAGACTGCGCGAGCGCAAATCCGTCATCCTCAAGCATCGGAACGAAGCCCTGCGGATTGAGTGTCGTGTACACAGGCTCTGATTGCTCACCACGACCTAAATGGTGCGAGATGGATTCGTAGCTCAGTCCTTTGACACCTAAGGCAATGCGAACCCGATAGGCTGCCGAACTGCGCCAAAAAGTATGTAATTTCAAAGCACGCGCCCCGGATTGAGAATCCCTTTCGGATCCATAGTTGTCTTGAGTTGGCGCATCAGGGCTCGCTCGGCCTCGTTCCGCGAAGCATGCAGCCAATCTCGCTTGATCACGCCGATGCCATGCTCCGCGGACACTGAGCCGAAGCCCGCCAACGGTTCATAGACGGCCCGGTCGGCCGCTGGGGCATCTGCCGGATCCTCGAGGCTCGTGATGACGTGGAGATTACCGTCACCCAAGTGCCCAAAGACCCAGACGGGCTGCGCGCTGAGTATCGGCGCCACGCGATTTTCAACAGCATCCAAGTAGGCGGCCATCTCAGCGATGGGCATAGAGACGTCGAACGAAATCGGGTTTTTTAATGTCGGAATCAGCTGACCGGCTGAATCTCGAATCAGCCAAAGCCGGTCGGCTTCGGCCAAGGAGTGAGCCAATACGGCGTCAGCGGCAATACCCGCGCTCAATACATCCGCGAGTAGAGATTCTAGACGGGCCATGTCAGCATGCGGCTCCAAGGCCTCCATCTCGATCAAAGCGTAATGGCTGTGAGCTTCGGCAAACGGCCGCGGACCTGGGGCGAGCGCCCTAAAGGCGAATTCATAATAATTAGACCACATGGTTTCGAACGACGAGAGCTGCCCCCCTAAACCTCGACGCACAGCGCCGAGCAGGGCGACCAAGGCTTCAAAGGAGTCGACCGCTACAAACGCGGTTAGTCGCTCCCGGGGGCTGGCGTGTAATCGCAAAACGGCGCGGGTGACGACACCGAGCGTACCCTCGCTGCCAATAAATAGATGTTTGAGGTCGTATCCGGCATTGTTCTTGAGCATCGAATTCAACGACGAGACGACCGTGCCGTCAGCAAGGACAGCTTCGATACCCAGAATCAGATCCCGGGCCATACCGTAGCGAATGACCCGGTTGCCACCCGCATTGGTCGAGATATTGCCGCCGATGGTGCAAGATCCGCGAGCTCCGAGGTCGAGTGGAAACTGTAAGCCGACGCTTTCCGCAGCGGCATGAACGACGGCCAACGGCGTCCCGGCGCCAACCCTCATCGTGCCTCCAGCCACATCAATCGACTCAACGCCGTTGAGTCGCTCAAGGGAGAGTGCGAGCTCCCCGCCACGCGGCGTCGCGCCGCCGGCGAGTCCTGTCAGTCCGCCTTGAACCACGACAGGCTGCCCTGCCGCATGGCATAGTCGCAAAATCGTCGCCGCTTCATCTGTAGAGGCCGGTCGAGCGACCGCAATAGGCGGGAATGGATTCCTCCCAGTCCAATCGCAGTGGTAGCGCGCACCGATATCGTTACCGAGCAGCAGCGTGCCGGCTGGTAAGGATGCGGATAAGTGGTCGAGAAACGAAGTAGTCATGGCAACCCGGTGCAATTTCCGAAGAGAGGCAGAGTGCCCGGTCTGCGCGGCTGGTTCAACCTCGCTATAGTCGAGTTACACAACGTTTTCGGAGCCCACGCATGCGCCCAGTCTCAGTCCTTGCTTTCGCCTTGACCCTACCCCTGACCGCCCTCGCAGCGTCAGGCACCGGCCCGTCTTCTGCGGAGGCCAAGAGTGAAGCGCGGGAGCTGCTCGCGACCTCAGTCGCATTAGAAACTTCGATCGGCAAGGGTCAGGTTCCAAAACTCGCCAATATTTTGGCAGACCGTTTTCGCAAGGCGGGATTCCCGGAAGCCGATATCCACATCGTTCCATTCAAAGAAACCGCGTCATTAGTCGTCCGATATCGCGGATCGGGAGCGGGTGGTCACCCAATCGGATTTATGGCGCATATGGACGTAGTTGCGGCAAATCGGTCGGATTGGAAGCGTGATCCGTTCACGCTCACCGAAGAAAACGGCTACTTCTTCGGCCGAGGCACACTGGACATCAAGAGTGAAATCGCGCTTATCACAGCGACGATGACTCGGCTGAGGCGGGAAGGCTTCGTACCCACTCGTGATCTGGTGGTGATTTTCAGCGGCGACGAGGAGACCGCTCAGGATACGATTGAGGACCTCGCCGCCCACCATCGCGATCTTATCGACGTCGAATTTGCGCTTAATGGTGACGGCGGTGGTGGGGCGCTGGATGAAAAAACCGGCAAACCGTCCAGCTACGCTCTTCAAGGCGCCGAAAAATACTCAGTGGCGTTCGCACTCACGGCAACAAATCCAGGCGGGCACAGTTCTCGTCCCCGCCCAGACAATGCCATTTATGAGCTCGCCACCGCGCTCAAGTCGATCCAAGGCTACGGCTTCCCCGTAAAATGGAATGACTGGACCTTGGCCGATCTCAAAGCCTCTAGCGAAACCGTCGGCGGCGAAACGGGAGCTTATTTAGCGCGTTTCGTCGCTAATCATGAGGATCAGGGCGCAATCGATGCACTGTCGCGGGACGGTGGTTATGTGGGCAAATTGCGGACAACGTGCGTCGCCACAATGCTGCAGGGCGGTCATGCCGAAAACGCGCTACCCCAATCCGCAACCGCAACCATTAACTGCCGAGTTTTTCCAGGCACAAAGCCCGATGAGGTCCAAGAGACGCTGCAACTGTTGGCCGGTGGCGCCATCAAGATTGAGCGCAAATACGAGCCCATTCAGTCTGATCCCTCACCGCTACGAGCCGATGTCGTGGCTGCGGTAGAAAAAGCGGCTGCGGATTCGGTCGG
Organism: uncultured Pseudomonadota bacterium; assembly: GCA_903879335.1. Classification (GTDB taxonomy): domain Bacteria; phylum Pseudomonadota; class Gammaproteobacteria; order Steroidobacterales; family Steroidobacteraceae; genus CAIKZZ01. Next base: position 85,280 of record CAIRLC010000007.1, read on the forward strand.
GCAGACGGTTCGGGTGATTCCAGAACAGGTTCCCTATGCCACCGATGGTTCAGTCATGCGTAACCACGGCATCCCAACCTACGGAACCGAGAGCATCTTCACCAAAGACAGCGAAGACTTCGCGCACGGGCTGGATGAACGTATTCCAGTGGCCTCGTACTACAAAGGCCTCGTTTTCTGGGATTCGATCATTCACTCACTCGCGGGCAAGTGACGATCACTCAGCAGCCGGCACCGATTAGGGCCGGCTGCTGAGCATCGCCATCAATTCATCCCGTCGACGACGCATCGTGTGTGCCGCAGCTTCGCGGACTGCACCATAACCTCGGACATCGGCCGGAAGCGCCGCCAGTTGTACGGCGATTTCATGATTCTGCGGGCTTAATTCAGACTCGATCTTTGAGAGCATCTGCTCGTATTCATAACGCAAGTCTCGATCAAGCGTGCGGTCCTGACTCCAACGGAACGGATCAAACACGGTTCCCCGTAATACACGCAGCTTTGCCAATACTTTCAAGCACGGCGTCAGCCAAGGGCCAAATTGAATTTTTCGTGGCCGTCCGGTCACGGGATCCTTCCGCGCAATCAGAGGCGGCGCCAAATGGTAAGCCTTACGCGGCACACCATCGAATTGCGCGGCTAATTGCTGATCAAATTCAGGTGCCGTCAGCAAGCGAGCAACTTCGTATTCGTCTTTGACGGCGAGCAAGCGGAAATAGCTGACCTCGACCGCGGTCGTCAGCGCCGCTGAGCCCGGCGTGACCTCTTCTTCTCTCGCAGCTACCGCATTGATGAAATTCAAATAGCGCTGCGCGTAGGCTTCATCTTGATAGTCACAAAGGAAGCGGGCTCGTTCTGCCCGCGTAGCGGGAGAAACTTGGTTGGGGGCCGGCGAGCTGTCTTTCAGCATCGCCTGATAGCGAACTGGATCGCCGGCGGCCAGGCGCCCAAGCCGCAGTGCCTTTAGATTGAGATCGACGGCAGCACCATTCAAGCGAATCGCAGCTTCCAGCGACGCTAAAGAAACCGGCAACCAGCCCTTCTGCAGCGCAAAGCCCATTAAGAGCGTGTTGGCTCCGATCGTGTCGCCCAGTAGTACGCGACTGGCGTGAGTCGCTTCCAGCGGGACAACACTTTCGGGACCTGCCGCTGCTTGGATGGCTGACGACTGTTGATCTGCTTGAAAGTCAAAGTCGCGATTCAGCTGAAAATGAGCCGTGGGGAGCAAGTGCGTATTTAGTGCGACTTTAGTGACGCCCTTATTGATCGAGCGCAGCGATTCAGCGGACGCGGCCACGATCAGATCACAGCCTAAGATGAGGCTCGCTTCTAGAGGGCCCACCCGGGGCGCCACCGGTCCATACCCGGCCGGTCCAATCTTAATATGCGAATAGACCGCGCCGCCCTTTTGAGCGAGTCCAGTCATGTCATAAACATTGACGGAAAGTCCGTCGATGTGTGCCGCCATGGCCAAAAGCGCGCCGACGGTCACAACGCCTGTGCCACCGACTCCGGTGACAAGAATCGCATGAGGCTCCGCTGAAACCAGCGGTGGCGGTGGCAATTGATCCCACACGACCGGGTCAAACTCCGCGCCCCTACGCGCAGGCTTTACGCCTGAGACGGATACGAACGAGGGACACAAACCTTCAACACACGAATAATCTTTGTTGCAACTGGACTGGTCGATTCGCCGTTTTCTGCCGAATGCAGTCTCTAAAGGCTCAATTGACACACAATTTGCCTGGCTTGAGCAGTCACCGCAGCCTTCGCAGACGAGAGGATTGATGACAACTCGACGGTCAGGATCGACCAATTGGTGCCGCTTGCGACGACGACGCTTTTCCGTCGCGCAGACTTGGTCGTAGATCAATACGGTAACGCCGGGCAATTGCCTCAATTCGCGTTGCACGGCTTCCAGATCGCGACGGTCGTGAACGGTAGTTCCGACAGCGAAGGAAGACTCGTCGCCATACTTTTCAATATCATCGCTGACGACTGCGATTCGCTGCACACGCTCCGCGCGTAATTGATGGGTGACCTCAGCGACAGAGAGCCCGCCCTCGACGCTCTGTCCACCGGTCATCGCGACGGCATCGTTATAAAGAATTTTGTATGTGATGTTGACGCCAGCGGTAACGGCTGCGCGAATCGCCAGTAACCCGCTATGAAAATAGGTGCCGTCACCTAAATTCTGAAACACATGCTGCATCTGGGTAAACGGCGCTATCCCGAGCCAATTCGCGCCTTCGCCGCCCATTTGAGTGGGTGGCAACGTGTGGCGATCCATGAAGAGCGCCATGGTGTGACACCCGATACCACCAAATGCGATGCTCCCGTCCGGCACTTTGGTCGACGTATTGTGCGGACAGCCTGAACAAAAATAGGGGGTACGCGGTTTACCCGCAGACCGACGCCCATCCAGTGCCGTAGCCTCTGCGCGTAATTGACTAACGGCGTCTTGTATCGGAAGTTCGCCGATCCCGAGAGCGATCAAACGCTGCCCAATCGCTAGCGCTATGGTTAATGGATCTAAGGGCACATCTGAGGGCAACAGAGGACTACCATCCGCAGCCGTTTTGCCTGACAGCGCGGGTCTCTCGGAGTCCGGCAAGGCATAGAGAATCCGTGCAGCCTGCGTTTCAACGAAGGCCATTTTTTCTTCAATCACCAGAATCTCTCGATGTTGACGAGAGAATTCGAGCAGACCTTCCGGCTCCAGCGGGCTAATCAAGGCGAGCTTATGTACTTGGACGCCATGCCGAGCTAACTCGCCCTGGTCCCCAAGGCCTAGCAACTGCAATGCCGTCACCACGTCGAGCCAAGCCTTACCGGCCGTAACAATACCGAGCCCGGTTGAGCCGGCAACGCCATGGGTCAACCGATCGAGACGATTGGCGCGGATGTAGGCCAATACCCGAGGCATTTTCTCCCGCTGTAGGCGGACGTCGTCGCCCATGGGGTCAAAGCCGATGCGCACACTGATGCCACCCGGCGGATCGGCCCGATCCGGTGTCATCACCGTCACCCGAGTGAGGTCAACCTCAACCGTGGCGGTCGCTTCAATAGTCTCATTGACGGTTTTAAAGCCAACCCAGACGCCCGCGTAACGCGATAACGCCCATCCGTGGACTCCAAAATCTAAGATTTCTTGGACAGTTGCCGGGTAGAGGACGGGCAATCCATGGGCCGCAATGACAGGGTCGCTCTGATAGGCCACCGTCGAGCTTTTTCCAGCATGATCGTCACCAAATACGACAAGAACGCCGCCGTTAGCCGACGTTCCCGCCCGATTACCATGCTTGATAGGATCCCCGGAGCGGTCAACCCCAGGACCCTTGCCGTACCACAGCGCATACACACCATCGACACGGGACCCAGGCAACAACCCGACCTGTTGCGTCCCCCAAATGGAAGTCGCCGCGAGATCTTCATTCACCCCGGGCTCAAAATGGACTCCGGCGGCATCCAATTGTCGGGTCGCGGCTAGCAACTGTTGATCGAATCCGCCCAGTGGGGATCCGCGGTAGCCACTGACAAATCCAGCCGTATTCAGCCCCAGCGCGAGATCCCGCGCCTTCTGCAGCAGCAGCAAACGCACCAAAGCCTGAGTTCCATTGAGAAGCACACGACCGCGTTCGAGTTCATAACGATCCTCGAGTCGCACGGGGTTCTGCATGAGAGGGGCTCCGTATAAACGCTGGCGTGGGGACCGAGGCCAAGGGTACTCCCTGGCCTCGCAAATCCATATAGGAATGGACGCCGGTCCACGCGATCAGTAGCCTCGCGGCCATGAGTATTTGGAACAACACGCCCGACATTGAACAGCTCAATGCGCGCATGCAAACCGGCCTTTCACGCCACCTGGGCATCCGGGTCAAGTCGCATGACGCCCAGTCGCTGAGTACCGTGATGGCCATCAGCGGGGATATCCGCCAACCCGAAGGGCTGCTTGCCGGCGGCGCTTCAGCTGCCTTGGCGGAAATTACAGCCGGTATCGCGGGGGGGCACTGCATTGATTCAAGCCAACGTGTAGTCGTTGGACAGGAACTCAACATTAGCCACCTTCGGTCAGCACGCGACGGATACGTCACGGCGACAGCCCATCCTCTGCGACTCGGCCGGCGCAGCCAGGTCTGGCATATCGAAATCCACGGGGATGACGGGCAGTTGGTCGCCGTCGCCCGAGTCACCAATGCGGTTTTAGAGCGCGGCAGGAGCCCGACATGAGCATCAGGACATTGGTTGCCCTGTTCTTTATCTTCGCCACGCTGAGTGCGTGCGGCCAAAAAGGCGCGCTGGTTCGACCCGATCAACGCTCACGCAGTGCCGTCGTTCGCTTGCAGACGTTACCCACAGGCCTTACGCCATGAACACTCAGGGCTGCCTGTATCTGATTGACGGCTCGTCTTATTTGTATCGCGCATTTCATGCGCTACCACCGTTCTCTAACTCGCGTGGCCAACCCACGAACGCCGTATTTGGCGTCGTCAATATGCTGCAGAAGTTTTTGCGCGACACCCGTCCGCAACACATCGCTGTCGTTTTTGATGCCCCGGGTCGAACGTTTCGTGATGATCTCTTTGAAGCCTACAAGGCGCACCGGCCTCCGATGCCGGACGAATTGCGGGCGCAGATTGATCCGGTACTCGCGGCGGTCGAGGGGCTCGGGTTACCTCTACTACGCATATCAGGTGTCGAGGCTGACGACGTGATTGGCACTTTGGCGAAACGAGCCAAGGACGCTGGCATGCGTGTCGTGATCTCTACTGGCGACAAGGACATGGCGCAGCTGGTCGACAACTGCATCACCCTGGTGAACACCATGACGGGCACGTCCATGGATGTGGCTGGCGTGCGGGCAAAGTTCGAGGTCGATCCGGAGCAGATCGTGGACTACCTCGCACTGATCGGCGACAGCTCGGACAATATCCCCGGGGTGCCGAAAGTCGGCCCTAAAACTGCCGTCAAGTGGCTGGCCAAATACCGTTCGGTCGAAGCGCTGGTCGCAAATGCTGCCGACATAGAAGGCAAGGTCGGCGAGAGTCTTCGAGCCAATCTTGAACAGCTCGATCTTTCTCGCCGCTTGGCCACGATCCGCTGCGATGTGGACCTTCCGTCAGCGCCAGCGGAACTTATCCTTCGCCCGATCGACACTCCAAAACTTACGGATCTGTACCGGGAACTCGAATTCCGGGGACTTCTGCGCGAACTAGGCGCGGATGCCGAAATCGCGCCAACTGCAACGAAGGAGAGTGCGGCACTGACGCCCACCGCGACAGTGAATGCCTCAGACCCAGCGCTGAGCGCAGTACTTGCGGCGCCGCGGGAATACGAAACCATACTCGATGAGGCGTCTTTCGCAACGTGGCTGGCGCGTCTTAAGGCCGCGCCCTACTTTTCGTTCGACACAGAAACCACATCGCTGGATTACATCACCGCGGAAATCGTCGGTCTCTCTTTCGCAACCGCGCCAGGCATGGCGGCTTATGTGCCAGTCGGACATCGCTATCCGGGTGCACCAGATCAGTTGCCAGCGGCCCTAGTGCTTGACCGCCTAAAGCCACTTCTAGAAGATCCAACACGCACGAAAATCTGCCAACACGGAAAATTTGATGCCCACATTTTGGCCAATGTTGGCATTCGGATAGCCGGCGTGCGCTTTGACACCATGCTCGAGTCCTATGTGCTCGATTCAGTTGCCACACGGCACGACATGGATTCCCTGGCGCAACACTATCTCGGGCTCTCCACGATCAATTACGAAGCGGTCGCCGGCAAGGGCGCCAAGCAAATCAGCTTCGATCAAGTGCCCATCGAAACTGCAGGCCCATACTCCGCCGAAGACGCCGACGTGACGCTCCGACTACACGAGGTGCTCTATAGCAAGCTGTCTCGCGAGCCACGTCTGTTGGCGCTCTACGAGACGTTAGAGCAGCCGGTTGCCGCTGTATTGGGGCGCATGGAGCGGACCGGCGTGCTCGTCGATTCCGCATTCCTACGCGCACTGGGAAGCGAATTTGGTATTCGCCTGCTGGAATTAGAACGTGAAGCGCATGCGCTGGCCGGTGGTCCTTTCAATCTTGATTCGCCTAAGCAGTTACAGCAGATTCTTTTCGAACGCCTCGCAATTCCGGTTGTGCGCCGCACGCCGACAGGACAGCCATCAACAGCGGAAGACGTCTTGGAAGATCTCGCCGCAACGCAGCCCTTGCCAAAAATCATTCTCGAATATCGAAGTCTTGCGAAACTGCGCGGAACATATACCGAAGCGTTGGCCGCCCAAGTCCATCCAAAAACCGGACGGATCCATACGTCTTACCATCAGGCAGTCGCTGCGACGGGGCGCTTATCGTCGTCAGACCCAAATCTGCAGAACATTCCAATCCGCACACGGGAGGGCCGGCGTATTCGCCAAGCTTTCATTGCACCACCCGGATGCGTCATCATGGCGGCTGACTATTCCCAGATCGAGTTGCGCATCATTGCGCACCTGTCCGGCGACGAAAGTCTGCTGCGCGCTTTTGCTGAAGGGCGCGACGTCCATGAAGCGACGGCAGCGGAAATGTTCGGCGTCACCCCTGACGTGGTTACGTCGGATCAACGCCGAGCCGCAAAAGCGATCAATTTTGGGTTGATGTACGGCATGTCGGCCTTTGGCTTGGCCGCAAGACTCGACGTGAGTCGTGGCGAAGCTCAGGCCTATATCGACCGTTATTTCGACCGCTATCCGAACGTTCGAAGATATATGGATGAGACCCGCGCCCGGGCCAAAGAACTCGGCTATGTGGAGACCGTTGAGGGGCGCCGCCTGTACTTGCCCGACATTCGTTCGCGAAACAAGCAGCAACAACAATATGCCGAGCGCGCAGCGATTAATGCGCCAATGCAAGGGACGGCGGCCGATATCATCAAGCGGGCAATGATTGCGGTTGATCGATGGATTCAGGAAAGCTCTGCAGCAGCGACATTAGTCATGCAGGTGCATGACGAGTTGGTGCTTGAAGTACGGGAAGACGCCGTGGCAACCGTGCGCACTGAAATCGCAGCCTTAATGGCCGGCGCAGCCCAGTTACGCGTTCCGTTAGAAGTGGGGATCGGCGTCGGCAGAAATTGGGACGAGGCGCACTAGATACTTTTTATTGACCGAAATGCGCCGCAGGCGGAACTTTTTTTCCCAACCCCAGTCTCAATGAGTGCGTGTCGCAACACACGCCCTGCGCAACTCCCTCGGCAGGTTTTGTCCGACCCACCCCTGTCGGACTGTAGCTCTAACCCGGCGGCGGCGTGTCCCCCGTCGGGTTTTTTTCTCTCAAAAACGCCCGGAGAGCCTTTCGCGCCTCATCGACCCCGGTTTTAGCCGGCGCCGATAGCAATTGGGCTGTCGCCGAGTCGCCCAACTGGCGCCGAACGGCGGCAAGCGCAGAGGCGCCCTGATTGCGCGTCAATTTATCCGCCTTCGTGAGAAGGATATGAACACCACGTCCGCATGAGCGGGCGAATTCGATCATTTGCAGATCTTGATCACCCAGCCCACGGCGCACATCCACGATTAAAAACAAGGCCTTAAGCGTGGTTCGGTCGCGAAAATAGGCCTCTAACAGCTTTTTCCAATGGTCCTGCAAGGGGCGCGGGACTTTGGCGAAGCCGTACCCGGGCAAATCGACCAGGCGGCGACCAGGTTCCAACTCGAAAAAATTCACTAACTGGGTCTGGCCCGGTGTCTTTGAGGTACGCGCAAGACCTGCCCGCTGCGTAATTGCATTGATTGCGCTTGATTTTCCGGAATTGGAGCGGCCGCCAAAACAGACCTCAGCCCCGACATCGGGGTAGAACTGGCTCGGCTCGTGCGCGCCCTTAAGGTAGTGTGCATGGGGAAAAGCCGACATCGTGTAGAATCCACAGTTCGCTTGGGCCCGGGAGTCTAACAGGGCCGAGCGACTGCCCAACCGGAGCTATTAGATCTATGAAGAGTCGATTTGCTACGGCCGCTTTGGCCATCGCCACGATTACCCTCGGTTTCACTGCGGGCGCGCATGCGGCCGCTCCTGTCGGCAATGCCGAAGCCGGCGCTGCAAAAGCAGCTGTCTGCGGCGCTTGCCACGGCGCAACGGGTAATAGCGTCAATCCAGAATGGCCTAACTTGGCGGGCCAGCACCACGAATACATCGTGGAGCAGCTGACCGCGCTCAAGGCGGGCATTCGCATCGCGCCAGTCATGTACCCGATGGCCGTAGGCCTGTCGGAACAGGATATGGCCGACTTGGCCGCCCACTTTGAAAAGCAGACGCTGGTAGGCCTTGAGGCCAGCGGAGATGACTGGAAAGCGGGTGAAAAACTCTACCGCGGTGGCGATGCCTCACGCGGAATCCCAGCCTGCGCAGCCTGCCATGGCCCTGAAGGCCGCGGCAACGGTCCAGCGCGCTGGCCGCAAGTGCGTGCGCAGCAAGGCGCCTACGTCACGGCGCAGCTGCAACATTACGCCGCGAAGAGCCGCTATCAGGCGGGTAAGGGCGTGCCGGCTGGTGCCGAACTGATGTACGACATCGCCAAGCGCCTGTCTGACGATGACATCAAGGCTCTGACTGCATACTTGCAGGGCCTGCGCTAAATCCGCTTAGTCGGAGGGGCGCGTGCGCCCCTCTCCGACTGCGGTTGTTTTACTGGCTAAACCGCCGGCAGGGCCGGAACGAGGGAACCCCATGAAAAAGCTGCTGATGGGCATTGCGGCCATCGCTATCGTCTCGATCGTGATCTCCACAGTCGGCATGCTGCGCCACGCCGGGCATACCAGTGAAACGCATCGCAATGCGATCGCTCGAATCTCCGTCCACAATGCAAACGGGGGCGCCGTCGAGAAGACGGCGGGGATGGCAGAAGAAAGTGACACGGCCGATGTGCCATCAGGCTTTTCGCCAATTGCTGCCGCCGTCGCGGCAACGACGCCGTCGGTTGGGGCGTCGATCCCGTCCCGCTGGATTGACGGCAAGAACTATTCCACCCTCGTACCCGCCCAACCCACCTCTTCGTCACCCGATAAAATCGAGGTGGTCGAAGTGTTCTGGTACGGCTGCCCACATTGCTTCGCATTAGATCCTTCGCTCGAAACGTGGCGGAGTAAGAACAAAGCGCCGTTCGTGGAATTTGTCCGGGTTCCAGTGATGTGGGGTCCGGTACACAAGTCCCACGCGCGCCTGTACTACACGATCCAAGCCCTCGGCAAATACGAGCAACTCCACTCCGTGGTTTTCCGTGAAATCCACGTCATGAACAACTTCCTCGCGTCGAAGACCAACGACGACAAGGAATCGGAGCAGTTGCAAAAGAAGTTCCTGATGGAACATGGCGTGAGCGCGGCAGATTTCGACAAGACTTACCGCTCGTTCTCGGTAGAGAGCAAGTTGGCGCGCGCCGAGGAACTGACCAAGCGGTATAAAGTCACCGGTGTTCCATTCTTCGTGGTGAACGGCAAGTACACCACCGACGTGGGTATGGCGGGTGGAGAAGCGCAGTTGATCACCATGATCGACGATCTGGCTGCGGCTGAACACAGGCACTGATTTTTCAGCATTCACTAATCTGGAAAGCGCCCGCCGTCGTGCGTGCGCTTTCGTTTTAGGCCCAAATATCTCCCCGCAGGGCTCTAGCAGCCAGATGCTGGCGGCGTAAGCGATCCAAGTCAGAGACGGACGATTGCGAGTTGCGTTCCAGGACTAACCGTCCGTGAGTTCTGAGCCGCAATGGAGGCCCGAACCGCAAGAGGGGGATTCAGTAGATTATTGGCGCGCCCGGCGGGATTCGAACCCACGACCTACGGCTTCGGAGACCGTCACTCTATCCAGCTGAGCTACGGGCGCACGCGAGAGGAACGCGATTCTACCCGCGGAGGCCGGGTGCGTCCAACGACCCTTCTGGAGTTGCGCTCCTGACGGTATACTCCGCGCCACTAGAAATTCTTCTTCGGACCCGGGGATACCGAACGTGAGCAAGCACGACGATCATTTTTTAAACACTTTCAGCATTGTGATCGGCACCCTCGTTGTGGTGACGCTTTTCTTGATCGCACTCGCGCGATCCATTGGCGATCCCTTTGAAGCCGCGAAAATCGCAGCCGACAAAGCGATGAATCAGCAGGTTGCTAGCCGCACCGCGCCTGTTGGCGCAGTGGCTGTCGCGGGCAATGACAATAGCGCTCTCGCCATCAAATCTGATGACGGCGCAATGCCGACTGCTCTCGCGCTGCCTAAAGACGGCGAGGCGACGTATAAAGCCGTTTGCAGCGCCTGCCATGCCGCCGGTATTGCCGGGGCGCCGAAGGTCGGTGACAAGGCGGCGTGGGCGCCTCGCATTGCTCAGGGCAAGGCGACCTTGTATACCCACGCATTGAACGGCTATCAGGGCAAGGCAGGCGTGATGCCGGCCAAGGGTGCGCGCCCGGATCTGCCGGACAGCTTGGTCAAAGAAACCGTGGATTACATCGTTAAGTTGAACCAGTAATCGGCGCCGCGCACTTGCGGCACTGACTGCAGCAATCGCCCGGCCCTGTGCCGGGCGATTGCGTTTTAGAGGCGGTTAAAGCACTCATGGCTGAGAACATGAAGCCATCCGATGGGTCCGGTCTTCAGTTTGTCGCGGAGTGCCGATCGATGACCACGAACACGCCTTGCCGTTGAATTCAGTTGAGCTGGCGTGATGTGCGCGCCGGACGCCTAACCAGCCTCACCTATGGCAGCGCTATCATTTTTCTGGCGCTGGTCGCCGTGGACGTCGCGGCACGCTTATCAAGAAACCATTGAGGCCTCGCAGTGGCCCCCAAGTCCGTAACCACACTACTTGGACTGCAGGCTCTCGAGTCTGGCCTCAAGCGCATCTAATTTTTCGCGCGTTCGGGCCAAAACCCCAGCCTGCACGTCAAACTCCTGGCGGGTCACTAGATCCAGTTTGGCCAAACCAGCCTGCAAAATACTCTTGAAGTTTGCTTCCATATCCGACCGTAGCGCCGCGAACTGCGGTGGCATCGCGTCGGCCATTCGGCGGGCAAGGTCCTCAAACGCTTTAGGGTCGAACGGGTTACTCACTGAAATCTCCAAGAGCAGATAAGACTCCCTCCGTTTTGGGGCCTAGCCGCCCTAACGTCAAGGTCATGCCCCGCTATCATGCACGGGTTTTGATCGCTCGCTCCAAAATGGTGCACTAGAAACGCGCGCAAGGAGCCTCGTACGGCGCCAAGTCACTGATTTTCCGTTCAGCGGCGGTTGGCACGGTTTCTGCATTTCCACACTGACGGTAGCGCGGACGACGGGTCGCGCTCCACCACAGAGGTCTGCTTAGCGCCATGAAATGGATCACCGCCATCATCAAACCCTTCAAGACCGATGAAGTGCGCGTCGCTATTGCGAATCTGGGCGTCCAGGGCGTTACGGTGACCGAGATTCAGGGCTTTGGGCGCCAACGAGGCCACACCGAAACCTACCGCGGTGCCGAGTACCGCGTTGATTTCGTGCCCAAAACGAAAATTGAGATCGCCGTCGATGACTCCATCTGCGAGCAAGTTGTTGAAGCGATCTCCAACATTGCCCGCACCGGCAAAATCGGTGACGGAAAGATCATTGTTAGTTCTCTCAGCCAATCACTTCGAATTCGCACCGGCGAAATGGGCTCCGACGCCATTTAGTCGACACTTTCACTCCAAATAATTTTTACTCGCCTTTACAGGGGAAACGACGTGCCACTCGCAAGACAGTCCACTTTGACCCAGCCCGCCTCGGCTTCGCGCCGCTGGCTGATCGGCGCACGCGCGGCGCTCGCGACCCTGATAGTCGCTGGCGCCACACTTTTCGCCACCCCTCATTCAGCCTACGCAGACGCGCCGGCCGCTCAAGCCACAACCGCTGCAGCGCCGGCGACAGCGTCAACGGCAGCTAACGCTGATGCCGCACCAGCTGCCGCGACTGCCGCACCGGCGGCCGACGCGGCTGCCGAAGCCCCCACGCCGAACAAGGGCGATACCGCTTGGATGCTGATGTCGACAGCACTTGTCCTGTTGATGTCTGTTCCCGCGCTCGCGCTCTTTTACGGCGGGCTCGTTCGACAGAAAAACATGCTGTCGGTCTTGATCCAAGTCTTCGTCGTGTTCTCGTTAATCACCGTGCTCTGGTGCGTATACGGGTATTCGCTGGCGTTCACCGAGGGCAATTCGATCATCGGCGGCTTCGATCGGCTGTTCTTGAACGGAACCTTCGACCCGAGCACCGGCGCATTCTCGATGGCGTCGACATTCAGCAAGAAGACGCCGCTTTACGAATTGGTGTTTGTCGCGTTCCAGGCGACTTTCGCTGCCATCACCGTCTGCTTGGTGCTGGGTTCTATCGTTGAGCGCATCAAGTTCTCAGCGGTACTGATCTTCGCAGTGATCTGGTTCACGATCTCTTATCTGCCAATCGCGCACATGGTCTGGTTCTGGGCCGGTCCGGACGCCTTCACCGACCCATCAGTCGTCGACGCACAAACCGCTAAGGGTGGATTGTTGTGGCAGTGGGGCGCACTGGACTTCGCCGGCGGCACGGTCGTGCATATCAACGCCGGCTTTGCTGGTCTCGTTGGCGCCGCGATGCTCGGCAAGCGCCTTGGTTTTGGCCGTGAAGCGATGGCGCCACATAGCCTGACCATGACGATGATTGGTGCCTCGCTGTTGTGGTTCGGTTGGTTTGGCTTCAATGCCGGGTCGGCCTATGAAGCAAATGGCTCAGCGGCTCTCGCGTTCATGAACACCTACCTAGCGACCGCGTGCGCGGTGCTGTCCTGGCTATTCGGCGAGTGGATTCACAAGGGCAAGCCCTCGCTGCTGGGTGCCGCTTCGGGCGCCGTGGCGGGACTCGTCGCCATCACTCCGGCCGCGGGCAATGTTGGCATCCCTGGGGCTTTCGCCATCGGCTTAATCGCCGGCCTAGTTTGCCTGTGGGGCGTCACAGGCTTGAAGAAGCTCATCAAGGTCGACGACTCACTCGATGTATTTGGCGTACACGCGCTCGGTGGTGTAACCGGTGCGCTGCTGACCGGCGTCTTCAATTCGCCGAAATTGGGTGGCCCTGGTTTCGTCACCGATTGGGTGACCGGTAAGACCGGTTTCGCCGACTCGATCCTGGCCCAGGTGATTGTGCAGGCCAAGGCCGTTGGCCTGACGATCGTCTGGACGGTCATCGCGGCTTACATCGCCTTCAAAATTGCTGACCTTTTGGTTGGTCTGCGCGTGCCCGAAGATGAGGAGCGCGAGGGTCTGGACACGAGCTCGCATGGCGAGCGCGCGTACAGCTAATCGCCATATCTCTCCTAAGTCTGAATCGGGGGCGGATCTATGGATCCGCCCTTTTTTTTGCTTGTCCTGCGCCCGCTATTGCGGGAAGTGCGTACGACGCTCAATAAAAACTTCGGTAGGCACGTAAGTGTTCAGCACCTCAGCACTTTTCCGGATGTCAAAACAACAGTAAGCAGGTCAACCTTGCCTACCCTCACGGGCGACCACGTAGCGAACGAGAGCGGCAATGACACACGAACTGAACCGCGGACATGTCTATATCGTTGATCCGGACCCTCGTACGCGGACGGCCTGTGCGGTGCTGTTGTTCTCTTTGGGTTACAAAATTTCGGAGTACCCGACCGGCCGATCGTTTCTTGACACTATTGATCTGGGTGAACCGGGCTGTGTGATTCTTGAGGGTGATCTTGGCGACATGACCGGCTCTGAAGTTCAGACGCATCTGTCCGCGCTAGGCTCCCCTGTGGCCGTGGTTTTTGTCAGTCGAAAGGGCGACGTCGCCGCCGCTGTGGCGTCGATCCGGGCTGGTGCGACGCATTACTTGTTGAAGCCCGTGCGTGAACAGCAACTGTTGGATGTCGTTAATCACGCGATGCGGCGGTCTTTAGAGGATGCTAGCCGAGCACGGAGTCGGCGATCAATCATCGCTCACTTGGCTTCATTGACCGAGCGCGAGCGGGAGGTCCTCGCGCAGCTGGTCGAGGGCGCTCATTATGATCGCGTCTCTCAAGAGCTCGGTATCACCAAGCGCACGGTTGAGGCGCACCGACGACGGATCATGGAAAAAATGGGCGCCCGCTCACTCCCACACTTGATTGACCAACTTGCGCAAGTGAATTGGCCGAAATTGCGCATGACCGCGCAAATCCACGCTCATTGAGCTCAATCGACCTGTTGTAGCCGATCAGCCTGTGCTGCCAAGGCATGAATGCCATCGCTGACTCGGGGGCTGAGCACGGCAGGCGCACGGAGAGAACGCAGCGACTGCGGCAAGGTGGCTAGCTCTGCGCGCGCTTTGCGAGCGCTATCTTGGAGTGATGGCAGACCACCCAATCGACATCCATTGCGCATCACCGGCTGTAATAACGGAACTGCGTTGGCCACAAATTCGTGCTCGAGGGCGATGCAGTCGGCGCTAATGAGCCCATCCGAATCATAGCTGCGCCAAATCTGCTTTGCGCCAGGCCATGTTTCCTTGCCGACCGACCGCTTCCGTCGCGGCTCGCCCGCATAAGATTCAAGTTTATAGACGGCATCAATCGTGGGCGCGTCCGACGATGTGTCTAAGCGAGTGCCAACGCCAAAGGCGTCAATCGGCGCGCGATGACGTAGAAGTTGCTCGATGGCGTACTCGTCTAAATTACCTGTGGCCACGATGCCGACCTCAGTAGCGCCACCGGCATCAAGGATGTCACGCACGCGTTGCGCCTCGACCGCCAAGTCACCGCTATCGATACGGACTGCCTGAACGCTAACGCCTTGGCTCACGAGTTCGGCGACGATGCGCGCAGCTCGGGCGGTATCATAGGTGTCGATCAGTAATGTCGTTGCGCCCGGAAAAGTCTGCGCATAGTGCAGGAAAGCCGATCGTTCATCGCCGAAGGCCTGCACATAGGCATGGGCCATTGTGCCGACTATAGGTGTTTGGAATCGGCGCCCCGCTTCAACAGTGGCGGTTCCCGAAAATCCTGCAATCATCGCTGCGCGGGCCGCCAATACGGCGGCCTCGGCACCGTGCGCGCGACGCATGCCGAAATCGAATAACGGTCGATCAGCGGCCGCAAGGACACAGCGAGCTGCTTTAGTGGCGATCAGTGTGGACAGATGCATCAGATTGATCAGCCGACTCTCAACCAGTTGCGCCTCGGGTAGCGGGGCTGCAACCCGCAACCACGGCTCGCCCGAAAATAAAATCGTGCCCTCTGGCACGGCCCACACCGACCCGGTGAATCGGAAATCGGCGAGGCTTGCGAGAAATTTAGTCGAGAATCGCCCTGTGGACGCGAGCCAATCGATAGCCTCGGGGGTGAACGTGAGCGCTTCCAGATAGTCGAGCGCCTGCTCGAGCCCGGCAACCATCAGAAAGCCGCGGTCTGCGGGAAGGCGCCGCGCATACAACTCAAACACGGCAGGCCCGGCCAGATCACGGGCCTGATAAGCCTCCAACATCGTCAATTGGTATAGGTCGGTGAGCAGCGCGTCATTCATGCGCTTACTCTACCAGTCTGCACAGGCACTCTAGGCCGTGCGCCGCGTACAGCTTTTGCTCGGTCTGTGATCTATTTCCGGACTCCGCCCTCACTCCTCGCGACACTCAGAAGATGGCTAGTCGATACAATCATCACCGAAGGTCGCGCCGTTCTGCCGCCGCGGGCTTTGCTGTAGGCCTAATACTGACCATGCCCGTGCTTGCGGACGTGTACAAATGGACGGACCCCGAGGGGCGTCTACACTTTACGGATCGCCCGCCGCCGGCGGACGGTCGCCTAGTATCCGTTGCGCAGGCGGCGCGGCCGGTGGAGGCGAGCCCATCGCCGGTCGCGAGCGCTAGCCAAAATTCCGCGACCCAATCGGGACCTAGCGCGCCACCTCCAGCAGACGCAGCGGCCGCCGCTCGTCTTAAAGCCGGTGTCGCCGCCGATATCGCGGCACACGATGCGCAAGCGTGCCGGGAGGCTGAAACTCGGTATCGTGACTATGTTGCTGCACGCCACCTTTTTCGCAGTGGCGACGGTAACGAGCGCGTCTACCTATCGGATGCAGAGATGGAGGCGGCACGGGTTCAAGCGCGACGCGAAGTTGAAGAACTCTGCGGTCGCCCCCCCTGAAAGGCTTTCAATTCGCGCGTTTTCCGGTTTCACTACCCACAGTCGCCGGTCGTCCCGGCAGGAGCTGAACGTGAAGACCGGATTTATTGGGCTTGGGGCCATGGGCGTCGGGATGTCTCGCAATCTCCATAACGCCGGCCTGTTAACCGCCGTCTGGAACCGTACCATTGAGAAATCAGCTGCTGTGCAGGCAGACATCGGTGTCGCCATCGCGGAGACGCCCGCTGAATTGGCCGCCGCGTGCGATATTGTCGTGATCTGTGTATCGGCTGACGATGACGTCCTAAGCGTCATTGACGCCATCCTGCCGGTGGCTCGTCCTGGGCTCTTAGTCATCGACTGCTCAACGGTGTCGTCACAAACCGCTCGCACAGCTGCAGAACGGCTAAACACCCGCGGTGCAGACTTTTTGGATTGCCCGGTGACCGGGGGCGTCGAAGGTGCACGCAAAGGCACCTTGGCGATCATGTGCGGCGGCGACGCGGCGGTCTTAGAACGAGCGCGGCCAGTATTGTCCGCCATGGGCCCCACGATCGCGCATATGGGCCCCACCGGTTTCGGCCAAGCGGCTAAGGCGACCAACCAGATCCTGTGCGCCGGTGCGATTCAAGCAGCAGCCGATGCCATGGCCTTCGCCAAAGCGGAAGGTTTGCCCTTAGACCTAGTCATCGAGACGCTCGGCAAAGGGGCCGGCGGCTCTTGGTATTTCGTTAACCGCGCGCCCTTTATGGCTCGTGAATCGTTTCCGCCCGGCTTCCGTGTCCGGCTCCACGACAAGGATCTGCGGATTTGCGAGGACATGGCGGCAGCCCGGGGAGTTGAATTGCCGACCGTCACAATGACTCGACGGGACTATGCCACCTTGATGGAGCGCGGCCACGGTGATGAGGACATCTCCACTCTCTTTCGGCTGCGGGACGCATTATTTCAATCGTCCAGTCGCTAATTTCCAAAATCCTGCGGCGCTCGAGTGCGGGCTCGCTCATGGCAGAATGCGCCTATGAAATCTCAACTTCGAATTGCGACCCGCAGAAGCCCGCTTGCACTATGGCAGGCGGAACACGTCGCGTCCTTATTGCGCGTCGCCCACCCAGACCTTGAGGTCTCCCTCGTCAAAATCGTCACACAGGGCGATCGGATTCAAGACCGGCCACTCTCTGAAATCGGCGGCAAAGGCCTCTTCATCAAAGAGCTCGAGGTGGCCATGCTGGCCGGTGAGGCCGAGATCGCGGTGCACTCCATGAAGGATGTCCCGGCGATACTGCCCGACGGGTTTACGCTTGCGAGCGTGTTGCCGCGCGCCGATCCCCGTGACGCCTTTCTCTCGCATCATTACTCCCGCCTTGCCGACTTGCCTCAAGGCGCCCACGTCGGTACGTCCAGCCAGCGCCGCCAGAGCTTGCTCCGCGCTGTGCGACCCGATCTCAAAATCTCGCCGCTGCGCGGCAACGTTGACACCCGCTTACGTAAGCTCGATGAGGGCGAGTTCGACGCAATTATTCTGGCTGCCGCTGGACTTACGCGGTTGGGCTTGGCCGAGCGGATCACCGAATACATCGCGACGGATGTCTCGCTGCCCGCCATCGGCCAGGGCATTGTAGGTATCGAATGCCGCGCGGACCCGGCCTTGCTGGCGTTGTTAGCGCCACTTAACGATGCAGCGACGAGAACTTGTCTGGATGCAGAGCGTGCGGTTGGCGCTCGCCTAGAGGGCAGCTGCACATCACCGATAGCGGCCTATGCGACGCTGGCGGACGGACAGCTGTCGCTGAGCGCATTCGTTGGAGCTCCAGATGGCTCACGGGCTTTCAATCACCACATGGAAGGCACAGCACTGGACCCGGTGGGGCTCGGCCATCTGCTCGCCGATCATCTGCTTGCGGCTGGGGCAGATCGCCTTTTAGCTGAGCTTGCAGCGAACAAGGCCTAAATCATGATGCCGCTCGCGGGCCTCGGTGTGCTCGTGACGCGTCCCGCCCATCAGGCCGATTCGCTCGCAGACCAACTCCGTGCGCTCGGCGCTAGGGTGTACCGCCTACCGGTGCTCGAAGTCATTCCGACGCAGGACGAGAGCGCCCAACTCGCTGCGCACGGGTTCATGCCGGCCAACGGCTGGATTGTGTTCGTCAGCGCCAATGCCGCCCGATTCGGTGCTTATCTGTTACAGAGACCCGGGGCGCCACGAATCGCCGCTGTCGGACCGGCAACCGCGGCCGCATTGAGCCAGATGGGGCATTCATTAGCGCTAGTTCCCAACTCAGGCTTCGACAGTGAAAGTCTGTTGGCCTGTCCTGAACTCCAATCGCTCGAAGATCAGCAGATCTTGATCGTGCGCGGCGGCAGCGGTCGGGATATTTTGGGGGAAACGCTCAAGGCGCGCGGTGCACATGTGCAGTATATCGACGTCTATTCGCGCGTTCGCGCAACTCCCCTACCCTCCGCGATCAACGCCATCGAATCGGCATGGGCCGAGGGCAAGATCGATGTGGTGACCGTCACCTCCGGGGACATTGCTCGGGCCCTGTACGAAATACTCACGCCACGAGGGCGAGCGCTCTACACCCACACTACTTTGCTGACAGGATCAGCGCGTATTGCTGAGGCGGCTCGCGAGATCGGCCTCAAAGGGCCGTTCGTGATCGCGGCAGCGCCGC
The DNA here is from genome assembly GCA_903879335.1 of uncultured Pseudomonadota bacterium. Taxonomy (GTDB): domain Bacteria; phylum Pseudomonadota; class Gammaproteobacteria; order Steroidobacterales; family Steroidobacteraceae; genus CAIKZZ01. Next base: position 104,077 of record CAIRLC010000007.1, read on the forward strand.
ACGATGAGGGTTTGGTCGCAGCACTGACGCAAGCCGCACGCGATGGATTTCAACCAAACGCATCCGCGTAAAAGCGTGCCGCAGGCAAGCCGCGAGCTAGCAGCTCTTGACGCATGACGGCCACCAGCGCTGATGGGCCTGCAACCACCACGTCGGCCGCTGCATAGTCGGGCTCGGCTTCTAGAACGGCCGCATGAACTCGGCCCCGACGGACGCCGGGCGGGCCAGCGCCGTCCTCACTGAGGGGCACATATCGAAAGTGCGGACAATCGCGCTCAAATTGGCGTAATTCCTGATCGGCATAAAGATCCGCGCCACGACGCACACCGAAATACAAACGGGTAGGCCGAGTCCAAGCGCCTTGCGCCAGCTCGCGCAGCATGGCCCGGATCGGCGCATAACCGGTGCCACCGGCGACCAGCAACAATGGCGCTGTGCCGGTTGGCACCGGCAGCTCCAGCCCGCCAAAAGGGCCCTCGACGGACAACAGAGCGCCGGGGGCCTGCATGGCAAACAGCGTCCCCGACACACGCCCACCGTCCACTCTGGCGACATGGATCTCCAAGCGGGGATCCTCACCCGGCGGGGCCGCGAGCGAATACGCCCGTCGTGTGCCATCCGGCAGAATCAGATCAACGTATTGGCCAGCGCTCCAGTTGAACGGCTCAATCGCAGGCAGGCGTAATCGAAGGCGCAGCACGTCGGGCGACAACAGCTCCAATTGCTCGATTCGACAGGGTAAATGACGGGACTCAACGGCGGCCGCTGGGCGTAGCGTTCGCACGTCGACCACCACATCCGAGCGCGGATGTGCGCGGCACAACAAGATTTGACCCTCAGCTTGCTCCTCAGCCGTCAGCCCCAGGCCTGCGCCTTGCGGGAAGTCCACCTCGCCAGACACCCAATGAGCACGACAAGCGCCGCACGAGCCGCCGCGGCAACTATGCAGGAGCGGCACGCTCGCCATCAGGGCCGACTCCAGCAGGGAGCGCCCAGGTTGCATGTCGACCGAGACTCGTTCGGGCAAAAGGGTCAGACGCATCGCGGTAGTGTGCCGTGAATCCTTTTAGAATACCGCATGGATACCGTGGATCATCTGATTGTAGGCGCCGGCTATGTTGGCCGCCGCTTAGCAGAACGATTACGCCCCTCTGGGCGTATCGCCGCCATTGTCGCGACATCAGCCAGCGCCTTGGCGCTACGCGCCAACGGCTTCGCCGCGCAGGCCATCAATCTGGATGACCCGGCTGGAGCGAGCATCCCGTCAGCCCTCTATGTGTATTACTTGGCGCCACCGCCCAGCGCGGGCGTCATGGATCCCCGTCTTGCCCGATTTTTGGAGATGGGCCTACGACCGCAACGGTTCATTTATCTCTCGACCACAGCGGTGTACGGTAATACGCATGGCGCGTCGGTCGATGAAAATTCCCCGACCCTTCCACAGACCGATCGAGGCCAACGGCGGCTTGACGCAGAAGAACAGGTCCGGCGTTATGCGGATTCCGTTGGGATCGAATGGAGCATTTTGCGTGTACCCGGCATCTATGGGCCCGAACGGTTGCCCTTAGACCGATTAGCTCGAGGCGAACCCGTGCTCGCCGACGATGAGGCCGGTCTGACCAATCGGATCCATGTGACGGATCTGGTCACCGCACTCGTCTTGGTCGCGCAGCATCCCGACGCGGCCAGGCGCATTTACAACGTGACTGACGGAGCGCCGAGCAGTACCAGCGCGCATTTCAGACGCATTGCTCAGATCGCCGGCTTGCCGCCGCCCCCGATCGTCAGCCGCCGCGAGGCGGTTGGCCGAATTTCTTCGGCGTTCCTATCGTATCTCGACGAGTCGCGGCGTCTTGATGGGTCTCGCCTCGTCAATGAACTTGGGTTTCAGCTCCGTTATGCCGACCCCGATGAGGGGATTCGCGCAAGCTTGCCGGATCAGACCGGGCGAGCCACCAAGTCATAAGTATCGGCGGCGGTAATGTCGACCTCTGCAAAGGCGCCGACGGTGAGATTTGCGGTGCCGCGTCCCTTGACCAGTACCGTGCCATCAATTTCCGGGGCATCGGCATAGGACCGAGCAATCGCAACAAGACTGCGGCCATGACGCTCAATGGCGTCAACCAACACCCGCTCGCGACGCCCAACTCGGCGCTCGAGCCTGCGTGCGCTGATGCCTGCCGCCTTCTCCATAAAGCGACTGAGTCGTTCTTCCTTGACCTCTTCCGGCACAGGGTCTGGCAGCGAATTAGCCGCCGCGCCCTCGACCGGCGAATACTTGAAACACCCCACTCGATCCAAATCGGCAGCTTCAAGCCACTCCAGCAGCTCTTCGAAATCAGCGTCGGTCTCCCCAGGGAACCCGACAATGAAAGTACTGCGGATCGCAAGATCGGGCAGCGCGCGACGCCATGACTGGACTCGAGCTAAGGTATTTTCAGCGTGAGCCGGTCGCTTCATGAGCTTCAGGACCCGTGGACTGCCGTGCTGGAACGGAATGTCCAGATAAGGCAGCACCAACCCGTCCGCCATAAGACCAATGACTTCATCGACGTGCGGATACGGATAGACGTAGTGCAAGCGAACCCACGCATCTCGCTCACGCGCAATGCCACCGAGTTCGCGCGCCAAATCAATGAAGCGCGTGGCTATTTCTCGCGAGCCCCACTGTTCTGGGCGATACCGCAAGTCAACCCCATAGGCACTCGTATCTTGCGAGATGACTAGAAGCTCTTTCACGCCCGCATTGAGCAGCCGAATGCCTTCATTCAATACCGACGGAATGGGCCGGCTGACCAGATCACCGCGCATGGAGGGAATGATGCAGAAGCTGCATCGATGGTTGCAGCCTTCGGAAATTTTGACATACGCATAATGACGCGGCGTCAGGCGTATCCCCTGGGGAGGAACAAGGTCCATATAGGGGTCATGCGGCTTCGGCAGATGCTGATGCACGACCGACAAAACCTCCTCATAGGCATGAGGCCCAGTAATCCCTAGAACTTGTGGATGTCGTTCTAGAATTTTTTCCGGCTGCGCGCCTAAACACCCTGTGACCAGAACCCGGCCATTTTCACGCAAAGCCTCCCCAATAGAGTCGAGGGATTCGTGCACCGCGTCGTCAATGAATCCACAGGTATTCACGACCACAAGGTCAGCGCCATCATACGACGGCGCAATGTCGTAACCCTCAGCGCGCAGTTGCGTCAGGATACGTTCAGAATCAACGAGGGCCTTCGGGCAGCCTAAGCTGACGAAGCCGACACGCGGAGCAGCGGCCATGGGACGTCCAAGAACAGGAATTAGGACGCATCCTACCCTGCGATGCGTCGACGGGGCCACTCGTGACGCCTTCCGCTATGATTCACCTATGGCTTTCCGATTTACCAAAATGCATGGACTTGGCAACGACTTCGTCGTCTTCGACGTCGAGGACGCACTGGGTCTACCCTCCCGCGAGTTCCTGCGCGGACTCGCCGACCGCCACACCGGCGTCGGTTTCGACCAGGCTCTCGCCATCTTGCCCGCCCAGCGCGCAGGCGTAGCCGCCGAGTACCGGATCTATAACGCCGACGGTGGCGAGGTCGAACAATGCGGCAATGGCGTTCGATGTGTCGCCGCCTTAGTGGCCGCTCGACAAGGCCGCGCCGGGGAGACCTTTGAGCTGGAATGCCCCGCGGGCTCCGTATTTGCGCGGGTATCCGCCGACGACTTGGTGTCCGTTGCAATGGGTATTCCTGATTTTACGCCCGCAGCGCTGGCCTTTGAGGCCGTGGAACCGAGTCCGCGGTATGACTTAGATCTCGGCGATCGCTCGATTGAGCTCGGCGCGGTTTCGATGGGCAATCCCCACGCGGTCATCCGGGTGGATCACGTCGACACCGCGCCGGTCACGACGCTAGGCCCTCGCATTGAGCATCACAGCCGATTTACGCGACGAACCAATGTCGGCTTTATGGAAGTGGTTGCCCGGGACCATATCCGTCTACGTGTCTGGGAACGTGGGGTTGGAGAGACCCGCGCCTGCGGCACTGGCGCCTGCGCTGCGGTTGCAGTGGGTCGACACCTGGGCTGGCTGGACGAACAAGTAGCGGTGGATTTGCCGGGTGGACGGCTCACGATTCATTGGCCCGGCCCGAATGAGACCCTTTGGATGACCGGACCCGCCGTGCGGGTCTATGAAGGAACACTGACCCCATGACCACGACGCCCCGCGCCTCTGACGCTCGCCCTAACGTTTCTGCCTTGGGTGACACGGAGGTTTGCGCCTATCTCAGTAAGCACGCCGATTTTTTCGTCGAACATCCCGATCTTCTGGCGGCTTTGCGCTTACCGCACGCCCAAGTCGGCGGCACGGTATCTTTGGTCGAGCGGCAAATGGAGGTGTTGCGAGAGCAACGGCGCGACATTGAAGCGCGACTCCATGAATTGATCGCCATCGGACACGCCAATGACAGTCTCGGCGAAAAAATGCACCGCTTGGCCTGCCGCTTAGTGCGGGCGCGGGGCTTACGCGCACGATTGGATGCGGTGGAGTCGAGCTTGCGCGAGGACTTTGCAGCACCCGATTTCGTCTTGGTCCTGACGCGATCAACCAGCGCGCTGACGCAGATCGAAGCCCGCCATTTACGGATAGTTTCAGCTGAGTCTTCGGACTTTCGCTCCTTCGAAAGCCTCATTTCTGCCGGACGCCCGCGGTGCGGACATGTGCGGGACTCACAACGGGAGTTTTTATTCCCGTCATCCGGCAGCGCCATTGGTTCGGTGGCCTTAGTACCGCTCAGCATCCACCACGCTGCGGCAATCCTCGCGATCGGCTCACCCGATGCTCACCACTTCAACCCATCCATGGGAACCGACTACCTAGCCCGGATTGGCGATCTCATCGCGACAGCGCTCGATGGCGCGGACGACGCCGCCTAAGGCCGCCCCGCGCACTGAAACGCCGACACCCCCTTGGGTGCCGGCGGATCGTGCGTGGATCGAATCTTGGCTGGCGAGCCTTGCTAACGAACGGCGGCTCTCGCCGCATACGCTGGGAGCCTATCGCCACGATCTCGCGGTATTCGGTGCTTGGGCTTCATCCGTCAATATTGATCGTTTTGATGGATTGGACTCACAGCACATTCGCAGCTATGCCGCAGCGATCCATCGCGATGGACTCGACCCGCGATCCGTGCAACGGCGCCTGTCGTCGCTGCGCACGTTTTTTAACTATCTACAGCGGGAAGGCCAAATGAAGCGCAATCCGGCCGTTGATGTGGCCGCGCCTAAAGCCGCCCGCCGGCTCCCAGAAGCGATTGATGTCGACCGCATGGCTCGCCTGCTGGACGGTCCGTCCGCCTCGGCAGCTGCCGATGACCTTGATATTCGGGATCGCGCCATGATGGAGCTCTTCTATTCGAGCGGTCTACGTTTAGCTGAACTCGTCGGCTTAGATCTCCCTGATCTCGATTTAAAGGACCGCACCGTCCGGGTGACCGGCAAAGGCGGGAAAACCCGTATCGTTCCAGTCGGCGGCAAAGCCGTTGAGGCCTGCGCTGCATGGCTCCTCGGTCGAACGACAACCGCCAAGTCGGATGAACAAGCGGTATTTGTTGGGCGTAACGGCCGGCGCATTGGAACTCGGGCCGTGCAATTGCGGGTCGCTCGGTGGGCGCGCCTTCGCGGCCTAGATGTCCACGTCCACCCACATCTATTCCGACATTCATTTGCCACTCACCTGCTCGAATCCAGCCACGATTTGCGGGGGGTTCAGGAAATGCTGGGGCATGCGAACCTCTCAACCACTCAGGTCTACACGCACTTAGACTTCCAGCACTTGGCAAAGGTGTACGATGCCGCTCATCCACGCGCCCGCCGACGCAAGGACTGAGGGGCCGCCCTGGAATGAATGACACCGCACACGAATCCCCGACCGACATCCGGCTGCGCAAACGCTCGCGGGTGGTTGAAGTCGCTTTTGGTGACGGCACCCGCTATGCCTTCGACTTCGAATATTTACGTACGCAGTCGCCATCCGCTGAAGTGCAGGGGCATGGCCCAGGCCAAGACGTGCTTCAAATTGCTAAGGAAAACGTGGCGGTGACTGCGATAGAACCGGTGGGCCGTTACGCCATCAAAATCGTTTTCGACGACGGTCACGATAGCGGGCTATACACCTGGGGTTACTTGCGTCGACTCGGCAAGGAATATGCTGCCCGCTGGGCACGATATCTATCGCGCCTCGACGGCATTGGTTACGTTCGACGTCCCCGGCCTACCGCCATCACGCCGACGGAATGAACTCGTCGTCGCCCTGCTGTTCGCGCTCGAATTTTAGAAAATCGTAATAGCCGCAGCGCCCCTCTTCGGGGTACTTCCGGCACACACCTGGCCGGGCCGCATAGATCGTGCAGCGACGCTCATCCTGATCAAAAAACATACAGATTGACTTGTAGACCGAGTCCTTGCGATGACGCAGGATCATCTCGTCGATCTTTTCGCTCTTTTTCACATACTGGCGGGTAAACCGCCGTTTGGCCGTCTCGAAATCCAGATCGAAGTGCTTAGCCAGCCGACGAACATCAAAGTCGGTGATCTCAATTCGGTCGTACGAGCAGCAATAGCCCGGACATTTCGAACAGTCATAGCGAATTTTCATAGGTGTACGTTCCCCCGGCCGGAACGCGCACGGTAACCTCTTGGACGCAGTGATGCTAGCGGGGCGCGCGAGCGCACGCCCCGCTAGAGTCCATTACGGCAGGGTAGGCTCAGGATCAGAGCCGTCAGACACACCCTCAAACAAGACGGTGGACAGATAGCGTTCGCCAGTGTCCGTGAGCACGGTCAGAATTACGGTGCCTTCTGGCGCAGTTTCCGCCACCTTGAGCGCCGCAGCGATGTTGCCGCCAGAGGAAATACCGACAAATAAGCCTTCCTTCTGCGCCAACAGTCGGGCTGTCGCAACGGCTTCTTCATCCGTCACCGGCACGTTGTCGTCAAAGACATGGCGGTCGAGCACGCCTGGGACAAAGTCCGGCGTCCAGCCCTGAATCTTGTGCGGCTTGAATTCACCACCGGCGAGCAATCGCGCACTGGCAGGCTCTGTGGTGACGATCTTGATATCCGGACGCGCCAACTTGAGCATTTGGCCTGCACCGGTCATCGTGCCGCCGGTGCCCCAGCCGCTCACGAAGTAATCAAGTCGCTTACCCGCGAAGTCTGACAGGATCTCAGGACCTGTGGTCTGGCGGTGGTAGGCTGGATTCGCCTCGTTTTCAAACTGCGAGGCCAAGAACCAGCCATGTTGCTCAGCCAACTCCTTCGCCTTGCGCACCATGCCCGAGCCACGCTCAGCGGCTGGGGTCAAAATAACCTTCGCACCCAAAGCACGCATGATCTTGCGGCGCTCAATCGAGAAGGTTTCAACCATCACCGCGACGAATGGGTAGCCTTTAGCGGCCGCCACCAGCGCGAGCGCAATGCCGGTATTTCCGGACGTAGCCTCAACGATGGTCTGACCGGGCTTCAGCACACCGCGACGCTCAGCGTCCTCAATGATCCCGATTGCCAAACGGTCCTTTACCGAACCGCCGGGATTGAAGTACTCGACCTTGGCGTACAGGGTGACGTGCGCAGGCGCTAACCGGTTGATACGCACAATCGGCGTACGACCAATCGTTTCGAGAATATTGTTGTAAATCGTCATGGCTCTGGTTTCCGGTCCGAGGCTATGGGAGGTCGCCAGTTTAGGCGGAGCGCAAGCCCGTTCAATCGTCCGGTTTGGTCTGCCCCCATAACGATTGGTTCTCACCAAGGCATGGCTTCAATAACCAGAGGCGCGGAAAATACAGCCCATGAGCGCTACTCCCCCCGAATCCGCCTCGACCGCCCGCCGGATCGCTTTGCCCAGTCCCTTTCGCCTGACCACTGGCGGAGAACTGGTCGGCGCTGAAGTGGCTGTTGAAACCTATGGCGAGCTGAGCGCGGCGCGGGATAACGCGATTTTGATTTTCACGGGCCTGTCGGCCTCCGCCCATGCGGCCGCTCACGCGGCAGACCCGTCGCCGGGCTGGTGGGACTCGATGATCGGTCCAGGACGTGCGCTCGATACTGATCGGTATTTTGTCGTCGCGGTTAACTCGCTCGGCAGCTGTTTCGGCTCTACGGGACCGGCCTCCCTCGATCCACGATCGAATCAGCGCTATGGCGGAAATTTCCCGGAAATGCGCGTGGAAGATATTGCCCGCGCGAGCCAGGCGGCCGTTGACTCGCTCGGCATTGAGACGCTGTTAGCCGCCATCGGGTGTTCGCTTGGCGGGATGACGGTCTTAGCCCATGCTGCGCTGTTCCCCGGCCGCGCTCGCGGCTTGGTGTCCATTTCAGGCGCCATGGCAGCTAACGCTGCCGCCATTGCGACCCGCAGTTTGCAACGCGAGATGGTCGGCTCACTCCTCAAAGCTGGGGCGGATCGGCCCCTCGTTGAACAGGCGATGCGCTGGGCGCGTAAGGTCGGCATCCTCTCTTATGTCGGCACAGATCTTTTGGAACAGCGTTTCGGACGGGCCCAGACGGAACCCTATGCGGGCCGGGGCTCGGGTACTGATTTCGAGGTCGAAAGCTGGCTTGAACATCTCGCTCAAAAGTTCGTCAAACAGTTCGACCCTTGGTCGTACTGGACAATTTCTCGCGCGATGGATCTCTTCGACTTCGGCGCGTTTGGTGCTGCCCCCAGTGCGGATGGATTACAGCACCGTGCGGACTCTGACACGGCCGCGGCCGCTCGAACCTTAGACGTCGAGCGCGCGTTGGTCATTGGTGTTCGAGAAGATTTGCTTTTCCCCGTTGAGCAGCAGCGGGAGATGGGGCAAGTACTCGGAGAAGCTGGGGTCGAATGTGAGTACGTCGAACTATCCTCGCCCTATGGCCATGATGCCTTCCTCACGGAATCTGCCCTCTTCACGCCCGTGCTGGCTGAATATTTGGGCAACTTGACCAATCGGTCCGTGCAGCGCCCAGTCAGCGCCTCCAGCAGCATTAACGCCTAATCCGCCGAGCCGAGGGCCTTGGCGGTACAATAGCCGGGTTTAGTCTCTCCAGAGATTCCCATGACCGGCCCCGTTGATCCAACGCCCACGCCCGACACTGTCGACTTCGGTTACGAACGAGTCGCGCTCGAGGACAAAGCCAATCGCGTCCGTGCGGTATTCGATTCGGTGGCCAGCCGCTACGACGTGATGAATGATCTGATGTCGTTTGGCGTTCACCGACTCTGGAAACGCTTTCTGCTGTCTCAGACCGGACTGCGTCCTGGGCAGAAGGCTTTGGACGTCGCTGGGGGGACCGGTGACATCACGGTCGGCCTATCTAAACAGGTCGGTTCATCCGGGCTTGTTGTGCTGTCAGACATCAACGCTGAAATGCTCCGGCATGGCCGCGACCGACTGCTCGATCAAGGCATCGTCGGCAACGTTGAGTTCGCGCTCGCGAATGCTGAACGTCTGCCGTTCGCGGATCGCTCCTTCGACTGCGTGACTATTGCCTTCGGTCTACGCAATGTAACGGATAAGGCTGCTGCTTTAGCATCGATGTACCGGGTACTGAAGCCCGGCGGTCAACTGATGGTGCTTGAGTTTTCAAAACCGATAGCGCCAGGACTCGGCCCTATCTATGACTCGTATTCGTTCTCGGTGCTGCCGAAGCTTGGACAAATGGTTGCCGGTGATGCGAACAGCTATCGTTATCTCGCCGAATCGATACGCATGTTTCCAGACCAATTGACGCTGGAAACGATGATGCGCGCGGCCGGCTTTGAGGGCGTCCGTCATCACAATCTCACGGGTGGCATCGTCGCGCTCCACCGCGGCTGGCGTTACTGATGTTGGCTGAAAGCGCGCTGACGTCACTTGAGTCGCTGATCAATCGGCAGGTTGAAGCTTCTACGCCCGCCCGTGGCATGCTGGCCCGACTTGAGGGCAGGTCTTTTGCCGTCGCGCTTCAAGGTGGTGGATCAGCAACCCTGGTACGGCTACATATTTTGGCCTCGCGCGAAGGGTTAAGACTGTCCTTGGGCTCGACAGTGGCTGATGCGAATGTTCGAGGCTCTGCCTCCAGTCTCATGCGCCTGCTCGCTGGCCGAGCCGATGGTGGCCATCATCAGCCAGGTGTGACGGTCGATGGAGATGCGACTGTTGTCCAAGGGTTTGAGCAGTTATTCCGGCACGCACGGCCCGACGTCGAGGCTGAAGTGGCCCGCTTGTTGGGTGACCTGCCGGCACATTTTGCGATTCAAGCTGCACGGACTGTTTTTGCCACCGGTCAACGCGTATTCGCTACGGTGACCCGTTCCAGTGGAGAATATCTCGTTGAGGAGAGTCGGGACGTGATCGGACGTGATGAATTGGCTGTTTTCCTCCACGATGTAGACCGCTTGCGCGATGACGTTGCGCGCATTGAAGCGCGCATTGATCAACTCGCTGCGGCGCGCCTGGTGCGCCCGTGATCCCACTTAAGGTCGCAAAGCGTCTATTGGAGATCCAGCGTGTCCTGATGCGGCATGGTTTGGACGAATTCGTTGTCGCCACGCATCTATACCGGCCGCTCCGTTTTCTGTCCTTCCTCCAGCCATCGAGTTGGTTTGAACGGCGCCATCTGGGCACTCGGGGCGAAAGGCTGCGGCTGGCGCTCGAGGAACTCGGACCGATCTTTATCAAGTTCGGCCAAACCCTTTCGACGCGCCGCGACCTGTTGCCCGACGACCTCGCGGACGAACTCGTCAAGCTTCAAGACCGGGTGCCGCCCTTCGGCGCGGCTGAATCGCGTCAAACCATTGAAGAGGCGCTAGGGGCTTCCGTTGATGATCTATTCGCATCCTTTGAGATAGAGCCGCTGGCGGCAGCCTCGATCGCTCAAGTTCATGGCGCGGTACTCAAAGACGGACGTGACGTCGTCGTGAAGGTGCTGCGGCCTGGGATGCAAAACATTATCCGCCGCGATCTCGACGTGCTGTATGCACTGGCTCGCTTGGTTCATCGCTATATCCCTGATGCAGAGCGACTTCGACCCATTGAAGTGGTGGGTGAATACGACAAAACCATCATGGATGAGCTTGATCTGTTGCGGGAAGCCGCCAATGCCGCCCAACTGAGACGGAATTTCACGGGCTCATCGCTGCTCTATGTACCTGAAGTCTTCTTTGACCTCACCCGCCGCAATGTCATGGTCATGGAACGCATTCGGGGCGTTCAGATCTCCGATATGTCTCGTTTGCGAGCTGAAAACGTTGACATTGAAAAGTTGGCTGAAAACGGTGTGAAGATTTTCTTCACTCAGATGCTGCATCACAATTTCTTCCATGCGGATATGCATCCGGGAAATATCTTCGTACTCACCGAAGATCCCCAAAATCCTCGATATGCGGCGATTGACTTCGGAATCATCGGCACGCTTGAGCCGCGCGATCTCGAGTATCTAGCCGGCAATTTCATGGCCTTTTTCGATCGTGACTATCGTCGAATTGCGGAGCTCCATATTGAAAGCGGGTGGGTACCGGCGGGCACTCGGGTCAACGAACTGGAGTCGGCGGTACGCACGGTATGCGAGCCGATCTTCCAAAAGCCAATCAACGAAATATCGTTCGGTGTCGTACTGCTGCGTCTGTTTGAAACCGCTCGCCGTTTCAAAATGACCGTTCAACCGCAGCTGGTCTTGCTGCAGAAGACGCTGCTCAATATTGAAGGCTTAGGACGCGACCTCTATCCCCAACTGGACCTATGGAAAACGGCCCAACCCCTGCTGCGAGACTGGTTCCGTGAACGGACTCGCCCTCGGACCTTATGGCGTGAGTCACGGCGTCACTTGCCTGAAGCGATTGAGAGCCTACGCGCATTGCCCTCATTGGTTCGGCGCATCATTCGTGAGTCAGAGACTAGCGCTCGATTGGTCGGGGTACCCGCGCAAGATCTATCCACGTTGACGAATGCGCTTGAAGCCCATGCGCGTCGGCGTGACCGGACACTGATTGCTGCGGCGCTGCTGCTCGGCGGGTTGGTTTGGATCGGTATCGACGGAGATTGGGCCGGGGTCGCGTTAAGCGCTTGCAGCGGCCTATATTTGCTGTTCAGGCGCTGAGGTGGCGCGCCGCTCGACGGTCCGCCGCACACACGTAGGCCACCAAACCCACCAGTAGGGCAATAGCCATCAGCCCGAGCATCACTTCCGGACCCCAGACTTCATAGACGTGCCCAGCGACCGCGGGTCCTAGAATCGCGCCGGCTCCTAATGCAATCGCGGACACGCTGGCGCTCCCGGCGCCTTGGGCTTGCCGAGCAATCAAACCGCCGCAGTAGGTCAGCGCAACAGCGGAGACACTGATTGCGAGATTCACACCCACGGCATAACCCAATCGTCCGGGCATATAGGCAATAAAGCCTAATCCCGCGATCATGAGCCCGATTCCTAGCGTCATCACGGCGCGCGAAGCGCCGCGATCACCCCAACGAACCACCATCAGCGCAACGGCACAAGAAGCACCCGCTGCGATTGACAACGATGTTCCTGCGAATCGGGGCTCGAGGCCAACATGCTCCGCGACGCGCGCAAGCAATGACCATACCCCAGTACAGCCGGTATAGACCGCAAATAACGCCAGCGCCGCAAGGTATACGCCTCGACGGCGATGTTGCTCAACTTCAAGTGGCGCCGGCTTCAGCGCATTGGCCTCAGGAGGCACCCGTGGCAGCGTAACGGCGACGAGACCTACAAGGAGATTTGCGAGGAGTGTCACGATGATCATGCGGTGTAAGCCGGCCGCTCCGCCGCCGAGCCCTGGTATGACGTAGAGCAAAGCCATGCCCGGGATCGTGCCTATACTCCACTGCCACGCCAGTGTCCGATTCGGGTTCTTCGCAAAGGCCAAACAACTCAGCATCCAAGAGTAGCCCGCACCATAGCCCGTACCAGCCAGCAGGAACCCAAGAAATATCTGTGGGTAAGTGTGACCGGTAAGAATCGTGAGCAATCCGACCGCGCCAAGCACCATGCCGAGTAGCACGGGCAACCGCAGAAGACGCTCAGCCAAAATGACCGCGGCAAAGGCCGAGAGCAAAGCCCCGGCACTGTAAGCCGAGCTCAAATCGCCCAGCGCACCTTCTCCGTAGCCGTAGGCTGAGGCAAAACCTCCGAGCAATAGGGGAATTGCCGTCCGAATGGTGAAATGAGGACTGACTAGGAGTGCCGAAACGGCATTGTCGCGCAAGTCACTCACCGGCCCCACCTCTATCCAATGATCAGATGGAATGTACCAGTCTTTACCGCACTATCGCTCGATAATGCCACCGCCCGTTTTGATCTGACGGCGTCGGAATTGATTGCCTAGCTACAAACCGTCATGCCACTAGATGCGTGCCGAGCGACGACGACGTCTATTTCTTGTCCAGCATGCCGTGCAAGGTCATCGCGATCTCGTCGGCGGTCGGAAAGCCTTGGATTCGGATCCAATCTGCACTCTTCGCTGGGCGCACAAAGGTTAGCGGCAAATGATTCATCTTATCGCCGGAATAAACGCCGAATGCTTTTTGGACTGCCACGCTCGCGGAAGTCGTTCCCGTGTAATAGGACCAAGTTGGGCCGGCATGAAAGCGCTTTGCGTATTCGGTTAAAACGGCTGGCGTGTCCTGCTCTGGATCAATCGAAATTGAAACGAGATGAGCCTTTAGTTGATGCGCCTCAAGCCGCGATTGGAGTATCGCGAAGACTTGACTGGTCAATGGGCAAATGGTCGTACAGGTCGTATAGATAAAATTGACGATCACGGCCTCATTCTCTGGGATTGCGTCAAGCGCAGAGACTGTCTTGCCATCGGCACGAACGAGCGTGACGTTAGACGGAATCGTATAGTGGGCATCGGACTGTGTAACACCGGCTGACGACGCCATCATCATGCGATGTTGCGCGTGTGGATCCGCACCTGGATCGTCAGCTTGGGCCGCCGCCGCCAGCAGAAACATTGACATGGCAACGGTAGCGCCTGAAAACCGATTAAATGTCCTACGAATCATGATGAAACGGCCTCTTTAAATCGAATGTAGCGAGCAAATTGAAATTACAATTCAGCAGCGATGCTTGGCGCCGCCAGCGACGAAGCGATTGGACACGATGAGAAATTGCCAATCGGAATAGCATTGAACGCCTTCAAAGGAAGCATCTGCTGAGCGAAAATTGTGTTGTTTAATCGGCACTTCCTTCGAAGCTGAGGACACTCCGTAGATACCTCCACCCGGTAGTGAGTAAAGGTTCCAATCCATGGTGCCGGTTATCGGGTCTTCATAAAGTCGCCGCAGATAACGCCGATTCATGCCGTTCGTCAGTTGAGCCTGTGTTAGCTCACTGAGAGACTGAGGCAATCGTCCACCGTTTTCCGCCCAGTAGCGGGCGATGGCCGTCCGATACTGGTTGCCCACCCAGAGCAACTGCACTTCTTTTTCGCGGCGCAATTCTGTGCGCGCAACGAATCCAACCACCGCGAGTGACATGCCAATCACCGCTACCGCGAAAATCACGCCGAAATAGGTAAATCCCTCGGCGGGCTTACCACGTCGCATACGCGATCCCATCCTTTCCCTCACCCGGCGCGCCGCTGTGAACATCTTTGATACCGGGCATATCAGAGTCATCTGACTCAACCGTAGTCCAGGTATCCGCTTTATTCGTATATGGGTCGACCGGAATCGCGCGCAGGTACTTATCGGTAACCAATGCGTCGAGTGTGTCGGGGTACTTCCCCTTGTCAGCGGAGTATTGATCAAGCGCCTCGCGCATCACTGACAAATCCTGATGAAGGATCGTCGCCTTAGACTTCTCCAACGAGCCGAAGTACCGTGGAACGGCAATCGACAAGAGTGTGCCGATGATTGCCAGAACGACAATCAATTCGATGAGCGTGAATCCGCGAACGGATCGCTTACCACTTGCTATACGGGGTGCCATCGATTGCGACTCTTTTGGACAGTGAGTAAACGTCGAAAATATCTTCACCTGGCAAAGGACTTTCTGCAGTACTCGCATAACTGCGCAGGCCCCAAGTTCGGTAAGCCGGACCAGTAGCGTCAGGATTCATTGGATCTCGAGGGATCCGACGCAGGAAATAGATCATCTTTCCATGGGTCGGAGACTTTACGTCCTCAACACCATTGACCAAGTCATCAAGATTGGCCGGGTAACCACTCTTGTCAAAATCCTTATGGATTCGACCAGAATCGGCTGCATCTTTGTAGGCATCAATGGCTGTTCGGATATCCCTCAGGGCTGCGCGCAATTCCGCCTCTTTTGCTCGTTGGATTCCCAACTTCGCTAAGGGCGCAACACCCATTGCGAGGACCCCGATGATCGCCACCGTAATCATCAACTCGACCAGAGTGAACCCGCTAGTTTGACGATAAGAGCGCATGAGCAGCTTAAGGTTTAACCATCAGGGACGCGGCAGGGGGTGTGGTTGGATTGACTGAAACCCCAGCGCCATTCACGACTGCAACTCGGCCGGAAATCGACGTCATCGGCCGCGCCGCTAACGCACGGAAGTGCATGGATACGAGCTGGCCGCTGCCGGTGATCGTGCCGTTGGAAGCCTTGGCTTCCAGCAAGACCATGCCGCGGGGTGAGTCGATCTTCGCTTCAGCCGAACCCAACACCGCACCACTACTCGAGCTCACTAATTCTAAGACGTTAACGTCATAACGAATTTGGGCTCGAATTTGGCTCGCACCTTCGCCTGCATCCAGATTGAGTGCTGCATCGAATTCGTCGCCAACCTTAACGTCGTTAGGAACCTCCCAGCTAACCGTGCCTGCGGGCGAGGCTGCCGCCGACGCATCAGCGTTAGCGCCCTGTGGCACACCGACCATCGGCGCTGCCGTGCTGGCTATCGGTGAATTTACAGCAGCAGGGATTGGTGCACTCGATCGTGCGCCCCCCGCAGATCCAAGCCCTTCGATCGTGACTCCGCCGAGCGGAGCGTTGCGCGTTCCCGATTCGTTGCCGTACCAGAACTCAGTGGTTTCGCTCGGCGGGCTGCGCTGTGCGCGGACAATGCGTGGCGTTACCGCCAATACAATTTCAGTCTTCTCGCGATCGGTCTTATGACTCGAGAACAGTCGCCCGAGCAGCGGGAAATCACCAAGCCCTGGAATCTTGTTAGCCGCTTTCTGATCGGTATCTTGAATCAGGCCGGCGAGGATCTGCGTCTCACCATCACGCAACTGCAGGACGGTATTCGCATTGCGGGTACCGATTTGGTAAGCGACAGAGCCACTTGCAGGGTTTGTGACCTGATTCAGAATGGAGCTCACTTCAAGGCCAAGCTTTAAGGCAACATCGCCGTCGCGATGGACAGTCGGTTCCGCTTCCAGAGTCAAACCAACTTCAAGGTATTGCACGGAACCGGTGACAACGGCCTGACTGGTGGTCGGCGTGACGCTATTCGTAATCACGGGCACGCGCTGGCCAATCAGTACTTTAGCCTTCTCATGATTTTTCACGCGGATACGTGGGCTCGCCAGCGTATTGGTGACACCGTTTGTCTTCAGGAGGTTCAGCGTGGCGCCAATCGAGGAGACACTGACCGTCGATTTACCTTGCTGCGCCAAATCAGACACCGACAGGGTTTTGCCAGTGGCGCCGACAGGATTCATCGCGAACGATGCCGACGTCGGATACTGGATACCCAGATTTTGGACATTGGAATGCGCAAGTTCGAGAACTTCGACTTCTAAAAGAACTTCCGAATCCGGCAGATCAACAGACGCTACGAGTTTTTCGGCCATCCGCATGACTTCGGGAATGTCTCGAACCACGATCGTGCCGGTTCGCTCGTCCACGAACAGAGCTTTCGGATTCACGATGGTCTTGAGCAAAGTCTGGACCTGCTTCGGATCCGCGTCATTCAGATAAAAGGTTTTGACGACCTCATCTTGATAGTCTTTCTGCTTGGCTGCAGTGTTCGGGTAGATCAGCACCATATTCGGGGCTAAGACGTCGCGCGCCAATTGGTTCTGCGCCAACACGAGGTCGATCGCCGTTTCGACCGGCACGTCATGAACGAAAATTGTGGTCTTTCCGTCCGCCTTAACGTCTTTGTCAAAAATGAAATTCAGGCCGGTCTGCTTTGACAAGACCTCAAAAACCATCTTCGTGCTGGCATCCCGGAATTGAAGCGTGACCGGACGATTTTCTTTAGTCTGGAGGCGCGGTGTGCTCTGCACGGGACCACGAATTCGCTCGATGGTGCGCGATAAGGCCACAGCATCTGCATAGTCGGGATCCTCAGCCAGGACTGCTCGCAGCATCGAATCTGCACGGTCTAAATCTTTGTTCTCGACGGCAGCGCGGGCGGAAGAGACTGCTTCGGCATGACGACTGTCGCCATCAATTCCTTCAAGGCCACGCAGACCGCGGTCGTCTGCCGGATCGATAGCAAGGATCCGACGATATGCAGCAGCCGCAGCCTCGGCATGCCCTGCTTTGCGGGCTGCGTCAGCCTCCGCCGCGATAATTTGAATCGCGGATTCGGTTCGACTCCGAAGATCACGACGGTATTCGAAATTATCCGGCTGCTTATCTAACGCTTTGCGCAGATTCGACACGCCACTTTCATAATGACCTTGGTCAACGTCTTTCATGCCGTCGTAGTGCAGGCGAGTGGCGCCACATCCAGCGAGCAGCGTGAACGCCGATGCGGCGGTGATTACTTTAAGATTCTTCCAACGCGCGGAATTCATGGCGTCGCTCCGGTGACCAACGTCTGGCTTTGATTAAGTGGCAAAAATTTGAAGGTGAGTTGACCCTGACCGGCGCTTTCCACCTGGTAGGTCGATTCAATCGAGTCGCCCACGCGCACGTCAAATACACGGTCGCTCTTGGACAAGAAATAGATCGTAGCGTCGCCCAACGGCGTATAGCTGCCGAGGTACGTAAAGGGAAGCGGCGGCGCTGTGGGCGGTGGCGGCGGCGGTGGCGGCGGTGGCGGCACATAAGGCGGCGGCGGCGGCGGCAAATACCAACTGTGTGTCGCGAACAAATTGGACGCATGGCGTGACTTTGCGACGCGCGCCGACTGTGGGGCCGGCTCCGGCGGAGTTTCGTCGGCCTCGTCGTCCGGCGAATAATCCACAACGGGTGCGGCGCCGGTATTCTGCGTTGTTGCGACCGTTGACCGGCCATAGGAAGTCATTGGTCCGGCCGTTACGAAGGACGATTCAGGCATGGCTCTGATGACCGGCGCAACATTCGGCTGTCCGCCATTGGCCGACCCGATATTCGGCTGCATACCACCACCCACGATTACCCCTGCAGGGATTGGAATTAACGGTGTTTGCTTATTGGTGAACGGTTCTGACGGCACCCCATTGGCCCGTGGCCTCGCTTGCTGGGCGTGTGACGGCGAAGTGGCGACAGCGATCAAGATCGCACCGACAACCAACGCCACGGTCGTGCGTGTTGGCGTAATCACTGGCGATTCCTCGTGTAGAAGGTCAGGCGCACTCGGGCCTCGACCACCGGATCGGCAACCGCTTTGCGTTGGATTGCAAGTTCGCCAATCGACATCGTTGGCTCGCGCGCCAAGATGTCGTCGACAAAGGCGCGGATTTGGTCGTATTGACCAATCACTGGGAAGGTCACCTTGTAGCGCGTGATGTCGCCTGATTTAGATACTGACGCATCGTATTTGGCGTTTTCAATCGACAAGCCCGCACGCCTCGCTGAGGCAAATACGACTCCCAATTGCTTGGTGATGCCGTTGCGGTCAGGCAAGTGACTAACCGCCTCCCGCGCAGCGGTCGCCATCGGCGGTTCTACAGCACGTTTAGCCGACGTCGAGCGCAAACTGTCATGGAGTGTAGCCACTTCATCAACAACCGGCGCATAGGACGAGTAATAGAACACGCCTGCACCGACGCACAGCGCGAGGCCAACTAGTCCGACAACGCCACTGCGCTGAATTTGCCACACCACACCGGGCAGCCAACGGGCGCTTAGTTCGGTTCGGAACTTAGTCCACATCGGCGCCAGGGAAGCCACCAAGGAGGAATGTCTTAATTGTTTAAGCTGAGCGTTCATGTCCGCCATTCCGCAATGATCTTGATTCGATACGGATGTTCCGGATCGGTCTTGTTCAGGTCATGACTCTCAAGCATCGGATTGCGTAGAAGCGGACTTGATTGGAGTCGCTCAACAAATTCCAACGCCTTACGCAACGAACGCACCTCGGCCCCGATGTGGACCGTTCGCTTACCCGGGTCCGGCTCTATAGATAACAACGCGACCGTTCCATTGGAATCGTGGCCCGCATCTTCAAGTTCTGACAGCAATTCCGACCAAGGCACGGCCAATTCCCACTCAATTTTTGATGCATCGTCGGCAGCTGTAGGCAAATTGGCCTTTGTCTTCGCTTGTACTTTCGAAGCCGCATCGACTCGCTCTTGCAGGTGGTCGCGCTGTGCCACGATTCGATCGAAGGAGTAACTCACGGCAAAAGCGACGGCAATGCCGAGCGCGAGCAGCAGGAGTCCAGAGGTTGTCAGGCTTGCTCGACGGGGCAAATAGTCGAGCTCAATCCGTCTTGCGGTTATCAAGCGCATAACATCTCCGCGGTACGGATCCACGTTGGACGGCTTTCATCGCCCGCCGGGAGGTATTCAATCGCCACGCCGCCGATTTCGGCTAAATCGCCTGCAACGCCGATCAGGCGACAGGCTGGCGGGAGCACGGCATCGGTTCCCAGGAGAGCGCCAAACGCGAGCACCTTCTCAAGCTCAGCCAATGGGCCACGAGGAGCTCGACGTGTATCGATTGAGGCGATTCGTCCATTGCTGATTTTTGCGGCGGTCAGATACCCTGATGCCCAGGTCGCGAGCCATTGATCGCCGCGCAAATTCGATCGTTGTCCGTTGAACGCCGCAACCAACAAAGGTTGGATCGATTCAATGCGGAGGCCGTTGGTCACCAAGACCTGCAGAGCTTCAATCAATTCTGCCGGCATACACGAAACGAGCGTATCGTGGCCAGGCGGGCTATCTTCCAGCGCAATTCGCCAGCTCTCGATGTCGGTGCCAAACAGGTCGGTCAGCACGAATCGTGCGTGCGCTTCTTTCGCAGCGAAAGCTAAGTTTTTGCCACTCCAGGGAACGACCGCGTATCTTGCGAATGAGTCATCGATCACGACATGGATCGGGGCATTCGCCCAACGAGCATCGTGCAGCACCGACTCGAGGCGCGAAGCGACAGCCATACCTTGCGCCGATTCAGTAAAAACAAAATTCTCAGCATCAATAACTGCCGCCTTCAACATCCCACTCGTACGGACGAGCGCGATTTCCCGAGCCCCGACGAGGGCCAGAATGCGGTCACGCGAGAGCAGTGACACGATTGGCCTCCAGTAGTGTAGTCATCCCGTTCTTTACCAAATCAAGTGCCGCATTCCGGATGAGGCGCGATCCATGTTTCATGGCGAGTTCTTTCAGTTTCCGGGCGGGCGCTCGGGCAACGATAGCCTCTCGCAACTCATCGTTCAGGACGAGGAGTTCTCCCACGGCGTATCGGCCCTTGTAGCCGGTACCGCGGCAATGCGAGCAACCTTTACCGGCACGGAATTTCCAGGACTGCACCTCTTCCAGCGTCAAGCCTGAATCAAGGATTGCGTCGTCATCGGGGCGCGCTGGCGCGGCGCAATGCTCGCACAGCACACGAACCAACCGCTGGGCGAGGATCCCGTTAAGCGCCGACACGAAGGCATAGGCGTCGACCCCCATATGCGAAAATCGACCTAAGACGTCAAAGACGTTGTTCGCGTGTACCGTGGTGAAGACAAGATGTCCGGTCAGTGCTGACTGAATCGCGATCTGAGCAGTCTCAGAGTCTCGAATTTCACCGACCATGATTTTGTCAGGATCGTGTCTTAATATGGATCTCAACCCGCGCGCGAAGGTCAGTCCTTTCTTTTCGTTGACTGGAATTTGCAGCACGCCAGGCAGCTGGTACTCGACAGGATCTTCAATAGTCACAATCTTGTCGTGACCTGTATTCGATTCGGTCAATGCCGCATACAGCGTGGTGGTCTTTCCGCTACCGGTAGGACCCGTTACCAGCAGCATGCCATATGGCAATTGGGCGAGTCGTCGGAGTCTGAGGACGACTTCCGGGTCGAACCCGAGACCGTCAAGTCGCAAACCGTTCATTTCGTCAGTGAGGGTCTGCTTGTCCAGAATACGGAGTACCGCGTCTTCGCCATGGACGCTCGGAATCACGGATACACGAAAATCGATCGGACGACCCTTGAGTGCCAGTTTGAAGCGTCCGTCTTGCGGAACGCGTCGCTCGGCAATGTCGAGTTCGCTCATTACTTTGATACGCGAGATCACCTGCTCGCACAGATCGTTACCGCCAAGTGTTGCAACGTGTACCAGTACGCCGTCTACGCGATATCGAACTGCCAATCCACCTGGTCGGGTCTCAAGGTGAATATCACTCGCGCCGGCCTGCAGTGCGTCATACACGGTCGAATGCACGAGCTTGACGACTGGACTCGTATCGGCGCTGATTGAGGCGAGCGATAGATTTTCAATATGCTCTTCGTCATCGGACTCTTCGGCATCGCCGGAGGTCGTGGCAACGTCCATCGCCCGCGTATTTTGCGAGTGTCGAGCAATGTATGCGGTAATGTCGGCGTGAGGGCAGATGGCCCAAATGAGCGGATCATGTACTCGCATTTCGAGCCAGTTCCGCAAAGTCACATCAATGGGGTCTGCCGTAACAGCAACGAGCCCGTCCCTGCCATGCACCACGACACAGCCTCGGCCTGCTGCATCGGCTGGGCCGAAGACGTCGAATGCCGGTTCTAATGCCATTAATTCGTCGTCGGTGAATACTGTGTAACGCAACAGTTCACCGAGATGGATCGCGACGTCGGCTGGGGACAACTTTAACTTCTCGGCCAGCGCGTCTACGGACAGTCCTCCATTTCCATCCTGTCCATTGGATCGCTGCGAGATAGCAGTGCGGATCAGATCGCGTGTCTGCTTCATGAGCTCACCGGTACTCATCGGATACTCCCGGCCAACTCAAAGATGGGGAAGTACATCAGTACGACCACTGCACCGATGACAAGACCGATGACTGTCATCATGGCTGGCTCAATTAAGCGGGTCGCGATATCGACCCAACGTGACATTTCTTCGTCATAAAAGGCGGCGATACGTTCCATCATTTCGCCCATATTTCCGCTTTTTTCACCGACACGGAGCATACGTTCGGCAACCGGCGTCGTAAGTCCATAATTCGAAAGTGCTTCGGTCATCGATTGTCCTTCGCGGATCGCTCGGGTCGCGGTTTCCAGCTTCGGCTGGGAGTCGGCAGACAACAGGCCACGCGTCATTTCAAAGGCTGTTACGACTGGGATTCCCCCGCGTAAAAGCATGCCGGTCGTACGGTACAGCCGGGCCAGCTGGTAAATCTCTAATTGATAGCCGACCGTAGGGATCTTGGAAACCAACGCGGCAATTTTTGCTCGGAAAGCGGGCTTTAAGATTCCTCGGACTCCAAAGACCACAAACGCAATGAACGCGAAGAATACGGTCCAGCCGTGCGCTGCCAGCAATTTTCCCCAACTCATCAATAGCCGAGAAGCGAGCGGCAAATCTCCGCCTATGTCCTCATAGATCCCACTGAAGCGCGGCACGACGTAGCCAACGAGGAAGACAACCACCAGAATGCCGACGACAAACAACACTGCGGGATAAATAGAAGCGTTGATCAGTCGCTTTTTTAATAGATCAATTTGCTCTTGGTAGGTCACATACCGTTTCAGTGATTCGGTAATGACGCCACTGCGCTCACTCGCGCGAACGGTCGCGACGTAGAGCGCGCTAAAGCTTGTGGGGTATTCTGCCAACGCGACAGAGAAGCTCACGCCCTCGTATAGCCGACGTCGTATTCCGTCAAATACTGCCCGGACGGCTTCGTCTCGTTCCTTTTCGGTCAACGCATCAAGCGCCTCGATCAGGGACAAACCGGCATCCAGCAATGCAATGAGCTCGTTGCTGAATTGGGTAAGGTTTAGGCGACTCTTTCTGAAACGCGCAATCTGAGATACCGGCTCGGCCGACAGCACGCGAGCGCCTCGGCCGGTAGCCTGCCGACGTGCGTCTGCCTCGTCCAAGGCATCATATTCTTGGACGACGACGTTTCGAGCGGCGTCAATCAATGTAATCCGGTATCTCACGATCTAGTCGTTCGCGTGATGTTAGTTGGACCAGTTCGTAATATCGGCATCTTCGCCGGTGCCGCCCGGACGGCCATCCTTGCCCAGCGATGACAGGTCGAAGTCACCGTGTTCGCCAGGGCTCACGTAAAGGTATGGCCGACCCCATGGGTCATTCGGGACGCCCTTCTTCAAGTACGGTCCAGACCACGTGCTGGCGTCGATGCCAGTCGGCGCGGCTTGTAGAGAGGCCAACCCCTCTTCGGTGGTTGGGTACCGGCCTACATCCAGTCGATATTGATCCAAAGCCTTGTCGAGGGCGTCGACTTGAGCCTTGGCCACCTTAACCTGCGATTTTCCGACCTGTGCGAAGTACCTAGGGGCGACAAAGCCTGCAAGCAAGCCGATGATCACCATCACCACAAGCAATTCGAGCAGAGTAAAACCTGATTGATTTCGGGTCTTATGGATAAGCATGGACGGACTCCAGACAGCAAACCTCCGCCTGTCGAGCGATTCACGCTGAACAGGCGGGCTGATCTGACGCGGGATACGGCGACCCGAAGCCCGGGAGATAGGGTTCCGGGATTGGGGCTGTTCCGAGTCAGGGGTCCATCCTAGCAGTTGGACATAATCCGACCGTGACGAAAGTCACGATTCGTCAATGGGGCCGAACGCCCTCATTCATAAGGCCGGCAGGTTCCAATGGCCAAGTCAGACGAACTTCTGTGCCACAGCCGGGTTCGGAGGTGACCTGAAAGGCGCCACCAAAATGAGACGTGCGCTCCCGAAGGCCTCGCATACCGCGGGAATCAGAGACATGAGCGACATTTACGCCAGGCTCAACGCGCTCCGGCATACCTCTGCCATTATCGCGTACCGTCACTTGTAAGCAGTTTTGTTCAATTTCGATGCCGACATAGACTTTGTCCGCAGCGGCGTGCCGGGCGACGTTGTTCAGCAATTCCTGGATGGTTCTGAACAAGTCCGTGCTAATGGCGTCCGGGACATCGCTATCTTCAACATCAATTTCGGCGGTCAGTTGAATTGCCTTGTAAATCGCCGACCATTCCCGGCAGAAGTAGCGAACGGCCGACGCCGCCCCGAGGTCATCGAGGATTGTCGGTCGCAGATTCATAGAAATATGCCGGACCTCTCGAAGGAGATCGCCGACTCGGCCAGCAATACGCTCCAGACTGGCATGGGCATCAGCCTTGCGGTCTCGGTCAACCAGGGCTGCAGCGTGTTCCAACGAGAACTTAATCGCTGTCAGTGACTGACCGACAGAATCGTGTAAATCCAAGGCGATCCGTTTGCGCTCCAATTCCTGCGCTTCGATCAGTTGGTTGGAAAGCTTGGCGAGATTTTCACGGGAGCGAGCGAGCGAAGCCGAGGTCACCTTGTGTCGCTCAATGGCTTCACGCAGCTTTTCGTTCGAGTGTTGCAGCTCAGCGGTACGCTCGACGATGCGCGCCTCCAGATGCTCGTTCAGCGCCGTAATCCGGCGGCCGGCTGCATTTAGTTCCGTCACATCCGACACGATACAAGAGATCCGCGGGCGAATATTGGCTGTTCCGGCGGCCGGCGCCACCGAGCGCAATTCAAACTTAAGAACACGAGACGCAGGCTCCGAGCTCCACTCAAACGTGGCCGCTTTGCCGCTAACTATCTGATTTAATGAATTTTTAAGCGCTCCTCGCAACATGCATGGCGCGTGTTCGCAGGCGGGATGCAGCAAGTCATGAAGCGCTCGACCACGGATTCGATCCACTGGGTGTCCGGTCCAACGGGTCAGTGCCTGACTCGCACGCACAACCTGTCCCTCGTGATCAAGGAGCGCGGCCACCACCTCCGCAGCGTCGACGACGGACTCCCATTCCATTTTGGCGGTGTAAATCTGAGACAGGACCGTCTCACGCGACGAGTCGTCCGCAAACATACGGGTCGTACCCGAGACCATGCGTCGCGAAAGATCGACCGCCATTCTCATCGAGTCCAGAGGAATCGCCGCGTCGGGAACCAGCAACAGAAAGACGTGCGAGGGAGCGCCGTCCGCCGGCACGGCGGCACAAGCGGCATGACACGCAGTGATTGGCATACCCTGTTCACTCGAGACAGGCGCAGCGCTCATTGCCTTACGGATGTGGACGCGGTTTACGTGCTTCATCGCGTCAGCGAGCAGCTTAATCTCGTACAGCTTCACCGCGCGCATGGCCCAAGCGGCGGGCACATTTGTTCCGGTCACGATGCGAGCAGTATCTGATCCCTCAGGGATTTCGAACACCATGCACGACGCACCAGGAAAAATCTTAGCAAGGGTTTCGCTCATGGCTGAAGCGACGTCCCGGATCGACTTGGCAGAGCCTAGAGCTTCCTCGAATCCGCGCAAAAGTGGCAGTGTAGTCAGCATAAATCCCCCCGGCGCCTCGGTTGCAAACGCCGAGTCATGCCCTGTGAAGAGAGTATCAACTGTACTGAACAATCAAAGTGGCAGGAGCACCTAGACGTGGCGAGGGTAAACCCTACCCACTGCCGAACGTTCACGAGGCGACCTGAGCCAGATACTTACGATAAAGGCGCAGTACGGTGGGGACATAAGCCCGCGTTTCCGGATATGGCGGGATACGCCGACCATATCGCTCAACGGCCTCCTCGCCAGCGTTATAGGCCGCGAGCGTGAGCGTCAGATCATTGTTATAGCGACGCAACAGGTCACTCAGGTAATGAGCGCCGCCTTCAATATTGTCGGCCGGGTCAAAGGGATTTAAGACGCCATAGCGTCGCGACGTGTCCGGGTGTAACTGCATCAAGCCTTGCGCACCAGCTCGAGATACGGCCTGCACATTAAAGGCCGACTCTGCAGCAATCACGGCGCGCAGCAAAGCGGGATGCACCGAACGGCGTCGAGCGGTCTGATCAATTAAGCCGGACAGGGCCGCTTCGCGCTGCCGCCAACTCTCTTGAACGATCGGGGCGCCTGGATTGGTCGCAGCCACTTGGGCTTGAGCCTGCTTTTGGAACAGCACATAGCGCGGGTCATCCGGCACATTGCTGAAATGAGTGACGCCACCATCATCGACAAAACTGTAAATATCTGCGCGGCACTGGCCGCCGAGCAACAGCGCCAGCGCCAGAAGCAGAAATTGGAAAGGCGATGCGACGGATACGCGAAACATACGGGTCCAGCAGAGTCGGACGGAGGATTTAGACCGGATTAGGTTAACGCGCGCGCAATCGCGGTCACTATCGATTGAACGGAAATGAGACTGGCTTCTCATTTTCAGTAATTCCTACTTATGCCTCTTCCGCGCGCGAGCGATACTGGCACCGTAATCCAATGTGAGCGAAAGGCTCTCAGAGGAAAAATCAGCAGCGACAGATTCGCATCGGTTGGAGCGCTCCACATCAGATGTCTATCTTCTCAAGGATTGCCATATGAGCGTTGAAACGTCCGTCACAGATGAAAAGATAAAGATTTTCATTGTTGACGATCACGCTATTGTCCGCGAAGGATTGCACGCACTACTTTCCTTGGAGGCGAACTTCGAGGTCGTGGGTGATGCGGCTGATATCAATGAAGCGATTTCAAAAACGCCAGCGCTTGGACCAGATCTAATCATTACGGACCTATCAATGCCCGGCGTGACAGGCGTATCCGGAATTGCCGCACTGCGCGAACACAATCCAACGGCGAAGATTGCCGTTCTCACCGTGCACAACACCCCCGAATACATTCGAGCATCCATTGGCGCAGGTGCTGACGGGTACATCGTCAAAGACTCCTCGCGAAGTGAGTTGCTACGCTCTTTGCAGCAAGTATTGCGTGATAAGGTCCACCTCTGTGCTCGTTCATCACAGCAGTTTGTTCAAACTACTTTGAGTCGGCATAAGTCAGCGACCGATGAGACCGAAGAGACTGTCACTCTTCGTGAAAAAGAAATCTTAACCATGGTCGCGCGGGGTCAGTCCAATAAGATGATAGCCCGATCTCTTTGCCGCAGCATCAAGACCGTCGAAAAGCATCGCGCGAATCTGATGCGAAAACTGGACCTTCATAACGTCGCTGATGTCACCCGATACGCGATGCAAAATGGTCTCATGACGGACACTCCGCGCCAGAATTCATAGGGCAGGGTAGCGGTCAGCTACCCTCTCAAACCGAGGATAAAGGGCACGGGGTCTTCGCCCCGTTCGAGCACTTCAACAAGCGCCGAGCCTACGACTACACCTTGGACCACCGGCGCCAACAAGCGGACCTGCTCGGCCGAACGGATACCGAATCCCGCGCATACCGGGATTGACGAGAGCTGGCGCACGCGCTGAAGGTATTCCGTAACTTCCGTGGGCACCGCGACCTGCTTACCCGTCGTTCCAGTCATCGTGACTGCATAGATAAAGCCACGCGCTTCTCGGCAGAGCATGGCGAGTCGCTCATGGGGAGTGACGGGGGTGACCATCTGCACGAGCCCTATGCCTACCGCTTCCAATGCCGCGCGCATCTCGTGGGATTCTTCGTACGGCAAGTCGGGGACAATAAATCCTGCAACGCCAGCATCGCGAGCGGCGGCCGGCAACCGGTCTATGCCAAACGCGAGCAGCGGGTTGAGATAACTCATCAACAAAAGAGGCGCTTTAGGTCGCGCCGCCAGTCCGCGGAGTGACTCCAGAATCCATGCCAGCGAAACGCCGCCGACGAGCGCTTGGTGGCTTGCGCGCTGAATGGTCATGCCATCAGCCATCGGATCCGTAAACGGCACGCCGATTTCAAGAACATCAGCCGTATTGGCTATGCGAACAAGCTCCTCCAGGAACTTCTCCTTCGTTGGAAAACCGGCCGTCATAAAACCCACAATTGCCGTTTCCCCGCGCGCATTCGCGGCAAGAATTGCATCGCCAATCGTTTCATGACCGAGGCGAGTTGTATTCACAGTGGTCATCACAGTTTTCCCTTCAGCAAAGTGCGTTGCAACGTTGGCATGTCTTTATCACCCCGACCGGAGAGACAGATGACCAATGTGGTACCGGGATTCTTCTCCGCCCATTTGCGTGCACCGGCAAATGCATGACCCGTCTCAATCGCCGGAATAATGCCCTCTGTTGAGCAGCATTCGGCCAAGGACTCGAGCGCCTCGTCATCCGTAATGTAGTCATATTGAACACGACCGGTGCTCATGAGCAGCGAGTGCTCGGGTCCAACGCCGGGGTAGTCGAGCCCGGCCGATACCGAGTGCGTTTCCTGAATCTGGCCGTCCGCATCTTGCAGCAACATGGAGTAACAGCCCTGCAAAACGCCAGGGCGCCCCATCGTCAAGGTCGCCGAGTTATCACCCAGAGCTGGACCTCGGCCACCCGCTTCCAATCCAATCAGTTGGACGCCCGGATCACCGATAAAAGGATGGAACATTCCGATCGAATTCGAACCGCCGCCCACGCAAGCGAATACCGCGTCAGGCAAAGCGCCAGTCTGTCGAATCATCTGGGCGCGAGCTTCACGACCGATGACCGATTGCAGCTGCCGGACCAGCAGAGGGTATGGGTGCGGACCCACCGCGGAGCCCAGCAAGTAATAGGTGCCGTTAGGATCGGATACCCAGTCCCGCAATGCTTCGTCAATCGCCGCACGCAATGTTTGGTCACCGCCAGTGACCGGGACTACGGTTGCGCCCAAGAGTTTCATTCGCCCGACGTTTGGCGCCTGGCGCTCGCAATCGATAGCGCCCATATACACGGTGCAGGGCAAGCCCAATCGAGCGCAAGCCGCAGCACTCGCGACGCCATGCTGGCCCGCACCCGTTTCAGCCACAATACGCTTAGCGCCCAATCGTTTGGCGAGCAGGGCCTGACCGATGGCATTGTTGATCTTGTGGGCGCCCGTGTGCGCCAGGTCTTCGCGCTTCAAGTAAACCTTGGCGCCCCATTTTGCGGATAGCGCCGGGGCAAACGACAGCGCAGTGGGTCGACCGACCCAATCCGCCAATTGCGCATCCAGTTCAGCTGCAAATTCAGGATCACCGAGCCATCGGTGCACACCCGCTTCGAGGCGGTCCAGCGCCGGCATCAGCGTTTCCGGTACATATCGGCCGCCGTAAGGACCGAAACGCCCGCGTTGGTCGGGGAACTCGCCCGCGATCTCCCGCTTGAGTAACGCGCTGGCTTCGCCGACTTCGAATAGCCTCTGCATGTCCTGACTCCCGTCCTTCATTTCAATAGGTTGCGGCGGCTCGTGCAGCCGCCACAAATGCGCGAATTTTGCCCAGATCCTTTCGGCCCGGTGTGGATTCCACACCGCTGGAGACATCCACGCCATAGGGGCGGACGCGGCCAACGGCCTCCGTTACAGAAGCGGGATCCAGACCACCAGCCAATACAAGGCGAGTACGTCCAGCGAGCATGGCCGCTTCCGTCCAATCGGCGCGATGTCCTTGACCGCTGTCGGCACTTTCATAGAGACATCGCGCCGGGTAAATGTCCGGCATCGGCCGACCCGTCCTGTACACAGGGAGCGTCCGCATACCCGCCGGCAGGTCGAGATCATCGAAATCTGCCGCATCAGTTTGCAGAACATCGGGCTGAAACGCCGCCAAGACCGACGCCAGAAAATCTCGGCTTGGGTGTTTCATGACTGCAAATCGCTCAACCCCCAACGGCACGCGTTGGGCCAGTTCGGCAGCCTGCGCTGGGGATACATTACGCGGCGAACTGGCATGAAATACAAAACCGACGGCATTGGCGCCCGAATCAACCGCCACATCGATCGACTCCGCCGTAGTCAAACCACAAATCTTGACCCAAATTGTCACGTCGCAGACCTCGCGGCACGGCCGCTCGCGATCATGGACTGCCCGAGCGCGATCGGATCTGCGCTCGACATTAACGCCGTACCCACCAGTGCAGCGGTGTAGCCGGCAGCCGCTAACCGCGCCGCGTCTTGCGCCGTGACCAATCCGCTTTCGGCCACGCGCGGATGGGCGCGCGGCAAACAACCCGCTAGTTCATCGAGTCGTTCTGGCACCACTTTAAGTGTCGTCAGGTCGCGGCTGTTGACGCCGATCAGGCAGTTCTCAGGCCGACCACGCCATTGGTTAGCGATCGATTCCGCAATAGCCACCTCGGCCGCGTCAAATGCTTCGAGCAATATAAACAGCCCCAACTCTGCCGCGAAAGCCGCCATGCGCTGCAGCGTGGAGTGATCCAGCATCCGAACAATCAGCAATACACCCCCTGCGCCGCAGACCCGGGCTTCGAGTAGCTGATACGGATCCACCAGAAAGTCCTTACGCATCGCCGGCACACCCGCGGGCGCTAACACGCGCGCTGCACGGCGCAAGTGATCAAGACTGCCGTCAAAACGGGCGGGTTCGGTCAATACAGACACAATCGCTGCTCCAGCAGCGGCGTACGACAGAACGCGAGCTTCAAGATCGTCAGCGGAACCGGACAACAGGCCCATGGCGGGTGAGCGCAGTTTGAGTTCAGCGATCAGATCGAAGCGACCGTCGAGTGACAATTTCGGCGGTGGAGGCAATGTGGCCACTCGCGCTATCAGCTCACGCTCAGATTCAACCGCCCGAGCCGCTTCAACGCGAGCGCGCGAAGACTCAGCCATGGCGGCCAAAAAATCCATTTGCAGTGTCATCGCAGGGTTGCTCCGAACGCTGCAAGGCTTCGCAACATGGCGGCTGCCGCCCCACTATCGATCGTGTGCTGCGCATGCGCCGCCGCCGCTAAGGGATCAGCGGCCAAGCCCATCACTTCCAAGGCCAAAGCGACACCCATCACCAACGCATCCCGATGCGGTCCGCGATCGCGGCCCTCAAAGACGGCCCGCAACGCAGCGGCATTGTGCGCAGCATCACCGCCGCGTAATTCTTCGGCCGCACAGGTCGGGAGACCAAAGTCAGCCGCCGAGCGCGTTGACGACCGAATCTGACCCGGCGTCACATCGTGGAGCAGAAAACTACCGGCTGGGGTCGGTTCGTCCCAACCCGGTTCGCCATGAACCACGAACGCACGGCGAATAGGCAGGCCCGCAAGGGTTTCGGCCATCAATGCCGCCGCTTCAGGACTATAGGCGCCAATAATGTGGAAATCGGGCTCTGCCGGATTCGTGAGCGGACCGAGCATATTGAAAATAGTACGTACACCCAGCGCGGCCCGCACCGGCGCGATCGCTTTCATCGCCGGGTGATAATGCGGCGCAAATAAAAACGTGAATCCAGTCGCCGCCAGGCAGTCGCTGGCCGCTTTTTCGTCGAGGGGGATGCTCAGCCCCAACTCCTCCAGCACATCGGCGCTACCCGAGCGGCTCGATATGGAGCGGTTCCCGTGCTTAACCACCCGTGCGCCGGCGGCAGCGGCGAGTAAAGCGGTGCCCGTCGACAGGTTATAGGTGTTCGAGCCATCACCACCGGTACCTACGATATCTATGGTCGGCCCGACCTCCGGTAAGGTTGGGCGTCGCGCCAATGAGCGCATGCCGATCGCGAAACCGCGCACTTCGTCCGCCGTGACACCCTTAGTGCGCAATGCAGCCAACAACGCGCCCGCAAGCGCCGGCGGTACTGCGGGATCTGTCAGGGCGAGCATGAGTTCGGTTGCATCGGCTTCACTCAGTGAAGCTCCGGATACAACACGCTCAAGTACGACCTTCAAGATCACGCTCATGCCCGACGCCCGCCCCGCATATGAAGAAAGTTTTCCAGCATTTTGGGTCCGTCCGGCGTCAACACACTCTCGGGATGAAATTGAACACCCTCAATCACCAAGTCCCGATGGCGTAGGCCCATGATTTCGCCTTCTGCCGTACTTGCCGTAACGATAAGTTCCGGGGGCATGGAGGCAGGTTGCGCGACGAGAGAGTGGTAGCGGCCGACTTCGAGCCGGGTGGGCAATCCTGCAAAGACGCCCTGCCCGTCGTGTTCGATCGCGGAGGTCTTGCCGTGCATGAGTCGGCTATTACGGACCACCTTACCGCCAAACGTTTCGGTGATGGACTGATGACCTAAGCAAACGCCGAGAATGGGTAAACGGCCAGCGAAATGACGAATCATGTCCATCGAAACGCCGGCATCGTAGGGCGTTCCCGGCCCAGGGGAGATGCATAAATGGGTCGGCGCTAACGCATCCGCTTCGGCGAGCGTGATCTGGTCGTTGCGATGGACCAAAACCTCCGCACCGATCACGAGAAACGCCTGTACGAGGTTATAGGTGAACGAGTCGTAGTTATCGACCAACAGCAAACGTGGAGAGGTCATCACAGGCCCTCCTTTGCCATATCGAGGGCACGGCGCAATACAGCGCTCTTGGCCAAAACTTCCTCGTACTCAGCCTCAGGCACACTATCGGCCACGACGCCGGCGCCCGCTTGGTAACGGTACTCGCCGTCGTGGAAAGTCAGGCTTCTGATTGTAATCGCGTGATCCATGTCCCCGCCGTGTCCGAAATAGCCGTAGGTGCCACCATATAGACCGCGCCTAACCGGCTCTAATTCCTCAATAATGTCCATAGCGCGCACCTTCGGCGCACCAACCAGGGTGCCCGCCGGAAAGGTCGCTGCGTATAAATCGAATGCATCGCGGCCGGCAGCCAGCCGACCGCGCACCCCGGAAACGATGTGCATGACGTGGCTGTAGCGCTCAATCACGCGATAAGGGTCCACGTGGACGCTACCGGCGGTGGCCACTCGCCCCAAATCATTTCGGGCCAAATCGACCAACATGACGTGCTCGGAATTCTCCTTGGCATCGGCGAGCAGTTCTCGCTCCAGCGCAAGATCCTCAGCCCCATCAATGCCACGACGTCGCGTACCAGCAATAGGTCGTAATTCTGCCATTCCGGCATGCAAGCGAACGAGCGCCTCCGGTGAAGAGCCCACCAGGGTTCGATCTCCCAGTTCGCAATAAATCATGTACGGCGATGGATTGACGAGGCGTAAGGCGCGATAGGCCTCAAACGGGTCTAATTCGCATGCACCACGAAATTGTGACGACAAGACCAGCTGGTAGACATCGCCCGCCGCGATGTATTCCTGGACGCGCTTGACGCCGGCGATGTACTCCTCCCGGGAGAGGCTGCCTTTCGCGGCTTCAAGTCGGGCTGGTGGTCGGCCTATGGCCAGCCCGCCGCGCAAGGCGCGAATGATCTCGCGCCTCAAGGCTTGCCGTTCTTCTTCTGATCCGGCATGGAGCAGGGCAATGCCTCGGGTCACGTGATCGAAGATCAGAAAGGAACAGGGCGCGAGATAACACGCTTCCGGCATCCCGGGCTCAACGGGTAGACGTGTCGGGACACGCTCGAACCAACGGACTAGGTCATAGGCGGATACGCCGACTAACCCACCGGCTAAGGGCATGCCTGGAATGTCGGGTTTGGGCCTTGGGGCACGGGCCAGCGCAGCGCGTAAGGCGTCCAACAGTGCCGCACCATTCTCAGGTCGGGGCGACACCTCGACTTTTCCGCCCGCTGGTCGGACTTTGAGGCCTTGGGCATCCAGCCGAATCTCGAGCGCATCACCGAATCCAATGAAGGAATAGCGAGCCACGCGCTCACCACCCTCCACGCTCTCCAAAAGAAAACGCGGTTTGAATGGGCGCAGTTTCAAAAATGCCGATACCGGAGTATCGAGATCAGCCGCAATATCGAACGGGGGATGCATAGGCTCCTCGTCTGGGATACCGGGGAGCAGGCGATAAAAAACCCACCCCCGGCTATGTCGGAGATGGGTTTCGCGTGTACTTACCGGTTTCTATCGTTCAGGCCTAAGCCTCGCGCACCCACTCCGTGGAATGACGCCACCACCAACGGGCAGGCCGGTGGCCGCAGGTGAGAGTGGATGGCGATACAGTGCTCATGTCCTCAGTATCACCCGAGTCGCGAAAATTGGTCAAGTTATCGGACCGTCAGGTTACGATGGCAACGTCTTCCCGCGACCCTACATGCCGATGCTACGCCTGCCTACCCGACTTTACGGTCCCCGCTATTGGCCGACTTGGCTTGGGCTCGGCCTCATCCGTCTGGCCGCGAGCTTGCCGTATTCCGCGTTATTGATCGCGGGGCGGGCATTAGGCGCACTCGCTCACCGCCTTCCTCTGCCCTATCGCCGTGTCGCTGAACGCAATATGGCCCTGTGCCTGCCGGATTGGAGCCCGAACGAGCGCGCTGATTTGCTCCGGCGCCATTTCAAGTCGCTCGGCATTGGGCTACTCGAATCTGCGCTGACGTGGTGGGGTTCAGATGAAACGCTGATCGCCCATTCCGACATTATTGGAATGGAACATTTGGAGGCCGCGACGGCTTCTGGCAAGGGCGTCATTCTGCTGACGGCGCATTTCACGACGCTACAGATCGGTGCGCGCATCCTAAATGCTCGGTACCCGATCAATGCACTGTACAAACCAACAAAGAATGAATTGATTGCGGCCATTTCCGGCGCGAGTTTTGCGCGTTCCGCCCGCAGAGCCATCCGCCGGGATGACGTCCGAGCCATGATTTCGGCGTTAAAGCGCAACGAAGTGGTGTGGTACGCCGCCGATCAGAGCTATCGCAACAAGGGCGCACTGATGGTGCCCTTCTTCGGTCATCCCGCCGCCACCAACGTGTTTACGTCGCGGCTGGCGGAACTCACCGGCGCCGCAGTCCTTTATTACGAAACCGAGCGATTGCCGGGCACTCGCGGTTGGCGCGCAACGATTCATCCGCCGTACGTACCGTTTCCAAGTGGAGATCCGCTCGCCGACACCCTGCGCTACCACGCCTCCATCGAAGCTCAAGTCCGGCGCATACCTGAGCAGTATTGGTGGATCCACAAGCGATTCAAGGCTCTGACGCCAGACTATCCCGACCACTACGCGGATTAATTGGACTTAGTCGGCTGCGAGTAGCCGCTCGACCCGCATCCAGCCGAGATCGGCCAGTCGGCGTGCGCCACGACCGAACTCGTCGGCATCGGCGGCCGCCGCGGTCCCCTCCAGCGCACGTTTGCGAATGCCCTGCACGATGGCCGCCATCCGGAAAAAATTATAAGCAATGTAATAATCCCAATCGTCGTCGGTATTACGCCCGGATCGCGCCGCGTATACGCGCCGGTAGTCGACCTCTGAGGGGACACCCGCCGGGATGCTCACCCCAAATAAGCCGCGATAGAGACCGACAGGGAAGTGCCAAACACAACAGTGATAAGCGAAATCGGCAAGTGGCGAGCCCAACGTCGACAATTCCCAGTCTAGAACGGCGGCGATCCTCGGCCGGTCCACCTCAAACACCAAGTTATCGAGACGAAAATCGCCATGAACCAGCGTCGTGAGATCTGCCGGTGGTGTTGCCTGCGTCAACCAATCAATCAGTCGATCCATGGACTCGATGCGTTCCGTTTCACTCGATCGATACTGACGAGACCAACGCGCAATCTGGCGGGTCAGGTAGGCGCCAGGTTTACCAAAATCCTCCAGTCCCAGCGCTTGCCAATCCACCGCATGCAGTGTCGCCATCACGCGATTCATGTCATCAAAAACAGCGGCGCGCTCATGACCGCTAACGGCCGACAGTCGGGGATCAGCGAAGACTCGACCTTCGACAAAATCCATCAGGTAAAAAGCGCGCCCAATCAAGTCCTCCTCCGTACAAAGGTGGTAGACCTTGGGCACTGGAACGTCCGTGTCCGCCAAGGCGCTGAGCACCCGGTACTCGCGCTCAATTTGATGCGCCGAGGGCAGCAGGAGGGCAAGCGGCGCCGGCTTTGTTCGTAGCGCAAAGGACCGATCGGCAACATCAATCCGATACGTGGGGTTAGATTGACCACCCGACAACCGTCGCAGCGACTGGATCGCATCGAAACCATCAACGCGATCGCGTAAATAAGCGCTCAGTCGGCCGACATCAATTCCGTCATCTGCTAAATCGTTCATCGATCAGCCCAAGCTTAGGTGGCCAGTCTCCTATAATGCCTTTAGCCCGTTAGTGCCGTCTGTCTAAAGGAAATTGAGTGTCTTCTCGCACATCCTGGCAAGGACCCATCCCCTCGACGGAGCCAACCAAGAGCTTCGCCGGAGTGTTCCGATATCTGGCACGGGCCACCCACTTGGCTTGGACCACGAACCCAGCCCTGACGATCACTTTGGCGATATTGACCTTGCTCATCGGCAGTTTGCCGGCCGGCGTGGCGTGGATCGGCGCAGCCATTGTGGATGCCGTCGTTCACGCCAGCCAACTGCATACGGACAGTCATACCGAATCTTATCGGCACGCGCTCCTGCTGGTGGCGCTGGAAGGCGGAATTGTGGCGCTGCTGGCAGCGGCACAGCGCGGCCAATCCACCTGTCAGTCGCTGCTGCGCGCTGAGTTGAGTCAGCGCGTTAATGTGATGATTCTCGAAAAGGCACTCACGTTGGAGCTGGTGCAGTTCGAGGATTCCGAGTTCTATGACAAATTAACGCGCGCTAGACGGGAAGCCTCGACGCGACCGCTCTCGATGGTCATGCGAACATTCTCCTTAGGCCAGAATGCCGTCACGCTAGTCAGCTTCGGTCTGTTACTGACGCGCTTCTCGCCGGTCGCAGTGGTGCTTTTGCTCATCGCTGGTCTGCCGGTGTTTTTCGCGGAAGCTAAATTTTCTGGCGATGCTTTTCGCTTATTCCGCTGGCGCTCACCGGAAACACGCCGACAGCTGTACTTAGAGTCCGCTTTATCCAG
This sequence comes from uncultured Pseudomonadota bacterium, assembly GCA_903879335.1. GTDB lineage: Bacteria > Pseudomonadota > Gammaproteobacteria > Steroidobacterales > Steroidobacteraceae > CAIKZZ01. The sequence goes on from CAIRLC010000007.1 coordinate 140,993, forward strand.
TGACACTTCGGCCAAGGAGGTGAAGCTCTTTGGCCTCGGCCCGCTATTCTTAGAGCGTTATCGCGCCATATTTACCTCGCTTTACGCGGAAGACCGGGCGCTCACACTCAGGCGAGACGGATGGGGCTTTGCGCTAGGGCTAGTCGCCACACTCACGCTCTACGGCGCTTACGGGTGGATCGCGGCTCGGGCCATCGCTGGCGCGATCACCTTAGGCGCGATGACCATGTATCTCGCTTTGTTTCGGCAAGGCCAAACTGCTTTGTCTGCGGCCCTCAGCTCCGTCGGCGGCCTCTACGAAGACAACCTTTATCTATCCAATTTATACGAGTATTTGGATCAGCCGGTCCCGGAACGGTTGGGTGTAGAGACGAGCGGGCCTGATCCTTCAGACGGCATCCGATTCGACCGCGTCTCATTCGCCTATCCGGATTCTGCCACCCCAGCACTGGCTGATATTTCCCTCCACATCAAACCCGGTGAAAGTTTGGCGCTTGTCGGCGAAAACGGGTCGGGCAAGACCACGCTCATCAAACTTTTAACCCGCCTGTACCCTCCGTCTAGCGGACAGATCACCTATGAAGGCCTTGATCTCGCTCAATGGAGCGAGGTGGCGCTACACGAACGTATCGGCGTGATCTTTCAAGACTTTGCTCGCTATCAATTAAAAGTCGGTGAAAACGTTGGCGCAGGCGATGTCGCCGCGTTCGATGACCGCGCGCGATGGTTGGACGCCGCTACAAAAGGGTTGGCGGATCCGTTCATTCGCGACCTACCCTCTGGGTATGACACACAACTCGGTAAATGGTTTCGCGACGGGCGGGAATTGTCGGGTGGTCAGTGGCAAAAGATAGCGTTGGCGCGGGCATTTATGCGCACGCGAGCAAAAGTGTTGGTTCTGGACGAGCCGACCGCCGCTATGGATGCGGGAGCGGAAGCTGAGATTTTCGCGCACTTCCGCTCTTTGACACGGGATCGAATCGCAATTTTGATCTCCCATCGATTTTCGACCGTTCGGATGGCAGACCGGATTGCTGTGCTGGATGGCGGTCGGATCGTCGAATTTGGTTCGCACGATGAATTGATGGCGCTGGGCGGCCGCTATGCCCACCTGTTTTCGCTACAAGCCCAGGGCTATCGGTGAACTGAGGTGCTGTGCATCTTGAGTTCATACCGATCTGATAAATTCGGCGAATACTGGAGTGTAGCCGAATGAAGAGACGAGCCCTTATCGCAGGCGTAGCCAGAGACTGCAGTCAGCATCTACCGGCAGTTTTCGCCAATTTGGAGCGAATTTCGTCAACCTATGACGAGGTCGCATTTTGCTTTGTAGAGAATGATTCACAGGATGACACTCAAGCGCTACTCGTAGAATTTGGTCGCGGAAGACAGAATTACAATCTGTTCAACTTGAATGGATTGGGACAATTGCCGATACGCACCCTGCGGCTCGAATATGCCCGCAATTCTTATTTAGCGTTCGCTCGGCTGCATCCTTCTGTTTGCGATTTTGATGACCTCGTCGTGGTCGATATGGACGATGCGGCCGGGCATCCCCTGGAGTCTACCGCCATTCAGTCCGCGCAAAATAAGCTTGCGGCGCAGCACGATCTGGCGGCCGTATTTGCTAACCAAAGAGGTCTGTACTACGACCTTTGGGCGTTGAGAGCAAAAGACTGGTGTCCCGATGACATATGGCTCGCGATGGCGACAGCCACCTTGAACACCGGGCTATCGGATGACGCCGCGTATACGCAAGTTTTTGCGCCGCGGGTTCGATCGCTCGATCCGGGTAGCCCACCGTTAGAGGTGGAATCGGCATTCGGAGGTTTGGGTATTTACAAGCTCGCGGCACTTAAATCGATCGCAGGGACATACCATGGGGCGCAAATGCACATCGCGCCTCAAGCGGGTGGCACACTTTCTCTATTGAGGATGCAGCAATGTGAGCATGTGCCGCTACACCTAGCGCTGCGCGCTGCCGGTTATCGACTCGTGATCGATCCTAGCTTGATCAATCGGGTGATGCCGCCCACGGCGAAATTTCCAGCCGGTGCATACCGCAGCATGATGTTTTGAACGATCTACTCAGGCTCGACATCAAACGATTGCGTCGGTTGACCATCAAACGCCTGTTGATACATGTAGGCGTAGGCACGATCTAAAGCGCTCGCATACCGCGGCGCATCAAACAATGCGCATGTAGTCCTGACCTTGATAAGGTGCTCACGCAGTGCGAAACGCCGCTCAGCGTGATCAATCAGTTCGAGAACCAGATCCAGATACGCTTCGTTCGACTCGGCGACGAGGCATGCGAGACCAACAGCAGCCAGCGCGGACGACGATACCCGAGCGGCGAATCCTGACCCACGACGAGAGACTAAAGGACACCCGACCCAAAGCGCATCGGCGGCCGTTGAGTGTGATCCGTACGGATAGGTATCGAGCGCCAGATCTGCAACGGCATATCGCGCCAAATGCGCGTCATGATCTTGTTCAAATTCGGCAAAGATCAGTCTCTGCGCAGAAACCCCTCGGGCCTCCGCCTCTTTGCGCAGATTATTCATCGCCTCGTCTGTAGGCTTCTGCAACCACAGGCACGCCGCGGGTCTCGCTCGAAGAATTGACATCCACACATCGAAGATGGGGGGCGTGATCTTCACCGCGGGCACAAAAGCACACAGGATGACGGCGTCTGAGGGCAGGCCAAGCGCGGCTCGGCTCTTGGGCTGGCTTACCGATCGATTGGAGTGATTGGGCAAACAACTGACCGGCAGGCGAGCAATCCGTTCTGCATAGTCCGCTTCAAGCTCGGGCGGAACGACAACCGGATCGGCGATCAGATAATCAAGCAATTGGCCGCCAATCGTGCCTGGATAACCCAGCCATCCCACTTGAATCGGTGCGGGGCGAGTAGCGAGCACTCTGGGCCGAGCGTGCTCGGTATACCCGGCGAGATCGACGAGGATATCGATCTCATCAGCCTGAATGAGTTCATGAATTTCGTGAGCGCTTCGCGTCCCTAGATCAGTAAAATGATCCACTTCCGAGATAATGGCCTGCCGAACGGCGGAGTGATCCGTGGGTCCGAGCGCGTACACCGTCACTTCAAACTGTGTTTTGTTCCGGTAAGGCAACAATTCTGAGAACAGCCAGGCTACGACGTGGTTGCGAATGTCGCCGGACAAATAGCCGACTTTGATCCGGGCATGCGGGCGCATCGCCGGAGGCACGACGGTGCCGGCCCGCTGAGTGTGAAATCGAGCCACGGCATCGGCGCAGGAGCGCAGGATCTTGGGGTCATCAGAGGCGTAAAGCACCTGCATCAGAGCTTCATGCTCAACCTGCAACAGGCTAGCATCCTGAGCCAGTTGATCCATCTCGCGCTGCCATCCCGTCCAATTGGCGAGACGCTGCGACAACTGCAGCCATCCCACGCGCGCCAGGGGAGTTGGGCGTGCAGCTAAAATCTCCGCCAACGCGCGCTCAGCTTGCGCCGGATGCCGTTTGCTGATGGCGGCCGAGGCCAGCCCTAGTTGCGCTTGGTACCAGGCGTCTCCGCGCGCGGGGTCTAATCGTTGGGCTTCGCGATACGCGGCGATCGCGGCATCGACCCGATCTCGCATCGACTCGAGCATTCCGATCCAGCACCAGAGCACGGGATCGCGCGGATCCAGCCGGCATGCCGCCTCTAAAAACCGGCCAGCCTCATGTCGGTCGCCAATTTCCAAATATCCGGAGCCCAAGTTTCGGAGTAGTAACGCGTTCGGTGTCGGCAGAGCCGCTAGGGCTGCTTGGTAGGCTCGCAGAGCCTCGTGATGCCGACCGGCCTGGCGTAAGGCATTACCGTAGTTATTTAAGGTTGGGCCGTGGTTGGGAACCTGCGCTAAAGCTTGCTCCATCAACCGGAGACCAGCCGGCAGGTCGCCCAAGCGAAATCGCACGACGCCGAGCAGTTGTAGCGCATCAAAATTTTGCGGGCTTTGGCTGAGCGCAGCCTCGTAACAGCGGGCCGCCTCGGTAAGTCGTCCACTACGCTGGGCGGCAATCCCTTGCTGAATCAAGACTTGGGGGTTCTGAGGCATCGATTCAGACCGTTTGGGGAGCGCCGAGACTACTGTGAGTTTGTGACAGGCCGTGGTTGCAAGCCATTCAGGCATGACCCCATTACTTGATCATATGCCGGTTCATTGGCCCTCCGGCCCAAGCGCTCGTATTCTAAGGGGGTTCGCTAGGGGACTACCCATGAAATTGCATCAACTCCGCTACCTCACCGCCGTTGTCCAGAACGGACTCAACATCACGACGGCCGCCCGCAAGTTGCATACCTCACAGCCAGGCGTGAGTAAGCAGCTTAAGCTGCTCGAAGACGAGTTGGGGTTCCCGCTTTTTGAGCGGGACGGCCGCAATCTAATTGGCGTCACCGCAGCCGGCCAACAGGTCGTTGATCGCGGCCTACGCATACTCGAGGAAGTCCAAAACATCCGCCGCCTATCTGCGGATCTGCAGGACAACAAATCCGGCTCCTTATCGATCGGCACAACGCATACCCAAGCCCGATATGTCCTGCCGCTGATCGTGCAAAAGTTCCGAAAGGCGTACCCAGAGGTCGACCTGCACCTACATCAAGGCACTACAGAACAAATTGGTGAACTGGCGAAACTTGACCGCGTCGATTTTGCAATTGCCACGGGCGGTGCCGAGTTGTTTCCTGGCTTAGTACTGTTGCCGTGCTACCGCTGGACGCGAAAAATTATCGTTCCGGCTGGCCACCCGCTCACGAAAGAGCGCGTGGTGTCTCTGAACTCGCTTGCGAAATACCCGATCGTGACCTACACGTTCAGCTTTGGTGGGCGGTCGTCGCTGCCGGCATTATTCGAAAGTAATGGGCTCAAGCTGAACGTGGCGTTGACGGCCAGCGATGCCGATTTGATCAAGACCTACGTCAGATTGGGGCTTGGCGTTGGAATTGTCGCCAGCATGTCACTTGACTCAGAGGCTGATAGCGATCTCGTTCAAATCGAAGCGTCGCATTTGTTTGCGCCTCACGTAACTTGGATTGGTTTCCGCCGCGGTCGATTGCTACGCGGCTACATGTACGAATTCCTGAAATCATTCGCGCCGCACCTCACTCGGCGCCTGATCGATCAAGCCATACGCGCCGGCGAAGGGCCCCCACTGGAAGAACTATTCTCGGACATAGAACTACCGCTCCGCTGACGTGTCAGCGGAGGCCTGCGTGAGGTAGTTGTCCTTAATCTGGACGTAGTGCGCTGCCGAATACGCCAACTGTTCGCGCTCGCGCTCGGTTAATGCGCGCACTTCGCGCACAGGATTACCCATCCATAATGTGCCGCTGCGCAACTGTTTACGCGGCGGCACTACACTGCCCGCCCCCACCATCACGTCATCCTCGATGACGGCGCCGTCTAGGACGATTGAGCCCATGCCAATCAAACATCGATTGCCGATGGTGCAGGCATGTAGAGTCACGTTGTGACCGATCGTGACGTCATCTCCAATGACTAACGCGCGGCCACCCGGCTGAAATGGCCCGTCATGGGTCACATGCAGCACCGAACCATCTTGTACGCTGGTGCGGGCGCCGACTTGAATGTCTTGGACATCCCCGCGCAATACAGCCATCGGCCAAATCGAGGAATCGTCCCCGATACGCACTCTCCCGATAACACAAGCCTGGGGGTCTACATAGACCCCGGCTCCCAAGGCCGGTGTATGGCCCTGATATTGTCGAATTGATTTCACCTTACATCCCTAGCGCATCGTCACGAATTCTTCAGCTGCCGTCGGATGGATCGCGACCGTGTCATCAAAATCACGCTTCGTCGCGCCCATTTTCACCGCCACGGCAAAGCCCTGCAGCATTTCATCTGCGCCGTGACCCAGCACGTGTAACCCCACAACGCGCTCTTCGCTACCCACGCACACGAGCTTCATTTCGGTTCGGACTTTACGCGCTGTCAGCGCGTGATACATCGGCACGAATCCCGCCTTATAGATCTTGACCTGGTCGCCATACTGGCTGCGCGCTTCGTCCTCGGTCATACCCACAGTTCCTATCGGTGGGTGCGAAAAGACCACCGTAGGAATCCGATCGTAGTCCAAACGTCGATCCGTTTTCCCACCGAAAAGACGGTCGGCAAGGCGGCGGCCCGCGGCGATCGCAACCGGGGTCAACTGTGCACGACCCGTGACGTCGCCGATGGCATAGATACCAGGCACATTCGTATTCTGGAAAGAGTCGGTTGGAATATATCCACGCGCCGTCACGACACCGGCCCGCTCTAAACCGAGCGCCTCGGTGACGGGATCGCGACCAATCGCGAACAGAACGGAATCAAAAGGACCGTGCTCAGCACCGCCCTCGAGGTGCAGGTTATGCGCATCGCCGTTCGGGGTGATTGCGCTCGGAATCGCGTGTTTATGCAGTTGGATGCCTTGGGCGCTCATTTCGCGCGCCAAGCCCTCGCCAAGCATCACGTCAAAGCTACGAAGAACGCCATCTTGGCGTATGAACTGATGTACTTCGGCGCCTAGGCCTGCGAGCACGCCGGCCAGTTCGACCGCGATATATCCACTGCCGACCACCGCGACGCGGCGCGGCAATCTCTCCAATTCGAAAAATCCATCTGAGGTGATGGCGCGATCGATGCCGGGCAGTGTGGGCAGGCTTGGCTGGCCGCCGACGGCGATCGTGATTTTGGGGGCTGTGTAACGCTCGCCGTTGACCTCGACGGTCGTCGGATCGATAAACGTGGCATTGCCGTGCACCCAATCGACCTTGCGGCGTTCGAGATTGGAGACATAAATGCCGTTCAGCCGGGCTACATAGGCGTCGCGCGCCTCTTTGATTCGCGCCCAATCGTGACCATGCACCGTCAGGTCAAAACCATAGCCCGCGGCATCCTCCATGCTGTGGGCGATGTTCGCGGCAGTCCACATGAGCTTTTTAGGGACACAGCCAACATTAACGCAGGTGCCACCCAGTCGGTCACGCTCGATCACCAGCGCCCGGGCGCCATATTCTGCGGCTCTCTGGGCTGTCGCCAAGCCACCACTGCCGCCACCGATGGCGATGTAGTCATAATTCTTGCTCATAAATTCGTGCCCTCCCGAATGACGCTCCAATGATATACGGTGATTCGTCTTTGCTCTGCTACGATCCGGTTTTGCCCTTTTGCCCGTTGAGAGATGATGAACCCGTTGTTATCAGACTCTGCGCTGCCGGACTATGCAGCGATCCGACCGGAACACGCCGAAACCGCCTTACGCGGCCAAATTGAGCGCAATAGAGCCGCGCTCGTCGCGCTTCTTGGACAGACGACTCTGACCTTTGCGTCGCTGGTGGAGCCTTTTGAGCAACTCCAAGCTCGCCTCGGACGGGTATTTGCACCGATATCGCATCTCAATTCGGTGCTGAGTACGTCCGAGTTACGCGCCGCCCATAACGCTTGCCTTGAAGCACTGACAGAGTATCAATCCGAGGTGGGCCAAAACGCACAGCTGGCCGAGGCCTACGCGCAGATTCTCGAGCGGGAAGGAGCCTCATTGCCCGAAGCCGCCCGTCAAGTTCTGGTCCATACCCTACGGGACTTTGAGCTTTCCGGGGTGCGCTTACCCGAGGAGAGCCAAGCCCGCTTCAGGGCGGTGATGCAGGAATTGGCGCAGTTACAATCTCGCTTCGAAGAGCACGTGCTGGATTCGACATTGGCGTTCAGCCGATGGATTGAGGATGACGTCCTGTTGGCCGGGCTTCCGGCCTATGTCGTTAACCGTGCCCGTGAACTCGCCGCGGCTGACGGCAAAACCGGCTGGCTGCTCAAACTCGACCAACCGACCTATGTCGCAGTCGTCACACACGCAGATTCTCCAGCCTTGCGTCGCGAGTTCTACGAGGCGTGGGTTACTCGAGCGTCGGATCTAGGCCCGGATGCCGGACAGCACGACAACAGTTCAGTCATGAGCCGCATTTTAGCCTTACGACATGAACAAGCCGGATTGCTGGGTTTTGGCTCTTACGCCGAACTTTCACTAGCGACGAAGATGGCGAAATCCGTCCCCGAAGTGATTGGATTTTTAGAAAATTTAGCCGCTCGATATAAACCGAGCGCAGAGCGAGAGTTTTCAGCACTTAAGGCTTATGCCGGCGGCGTCCTTAATGCGTGGGATGTGGCCTATTACGCTGAGCGGCTACGCCAAGAAAAGCATGCCGTTTCCGAGGAAGAACTGCGGCCTTGGTTCCCGTTGCCACGTGTTCTCGATGGCTTATACGGTCTGATCGAGCGCCTATACGGCATCAGCATTTCCCCGCGGGATGACATTGCGCTTTGGCATTCGGATGCCAGGTACCTTGATCTGCGCGATCCTGCGGGCCACATCATCGGCGGTCTCTATACGGATTACTACGCTCGAGACGGCAAGCGGGCCGGCGCCTGGATGGGTGAAATTGCCAATCGCGAGTACATGTCTAGTGGCCTGCGCGTGCCCGTGGCCAATGTGGTCTGCAACTTTTCGCCCCCCAATGGGGCGCAGCCCGCTCTCCTCAGGCATAGCGATGTCGTGACCCTGTTCCATGAGTTTGGCCACGCACTACACCACTTATTGACGGAAGTGGACTATCCGAGCCTCGCCGGAATCAACGGCGTTCCTTGGGATGTTGTGGAATTGCCGAGCCAGATCCTCGAGCAGTGGGCCTGGCGAGACGAGGTTCTGCCGCTGGTGTCGGCCCACGTCTCGGACGGGACACCTTTGCCTACAGATAGACTGCAACAGCTGCTGGGATCGCGAACCTTCCACAGTGGTTTGGCTGCGGTCCGGCAGTTGGAATTTGCGCTCTTTGACTTCCGCCTGCACGCCGATGCAACCATCAGTGCTGGGACGCAGATACAGGCCGTGCTGGACGATGTCCGAGCCGCCGTCGGGGTCGTGCCGGTACCCGCCTTCAACCGGTTTCAGCATGGATTCAGTCATATATTCGCCGGCGGCTATGCCGCCGGCTACTACAGCTACAAGTGGGCAGAAGTATTGGCTGCTGATGCATTCGCTGCATTTGAAGAGACCGGAGTGTTTGACTCCGCAACAGCCGCTCGCTTCCGTAGCACGATACTGGCCCGCGGCGGGGTCTGCGATCACATGCAGGCGTTCATTGAATTCCGTGGCCGTAAACCGGAGGTCGAGCCCTTGTTACGCCAAGATGGTCTCGCAGCATGAGCAGCACTGAATTTCGGCTCGCCACGTGGAATGTGAACTCACTCAAGGTGCGATTACCGCATCTCACCCAGTGGTTGCAGCAGTCTGATATTCACGCCCTAGGATTACAGGAAACAAAAACCGTTGACGCGGAATTTCCCGCCAGCGAGATCAGCGCACTGGGCTTGGTTGGCCAGTGGCACGGTCAGAAAACCTATAATGGCGTGGCGCTATTGGGTCGCTCAGAGGTCTCCGCGGTAGTGCGAGGCATCCCCGGTTTTGCCGATGAGCAAGCCCGAGTGATCGCGGGGACGATTAGAGGCGTCCGCGTGATTGATTGTTATGTCCCCAATGGGCAATCGGTGGATTCAGAGAAATACGCCTATAAGCTCTCTTGGCTGGCTGCTCTGCGCAGCTATCTCGCGGATGAGCTCGCCCGGCACAGCCATGTCGCCGTGATCGGTGACTTTAATATCGCCCCGGAAGACCGAGACGTACACGATCCCAAGGCTTGGGAGGGTCAGGTCCTCGTCTCAGTGGCAGAGCGTGAGGCACTAGCCGCCCTGTCAGAATTAGGTTTGGTCGACGTATTTCGACGCTTCGAGCAACCGGAAAAAAGTTACAGCTGGTGGGACTATCGGGCGATGGCCTTCCGTCGCAAAGCGGGCTTACGGATTGATCTGATCCTCGCGAATCAAGCATTGACGGCGCTATGCACCGGTTGCATCGTTGAGGTGGAGCCGCGTCGTTGGGAGCGCCCATCGGACCATGCGCCTGTGGTTGCCTCGTTCGCGCTTCCTGACGCCTGACGCGGCACCCGGGATACCCAGTGGCGATCCATCAAAAACGTGAACCAGCTCTCGCTACCGGTTGGACTGCCCATCCTAGACTCCGAACGATGAGCGCTGCCCCGCTACCGTCGGTGACGTCGAGATTTCGGCGCAATGACTTTGATGTCACGAATACCGTTCGGGTGAGCTCGGCGGATGCTGTCCGGACAGCAGTCACCGACCTGTTTAAGGCGCAATGGCCCGACAGTTCGGCGGAACGAATCGCCCGGACCTTCGAAACCTTAGATGCCCTCTTCGCGGGTCGTCTAGCGGGTTTTCACGGCATCGATACCGTTTATCACGATCGGCAACACACCCTCGACGTGGCTTTAGCGGCGGCGCGGCTTCTCGTTGGCTACGAGCGCTCGGTTGCACCCGAGCAGCGGCTGGGCGGCGATCGAGCTCTCATGGGGTTGATTACGGCCGCTTTCCATGACGCTGGATATGTACGCGCGACAGGTGACAGCGAACCCAACGGCGCACATTACACGAGCTCTCACGTCAGTCGATCGGCCAAATTGGTCACGCGGTTTCTACCCGCGGTGGGCATGCAAGATTGGGCGCCCGTTGCCGCCAGCATCGTGCACTACACCGGCTATGAAGTGCCTCTGGCGAGTATTCAAGCCCCAGATCCTAGAGACCACCGTGTCGGCCATCTCATTGGAACAGCCGATCTGATCGCCCAAATGGCAGATCGCTGCTACCTGGAAAAGTGCCGGGACCGACTCTATCCCGAATTTGTGCTCGCCGGCGTTGCGATGGGCCGCAGCCAGGAGGGCTACGTCAATACTCGCTATGGCTCTGGTCTAGATTTGTTACGAAAGACACCGGCTTTCGTCGAGACGATGCGTCGAGATCGGCTAGACAGTGCCTTTGGTCAGGCTTACCGCTACTTGGAAGTGTTATTTGAGGGCCGTAATCCGTACATGGAAACCATAGACCAACATATGGCCTTCCTGAGCAAGGTCCTGCGATCCGGTAACTTTGGTCTACTCCGTCGCAATCCACCGGTATTTACAAGAGACCCAGATCCTCTTCCGGACGTGCGCAGACTCGTTCTTTCGCGCATTAAGGACGTTTGGTCAGACGCTTAACTCAAGCCTTAGCCAAGAACAGTTGGGGCCGGATCGACAGATCGTACATAGCGCAGGTAAATCTGCGGCAAATCAGCAATCAAAGCCGTTTTTCCATCGATCTGGCTATGAGATAGCGCTCGCAAGAGGGTCTGAGGTCGCATCCGCCGGGATGCTGCTCGCGCAGTGGGTGCATGACTCAAATGCCATGGCTCCGGCTGGACGCCTCCACGATAGGTGTCATAAGGCCGGTAAAAGCCAAATTTCCCCATGTGCCGATTGAGCCAGAGCGTCAAATCAGCAAACGGCCCGCCGGTCACGTACTCCGCCGGCACGAGTTGCGGTCTCTGACCGGACGCTAAGCTTGCCTGATCATAAACGTCGAGATCAGTGCCCCAATGGTGCCGACTGGCCCCAGGCGGAGCTGACCACAGAAGGATCGCGCGAACTCTGGCCTTGGGCGTGAGCTCATCGGCCACCAAGAGCCGCCCCGCTTTATCGAGCAAAGGTCGCTCGCCGCGCCATTTCTGATTCCAAATCCGCGCTTGCGTATCGAAATCTCGAAAGGATGAGGCGGAACGCAGGGCAATGCCGTCCTTTGCTGCAGCCTTGCACATCTTGTCGAAGGCCACCATTGCTGCCGGTTGCAGAACAACTCCCTCACGGACAATGACGTGATCGCGGCTTTGTCCCGTGATCTGCAATGGACCGAGCATAGGCACTGGCGGAGACTGTCTGACCATGGTGACCTAGGCTACCTGAGGTGACGCCCTACAGGGAATGGCGCTGCATGCGGGGGATACCCTTTTGGGTTTCTGACAGGGCGAGTCGTCGTTATAGTAGCGGGATGTTATCGCACTTTTCACGGCTGAACTTTTTCCGCGCTGCTGCATTGGCCTGTGCAGTTGTTGGCGTCGCCATGGCGCCGACCATGGCGTTGCGTATCGCTATTATTCTGACCGTACTATTTGCCTTAGCGGCGCTCACGATTGCGTGGCGGCGCACCACCGCAATCGAGCGACGCCTCTCGGGTTTGAAAAAGGCAGACGCTACATTGCCCTTGGATCATGGCAACGCAACGCTTGAGGAAATCGTTGAATCGATCGCAGAACAGTTGGATGCAACCACCCGGATCAGTCGGCATCTGGAATCAGTGCTGAATGGGATGGCAGACGCGGTGTTCATCGTGGACGCCGAGGGTCAAATTCGAGAAAGTAACGCGACGGCTACCCGGCTATTAGGCTGGACGGCTGAATCCTTGCAGGGTCGGGCACTCGTGAGCCTGCTCAGTCCCGAACAGCGCCTTGAATTTAGTCTCGGACGGGCGGCATCAGAGAGCCGGGATTACGTCATTGAAACCGCCGACGGTGCAGTCCTCCCGGTGTCCATCACGGGCTCAGCGTTACCCGATTCGACCAACCTGATCTTCGTGTTGCATGACATTACCGAGCGACGCAAGGCTGAGCGACGAATCAATTATTTGGCCAAACATGATGCTCTGACACGACTTCCGAACCGGATGCAATTCCAGCACCTGCTTCAGCAAGCGATCGCACGATCACAGCGTCAAAATAGCTCGCTCGCTCTGCTGTACTTGGATGTCGATCGGTTCAAAGATGTCAACGATACTTTCGGCCATTCTGCTGGTGATCGCACGTTGGAAGTGCTGAGTGAGCGCCTCGCCAAGCTCGTCCCGGCTGAAGCGGTGGTCGGCCGGCTCGCTGGCGATGAGTTTGCTGTTTTCATGCCGGTCTCTGGGCGCGAGGACAGGCCACTATTGTCAGCACTCGCCAGAGATCTGCTCTCTGAGATCAGCAAGGCTTTTTTCCTGAATGGTTCGGAAATTTACCTGACCGTCAGTATCGGCATCGCGCTAGCCGAACCTCCTGCTGATCACACCATTGCCCTCATTCGGCGCGCTGACGTCGCGATGTATCACGCCAAACAGGGCGGCGGCGGCACCTACGCGTTTTTCGACCCTTCGATGACCACTAAAGCGGTCGAGCGCTTGGTTTTGAAAAACAAATTGAGACGCTCGCTCGAATTAAATGAGTTGGTGACCTTGTACCAGCCCATTGTCGAGTTAGACAGTGGCCGCATCGTTGGCGCGGAGGCCTTGCTGCGTTGGCGCTTACCCGGTTACGGCGATATTCCTCCCTCCGAATTCATTCCTTTGGCTGAGCAGTCCAATCTCATTCATAGCATCGGCGAATGGGTCTTTCGCAGAGTGTGTACGGATTTCGCGGTCTGGCGCAGCGCTGGATTGGCCCCTCAACGCGTATCAATCAACCTGTCACTGCGCCAATTTGGTCGTAGCAGCACAGTCAACCGAATCACGACAATACTCGATGAATTCGGCGTCTCGCCGAGCACCTTTGAACTTGAGATTACCGAATCAACCTTGATGGAATATGACCGCTCAGGTCCGGCACTTGAGGCCTTAGCCGCCTTAGGCTTTAGGATCGCGATCGATGATTTTGGGACTGGCTATTCATCCCTATCGGCACTGCGGCAAATGCCGGTTCAAACGATCAAGATCGATAAATCGTTTCTGCATAATCTTGGCAAACGTGGCGATGACGCGACGCTCATCCGGACGATCATTGAGATGGGTCGAAACCTTGGACTCGAGGTTATCGCCGAGGGACTTGAGACCGAAGAGCAGCGCAATTTTGTCGCAGGGCAAGGGTGTCACCTCGGACAAGGTCTATTATTTGGCGCCCCCATGCCGGCAGAGGAATTGCAGGTTCGACTCGCAGCATCTTCTGCTCAAGAAACGACCGTTCTGCAATTCCCTGCCTGACTCACGATTGAAGTCGGGCTAACATGCGCGGCCCATTCCTCTTGTTTGCACCATGATCAGCTTTCGAGACGTCACCCTGCGACGAGGACCTCGCGCGTTGTTCTCACGCGCGTCGTTCAGCTTGTTCGACGGCGACCGGGTCGCCGTGGTGGGACCAAACGGCACGGGTAAATCGAGCCTATTTGCGCTCATCACCGGTGAACTGAGTGTCGATGCAGGCGACGTCTCTGTTCAGGCGGGCCACATTCTCGCCGCAGTGGCACAGGAGATTGATGCCGACGCACGGGCGGCCGTTGATTTTGTGCTCGATGGCGACCGAGAGTTGCGGGGTGTCGAGACTGAGCTGGCTGCCGCAGAGGCAGCGCAAGACGGCGTGCGCGTTGGCTCCTTACACGCTCGTTTAGAGGCGATTGGCGGCTACTCGTCCCGGGCGCGCGCTGCGAGATTACTCGCGGGACTCGGCTTCGATGCACCAGCGATTGAAAGGCCCGTGGCCGAGTTTTCGGGAGGTTGGCGCCGGCGCCTCGCCTTGGCTCAGGCGCTCATGGCTCGTTCAGATGTACTCCTGCTCGACGAACCCACCAACCATCTGGACCTGGACGCGGTGCTTTGGCTTGAGGATTGGCTACGGAGTTACCCCGGCTTGTTGGTCGTCATCGCACACGATCGAGAATTTCTCGATCGCGTCGTGACTCGCATTGTCAGCATCGAAAACGGTCAAGTTGAGACCTATACCGGGAATTACTCGGACTTCGAAACCCAACGGGCCGATCGATTGTCGCAGCAGCACGTGGCGTTTGAACGGCAACAGCGTGAAGTCAAACACATCCTTGATTTCGTAGCTCGCTTCAAGGCCAAGGCGACTAAGGCAAGACAGGCCCAGAGCCGTCTTAAGATGCTGGAACGAATGGAGAGAATCGCGCCAGCTCATGTGGATTCACCGTTCGAATTTTCGTTTCTCGAGCCGGCTCGGCTACCCCGGCCGCTGCTGGTACTGGATCGTGCCAAGCTGGGTTACGGTGAGCGGGTGATCATTGACGGTGCATCGATGAGCATTTCGCCGGGAGACCGTATTGGATTGTTGGGTCGCAACGGCGCGGGCAAATCGACGCTGACTAAAGCATTGGCAGGCACTCAAGAATTGCTTTCGGGCCGACGGACCACAGCGCAGGATCTGCTGGTCGGCTACTTCGCTCAACATCAGATCGAATTGCTCGACGCGCAATCGTCCGCCATTGAGCACCTCAAGCGCCTGGGCGGCGACAGCATCGCCAAGGCCCCCGAGGAGGAACAACGCAATTTCTTGGGTGGCTTCGGTTTCACTGGCGACCGTGTCTTCGAGGCTGTAGGGCCCTTTTCCGGTGGCGAAAAGGCTCGATTGGTCTTGGCTTTGGTCGTATCACGACGACCCAACTTGTTGCTGCTGGACGAACCCACCAATCATCTAGATTTAGAGATGCGGCACGCCCTAGGCATGGCGCTTCAGGACTACACCGGGGCGATCGTTTTGGTCTCCCACGACCGTTATCTGCTCAAACTCGTAGCCGACGAACTCTGGCTCGTGAACGAAGGACAAGCCGCTCCCTTTGATGGAGACCTGGACGATTATGCGAATTGGCTGCGAACAGCGGCGAATTCGTCGCGAAATAGCGCCAAAATAGATGAAGCACCACGTAGCGCGGCCTCCGAAAAGGAGCGCAAACGCGCCGAAGCCGCGCGCCGGGCTGAGTTAGCGCCGCTCAGGGCGGTCATTACGAAATCTGAACGCGAAATGACCAAAATCTCTCCGCGCCTATCTGAACTCGAGTTACTTCTGGCAGACCCAGCACTGTACGAGCCATCGGCCCGGACGCGATTGACCACCCTTTTGACGGAGCAAGCCTCGCTCAAATCCAACCTGGAAGCGGCTGAGTCGGCTTGGCTTTCGGCTTCCGAAGCCTATGAGGCGGCCGAACACAGGGATATTTAGGGCCCGGCAGTCCCGCAAAGGAGAAAATTTAGGATTTGCACAGCCTATTGATCATCGGCGTATAGTATGTGTACAAATTCTTTCCCTGTACGTCGCCGGTGAGGTAGCCGCTATGTTCACGATCAAAGCAGTCTCTCAGGCAACCGGGGTCAGCATTGAAACGTTGCGCGCCTGGGAGCGGCGCTACCGCGTTGTCGAGCCCCGCAGGGATCCTAATGGGAGACGCTCTTACTCGCCCCCAGACGTCATCCGTTTACGAAAGCTACGCGAGGCGACCGAGCGAGGGCACGCCATTTCTAAATTGGCGCGCTTCTCCGATGACGAACTCGCCTCTGTCCTAGCGACTCCTGTAACCGACGGCCCTGTACAAATCGCGGCCAAGTCGTTTTCGGCGCAGATGATTGATGCTGCCGAAGACTATCGCCCGGAGGATTGCGAGCAGGTGCTGTCGATGGCGCTCGCGCTGCTACCGCTAGATGAGGTCGTCACATCCGTTCTCGCACCGGCCTTGGTGGAGGTTGGCGAGCGCTGGCATGCGGGTCGCTTCAATGTAGCCCAAGAACGGATCATCACCGGGACCGTTCGGCGGCAGGTCACTGCGGTCTTGGACACCTATAGCAAGATATCCACCGGCGCCCCCATAGTCTTCGCGACACTGCCTGAAGAGCGTCACGAGCTTGGGCTGCTGATGAGCGCTCTGATTGCCGCATCGAAAGGCGTGCGCTGCCACTATCTCGGCCCGGACATTCCTGCGGCCGACATCGCCACCTACGCCACGCGAGTGGGCGCGTCGACGATCGTTTTATCGTTTGTGCTTCAGGACCCGAGCATCCCAACTGGGCCCGCGTTAGCGGACCTCGTGATGCGTACGCCCAAGAACATCGGCATCTGGATTGGCGGACGTGCCTCCGGAGATCTCGATGGCGCGCTGAGTGGCGGGCGCGTGACGTTGATCACGAATTATTCAGCGTTCCACCAGGAACTGAACAACTTATTATCGCCAGAGAGCTGATCTAGGGACGCTCGAGACCTTCTATCGCGACATCAACGGATCGCGCGAGCTGGCTGGCGGCGGACTCCCACGCCGCCTGATACGCGGCCACCACCTCGTGCCGCTGATCTAAGCGTGCAATAGCCGTTCCAGTGCCGGCAACCGTCGCAACCAGGCGGCGTTCACCCGGCACGCCCAATTCACCGCGCAGGCTCACCCGAACGGTCGGCACTTTGCCGCCGCCAGAATAATCAGCGGTGAATTCGGTGATTTCTGTCTGTAGTAAATAACGGCCGCGGAACGCGCCGTGATCGGAGATGACTGCGCGCGCTGGAGTTGCAGACCGCAAGGCATCAAGGAGCAATCCCTCCACCATTTTCGGTAGCGGCGCAGCCCATCGAGCATCGGCATAGACATCGCTGCGACGGTCTTCTCGAGTGACCGCTAATCGATCGGTGTCCAGACCTGCCCGAACCGTCGGTCGAGCCACCACGAGCACGGGATCGTGCACGGGCATCGCTTGTTCGACCGACGCAGAAGTCAGCGTATACACGTCGGGCTCAGGAAGACGGCTTTGTAAGAGACCAGAGCACGCCGACAACGCCAACGAAGTCAGGACGATCAACGATCGTTTAAAAATCATCGAGGAATCTCCAGACCACGCGAAGGGCGCTGGTAAATGAGACGAGAAGGGTCGTCACGCAAGGACTTAGCTAATTCACGGACCTCCGCCGCCGCGGCACGGCTCTCGGCAGCCAACGCCGTCACCTCGCCCAATCCCTGTCCAGCAAAATCATCGATGTCCGCCTCGTGCCGAGCAACAAGAGCATCAACCCGACGGCTAACCGCAGCCAAACCCTCGGAAGTGGTTTTTAAATTTTTCAATGTGTCTTCAAGCTCTGGACCTGCCGTATTCACCAGATGTCCGGCACCGCGCGCGGTCTCACGCAAATCAGCCACTAGAGCTCGAGTCTCGTGGATCAGTTTTGCCGCTTCCTGCGCCGCTTCGGGCAAGGGCTCAGACATTGCTTTAGCATTGCGCATGACCGCTGAAAGCGCTGCAAGGTTGTCATCAGCCAGCAGCTTGTTCAGCTGGTGGGTCACGCGAGTGGCATCGGCGACTAGCGACGGCATACCTGCAATCAGCCGATCAAAATCAGAGGTCGCCGAGTGAATCACTGGATATTGCTGACTCGGCACATCAGCGTTGATGTGCGCAGGTTCTGCCACCTGGGACAGATCAATGTAGAGCAATCCCGTGATGCCTTGCATTGAGAGCCGGGCAACCGTCGAAGGCTGAATTGGCGTCGCTTTATCGACATCCACCAACACCAGTACTCGATTCGCAGTTCGCGTATCCAGACGAATACGAGCCACTCGGCCCACATTCACGCCAAGATATCGAACGGTGCTGCCCTCCTGTAAACCACTCACGCTGCCTGCAAAGTAAATCTCGTAGCGCTGATATTCGTGACGGTCACTCGAATTCGTGTACCAGAGCACGAAGACCGTCGCCATGGCGAGTACCACCAGCACAAAGGTCCCAACGGCGACATAATTTGTCTCGCGATCCATCACGCCCCCTGAGCAGCTCGGCTACGGACGCCATGAAAATACTCCCGAATCCACGGGTGCGGGTGCCTCACTATGCCCTCCAACGTATCGCTGATCATGTGGGCATCGACGATGACGCCAACCCGGTCACAGGTCCGGTAAATGGTATCCAAATCATGGGTGACCATGACAACCGTCAATCCAAGCATGCGCTTTAGATAAACCAATAGTTCATCAAAATGACCCGCGGAGATTGGATCAAGACCAGCCGTAGGCTCGTCTAAGAACAGGAGTGATGGATCAAGGGCGAGCGCTCGAGCGAGCGCCGCCCGCTTCACCATGCCACCGGATAGTTGTGCCGGGTACTTCAATCCTGCGTCGTCGGGTAAGCCGACGAGCCGCAATTTTTGCAAAGCCAAGCCCCGAATGATCGGCTCTGGTAAAGCCATAGCCTCGAGCATCGGTAACTCGACGTTTTCTATAACTGTCATTGAAGAAAACAAAGCGCCGTGCTGAAAAGTCACCCCATAACGTCGCTTCACGCGCACGAGCGCATCACTGTCCAAGCCCGTAATGACGTCACCATCAATCAAAACCTCACCGGCACGCGGCGCCTGCAGACCCAGAATCGTCCTCAATAAGACAGACTTTCCGCTGCCGGAGCCGCCGACAATTCCAAATATTTCGCCATGCTGAACCGACATTTCGAGTTCGTCATGCACGATCTGTTGGCCGAAGCGATTCATGAGGCCGCGCACTTCTACGGCGGGAATAGGATTGATCATTAGAAGTCGAGCTCCCAGTAGATCACCGCAAAAATTGCGTCAGCGAGCAGCACTAAGAAAATCGATTCCACGACAGCCACAGTGGTCAGACGTCCGAGCTCTCTCGAGGTATCCCGGACCTGCAATCCACGGTATGTCCCCACTAGCGCAATGAGGAATGCAAATACCGGAGCTTTTAGCAGACCGGCCCAAAATGTCGTTGGCGCCATGGCCTCCTGCATACGGACCAGAAACTGATTGAAAGGAATATCGACGAGCAACCAAGACAGCACTGCGCCGCCGGCCAGTCCCATAGCGTCGGCGATGATCGTCAAACAAGGTAAAGCGATCACCAAGCCCAACACCCTCGGCAAAACCAAGAGCTCCACGGGATTTAAGCCGATGGCCCGCAGCGCGTCGACCTCCTCGTTCAACTTCATGACCCCAATTTCAGCGGCGAATGCACTACCTGAACGTCCAGCGACAATGATCGCGGTGAGTAGCACGCCCAGTTCACGCAATACTGAAGTGGTCACCAGATCGACCACAAACGGTTGAGCACCAAACTGACGCAGTTCTTGGGCTCCGATATAGGCAACGATCACACTGATGAGGAAGGCGATCAGAGCGACAATCGGAAACGCCTGTAAGCCTGTTTCATAGACTTGGCGAATGATCGAACGGGGCCGAAATCGCGCGGGGCGGCGCACCGCGCCGCCGGCAACCGCATAAATCCGGCCCAGAAAATCAACGACACTACGTACCGCCTCGCCACCGTGCACAGCCCATCGACCCAGCCGATCAAGCGGTAGCGCGGCACCGATGGAGGGTTCACGGGCATGCCCCGGAACGGCGGCAGCACCCTCTAAGTTGAGCGTATCCGTGAAGGCGAGCAGCTCTGGCCGGGTCGGCGTCCACTGCACCGGGGTACCCAGTGTCTCTGCCCTTCGCTCAAGTCGCCTGAGGAAGTAGGCGCCGGTCAGATCCAAGCCGTCTATCCGGTCAACCAACGTAAGGGCTGCCGGGGGAATTTTAATTTTTTCTACACAATCAAGAAGATGAGGCGAATCTGCCGCCGTCCACCGGCCGCAGACAGCCACAGCCAGACCATCCTCGAGCGGCTCTAATGGAATGGTCATGGCGTGACGGAGCGAGGCTTAGAGCGCCTTGTGCGAACCGTCGCACAGCGGGCCATTCTTCGTCGCTTTACAGGCGCAGAAGTAGACCGTTTTCGATTCACTTGCTACGTACTGCTGCGGCGCGAAGTCGCTGCCCTTGTGCGACCCATCGCAGAACGGTTGCTTGCTTGACCGTCCGCACGTACACCACCAGTAGCTTTTTCCAGATTCAACGGCTACACCAATTGGGGCCGTACCGGCCACGACAGGTTCGCTCATGAGCATTCTCCGCTGCAATAGGCGCCCAAATTAGGCGGCCTTAGCGGGCATGCTAACAGGCAGTTGGGATTTCGCGCACCCGGGGTCACCGCTGAGGGAGCTGGCCGTCGCAGACTCCACAGCGCTATTGAGCCCGGCGCGTTTCTAGAACTTAGGTGCGCAGGTGGGACTCGACCAACCAGAGCTGCTTGTCGATGTCCCCAGTGATGGCATTGAAAAGATCAGCTGTCACCTTGTCGCCGGCTGCATCACACGCGTCAATCGCTTCGCAGGTCAGCCCACCGAAAGTCGCCAGCGCATTCGCCACAGCACTCAGGTGGTCTTGTCCTGCGGTGATCATGGCGGGATACGGTGGCAGGGACGAGCGCTAAACGACCGCCTGAAGGGTGCCTGAAGCCGTACTACCCAAAGCGGTCAACCGCTCAGCAATCGCGTCGAGCTTGGACTCAACGACTCCGTGAATCTCATCGAAAAGTTCGTGCAATGCGATGAACTGCGCGCCCTTCACATTCCAATGGGCTTGCTTCATCTGCAACGCTAGATCAATGGCATCCGCCAGTCGATTGGCCAGGATGGGGGCGATCTGCGCACGAATTTCTTGGGATAAACGAATGCGAGTCGTATGCATGGTCGTCAAACTCCTGAACTGGGTCTGGGGGTAGTTTTACGACCTCACGGCTAACCGTCCAATGAAGGGTTTCAATCCCAGCGATTGAAACCCTCTATGGCGCTATGCCGAAGGGTCGCGACGACGGCGAATCTCTATCGCCCCTGCCACCAACAGTGCCGCCACGCCTAGGCCGATCCATAGCGAAGGATTGGTGAGAATCCCGGCGATGTCAGGGGGTGTAAACATGAGCCCCTCTTTGGAAGAGATTCCGATCGCCTTAGCACTCGAGCCAACGGCTTGCGGCATACCCATGCGAGCAATCACCCATGCACCAATTCTGGACGTGCCGAATAGTAGATTTTCGACTAACGCAGCTCCTGCCGGAACCAGCAAGGCAATCAGCGTTGGCGAGCGCGGCGCGAAGGCAGAGACCATCAAGACCCAGGCCATTAACGGCAGTGCCCAGAGCTCTGCAGTTATGCACTCGAATATCCCAAAGCCTATGGCTTTAGCCCACGTAGCTGGAGCCCACATCACTGAGAGCAATTGCGCAGGCATCCCGAGCTTGATAGACGC
The DNA here is from genome assembly GCA_903879335.1 of uncultured Pseudomonadota bacterium. Taxonomy (GTDB): domain Bacteria; phylum Pseudomonadota; class Gammaproteobacteria; order Steroidobacterales; family Steroidobacteraceae; genus CAIKZZ01. The sequence goes on from CAIRLC010000007.1 coordinate 162,770, forward strand.
TGCAGCGTAAACCACCACCTGAGTGATGAGTACGCAACACGCCGCCAACACAGGCATCACCACCAGTGCAAAAAACAGCTTCGATAGAACCGTGGCGCGGTCGCTGATGGGGAGCGATTTCCAAAATAGGATGCTGCGGTCTTTGCGTTCGCTGTAAAGACAATCAGCAAGATAGGCGTACTGGCTAATTTGCAGAACGACAAAGAAGGTCGCGGCGATCACCACTAGACCCGCAATTGCGGCGTCATTAACACCGACAGAGGATGTGTTGATTTGCCCCAGTATTTCCCCGGAGAAAGAACCCTCTATCCCGTAGAAAAGTCCGAGTAGCGTCACTGCAATCAAGATCAATGCCGTCGCCACAGGGGCAACCCATGCCGTTCTCGACTCCCAGAATTCCCGACGAATCAGCCACTTAAACGTGTTCATGCCACACCTCCTGAGAGTTTTGCGACAAAAAGATCCGCGACCGACGGGGTTCGGACTTCACCCAAGGCCGACAGAGCAGCGGCGTCTGCCCCTTCGTAGAGGTAGACATGCCGACCCATCACCTCACGCCGTGAAATGGGATGCAGGGCCAAGGCGACGCCGGCTGTGTCTGGAGTCGTCACCAATTCCTGAAAGCGCAGTGCGACCGCGTCCATAGCGGCGTCGAGTACGATTTTCCCTCGATCGATGAATATCAGGTCCGTGAGCAGGTGCTCGATTTCCTCCACCTGATGGGTTGTGATGAGGACGGTGCGATCACCTTCCATGTAATCCGCGACCAACCCATCGTAGAAGCTGCGACGGGCCAAGATGTCGAGGCCGAGAGTCGGCTCATCCAGAACGAGTAGACGCGCATCGATGGCCGTCACGATGGCCAGATGAACTTTCGCAACCATGCCTTTTGACAGTGTCTTGATCCGGGCGGATGGATCAATCCCGGCGTGAGCGAGGAAAGCCTGGCAATGCTCTCTGCGAAAACGGGGATGCGTGCCGGCTACAAAATCAATGGCATCGCGGACTTTGAGCCAACGCGGCAACAAGGCCACATCCGCAATAAAGGCAACGTCTTGAAGTAATAAGTCCCGCTGCCGTACGGGATCCAGTCCAAGCACAGACAGCTCACCCTCAACGCTGATCAGACCGAGCAGCGCTTTCAGTAAAGTGGTTTTACCGGCCCCGTTCGGGCCAATGAGACCGACAATTCTTCCGGGCGCTATTTCGAGCGACACATTGTCGAGGGCAAGTTTTTTTCCATACCCCTTCTTTAATCCAGTCGCTTTTACGAGTGCAGACATCACGACTTCTCCTCGCCGACCACGGTCGGCTGATCGAACAGTTCAGTGGGCGTCAGTCGAAGACGCTGGATCGTCGCGAGGACCCTCGGCCACTCTTGGCTGAGGAATCGCGACCGCTCATCGGCCATCAGCGTGGTACTGGCACCGACGGCTACGAACATGCCGAGGCCTCGCCTTTTTTCGACGAGTCCCGCATCAGCTAGCTCCTGATAGGCCTTTAAGACGGTCAGCGGGTTAACGCGAAACTCACCAGCCACGTTCCTGACCGACGGTAGCGCGTCGCCTTCTTTTAAAACGCTGTCCAGAATGAGCCCGATCACCCGGTCACGTAGCTGACGGTAGATGGGTTGGTTATCCGAGAATGTGGTGTCCATGAGCATCACAACAGTGTCGGGACATCGGCCGGCAACGCCCGATGGACGTGGTGTACGGACGGATGCAGAGACATATCGACTAGAGCGACTTTGGGCGCAGGGCTATGGCACGGTCTTGACTGTGCAACGGCCGCAACGAGCGGTCCGCCAATGAGGACGGCGATTCCGGTCATCACGATGATCGTTTTGGAGCTGATTCGCATGGCGCTTCCTCGCTTGAGCTCCGAATAAGAGCTTTAGTGTTATAGTTAACTACAACACCAATTCGATTGCAAGTCATTCAGTATCGTCAACGAGCCGCGGAGGCCCCTGAGACTTGTTGGACCACTGTAAAGGCGGGCCGATGGCGGCCTCAGTCAGCTAAACTCAAGGTTTAGCCGTTTAATTTTCGGAGCGAATGATGAAGCAGCCCATCAATGTCACCATCACCGGTGCCGCAGGCCAAATTGGTTATGCGTTAGCCTTTCGTGTTGCCTCCGGTGCGATGTTGGGGCCAGACCAGCCAGTCAACCTGCAATTGCTCGAAATTACGCCAGCGCTTCCGCAATTGAATGGCGTGGTCATGGAACTGAGCGACTGCGCTTTCCCGACCTTGAACCGAATCACGGCGACCGATGACGCCAAAGTTGCCTTCCGCGACTGCGGCGCGGCACTGCTGGTCGGCGCCCGGCCTCGCGGTCCTGGCATGGAGCGCAAGGACCTGCTCATGGCCAATGCACAAATTTTCTCAGCGCAGGGTAAGGCGATCAATGAAGTTGCACGCCGTGACGTGAAAGTGCTAGTCGTTGGCAATCCGGCGAACACGAACGCACTGATCGCGCGGAGCAACGCTCGCGATATCGATCCGCGTAATTTCACGGCCATGACTCGCCTCGATCACAACCGAGCGATGGCCTTACTGGCAGAGAAGACCGGCAAGCACGTGAACGACGTCCAAAAGGTTGTCATCTGGGGTAACCATTCTGCCACCCAGTACCCGGACTTGAACCACGCCACCGTTTCGGGCGAACGCGCCTTGTCGCTGATTGGGCAAGATTGGTACGCCGACACGTTCATTCCAACGGTCCAGCAGCGCGGCGCGGCCATCATTAAGGCGCGTGGCGCGTCCTCAGCAGCATCGGCTGCCTCCGCAGCCATCGATCACATCCGGACCTGGATGCTTGGCTCCGCGCCCGGCGATTTCGTCAGCATGGCAGTCGCCTCAGACGGCAGTTATGGAATTCCTGAAGGCGTCGTCTATTCATACCCAGTGACGACGTCGAATGGGTCCTACGAAATCGTGCAGGGGCTCGACATCAATGATTTCAGTCGTGCGCGTATGGCCGCCACTCATCAGGAGCTCCTTGAAGAGCGTGATGGCGTCAAAGATCTGCTCTAAGGCAAGACATTGGGCGCATCCACATTCCTACTAGCGTTCACGGCGCTGTTCTCTATCGTCAATCCGTTGACGGGCGCCTTCACGTTCTACGGCGCTACGCAGGATTTTTCGCCACGCGTCCGGGCTCAGGTGTCCCGTCGCGTGGCGTTCTACGCCTTTTGTTTGATCACGGCCTCGCTGTATGTCGGGGCCTATATCTTGAGTTTTTTAGGCATATCGTTACCTGCGCTGCAGGTAGCCGGCGGGATCGTCATCGCGCTGTCGGGCTGGGGCATGTTGACGAGTCCCGACACGTCCACGGAACAGCGCCGGAGCGAGGCATCCTCAGCACTCAGCGACCATTCAATTTCGGAGCGCTTATCGTTCTATCCGCTCACGATGCCGCTGACGGTGGGACCTGGCACGATCTCGGTCGCCATCTCGCTCGGCGCAAACCGTCCAACCGGTGTTAGCGCTGACGCTATACGCTTTTTTATATCCACTTTATTGGCTGCGGCGCTGCTTGCGATCTGTATTTATGCTGCTTATCGCCACTCAGACCGTTTAGCCGCAGCGATCGGAAAGACGGGAACTGCCATTGTCGTGCGGCTGTCAGCCTTCCTGTTGTTTTGTATTGGCATTCAGATTGGTTGGACAGGCCTTTACCAACTGCTCAGCACGCTGCCTTTCGCCACCCCGCAGACACTGCCCTAAACCCCTGAATGGGTACATCCTTCGTCCTCATTGAGCGCATTTGATAACGTGAGCTTACTAATTGGCAGACAGAGCGAACATGAGCCAAGACAACGTCATTAAAGATTCTAGGCGCAACGCTCTGAGAACGTTCTCGCTGTGGATTATTCCGCTGGTCGTCGCGATCGTCGCGGTATGGCTGTATGGCAGTTCAGGTCGCTATATCGAAACCGACAATGCCTACATCCAGAGAGACCGAATTGACGTCTCGCCCCAGGTGTCCGGAGATGTCAAAGATGTGCTGTATCACGAGAACGACCCGGTCGAAGCCGGCGCCCTGATACTGGTATTGGATGACACGCTGCAATCGATCGCGTTGCAGGCCGCAGAATCGAAATTGCAGACGGCTCGTGAAGAAATCGCCGGTGCGCTAGCCGCTTACCGGGAGAAAGAGGGCGAAATTGCGATGGCGCGTCGAGCCGCTGAGTACGCCGCTCGAGACACGAAGCGCCAGGACGATTTGGCCGCGCGCAAGTTAGTCCCTGCAGCGACGGTAGATGCATCCCACCGGACCACAGATCTTTCGATGGGCGCGATTGGCGTCCTTGAGTTGCAGCGTGATCAATTACTGGCCCGCATCGGCGGACGCGTCAATCGGCCGGTGGAGGACTATGCAGCCGTACAACTTGCGCGGGCGGAACTCGACCGCGCGAAAGTAGACCTAGCGCGCACTCGAGTTCACGCACCAAGTCGCGGCATCGTGAGTCATCTCCCCAAAATAGGCGCTCGTGTCGATGCCGGTCGGCCGGCGTTCGCTATCGTCGGCAGCGACAAAATTTGGGTGGATGCCAATTTTAAGGAAACAGATTTGGAATGGGCAAAGCCCGGACAAGTGGCGCGGGTCGACATCGACATGTACAGCGCGCACAAGTGGTCTGGGAAAATTGAGAGTATCGCGGGGGCGACTGGATCCGAATTCGCACTTTTACCGGCACAAAACGCGTCAGGAAATTGGGTCAAGGTAGTACAACGCATACCCGTTCGCATTTCCCTAGACGTCAGCCCCAACGACCCTCCACTCAGAGATGGCATGAGCGTAAACGTTTCGATTGATACCGGTGCGCACGCTCGCTTTGATCGATGGTTCGGGCGGTCGCACTGATGCCGCAGCAGGTCACGCTAGTACGGCACGGGCAAGCATCCGTCCAAGGCGCCACCTACGATGCGCTATCGCCGCTCGGCCATCAGCAGGCAAAAGCACTTGGTACCTATTGGGCCGAACGGCGCGTCGAGTTCGAGACCGTGTATATCGGCCCCAGAAGGCGCCATGCCGAAACGGCAGCTGGTGTCGCGTTGGCTTATCGGGAAAGAAACCTGTTCTGGCCGGAGCCCATACTGGTGCCTGAACTCGACGAGCATGACGGCCTTGCCGTACTTAAAATTGCAGCCGGTATCTCCGAACCCGGAGACGGACTCCTGACCGGTCACGAGAGTCGCGATGCGGCCGTGAAACGACTGTTCGGACGATACCGGGAAATCATGGGCGATTGGGCTGCCGGGGGCTTTGCCTCGGACGGCATTGAGCCATGGCGTGTGTTTCGCGAGCGCGCGAATCGGGCCGTTAATCGGGTTTGTGCCTTACCTGGGCGGGCCGTCGCATTCACCTCCGGCGGTTTGGTGGCTGCTGCCGTTGGCGCTTTACTGGATCTCGACGACCGCCGAGTGATTCACTTATCGAGCGAAGTCCACAATACGGGACTGACTGATTTAAGGCACCGAGCGAGCGATGTCGGTCTCGTGACTTTTAATAGCATTCCCCATTTGGAGGATGCGACGACGATTACTCGGATTTAATTTCCACAGGTGCTGATCGGGACCACCACCAATAAAACGGTAATCCGAGCCCGATATAGCAGGCACCCAGTAGCGCTCGTCCGGAGTCAGCAATGAAGCTGTTCACCAAGAGCCATGTTGTCACCAGCAAGAAAAGTGCTGGAACGATCGGATAACCGAAAGCGTGGTATGGCCTTGGTACGTCGGGCATCGTGCGCCGGAAGACAAAGACTGATCCAGTGGTCAGTCCATAGAACAACCAAGAGGCAAAGACAACGGAATCCGTCAACGCGTCATAATTACCCATCAGCGCCAATAACGATGCCCAACTTGCTTGCGCAACCATCGCCCGTACCGGTACCCGCGTGCCGGAGGAAACCACCGCAAGCGCCCGAAAAAACAAACCCTCTCGGGCCATCGCATAAGGAATGCGGGAGTTGGCAAGCACAGAAGCGTGCAGCGAGCCCACGCTCGACACCATCAAAATGCCAAGAATAAGAATTACCGCGACCGGCCCTATCGCCGCGCGCAATGCGTCTGAGGCGACTGATGAATGGAGCGAGGTGCTGGCAATCTGGTCTGGAGATAAGGCATAGAAGTACGACAGATTGGCCACGAGATACAGCGCACCCACCACGAGCATACCGCCGACAAACGCTCGGGGCAGATTGCGCTCAGGATCCTTCACTTCACCCGCGAGCGGCGCAACGTTCTGCCATCCATCGTAGGCCCACAACGCCCCAACCATCGCAGCGCCAAATCCGATAACCCCTCCACGAGCCGAGGACGAGACTTGCTCACACGTGGCTGCTCCACTGATCGGAACGGTTAGGTGGTTCCAGTCCCCGTGGGCGAATAAGAGCAAGGTGGCCGCCACCGCGATCACTAAGACCACTTTAATCATCGTCAATCCAACGGCAAGCGCGCCCCCAGTCGAAACCGGGCGAAAATTGACGAACGCCACAAGCCAAATAACTGCGATCGACACCAACGTAATGCCATTAATTGGAAGAGAAACGATGGAGAACAGGGGGTTCTCTAACGCGTGTCCAGTCGCTTGGTTCAGAAATGTGGCGAAGCCAATCGCTAAGGCTGCCTGCGAGGCTGAACGCGCAATTCCGAAAAAGGTCCAGCCGTATAAAAAGCCAACCAGCCGTCCATAGGCGCGACGCAGGAACGCGTATTCACCACCAGCGACAGGCATCAGCGCAGCGACTTCAGCGTAAGAAAATGTGCCCGCTAACGCGAGGAAACCGGCGGCAACCCAAGCCGCGATGACGAGGCTTGGGCTGCCTACATTGCAGGTCATAACACGTGTCTTCAAAAAGACACCAGTGCCGATCATGTTGGCTACATTGATCGACACCGCCGCGGCGAGGCCTATGCCTCGAACCAACTCGGCGCGGGATCGGCGGCCGCGCTCTTCGACGTACCGCTCGGTCCCTGCCATGTCGGTTTTTCCTTAGAAGAGGCCTATAACCTTACCATTTTCATCAATATCGATGTGATCAGCCGACGGCACCTTCGGCAGACCAGGCATGGTCATGATGTCACCACACACCATCACCACAAACTCTGCACCAGCCGCGAGGCGAACTTCGCGAACGTTCACGACATGGCCCGACGGAGCACCCTTCAGCGAAGGATCCGTTGAGAACGAGTATTGGGTCTTTGCCACGCAGACCGGGTAGTGGCCGTAGCCGCTCTCCTGCAATTGCTTAATCTGCGTACGAACCTTCGAATCCGCGGTGATATCCGATGCGCCATAAATCTTCGTCGCAATGGCCTTCATCTTGTCCCACAACGGCAATGACTCGTCATAGACGAATGTCGCCTTGCTCGTGTTCTTTGCAATCGTTTCAACAACGACTTCAGCCAACTCGGTCGCGCCTGCGCCACCCTCCGCCCAGTGCCTTGCAAGCACCACTGCGGCACCATGCACTGCCATCTTTTGCTTGAGCAACGCAACTTCCGCATCCGTATCCGTGGTGCGATGGTTGATCGCGATCACGCAAGGCAATCCGTAGTGCGTGCGCACGTTATTCACGTGACGCTCAAGGTTAACAATGCCCTTTTCCAAGGCCGCCAGATTCTCAGAGCTCATTTCTTTGAGATCACAGCCGCCGTGGAACTTGAGAGCGCGAATGGTGGCCACCAACACGACGACCGACGGGCTCAAGCCGGCCTTGCGGCACTTGATATCAATGAATTTTTCGGCGCCCAAGTCGGCACCGAAGCCAGCTTCGGTCACGACGTAGTCGGCCAACTTGAGGGCGGTCTTCGTGGCCAATACGGAGTTACAGCCGTGTGCAATGTTTGCGAATGGGCCGCCGTGGATAAATGCCGCGTTATTTTCCAGCGTCTGAACCAAATTAGGCTTCAGCGCTTCGCGCAGCAACACGGTCATCGCACCAGCAGCCTTCAAATCGCGCGCCAATACCGGCTTCTGGTCGCGGGTGTAGCCCACAACGATGTTGCCGAGACGTTCCTTGAGGTCCTTCAGGCTCGTCGCGAGACAGAAGATCGCCATAACTTCAGAAGCAACGACGATATCGAATCCATCCTGACGCGGATAGCCGTTGCCTGGGCCGCCAAGCGATGCGGTGATATCGCGCAGCGCGCGGTCATTCATATCCATCACGCGCTTCCACGTAATGCGTCGCACATCAATACCGAGCGCGTTGCCATGATGAATGTGGTTGTCGAGCAGGGCTGCTAGCAAATTATTGGCCAACGCAATCGCGTTGAAATCGCCCGTAAAGTGCAGGTTGATGTCTTCCATCGGCACGACCTGAGCCATACCGCCGCCTGCGGCACCGCCCTTCATGCCGAACACAGGACCCAAGCTTGGCTCACGAAGGCAGATGACCGCCTTCTTACCAATCTTGTTCAAGGCGTCGCCGAGACCAACGGTCGTCGTGGTCTTGCCTTCGCCTGCTGGAGTTGGGCTGATGGCCGTGACAAGAATCAGCTTGCCGTCTGGCTTTGATGCCAAGCTATCAATGTATTCCAGTGAAATCTTCGCCTTGTACTTGCCGTACTGGTCAAGCGCGTCATCTGGGATGCCGAGTCGCGAAGCGATCTCGGTCACGGGCTTCATGGTTGCTGCCTGAGCAATCTCGATATCAGAACGCACTTAAATCTCCCTTACGGCCCGTTATTCGGGCATTGATTAATAACCCTCCGCGCCAACCCTTAGGTCACGCGGATCCACAATCAAAAATTCGTGTGCCGCTACACGCTTCGGACGAGTGACCGACTCGCCCAAAGCGCCTCGGACCGTCGCGCGGCTTCAGCCTCATCAATCCGCTCAAGGCCGCCTGGCACGGCGGCCTCAATACCTAGCTCAGTGACCACGAAATCCATCAAGATGTCGTGATCCTGTGGGTCTGTGGTTGGCACGCGAGACGCTTCGTGAGCGATCGCGATCGTGATGGGCGCAGGAGCGATTGAAGCCAGCGTACGGTCATAGAAGCCGCCACCGTAGCCCAATCGATCGCCTTGCGCGCCGATGCCGACGACCGGTATCAACAGGACCTGCGGAACTACAGACTGCGTTCCAACTGGTACGGGAATGTCATATGCACCGGCTTGCATCGTCACCTCAGGCCACCATTCCAAGAACTGCAGTGGGGTAGCCTTCGCAACGACCGTCGGCAGTGCCAACCGGGCTCCCTCCGCCCGTAATTCACCGGCCAACGGGCGGGCGTCATATTCGCCTTGGTAGGGCCAACATAAGCCGATGGTTGCTCGGGTCAATAACGGGAACCCACGGCGCAGGAAGCCGTCAATCAAACGACCGAAATCCGCCCTCGTCGTCAATGGCATAGCGAGCCGGGCGGCAATGAGCCGAGCCCGCTCTGCCTTCCGCCAAGCCGCTAATTCGGGTGAAAGTGCCATAGTTGCGGCATCTTACTCGCGCCCCTAGAGGCGACCCGGGCAGTTCGCGACACCGACCACAAGCGTTTGCGCCATGTCCTAGACAGGATCATCAGTCGCGTGGCCGCGGCAACAAGAAAGTCGACCTTGCGTCGGGGTAGTCCAGCGACCCCGTTGGGTAGTAACGGCGGAAGTAATTGATGTCCTCGAGTTCGGGATAGCGGCCTATGAAATCGTCAAACCCTATCGTGGTCGCTTCGTCAGCGCGACGTTCCGCCAACAGCGCCAGATACGCGACGGTGAGCGTCTCATGGTAGAGATCGGCCTTGCCGTGACGGTCGGCAAAACCAACGATGGCCCTTTTCATAGCGACACAAGCACCCGGGAAGTCGTGCTTCGCGAGATAGAGAAACCCGGCTCGTAGATGGGCTCGGTGCCCAAAAGCAGCGAGTGAAAGGGTTCCGTCCTCGAGGGCGGCTAAAAATTGCTGATCCTCCATATCAAACCCCTCCCACCAGCCATCCACCACAGCCTTCAGCGGCGTGAATGAAACTGTCAGCGCTAAGAATTTTGGCCCCGTAACACCCGCGCCGGTCGCGTAGCGGACATGCGCCATGTCGATGCCGTGCCGAACAGCGTGACGCCGAACGTTCCGGCGCTCACACCCCAAAGCCATATTGACCAAGTTGGGCGCCACGGCACACCGAGCCAGTGGGAAGCAATGAAGAAGCCAATCGCCGAAGAAGCGATCGCAGCAACCCCACCGGAGAGTGCACCCAAGATCGCAAATTCCGCCATCCCTCCCGACACGATTTGGAGGCGGCTAGCGCCAAAGGCGCGGAGCACCGCGATTTCGTAGCGCCGCTCGTCAGCGGTTGCCCGAACTGCTGCGAGCAGCACAACGAGGCCAGCTAATAGGGTAAAGGCAAACACATAAGTGATCGCGGCGGCCGCTCGATCGATCAGCGTCCGCACCGAATTTAAAACGCCATCGATATCAAGCACGGTGACGGTTGGAAATTTTTGATCAAACTCAAGTAACGCCTTACGCCCCTCCTCATCAAGATGAGTCGCCGCCAAGAAGCTGCCTACACTAGCGTCTAAAACGCCTGGGGAAAAAAGAAGAAAGAAGTTTGGGCGAAATCCGTCCCATCGGACTTTTCTAAAACTTTGGATTTTGGCCTCAGTCATGTCGCCACCGACATCAAAGACCAATCGGTCGCCTAAATGCAGATTTAATTCGTCGCGAAATTCGGTCGCTACAGAAACCGCGGGCTGAAGCCCCGATGATCTAGACCACCACTGCCCCTCGACCAACTCATTATCAGGGGGCAGATCAGCACTGAAACTCAAATTCTGTTCCCGCTCAGCGAACGCCCGACCACGATCGGATTTCGGCATTCTGTTGGCGATCAAGGTTCCGTTCACGGACAACAGGCGCCCGCGCACCCACGGCGCGAAGTCAATGGGTACACGTTTTTCGCTAAAGAATTGCTCAATGCTCGACCGCTCAGTCGGAGCGATATTGATCAAAAAATAATTCGGTGCGGTCGCTGGCAATGCACCACGCCATGCATCAAGTAGGCCCACACGGACGACTCCGAGGAGGAGCAGAATAGTCATCCCGAGACCAAAGGCCAGTATTTGCGCAGTTGTCTCGCGTGGACGCCGCGCTAATGCGGACATCCCATATCGCCATGCAACGCCCGAATCTGGGCGTATCTTTTTGGCGATCAGGACAAGGCCGTTCCCAATAAGGGCGTAAATAATTGTCACGAGCGCAAGCGAGCACCCGGCACCCAGAACGAGCGCGAGGTCGTTGACGTACAGATAGAGAATGGCGAGCAGCGAAACCACTGCGCCCAGCGCGGGAAAAAACAACGGGATTTTTCGACCGGATAAATCTTCACGCAGCACTCGGGCTGGGGGAATGCGCGCCAATTCCATGATTGGCGGCGCCGCGAAACCGGCCATCATGACGATTGCAGTGATGACACCTAATATTGCCGGCGTGACGCTTGCTGGCGGCAAAACCGCAACCGCGGTAAAGGTTTTTGCCAATTCCGCGAGTCCGGATTGGGCCGCGTAACCTAGACACACTCCAAGGAGCGCACCCGCTATGGCCGCTGCCATCAGTTCCACCGCGAAGCGACGAATAATAGTCTGACGGGTAGCGCCTAGACATTTCAGTAAGGCCACTTCGTCTTGACGCTGCCGCGCAAAGCGCCTCGAAGCCATTGCCAGGGCAATTGCCGCGAGGAGCACGGTCGTTATGGCCGCCAAGTGAAGAAAACGCCCCGCACGTTCCGATGCACTGCCGAGTTGTGCGCTCGATTCAGCGACGGTGAGAAGCTTTTCAGCGGCCGATTTGCGCAACTTTACCCAGCCGGAAAATCGATCCATTGCATCGGGATCCCCAGCCACTAATAGCGCGTAGGTCGCACGACTTGCGGGTCCAATCAAGCCGCTGGCAGCAAGGTCCACACCGCGCATGAGTAATGCAGGAGCCACTTCCGCCATACCAGTCCCTCGATCGGGGCGGTCCGCAAGAATTGCCGCAACTTGCAATTGCGAGACACCAACTCGAACAATCTCACCGATGTTTACCTTAAGACGACTTGCCAATCGCGGGTCGATAAAAACCTGGCCGACGGGTGGCAGGTCCTGCGTGGACTGAGAAGGTCCGTACAGGGTTGGCGAAATGCGCAACGTACCGCGCAATGGGTATCCGCCATCTGAGGCAATGATTGACGTGAGCTGAGCGATGTCCCCAGCGTGGACAACTGACGTGAGTGTGGTCGTGCGGCCAGTCTGCAAATCACGGCGCTGAGCTTCACGTTCCATCAGGTCTAATGACGCGGCGCTTCTACCGGATTCCAGACGAAGATCAGCAGCGAGCGCGGTTGCCGACTCGATCCGAATCGCGCCTTGGAGACGGTCTGTGAATAATCCGACTGTTGAGGATGCCGACACAGCGACGGCGATCGCGGCAACCAGCACTAGCAGCTCCGTCCGGCGGAACGCTCGTAAAACTGTAGCAATCCTAATAGCAGACCAACTCATTCGTGGATTGACTCATCAACGATTCGACCGTCAATGAGGTCGATGATCCTGCCACAGCGAGCCGCCAACGCCTTTTCATGAGTGACCAGAATCAGCGTAGTTCCATAGCTGGCATTCAAGTCGAACAGCAGTTCAGCGATCCGGATTCCATTGGCTCGATCCAAGTTACCGGTGGGCTCATCGGCGAACAGTAGCGTCGGCCGGACGACAAATGCTCGCGCCAGAGCGACGCGCTGCTGCTCGCCCCCAGAGAGCTGCCGAGCCAGGTAGCGTGCCCGCCCAGCGAGGCCGACGTCAGCCAGCGCTTGCTTAGCACGGACGCCGGCATCCTCAGCGCCGATCAATTCCAGCGGCAAACGAACATTTTCTTCCGCAGTCATGCTCGGAATGAGCTGAAACGACTGAAAAACGAATCCGACCCGTCCGGCACGAAGTCGCGCGCGGCCATCTTCGTCCAAACTGGAAAAAGGAAGACCCCCTAGGATCACTGAACCACGAGTCGGAACGTCGAGGCCAGCCAACAAAGCCAGCAGCGTTGACTTTCCCGATCCAGACGGTCCGGTGATTGCCAACGTTTCAGCGGTTTCGACCGAAAAACTTACGGCGTCGACGATAGTCAGTAACCCGTCTGGGCTGCTAACCTCCTTAGTCACATTCCGCGCCTCGAGTACCGGCAATTTGAAACTCCTAGTCCGTTGCCTAACTGTGCTCTACGTCATCGCGCTCGCAGGGTTTACCTCGGAGTATCCACAAGCGTCCTCGGATACAGTAGTCATCCTCGGCGATTCGTTGAGTGCCGGGTATGGGCTGCATGCCGATGAAGGTTGGGTGACATTATTGACCCATCGCATGGTTTCGTCAGGTTACGGGCAGACCATCGTAAACGCTAGCGTCAGTGGTGAAACCACCACCGGGGGCTTAAGCCGTATACCTAGACTATTGAATCTGCATCATCCAAAGGTCGTGGTGCTTGAACTGGGCGCAAACGACGCGCTCCGCGGGCTGCCTCCGCAAAGCATTGAGGACAATCTCGTCGCGATCGGGCAATTGGTGTTGAGCTCCGGTGCGCGCCTGCTCCTCGTTGGCGCACCACTGCCAACGAATTACGGGATTGAATACGCGTCGTCCGTTAGCGTTGCTTATCGTCATGCAGCCCATCGCTTGCGAGCATCACTGGTTCCATCTTTGATTGCAGGAATCGAGACCGATGAAAAAAATTTCCAGGCTGACCACCTACACCCTGTCGCGGCAGTGCAAATGCAGATACTCGACAACATTTGGCTTTACTTGAAGCCTTTATTAAGAAAGTCGTCCGCCGCCGCAGGCTCCTCGAATGGCCGCTAATCAATTTTCATTGCTGGGGCAACGTCGATTTCTTCCTTTTTTTTTAACGCAAGCGCTAGGCGCTTTTAACGACAATTTTTATAAGAACCTTCTCGTCATTCTCGTCACTTATGATGCCGCAAGCTACTCGGGCATAAACCCAGTCCAACTGACGCAACTCGCTGGCGGCTTGTTTATTCTCCCGTTTGTTGTTTTCTCGGGACTCGCGGGTCAACTGGCGGATCGCTACGACAAAATTTCGGTCATGCGAGCGGTCAAAGTGTTGGAAGTTGCGATCATGGGCATTGCAACTTTCGGTTTTGCGACGCACAACATCTATGCTTTATTAAGTGCGCTTTTCCTAATGGGAGTGCATTCGACTTTTTTCGCGCCCGCAAAATATGGTCTTTTGCCAGCAGTCCTCGAAAGCAACGAGCTCGTTGGCGGGAATGCGTTACTCGAGATGGGAACTTTCGCTGCAATCCTGTTAGGCCAAAGTCTCGCTGGGCCAATCGCCGCCACTGGCTCGACAGCAATCATTGGTCCAACGTTGTTCGCCGTTGCCGCATTTGGCTTGTTGGCGAGCTTTAAAATTCCGAAGATGTCGCCTGCTGCGCCGCAACTGACATTGGACTGGAATCTTTGGCGATCGACGATTCAAAATTTATCGGTTGCCCATCAAGATCGAATCGTTTTTCTCGCGATACTTGGCATTTCGTGGTTCTGGTTTTACGGCATCATCGTATTGGCTCAGATGCCAATTTACGCCAGTATGATTATTCGCGGGCCGGAGCTTACGGTTACGCTTCTGATGTTCGGTTTCACCTTAGGCATCGCGGCCGGGTCTCTGCTATGTGAGAGATTGTCTGGTGGACGGCTCGAAATTGGACTGGTCCCGCTGGGCTCGCTGCTGATGACCGTTTTTGGTATCGACCTCTATTTCTCGACGCCGCAGCTGGTCTCGAATGTCACTCGGCAAATATCGGTTGTTTTGGCTGATTGGACGACGTGGCACATTCTCATGGACCTCATGATGATCGGCCTGTCCGGTGGACTCTATATCGTTCCTTTATATGCGTTGGTGCAACGCAGGACGCCGATCAAGGTCATGTCGCGCGTCATTGCGGCCAACAGCATTTGGAATGCTGTATTTATGGTGGTTGCCTCGTTGTTCGGCGCATTGCTCATCCAGCACGGCATGTCTGTGCCTGAGCTGTTACTGACTTGCGCCATTTTGAATTTCGGCGTCACGGCGGTGATCTACTCCCGCGTACCTGAATTTCTGCTGCGACTGCTTGCTTGGATACTCATGCACTTGGTGTATCGGGTACAGGTTGAAGGTCTAGAGAATGTGCCGCGTAGGGGTGCCGCGCTCGTCGTGTGTAATCACGTCAGCTATGTCGACGCGCTCGTTCTATCTGCGGCCGTCAATCGGCCAATGCGCTTTGTCATGGAATCCTCCATATTTAAGACGCCGATTCTTAATTCCATATTTACAGGGATGAAGGCCATCCCGGTTGCGAGCGCACAAGAAGATCGTGTCATTCGCGAAGCTGCTTTTGAGCAGGTATCGGCCGCACTGACCGAGGGGCACGTTGTTTGCATTTTTCCGGAAGGAAAACTCACCCGCAATGGTGAGGTAGACACGTTCAGACCTGGAGTCATGCGCATCCTCGCGACGAACCCGGTCTCGGTGATCCCAATGGCGCTGTGCGGTCTCTGGGGTTCTATCTTTTCTCACGGTGCAACCGGACTGACCAGGTTCCTGCCGTTGCGATTCAAATTACGAGTTGCGCTGCACATTGGTCAGTCCATCACCGCGTCGTTGGTAACGCCGGACCGCTTGAGATCAATCGTACTGGGCTTGCGTGGCGGCAATGCGTGAGGTCCTCGCCGCTATCCATGGGATAGCGTACTCTGCGGTCATCGTTTGCTGGATATCTGCTTGGTAGGGGGCGCCATGGACAAGATTTGGCTTAAGTCGTATCCGCAAGGTATTCCCGCCGAGATTGACCCCGAGTCTTACTCCTCGGTCGCTGAGATTTTCAGCGAGGCGTGTGAACGCTTCCCAAATCGGGTGGCGTACACAAATTTTGGTCGAGACTTGACATTCGGGCAATTGGACTCGATGAGTCGCGCTTTTGCAGCATGGATTCAGAAAGAGGCGCACTTGGTCAAAGGCGATCGCATCGCTTTGATGATGCCGAATCTGCTGCAGTATCCAGTTGCGATGTATGGCGCGCTACGCGCAGGCCTAGTCGTCGTCAATACTAATCCGCTCTACACTCCTCGCGAGCTAGAACATCAACTTAAGGACTCTGGTGCTAAGGCCATTGTGGTCTATGAACAGGCTGCCCACGTATTGGAGCAATGCCTAAGCCATACGGATATCCAGCACGTCTTGATTACCGGGGTGGGTGATTTGGTTGGTTTTCCACGAGGGAACCTGATCAATTTTGTGATTAGGCACGTACACAAGCAGGTCCCGCCCTATGCGCTGTCTTCAGCGGTTCGATTTGTAGACGCGCTTGAGCAAGGCAAGTGGTCCAATTTGGACCCGGTTGAGATTGGCCCCACAGATCTCGCGTTCCTGCAGTACACCGGAGGCACGACAGGCGTTTCCAAAGGCGCGATGCTGACGCATCGGAATATGGTGGCAAATACAGTCCAGACTCACGTCTGGCTGAAGGATTTTCTCCGGGATCGATCGGGTCAACAGGTGGTCGTCGGTGCTTTGCCGCTGTACCACATCTTCGCATTGACAGCGATTTCGTTGGTGTGGTTGCATGAAGGCGGCAAGGTCGTCTTGATCACCAACCCGCGCGACATGCCCAAATTTGTGGCCGAATTGAAACGGCATCGGGTGACGATTTTTTATGGCGTGAACACGCTCTTCAACAGCTTGCTGCATACGGCGGGGTTTGACTCCGTCGATTTCAGTGGTCTGGTGTCCACGGTAGCTGGCGGCATGGCGTTGCAGGGTGCGGTCGCCGAGCGATGGAAAGCGGTGACGGGCTGTATTCTTTCCCAAGGCTGGGGTCTGACCGAGACGTCGCCCGTTGCAACCACGAATCCCCGTGGGGTTGATTTTAACAACTCAATCGGTTTGCCGATGCCATCAACGGAAATTTCGATCCGGGACGACGTCGGCATTGAACTACCCGTTGGCGATATCGGGGAAATTTGCGTCCGAGGTCCTCAGGTGATGGCTGGGTACTGGCAACGCCCGGACGAGACGGCCGCCGTGATGCTGGACGAGGGATGGCTGCGGACGGGCGATGTCGGTCGAATTGAAGCCGACGGCTTTGTGTATATCGAAGACCGCAAGAAGGACATGATTTTGGTCTCCGGCTTCAATGTTTACCCCAATGAAGTGGAGGCGGTGATCTCGAGACATCCGTCTGTATTGGAAGTCGCGGCGATTGCCCAGCCGGATGAACGCTCGGGCGAGTGCGTTGCTGTTTTTGTCGTCCGCAAGGATCCGACACTCACGGCCGAGGACGTTATCGATTTTGCCCGGCGTGAGCTCACCAATTACAAGGTGCCACGGCATGTCTATTTTCGTGATGAATTGCCAAAGACTAATGTCGGCAAAATCTTACGGCGGGCGCTTCGCGACGCACTACCAACGATCCTTTAGTTAAGAGACTGCAATCTGGCGTCCATATTCAATGACGTAAAGACTTTTCTGCGCTGGGATGCCGTAGCCCTCTCCGTCCTCACGCAACAATCGCCGGCTGCCGGTCTCCACATAACCGCGACGTCGATACCATGCCTGTAGCTCGGGTCTCGGCGCCAAGACGGACAGCACAGCTCGTGATATTCCCCACCTGTCGACCAGAACTTGTTCAGCCGCCTTAAGCAATGCTCGGCCCATGCCAAAGTTCTGGTCTTGGGGCCGGATACTGAGCAGGCTGATTTCGCCGATACCCAAACCGCAGCAAGAGGCATAGATGCAACCCACGAGGCGCTGACGGTATCTGGCCGTGATGAGTTGACCGTCGTTGGAATAGATCAGCGGCCATATCTCTTCGACCCTGATCCGCGGGCCTTTAAGTAGATGCGCAACACCGGTCCATCCGAGTGTTGCGCCATCTTCGCCTCGGTAAGCGTCATTAATGATCTTACTCAGGGCATCCGCGTCAGCGACTTGCGCGTCAGCAATCTCAAAGTCGAGCCTACGCTCCATTTACGCCTTCGCCGTTGGTCTTTTCTTTTTTGCGGCCTGAGCCGGTTTCGTTGTTTTAGATTTCGGTTTTGCCGCCGATTTCTTTTTCGCGGCAGGTCGGGTGCGCGGTGTTGTTTTTTTGGGCACTTTGATCCCTTGCACGCGGGAAATACCCTCGCGAATTAATCGAGCGGCGCCTTCTGGACCTTCCCACTTAACGATCGTGACCCATTTTCCTTTTTCCAAGTCTTTGTAGTGCTGGAAGAAGTGTGCGATCTGGTCAATCAAGATTGGCGGCAAATCTTTGTATGAGCGCACGCCACTGTAGAACGGATGTAATTTGTCGACCGGTACAGCAACGATTTTTTCGTCGCCACCCGCTTCATCGCGCATGATCAATGCGCCGATCGGACGGCAGCGAATTACCGCGCCTGGCACGACCGGTACTTGACCCACGACGACGATATCGCAGGCGTCGCCGTCTTCAGCGAGCGTCTGCGGGATGAAGCCGTAGTTGCCGGGGTAGTACATCGAGGTGTGCAGGAATCGATCAACAAACATCGCGCCGGATTTTTTCTCCAGCTCGTATTTCACGGGTATCCCGCCTTGTGGGATTTCAATGACGGCGTGAATGTCCCAAGGCGGCTCTACGCCGACCGGAATTTGTGTCAGATCCATGAGAAATTTCCTTTTCTAAAAAACGGTTAGCGGGTCAGTGCAGCCGATAGTCCATACCCAACGGCCGTAGCGAGGACGCAAGCCACGACGGACAGAACGACGTGCAATAACGCGCGCCCCGGCAAGCCAACTTGCAGCAATTCGACAGTCTGCAAGCTAAAAGCGGAAAAAGTCGTATACCCACCGCACAACCCTGCGATGACAAAGTAACGGATGACCGGTGAGAGAGTGGCCGGTTCGCCAGAAATGAATGCGCCCCCGGCGCAGCCAATCACAAAGCTGCCAGTGATATTTACGAGCACAGTACCCCATGGCAACCAGGTGCCTGTGAGTGCCGTGAAGGCCAGTGCAGCGTAATACCGGCCTAAGCTGCCGATTGCACCACCCAACGCGATGTAAAAGAGGTGCACCTAAAACTCCGACCAACAGCTAAACGTGATATTGCGGCGAAAGCTCATGGACTGCAGCGACCATCGCGGCGGCGTGCTCCGGCGGGACGTCCGGATGAATCCCGTGCCCTAAGTTAAAGACATGGCCATGGCCATGGCCATAAGAAGCGAGCACCCGATCCACTTCTGCTCGAATCGCGTCAGGCGGCGCATACAACACCGAGGGGTCAAGGTTACCCTGCAAGGCGACTCGGTCGGCCACAGCGGCTCTAGCCGCGCTGAGATCGGTCGTCCAATCAACGCCCAAGGCATCGGCGCCGGTATTCGCCATGTCGGCTAGCCAATCACCGCCGCCTTTTGTGAAGAGAATCACTGGGACTCGACGACCGTCCGCCTCTCGCTGCAAGCCAGAGACAATTTCGGCCATATATCGGAGTGAAAACTCTCGATACGCAGCCGGTGACAGCGCGCCACCCCAGGTATCGAACACCATCACAGCCTGCGCGCCTGCAGCAATCTGCGCATTCAGGTAATCGGTCGTGGCTCGCGTTAAGTGGGCAAGCAACCGATGCAACTCGCGCGGCGCGCCGTACAGCATGCCTTTGATGTGTTGGAAGTTCTTACTGCTCCCGCCTTCCACCACATAGGTACCCACTGTCCATGGGCTACCCGCGAACCCGATGAGTGGCACTTGACCATTCAGTTCCCGACGGATCAAGCGCACGGCATCGGTTACATAACGCAAATCTCTCTCGGGATCGAGCGTCGGCAAGGCGTCAATATCACGCGCTGAACGAACCGGACGATCGATGCGCGGACCTTCACCAGCCTCAAATTCAAGGCCAAGACCCAGCGCATGAGGAATCGTCAGAATGTCCGAAAAGAGAATCGCCGCGTCTAAAGGAAAGCGACGAAGGGGCTGCAGAGTGACCTCACATGCCAACTCAGGGGTCATGCATAAATTCAGGAAGTTGCCGGCCCGCGCCCGGGTAGCGCGGTACTCAGGCAGGTAACGTCCAGCTTGGCGCATCATCCAGAGGGGCGTGCGCGGCGTTGGTTGACGCAGTAGCGCGCGCAGAAAGAGATCATTCTGCAGCGGTGTAGTCACAATTAAACCCCAGGCCCGCAGGTGGCCAAGATCGAGGCCTGAATAGCTTCCGCCGCTGCCCGAGGGTCCGCTGCATCACGAATAGGGCGACCCACCACGATGTAGTCAGCGCCGGCGGCAAAGGCGCGCTCTACGGTCAGCACACGCTTCTGATCATCTTCCGCACGGTTGTCGACCGGCCTGATCCCCGGCGTTACAACCATCAGTTTGTCGCCCAGTTCGCGGCGAATGGCTTCAGCTTCAATCCCTGAAGACACCACTCCGGCACAGCCGGTCGCCAGCGCACGGCGTGCGCGCGAAAGCACCAACTGCTGCACGTCACACTGGAAACCTAAATCGTCCAGATCGCCGCGATCAAGACTGGTGAGCACGGTGACCGCCAAAATTTTGACGTCGACAGCCGCGGCCGCGGCCGCCTCCATAATACTCTGGTTACCGTGGACGGTGGCAAAGGTCACGCCCCGGCCATTCAACTGGCGCACCGCATTCGCGACGGTCGCAGGTATATCGAAGAACTTGAGATCGACAAATACCTTCTTACCGCGCGCGACCATCCAGTCGAGCAGCTCAAAGTAGCCGCCAGCCATCATGAGCTCAAGACCGAGCTTGTAGAAGACGACAGAATCGCCGAGCGTTTCGACGATCTGGCGAGCAGCGTCGGCGTTGGCAACATCGGTTGCGAAAATTAGGCGTTCGCGCGCAGGAATGGCTTTCATTGCGCCATTATGCCACGCCGACTGCTGCACTGCGGTAGCCCCCCCTCGCGCACCCTTGCGCCAATGGCGTGCTTCGGGGCGCCTAATCAGGAGACGGAGGATGGATCGTGGACCCGGGCGTGCTCAAGAATGGCATAGCGATCGGTCATCCCAGCGACATAATCAGCGACCGCGCGAGCCCGGCCGCTGGCCCCGTGCCGAGCCTCGAGCCTCTCCGCCGCCTCGCGATGCTCATCCGGCAATAGCCGTAGGTCGGCATGGAAGGACTCGAAAAGGTCACGCACGACTCGCCTTGCCTTGGAAGTCATCCGAACGACTCGGTAGTGCCGGTACAAGCGCTCACGAAGAAACCGCTTCAGCTCCAGGTGTTCTGCCGCTATCCGATCGCCAAATGCGACCATCAAACCACCCGCTGTACGGACATCTTCAATCGTTTTCGGAGCGGCGTCGGCAATCCGCGCCCGCGTCGTCTCTATGAGGTCATTCACGACCTCATTAATCATCCTCCGAATGACTTCGTGGATCTGCCGTCGCTCACCCAAACCCGGGTAGCGCCGCTCAACCTCGGCGTAATGGCGCGCAAATAACGTCACTGTCTTCAGTTCCGAAATCTCGAGCAGTCCGGAGCGTAAACCATCGTCGACGTCGTGATTATTGTAGGCAATCTCGTCGGCGATATTCGCTAACTGCGCCTCAAGAGACGGCTGCCGCCGGTCGAGGAACCGGCGTCCGATCTCACCTAGCTCTCGCGCATTCCGCGCAGAACAGTGCTTGAGTATGCCCTCGCGGCATTCGTAGGTGAGATTCAGGCCTGAAAATTCCGCGTAGCGCTCTTCGAGTTCGTCAACCACTCGCAACGACTGTAGGTTGTGCTCAAACCCACCGAATTCCGTCATGCAGTCGTTGAGGGCGTCTTGGCCAGCATGACCGAAAGGGGTATGACCGAGGTCATGCGCAAGGCAGATTGCTTCGCAAAGCGTTTCGTTCAAATGCAGTGCGCCACACACGGATCGACCAATTTGGGCGACCTCGAGCGAATGCGTTAACCGGGTACGGTAAAGGTCACCCTCATGGTTAACGAATACTTGAGTTTTGTACTCCAGACGCCGAAAGGCGCCGGAATGCACGATTCGATCGCGATCACGCTGAAACTCTCCGCGGTGACCCGTGGGCGGCGCTTCGGGATAGGCGCGACCCCGAGATTCCCGCTCATGCGCCGCATAAGGGGCCAGCGCAATCACCCGCCCATCTCCTGGGTCAGCACAAAGCGCAACGCAGCCTCGTCGTAATCAGCAGCAACAACAGCCTCGCCGATTGCCCGCATCAAGACCAACCGTATTCTTCCTGCTTTGACCTTTTTGTCGAGCGACATTAACTCAAGCGCGCGGTCCGCCCCGAGTCGTGGCGACTCTGTTGGCAATTCCGCCTGCCGCAGCACGGAGCGCACGCGGTCAACGTCAGCTTGCGAGAGCCAACCGAGCGCGCGCGAGGTCTCTGCCGCGAGCACCATACCCGCGGCGACCGCTTCTCCATGGAGCCACTGGCCATAGCCCATAGCCGCTTCAATGGCATGGCCGAATGTGTGCCCGAGATTAAGGAGGGCTCGAGGACCAGACTCCCGTTCGTCAAGAGCCACAATACGGGCTTTGGTCGCGCAAGAAACCTCCACGGCATAGGCCAAAGCGCTCACATCACGCGCCAATAGCCGCGGCATCTCCGCCTCCAACCACTCAAGGAAGCGCACATCGGCAATAAGTCCGTATTTGATCACTTCGGCAAGGCCCGCTCGCAGCTCGCGGTCAGGCAAGGTCGCCAGAGTATTCAGATCGGCCAAAACGACTGAAGGCTGATGAAACGCGCCGATCAGATTCTTGCCAGCCGGATGGTTGACCGCGGTCTTACCACCCACTGAAGAGTCGACCTGAGACAGCAGCGTCGTCGGAATCTGAGCGACAGAGATGCCGCGATTCCATGTGGAGGCAGCAAAGCCGGCGATATCGCCGATCACACCACCACCCAAGGCGAGAACGGCGCCGTCGCGGGTGATTCGCGCAGCGGCCATGGCGTCATAGACGCGCGCAAGTGTCTCAAGCGTCTTATGTTGTTCGCCGTCGGGGAGGATGCACTCAGCTAACAAGCGACCATTAAGCGACTTTCTTAATGTGGGCAGATAAAGAGGTGCAACCGTTTCATTGGTGACGACCAGCCAAGGGCCACTGGGCAAGGCATCACTCAGCAGAGCATCCTTATCCAAGAGACCCGATCCAATATGGATTGGATAGGCACGATCACCGAGCTCGATCCGTAGCGTGTGGTGTTCAGTATTCACAAGGGCGACCATACCAAAGTTAGAGTTGGGACCCGCATCAGACGTTGGCGGCATCGAGAGTCGCCAATCCTTCCAAAATCGCCTCAGCGACTGCGGAAACCTTGCGCCGGTCAGTCGACACCACCAAGTGAGCAACCGACCGATACAGCGGCTCACGGACAGCCATCAATTCAGCCAACCGAACCGCAGGATCGGTATTCATGAGTAACGGCCGGTTGCGACTATGTTGGGTCCGCTCCACCTGCTGGGCCACAGAGGCCTGCAAATAGATCACAATGCCCCGACTACGCAATCGTTCACGATTTTCAGGACGGATAACGGCGCCTCCGCCGGTCGAGAGCACGACGCCAGGCCAGTGTGTCAAATCCTCAATCACGTCACGCTCTCGATCACGAAAGCCTGGCTCGCCCTCGCGCTCAAAGATGAATGAGATATCGACTCCGGTACGGCGCTCGATCTCAGCATCACTGTCGATAAATCGCTGCCGCCTTAGCCGGGCCAACGCACGCCCAACGGCGGTCTTTCCAGACCCCATCGGACCCACCAGAAATAAGCTGCGGGGCGGCACCACGCCTGGCGCGGCCGGGTTGGATGTCTGGGGGGCGTCTATCATCCTCTCATTCTAGAGAGGGGTCTGCCCGTTGGGAACGACCGCGGCCAACGGGCGTTCCCTGACAGAGCCCTAATTGGGGTTGGAACAGTCGGCGGCGACGCCATACGGACTCACTGGACCCGGTGGCTGCACCGTTTGCTGACTGAAATCAGCTGCCGCATACGGCAGAAGGAAAGTTGAGGAAGAACTGCTCTGCGTGCCAGTGACTGCCGTCGTGGCGATCAGCTGTACTTTCACGTAATAGGCGTGGTCCTTGGGATAAGACACCGTCACCAGTAACGAACCATCCGCGCCGGTCGTTCCGGCACTCGGGGTGACAACGGCCACACTGCCAGGATCAAGTAGACCATTGCCGTTGTAGTCCTTCGCAACAGAATAAGTGCCTGTAAAATCAATATCTTCGTTAGCGCACGACGCGGCGCCCGGCAGTGTGCTCACGGCCGTTGTATAGGCACTGGAAGCCACGCTCCAGACTCGAGCGCCCTTCACATAGGCCACCGGCAGCACCTTAAGATCAACCGGAGCCCCAGCAACCGGCGCGCCGCGCGAATCAACCGCAAAAACGACGTAGGAAATGGAGTACGTCGCCGCATTCGGCGCGTCAATCGTATTGCCCGTACCTAAGGATAGGTAGACCGTTTGGCCACCGACGGTGAGCGAGGTTTGGCTCGTGACCGACGTGCCGCGCACAGTCGCCCGAACTTGCACCCCATTGGCGCCGCTGGTGGTTTGTCCCGCGGTATACGTGGTCTGGGCCTGGCCTTGCGCATCCGTCGTGGCGGACGCGACTGAAATTGAACCGCCGGTTGAATCAGTGAGCGAAAAATCCACCACTTGCGATTCGACCAGGTTATTTTGCGCGTCTCGAACGATGGCGGTGATCAGACTGGAGCCACCGGTCGAGACGGCGGAGGGGGAGGTTTGTAATGCCAACTGAGCCGGCGTGGTGGCGACAAAATCAATGACCACCTGAGCGGCGACGCTTGCTCCGGTCGCCGCGATAATGGCCGGCCCCGCGTTATTCGATAGGACGTGTACGCTCGCCACGCCATTCGCGTCCGTTACCGCTGATGGGTGGTCCAAACTGCCACGGGTTGAAGTGAAGGACACCGTGCGTCCGACCACCGGCAGACCGCCGCTCAACCAAGTCGCTGAGACGACTTGACTGGTGCCCAAGGAAACGGATGCGCCATTGGCAGGGGTAGAAACACTGAAAGACTCACTGCTCACCGCAACGGAGCGGTTAGCGATCAGCCCGAGCCCCTCCGCACTCAGCGTGTCAGCGCCAACAACGCCGGCGTGTAACGTGACCGTTCCCAATCCATTCAGGTCAGTCACAAAAGTGTTTGGGGACAACACATTCCCTTTGATCGAGCTCAGCGTCACAGATTGGCTGGCAATCCCATGCCCGGCCGAATCACGAAGCGAGACGGTGAAAACGCCGTCGTTTCCGAGCACCAGGGTCGAGGGACCATTTAAGGATAACGTCGTGCCAACAACATCGACAGCAATCACAGCATTCGGCGCTGAGGCCGCTGATGCAGTCACAGTAATCACGCGGTTGGTGGGATCCGTGCCAGCCGTAATCGTTGCCGTCGCAACACCTTGTGCATTCGTGCTCGCTTGGGTGACAACAACCATGCCGCTCGAAGACTGAAACGTCACCGGCACGTTGGCCAGGGCATTGTTGTTCGCGTCTTTGAGATACGCAGTCAACACCGCACCATGCGAGCCGTCCGAAGAAATCTGGGGCGTGTCTGTCTTTAAAGTCAAAGAATGCTGAGCAGTAACCACATTGACAGACACACTGTTCTTAACCGCACCGACCGAAGCGGTCACGCTGATTGCGCTACCGGAGGAGGCATTGTTCGCTTTCAAGGACGCTGTGGCGATACCACTCGCATCAGTTGTGCCCTGCGTCACCGTCAAAGCTCCGCCAGCACTTGCTGCGAACGTCACTGCGACTCCAGATACTGCGACGTTAGAGGAGTTTACGGCCGTGGCCGTTATGACCGCGACGGTTGATCCATCGCTCGCGATTGATGACGCACTACTGGTGACGGTGATAGTCGCCACATTTGAACTTGTCAATCCGCCGCTACCGCTGATCGTGTTGCCGGCACCTCCGCCGCAACTGGCAACCACAAGCGCTGCAAGCAACGTCACCACCGATCGAAATATCTTCATGAGACGCACTCCAGAGCTTGAAAATCCGACGAAACTGGCCTCAATACAAATTACCGCCGTCCCGAAGAATTTTCGGGGTCACGAATATCAGAAGCTCGTCTTTGTTATTCGTCTTCGTTTGCGTCTTGAACAAGTTTCCGAGTACCGGCAGATCACCCAGCATCGGCACCTTACTCGAAGAGTGGCGATGTTCAGTTTCCATGATGCCGCCTAAAACGACAGTCTGACCGTCATTCACCAAAACCTCGGTCGTAATGGTCCGCGTATCGATCGACGGAACCTGGCCACCGGTCGCGCTCTGCACAAGCTGGCCAATACTGTCTTTCGTTACGGTCAAATTCAAAATAACGCGATTGTCCGGTGTGATTTGCGGCCGCACTTTCAGCGACAGAGTCGCTTTCTTAAACTGCGTCGTGGTCGCCCCGGAAGACGCCGATTCCTGATAAGGGATTTCGACACCTTGTTCGATCGCCGCCTCTTTTTGGTTTGAGGTGATCACGTGGGGCGTCGATACGATATCGGCACGGTCTTCAGCCTGTGCGGCCGACAGTTCGAGATCTACCAGATAATTGCCAGACAACACTGATGCGGCGAGTCGGCCGGCCGGATTAGCGACCGGCAAATTCACATTGTAACGGTCTAGGTAATTAGACGCGCCGGAGGGGACGGTAACCGGGAATGGAGATGTTCCATTCTGAAGATTCGTGAGCGCCGAACTGACGATCGTATTGTTGGCAGCGGCGCTGCCTGATACAGACACCAAGCCGTTTGAACCTCTCGCCCGAACGTCCGTAGTACCGAGACGAACACCCAGTTGGCGACTGAAGTCGTCGTTGACGATGACGACGCGTGATTCGATCAAGACCTGTCTAACCGGCACATCCAGTGTGCCGACCAGACGCCGGATGTCGGAGATTCGGTCTGAGGAATCTTGTATCAGCAGCGTATTGGTTCTTTCATCAATGGCCACACTACCACGCTGAGAAAGCAACGAATTTCCCGTCTTGCCTTTGATCAGGGCGGCTAGATCAGCCGCTTTGGCATAGTTGATTTGCACGTATTCAGAATGCACGGGCGCTAAGTCATCCACATCTTTACGGGATTGGAGTTCAGCTTTTTCGCGATTCGCTAATTCTTCTGATGGGCCAACCAAAATCACGTTGTCATGTTTGCGCATCGCAAGGCCCTTGCTACGCATCACAATGTCCAGCGCTTGATCCCAAGGTACGTTTTGCAACCGTAACGTGACGTTGCCCTGAACGCTGTCGCTAACAACAATATTTTGCCCGCTCGTATCGGCAAGTAACTGCAGTACGGCGCGCACATCAATATCTTGGAAG
Source organism: uncultured Pseudomonadota bacterium (assembly GCA_903879335.1). GTDB lineage: Bacteria > Pseudomonadota > Gammaproteobacteria > Steroidobacterales > Steroidobacteraceae > CAIKZZ01. The sequence continues at coordinate 190,103 of CAIRLC010000007.1, forward strand.
TTAAGCGTCAACCGTTCGCCTGAGTATTCTTTTTTCTCGTCCGCTGAATGGCTTTTCGCATGGGCTTCGCGAAGCTCAACCACATACTGATCATCGCTCTGGTACGCCAAGGTTTCGAAATCGCCCTTGGTCGTGATAGCCAATCGGGTTCCAGCGTCTGTCCGTCGAGCATCGAAGAATGTGGCTGGCGTAGCAAAGTCTGCTACGTCATATCGCTTCGTGAGATCAGCCGAGATCTCCGCACCAGCGAGCTCCACAGTGACCTTGGACCCCTCCTGGGTCAGATTGATGGGGGTGTGTGGATCGGTGAGTCCGACGATCAATCGGCCGGTTCCGTCCTGGCCTCGGCGGAAGTCAATTGAGGAAATTCTGCGCCCGGCTGTAATGACCGAATTCGCTGACGTCGACTTTGCTTTTGACGACGGCGGAACCTGGGGACCGCCAACGGTCAGCACAATCGTATTGCCCTCAATGCGTGTGTCATAGGGGCCTAGGTGCTCCATGTTGAGCACGACCCGTGTACGACCTGCCGCTTCGGCGGTCGTCAGGCTATCAACGCCACCGGCATGGAGCTCCATTTTTCGGTGATCAAGCGCCAAGACGACGCCAGGAAGATCAAGGGAGATCCGAGCTGGACGGTCAATCGTAAACGCTAGCGGGGTTGGCGGTGGCGCGCTGGTGTGCAAGCGAAGTTCAAGCTGCTTACCCGGCAACGTCGCGACATCAATCGACTCGAGTCGATTTTGCGCATCTTCTGCATGCGCGAGCGACGCCAGCGCACTCAAAAGACCTACCGCGACGCCTAGACTCAGGCGACGGCAGCCTTTAACAGTTGACCCGAAACGGTGGACGCTCATGGTCTTTCCTTCCCTGATATCTTTTTCAATTGCTGGCCAGCTGGATTGCGGCTGGACGCTCGACGTAGCCGCCGGCACCATTGGAAACAAGCTCTATGACGCTGATGCGCGCATCCGTAATGGCAGTGATCCGCCCGTCGTTCTGGCCGACATGATTGCCGGGCAGCACGCGGTGCACGAGGCCGTCCTTCGTCTGGACCAAACCATACGTGATGCCGGCCTGACGCAAGGTGCCGACCAGTTTCAACGTGTCGAGCGGATAGTTTTCGAGAAATTCCCGACTGCGATGGATATCGGGTCGAGGCCCCGTATTGGTCGATGAAACGACTGGAAAGCTCGGCTGGAATGGAGAGCGCAACCCTATCGGATCGTACTGAAAGCTCTCATAGGTTTTGATTTGCGGCAACGGCGCGGGTTGCGATCCCTGCCTCTTACGTCGCTCATCTAACTCTTTTTTCAACTCGCCGGTGCCACCACCACAGCCAGTCACAACGGGCAGTAAGGCGATCAATACAACCCAGAGCATGATGCGGGAGGCCTTCATGGGGTTGCTCCAACACTTGGATGGACAGCGGGTTTACGCTCTCCCGGCGCCATTTCTGCATCGTCTAAATAGCGATACGTTTTTGCGGTGACGTCGAGCGTCAAGTGATCGCCGGTCGCGTCCTTGGTTTCCGGCACAATCGATATATCGTGTAGCGTCACGATTCTCGGCAAGGATGCGATTCCGCTCACGAAGCTTCCAAATTGATGGAATGATCCGGTGAGGCGGATCTTGATTGGAAGCTCAGCGTAAAAATCTTTTCGTAGCTCGGGCGCCGGCTGGAAAAGTTTCTCCTGCAAGCCCGCACCCAATCCTGTTTGTGAAATATCAACCAGAAGACTGGGCACTTCAGTACGCCCTGGCAATTGCCGCAACATTGCTCCGAAAGAGCGCTGCATATCCGTTAATTGCGCTTTGTATGCTTCGAAGTTCGCGGCCTTGAGCTGCCGCTCATCAAACGTATTGAGCAGCTGAACTTCTTCGTTACGCGCGCGCTCCAGATCCGGCATCTGATTGCTGAACGGGAGTAGATAAATAAAGACCGCGCTCAATACTAGAAAGATCAGGCCGATCGCCAAAACGCGAAAAATACCCGGCCAGCGTCCGACATCTTTAGGGTCTAGTTGGCGAAACTCTTCGAGAAAATTCATGACTTACCGCCAACATGCGGACCGTGATGATTCACGTTAGCGGTAGGCGCTTCAGGCTCAGAACTCTTCTGTGTTGCAAATAGCGTGAATTCAGAGCCGGCACCGGTTTTCGCTGTTTCAATCACTTGCAGCTCAGGGTCGGTCAGCCAATCAGAGGCTTCAATATTCCGCATGAAGGTCGATACGCGGGTCGATGATTGCGCGACGCCACGAATCTCGATCCGCTTGTCGCTCTGCTTCACTGACGTGAGGTATACCCCTTCTGGAAGCGTTCTCGCGAGCTGGTCGAAGACATGAACGATTTCGGGTCGGCTGCGCTGGAGCTTGGAGATAATCTCCATTCGCGCAACGAGCCGCTGCTTCTGGTTTTCGAGATCAGATATTTCCTTGATTTGCTTGTCCAAGCCCGCAATTTCGCGCTTCAGCAAGGCGTTGCGCTCGTTCTGACGGTCGATGGCCGCCGTAATCATCCAACTGGTCAGCAAAGTGACCGCGCCAGCCGCCATTACGGCGCCCACGACCGCCAAGCCGAACTCTCGCTGTCGACGGACCCGCTCTTGCTGACGCCACGGGAGTAGATTAATCCGCGGCATCAGTCAAAGCCTCGTATCGCCAGACCACAGGCAGTCAGTAACGCCGTTGCGTCCTTACGAACGCCCTGCGCCTTGGCTTTGGAGGAGATCTTCATTTGCCCGAGCGGATCGCCCCGTTCCGCGACTATTCCGACTCGGCTGGCAATAACATCGGCCACACCAGGGATGTTGGCGCATCCACCACAGACAAGGATCAGTTCAGGCGTTTCTCGACCGGTTCCTGAGGCCAAGTAGAACTGCATGCTGCGAGTGACCTGCTGGGTCATATCATCGATAAATGGGTCGAGCACTTCGGGTTGATAGTTGGAGGGTAATCCGCCCTCTTTCTTGGCTCGACCAGCCTCCTCAACGGTCAGTCCATAAGTGCGCATGATTTCTTCGGTTAACTGCGAGCCGCCGAAGGCGAAGTCACGGGTATAGACGACGTTGTGGTTTTTTAGAACGCTAAAGGTTGTCGTGCTTGCACCAAAATCGACAACAGCGACCGTACCTTCGCCACCACCCGGCATTTGATGGGTCATTAGCCGGCAAGCGTTTTGTAGCGCGTAAGCCTCAACGTCAACAATGCGAGGCACCAGACCGGCGGCGACCACGGCCGCCTGACGCTGTTCAACATTCTCCGTTCGAGTGGCCACCAATAGAACGTCCAAGAGTTCAGGGTCTTTCTCAGACGGGCCTACCACTTGATAGTCATAACTGACCTCATCCATGGGGAACGGGATGTACTGGTCAGCCTGAAGGTCAATCTGTAATTCGAGATCGCGCGCCGAGAGGCTGCGCGGCATTTGAATCGACTTCGTAATGACCGAGTCGCCTGATATGGCAACGGCTGCTTCGCGCGCGCGCGCACCAGCCCGTTTTGCGGCCCGGCGAATGGCTTCGCCGACCGCGTCGGCATTCACGATGGCCTTTTCGTTGATCGCGCTCGGTGGCGTAGGCTCAGCCGCATATGCTTCGACACGGTATTGCCCGCCCGAATACGACAACTCAATCAACTTGATGGACGAGGTCGTAATGTCGAGCCCGATCAAGGGTCGAGCGGTAGTTCCGAACGGCAGGCGCAACTGGGGCAGCGAGAATTTCATAATTCCTTGAATAACAAGACTTAATCGGGTCTTGTTGCCGCCTTAAAGTAACAGTCCGGGGAAACTTTATAGCAACAAATTGTTAAATGGAATGTGAACAGCTTCACGACTTGGCATTGCCGCCAGGTTGGACGACCGATTGGAGACGTGAACCGCCGCTGCGCAGGCCTTCCGGCCCCGTTACTATGCACAGTCCATCTTGACGAGATCCACCTTTGGCATCGTTTCTGCAGAGTCCGTCACAGCGCCGTCTGGCCGTCTTCATCGGCGGCGGCTTAGCCGCCTTCGCTGCCTTAATTTTACTCGCAGGATCAGGGGCTTATTACTACCTAGCGCCTAGTTTACCCGACGTCGCCACCTTGCGAGACGTGCGACTGCAAGTACCTTTAAGGATCTATTCTAGGGATGGGCGGTTGTTAGCGCAGATTGGCGAGCAACGCCGGACCCCGGTGCGATTCGAGGACATCCCTAAATCCGTGGTCAACGCCTTCATCGCGGCTGAGGATGACCGGTTCTTCAGCCACGGCGGAATAGACAGCTTTGGGTTGCTCCGCGCGGCATTGGCTTCTGCGGTCTCGGGTGAGGCGCGTCAGGGGGGCAGCACAATTACGATGCAGCTCGCCCGAAATATGTTCTTAACCCCAGAGAAGAACCTGCGGCGCAAGCTACGCGAGATATTCCTATCGTTACGGATGGAGCAGGAATTTTCAAAGCAGGAAATTCTGACGTTATATCTGAACAAGATTTTCCTCGGCGAGCGCGCCTATGGCGTAGGTGCAGCCGCGGAGGTTTACTACGGCAAACCGTTGCGTGAATTGACGCTCGGGCAAATTGCGACAATCGCCGCGCTTCCGAAGGCCCCGTCGACGGTCAACCCGATTGCCAACCCGGAGCGGGCGCAGCAGCGGCGTGGTTACGTCTTGCGACGCATGCTTGAAAAAGGGTTCATCAGCCAAGCGGAGCACGACGCCGCTAACGCTGAGCCCATCGATACTTATGAGCACGGCCTGCGGGTAGAAGTTGATGCCCCGTACGTCGCCGAGATGGCGCGGTCGCAATTGGCAGAGCGATTCGGGGCCGATCTTTATACCGCCGGCTATCGGATCTATACCTCCGTGGATAGCCGATTACAGCGCAGTGCGGACTGGGCCGTTCGCGCCGCACTGCTGGAGTACGACCGTCGCCACGGTTGGAGAGGCTCTATTGGGCACACCGACCACCCACCGACCAGAGCGGGTGATGCGATGCAGATGCTCGACGCATTCCCGGTCGTGGGTGGCTTGATTCCATCAGTCGTGACGACTGTCGACGCTCGCAGCGCAACGGTTTACGGCCGCGATGGCCGCCAGTTTCGGTTGCCATGGGAAAGTGGCTTGTCCTGGGCGCGACGGAACGGAGCCGCGCCACGGCAGACCGCCGATATTTTGTCGGTTGGCGACGTGGTCTATGTACTGCCAACTCGCGATGGTGGGGCGCTGTTGGCTCAGGTGCCGCAGGCGCAAGGAGCATTCGTCGCCCTAGATCCACAGGATGGCGCCATCAGTGCACTCGTGGGTGGGTTCGACTACTACGCCAGTAAATTTAATCGTGTCGTGCAAGCCCGCCGCCAGCCTGGCTCCAGTTTCAAACCCTTTATTTACTCTGGTGCACTTGAACAAGGTTTTACGCCAGCGACCATGGTGCTGGATGCGCCAATCGTCATCGAGGGATCGGGTCTTGAAGGCCTATGGCGGCCGGAAAATGATTCCCGTCACTTCTACGGTCCAACCCGACTTCGTGACGCCCTAGCGCGATCACGTAACCTCGTTTCAATCCGCATCTTGCGCGCCCTTGGCGTTGATTACGCCATAGATTACGCGCAACGATTTGGCTTTGAACCCGCTGAATTGCCACACAATCTGACGGTTGCGCTCGGTACTGCCCAATTAACCCCTCTGGAGATGGTGCGGGGTTACGCTGTATTCGCCAATGGCGGCTTCCGGGTCACGCCCTACCTGATTGATCGGGTTGAAGATGCTTACGGCAAGGTCCTAATGGCCGCCAATCCAGCGGTAGCCTGTATGGAGTGCGACCTCCCCGTTGATCCTCCGTTGCCCCAGCCACCCGGCGCTCTGCCAGCTGAATCTGCGGCGAGTGTTGATGCTGCGCCTGAGTCGGCTGACAGTTCGCACAAGAACTCAGCACGCAATCTCGCGCCCCGAGTCATCAGCCCCGCAAATGCGTTCCTGATGACTGATCTGATGCGTGATGTGATTCGCAAGGGTACGGCCCGCAGAGCACTGGCACTCAAGCGTGACGACATTGCCGGCAAGACGGGTACCACGAACGATCGTCGCGACACCTGGTTCTCAGGCTTCAATGGTGACATCGTCGCCACTGCATGGGTTGGCTTTGACCAAGAAAGATCGCTCGGCGCGAATGAAGAAGGTGGCCATACCGCATTGCCGATTTGGGTGTATTTCATGGGTGAGGCTTTGGCCGGACGCCCAGAGCACCGACTGCCCCAGCCTGAAGGGATCGTGACCGCCAGAATTTCGCCCACGACCGGTTCAATGGCGCGTCCGAACGAACCCGACGCCATATTTGAGTTTTTCCTCGCAGGCCGGCTACCTGGAGCTGGGGGACTGGCGGGTGATGGCGCGGGATCCGCGAGCAGCAAACCGGGTTCGGCGAACGGAGACGAGCAAATTTTCTGATGATCGGCGGATTGAATCTGGCCGATACTAGATTGAGATGGGCTGATCGAAGGGTAAGGTAAATGACGCGTCCCCGGAGTATTCGAGGCGACGACATCAGGGTCGCGCTAGCTCAGGAAGCCGCTCGAATCATGTTCGAGCACGGCATCGAGGACTATGGTTTCGCCAAGCGCAAGGCCGCTGAGCGACTTGGCGCTGGTGAATATGCCGTATTACCGAAGAACGCGGAGATCGATGCTGCCCTCGCCGAATACCAACGTCTCTACGCCGCTGATACCCATGACGACACGCTAGCCTTGCAGCGCCAAGCTGCCGTTGCGGCTATGGAACTACTCGCAGAATTTGAACCACGCCTCGTCGGTCCTGTACTCACCGGCACAGCAACTCCGCATCAAACGGTCGCGCTCCACCTATTTTGTGACTACCCTGAATCGATCAGCATGCGATTGATGGATCAACATGTCCCACATAATGTCGGGGAGCAGCGGGTTCGCATGAACTCTGAACGGTACTTGCTGTTGCCGACTATTGAATTTGATGTCTATGACATTCCATTTGAAGCCATCGTCTTCTCGAAAGACGGGATTCGTCAGGCGCCGTTATCAGCGTCGGACGGAAAGCCGACCCGCAGAGCGGGGCTGAACGAGGTGCGCACTCTGCTCGGCGCTGGCGCACCGATCAGCTCTTACGAGTAAACTTCGCGATGCCAGCACGCGCATCCGGGAAATGAGCATTGCACGCCATGACCTCACCGGCCATCGCAAAAGCCTGCTCAACGCCAACCTCTAGCTGTCGATAGAAGAGTGCCTTACCTGCAGATATCGCATCCGCTGGTTTTGCAACGATCGTACTCGTCAGCTGTCTGACTGCATTATCCAGCTCTACGGCTGGTACGACACGGTTGACTAGCCCCTTGGACTGAGCCGTCGCAGCGTCGATGAATTCTCCCGTCAAGAGCATCTCAAGCGCTTCTTTACGTGAAATATTCCGCGATAGCGCAACCGCCGGAGTCGAGCAAAACAGGCCGAGATTGATCCCGGATACTGCAAACTTCGCCGTCTCTGCTGCAACCGCCAGATCGCACATCGCCACCAGTTGGCATCCCGCCGCGGTTGCAACCCCTTGGACACGGGCAATGACCGGTTGCGGCTGACGCTGGATCGTAAGCATCAATTGGGTACAACGACTGAACAGCGCTTGCAGGTCTTCCACAGAGTGCTCTGCGCCCATCTCATTCAGGTCATGGCCGGCACTGAAGGCCTTACCGTCAGCAGCAATCACAATGACGCGCACGTCGGCATTGGTCGCCGCTGCGTTGAGGCATCCCCGAAGGGCCGACATCATCGCGTCCGATAGAACGTTGTATTTGTCCGGACGATTCAAAGTCAGGAACAGAACGCCAGCCTCAAGATTCTCCCGCACCCAAGGCTGTTCGTGGTCATTGGCGGACATCAATGTTCTCCTTAACGTTCGAAATGAAACGACGCGCGAACACTTGATCAGCGGAGCACTCATCGACCGCCGCCACAGCCGCGCAGACCGCCATTCTTTTTAACCTAAGGCAGAATCCGCTCATAGTTTTTTCCATTCTGGCGGTCTGCTATGCATGGGTTTCCACGCTCAGTCTGGGAAATCCTCCTCCCAGTACTCATTGCTGCGGCGTAGCCTAATGTCCTGTCGATCCAACTCTATTTGGCGGAGCTCTACACGCCGGATCTTGCCGGATATGGTCTTCGGGAGCCCTGAAAACTCGATTCGACGGACACGCTTGAACGGGGAGACGCGCGCACGGACGTGGCTGAAAATGGATCTCGCAGCTTCGGAGCTCGGCGATACTCCGGTGGCCAGGACGATGAAGGCCTTGGGCACAGATAGGCGCATGCTATCCGGGCTCGGAATCACCGCAGCCTCAGCGACCGCGGGATGCTCCAGCAGTAGGCTTTCCAGCTCGAATGGGCTGATGCGGTAGTCAGATGACTTGAATACGTCATCATTACGGCCGACATAGGTGATGTAGCCGTCCGAGTCGCGTCGAGCAACGTCGCCCGTGTGGTAGTAGCCGCCGTGCATGGCTGCATCATTTTTCTCGGTGTCGTCGAGATAGCCGAGCATTAACCCGATCGGCCTTTTCTCTAAGGATAGGCAGAGTTCTCCCTCCTCAGCGGATCGCCCATCGGGGCCGAGAAGCACCACCTCATAGCCAGGCAAAGGTTTGCCCATAGATCCGGGTTTGACCGGTAATCCGGGTGGGTTGCCGATTTGAGCGGTTGTTTCGGTCTGGCCAAATCCGTCTCTAATGGTTACGCCCCATGCGTCACGGACCTGCTCAATGACTTCCGGATTCAATGGCTCTCCGGCACCGACCAGTTCGCGGATGCTCGTTTTCCAGTCGCCTAGCTGCTCTTGAATCAGCATCCGCCACACGGTGGGTGGGGCACAAAAGGTGGTAACGCCCGCCTTGACCAAGACATCGAGGAGGCCTCGAGCGGAAAAACGATCATATTGATAGGTGACCACGGTCGCGCCAGCATTCCAAGGCGCAAAAAAACACGACCAGGCGTGTTTTGCCCATCCCGGAGAGCTGAGGTTCAGGTGTACATCACCCGGCCTAAGACCAATCCAGTACATGGTCGACAGGTGACCGACCGGATAACTCGTTTGAGTGTGGGCAACCAACTTCGGCCGCGCCGTGGTCCCGGAGGTGAAATAGAGCAAGAGGAGGTCGCCGGCATGGGTGCGATGCTCGGTTTCAAACACCTGGTGGGCAGCTTCACTGTCCGAATAAGTTGACCATCCAGGGGCTGATCCGTTGACCGCGATTCTTACAGGTGCGCCAGACAAACCTTCGAACTTGGAGGCCAATGCGGCGTCGGCCACGACCACCTTAACTCGACCCCGCTCGAAGCGGTCGATCAGATCGTCACGCTGCAATAGCGTCGTGGCCGGAATCATGACAGCGCCAAGGCGAATCACCGCCAGCATTGTCTCCCAGAGCGGGACAACGTTACCCAACATGATGAGCACCCGATCACCGGGCCCAACTCCTAGGCCCACCAAGTAATTGGCGACTTGATGCGAGCGCCGCGCGAGGTGGTCAAAGCTGTAGCTGGCATCTGCGCCGTTATCGTCGAGCACGCGCAAGGCTGTTCGGTCGTTGCCTTCCGCGATCCGGTCGAAGTGATCTTTGACCCAATTGAAGTAATCCGGCCGGTCCCACTCGAATGTTTCTCGAGCAGCATCGAGATCAAACTGTTCGGCCAGCAAGCGCGCCCGCAAGGCGGCAAAGCGATCGGCAGCATTCATGTACACCCCCAAGGAGCCCGATCATGCCACGTCGCTTTGGCTAGTGGTTATCGGGCAGCAGCACGGCGCTCGTCGTAAATCAACATCAGGCCACCGAGAACGACAATCACCCCGCCAATGAAGACGTTAGAAGCTGGCAACTTTGCGAAAAACAACCAATCAATGGCCAAACCCCATGGCAACGCGGTGTACTCGAACGGCGCGACCACAGAGGCGGGAGCACGGCGAAAAGCCGCCGTAATCAGATGCTGCGCTAGCGCCCCCGTGGCGCCGATAATCATGATCACCGGCCAATGGCCGATAGCTATTGGTTTCCAGACCGGCGCCGCAAGAATGATGGCGGCTATAAAAATGACCGCCATGTACCAAAGCACGAGCGCATGCACGGAGTCGGTGCGACTCATCACGCGGATCATCAATACGCCGCCTGCATAACAGACCGCACTCGTGAGCGCGCCTAATCCACCTAAGGAGGCGAACCCGTGCAAGGTGGGGCGAAGTGCAATCAGTACGCCCGCAAAGCCAACCAATATTGCAACCCATCGAGTGAGTGGCACTTTTTCATGAAGCAGCACACTAGACAGCATCGCCACCATCAACGGCGCGCTCATGAATTCAGCGTAGGACTCCGTGAGGGGCTGCACTGAAACTGAGTAAATGAAACTGGCCAACATGATCAAGCCAAGTGCGGACCGCGCGAGGTAGATCCATGGGTTAGCCACCGCGAGTTGCCGCCAAGCGCCCGACCAAGCGATAGATCCCAACATAAAAGGCAGCGAAGCGCCGGCGCGAATCGCAGTCACCTGCATCATGGGATATTCAGTCGAAAGCGTCTTGAGGCCCCAGTCCATCGCGGCGAATACGCCAACGGCGGACATCATGATGGCTATAGCCTTCAGGTTGCTTTCACGCATTGTCAGCATCCTGAATACAGGCGCCGATACCGGCGCAGGCCTAAATCAACGAGCAGCGATATCGACGTAATTGCGCGTGGTCTCACCCGTGTACAGCTGTCGTGGGCGCCCGATCTTCATTCCCGGATCAGAGATCATTTCCTGCCAATGTGCCACCCAGCCCGCTGTTCGCGCAATCGCGAACATCACCGTGAACATGGACTGCGGAATACCGATAGCCCGGTAAATGATTCCTGAGTAGAAGTCGACGTTCGGGTAGAGACGCCGAGATACGAAGTACTCATCCTTGAGAGCAATTTCTTCCAACCGCAATGCGAGCTCAAACAACGGACTGTCGGAGCGCCCGAGATTGGCGAGAACCTGATGGCAGGTTTCACGAATAATTTGGGCGCGAGGATCGAAGTGCTTGTAGACACGGTGACCGAAGCCCATGAGCTTCGTGTGATCCTGCTTATCTTTCACTTTCGCTAAAAACTTGGGAATGGCATCCGCAGTACCGATTTCCTCAAGCATCTGCAGGACGGCCTCATTAGCGCCTCCGTGGGATGGACCCCAGAGCGCTGCGATTCCAGATGAGATCGCGGAATAAGGATTAGTGCCGGTGCTTCCCGCTAAGCGCACGGTTGAGGTCGAAGCATTTTGCTCGTGGTCAGCATGCAGGATTAGGAGCAGGTCCAAGGCCCTCGCAGCGATTGGATCAACTTCGAACTGCTCACAAGGCACTGCGAAAAACATGCTCATCAAATTGGAGCAGTAATCGAGGTCATTACGTGGATAAATGAACGGCTGACCGAGCATATGCTTGTACGCGGCAGCCGAAATGGTGGGCATCTTGGCGATGATGCGGTGCGCAAAGATTTCCCGATGCCGTGGATTATAGATATCCAAGGAGTCGTGATAAAAACCAGCCATTGAGGCCACGACAGCCGACAGCTGCGCCATCGGATGGGCGTCGTAGTGAAATCCGTTGTAGAAGCGCAGCAACGATTCATTGATCATCGTGTGCCGACCAATGCTATGGCTGAACTCTTCGAGCTGGACTTGAGTCGGCAGCTCGCCGTAGATCAACAGATACGACACCTCAAGGAACGAACTCTTGGCCGCCAGTTGCTCAACCGGATAGCCCCGGTACAGCAGGACGCCTTTATCGCCGTCGATGTAGGTGATCTTCGACTCGCAAGAAGCGGTCGACATGAAGCCGGGATCAAAGGTGTACACCCCGTGATCTTTGGCCAGTGGCGCAATGCTCAGAACGTCAGGGCCGACACTCGGCGACATTGCCTCAAGGGTGCTGGACTTGCCGGAGGTTTCGTCTGTAAGCGTGAACTTTCTAGTCGCCATATCGCAGCCCCTTGTAACTGCGAAAGCGTCTCACGCTGCAGTGCAATAATCAAGGCGCAAGCCCCCCTCAGCTTGGCCCAAACCCCGGAAAGACCAATCGTTTTAGACCCTGACGGCGGCTAGGCCCAAAGCAAAACGCCCGGCGTTTAGCCGGGCGTTCAGCAGCACGCCGCAGATGCGGCGGGCTCGGATTAGCGAGCGGCGTACTTCTTGCGGAAGCGATCGACACGGCCACCGGTATCGACGATCTTCTGCTTACCCGTGTAGAACGGATGGCAGGAAGCGCAGACTTCAATCTGCAGGTCAGAACCGAGGGTCGAGCCGGTCTCAAACGTGTTGCCGCAGCTGCAGGTCACGGTGATGCTCTTGTAGTCCGGGTGGATCGCGGCTTTCATCGCAGGCTCACTCAATTTTAAGGGTCGCAAAAAGGGCGCGAAGTATAGGGCGGCTGTGCGCCTAGTGCAAGGTCGCTGATGGCACGCCACTCTTTGCTCGCCTCTTTCAGCGTCAAAAAGTGTCAGCAAGATTGAAGGGTTAGAGTCTAAAGCGAAAATTCGGCTTGAAGTTTTCGATCTAAACCGCGGTGTTTTGAATGGCTAATTGTTATCCACATTTCCTGTGGATAACTTTGTGGATAGATAGACCCCACGGCCTACTTATCACGGTAAAAATGGCCTACATGTCAGTTTGGTTAAAAAGTAAACACTCCATAAATTCCATAACTATCAGTGCTTTAAGCCACACAACCTCAGGTGCAGGATCAGGAAAGCCTCGTTAGTGCAGAACTTTGGCCTCGGAGCGAGCCATGTGCACAACTCTCAGAAAGGAGCCAAACCAACGGTCACTAATTTAGTTGCTGTCAAGCATTTTTCGGATGTGATTATGTAGAAAAAGCCGCCGCGGCCTCATGTAGGCAAAAACAAGCCGTGTAAGTCATTGAGAAACCTCAAGCCTTGACTCGTGGGCTGCCAACCTGTCGTCGTTCGCGCAAGCAGCCCGCGCTCCTGCGCTCGCGACAAGGCGGGCTCAACGACACCGATGGATAAGCCCGTCGTCGCCTCAAATTCGGCCAACTCGAATCCATCAAGCAGCCGAAGTGCGTTGAGAAAGAATTCGAACGGCCGTTCCTCCGGCGGAATATCTCTCGCCTCGCTCGGGCGGCCCGATTCGACAGCGGCCAAATATTCTTTCGGCCCCTTAGGGCGCTCTGTTCTGACGATCCGCCCCCTCAGACTTCGCTTTCCATGGGCCCCTGCGCCGATCCCCAGGTAATCACCGTAATGCCAATAATTCAGGTTATGTCTGCATTCGGCGCCCGGTTTCGCCCACGCCGACACTTCGTAACGCCGGTACCCGGCCTCAGCCAGTGCTGCGCGGGTAGCCGTTTCAATGGCGTCGGCCAATTCTTCGTCCGGCAGTGCTGGCGGGCGAGTATGAAAGACCGTGCCGGGCTCTAAGGTCAATTGGTAATGCGACAGGTGAGGCGGAGCGAATGCCACTGCGGTTGCCACGTCACGGAGCGCCTCATCCAGCGACTGCTCGGGAAGCGCATACATGAGATCTACATTGAAGTTGCTGATACCGGCGTCACGGATCTCTGACACGGCGGCATCGACATCAGGCGCCGAGTGAATTCGACCGAGTAAGCCAAGTTGGCGGGCGCCGAAAGTCTGCGCGCCGAGGGATAGTCGATTGACGCCGGCTGCGCGGTAGCCTGCAAACCGACCACGCTCCACGGTCCCTGGATTCGCTTCCAGGGAAATTTCGACGTCATCGGCAATGCGGGCGCGCTCACGAATGCCGCTGAGCAACCGCGCCACGGACTCGGCTGCCAACAGACTTGGCGTACCCCCGCCGAAAAATATCGTCCGAATTGGGCGATCACCCACATGCGCGACTTCACTCTCGAAATCTAACAAAAGCGCGTCGATGTACCGATCTTCAGGTAAAGCACCCTTAAAGGCATGTGAATTGAAGTCGCAGTATGGGCACTTCCGCACACACCAGGGCACGTGGATATACAGGCCCAACCGCGGTTCAGCACTCATTCTTCAGCGCCCTTGGATCAACTCAAGCAGGCGAGCCAAGGCCATCGCACGATGTGACACCTGATTTTTTTCTTCAGCCATTAACTCTGCCGCCGAGCGCATTCCGTCACCGACAAGGAAGATCGGGTCATATCCAAATCCAAAGCTGCCACGAGGCGAGAGCGCTATCGAGCCTTCCCAGACCCCCTCCGCAATCAAGGGCGATGGGTCATCCGCCGCACGCACGAGCGCTAACACCGCCCGATAACGGGCGCGACGCGGCGCTGGCAGTCCGTGAAGCGCACTCAATAATTTAGCGTTATTGGCAGCATCATCGGCATCTTCTCCGGCATAGCGCGCCGACCAGACTCCCGGCGCGCCGCCTAGGGCATCAACCTCGAGGCCCGAGTCATCCGCTAATGCCGGCAATCCCGTAACACGCGCTGCGTGCCTGGCCTTCAAGAGTGCGTTGCCGAGAAATGTATCTTCAGTTTCCGGAACTGGCTCTACGCCCAGTTCAGATTGCGCAACGAACTGATCGATAATTCCCCGGAGAAGAACTGAAAATTCGCGCATTTTTCCCGCATTTCCGGTGGCGACCACCAGGCGCGGGATACGCAGAATGCTCATGGGCTGTCGTTAAGCGCCGTACGCTGAAGCGCCAGAATTTCGCCGATCGCGCCCGCCGCCATATCTAATAACGCATCCAATTCATTGCGACGGAATGCGTGGCCCTCTGCAGTTCCCTGAACTTCGATAAAAGCACCGCCATCGTTCATCACGACATTCATGTCCGTCTCAGCGTCCGAATCTTCTCGGTAATCGAGATCAACCACCGGAACTCCTCCACAAATGCCCACAGACACTGCGGCCACCTGGCCATGCAGAGGATCTACTTTCAGATCTCCACGCTTACGCAAAACACGTACTGCATCGGCCAGTGCGACATATGAACCCGTGATCGCTGCCGTCCTCGTTCCGCCATCAGCCTGCAGAACATCGCAATCGAAAGTGATGGTCCGTTCACCTAATGCACGCAGATCAACGATGGCGCGCAAGCTACGTCCGATCAAGCGCTGTATTTCCTGTGTCCGGCCGCTTTGTTTGCCTTTTGCCGCTTCTCTGGCACTACGGGTATGCGTCGATCTCGGTAGCATGCCGTATTCGGCTGTAATCCAACCTTGGCCGCTGCCTCGGAGGAAGCCTGGAACTCCAGATTCGACCGTCGCTGTACACAAGACTTTCGTACCGCCAAATTCAACCAGCACCGAACCTTCAGCGTGCTGTGTGTAATGGCGAGTAAAACGAATGGGTCGCAGCTGGCCGGGTGTACGGCCGCTTGGTCTGTTAGTCACGAAATCTCCTCAGGGAATCTAGAATTTAGTCTAACCACAGCATCGCTGCTGCAGTCGTGTTGTCACTATAAGGTGCGGTAGCCGTCACCGCTGATTGACAGAGCCACTTAACAGCCTCGTCAAGCGGTGCTCCGGAACGAAATGGGTGACCGATGTCCTCATCGTCAAATGCGCCCCAAACACCATCGCTACAGAGCAATAAGATATCACCCCGCTCTAAGGGTGATCGTCGACCAATGGTCATTTCGGTTAACTCTTGCGATCCACCTAGGCAGCATTCGACGAAATTCCGCAGCGGATGGCGGCGCGCTTCGACCGGTGTGATTCGCCCCTTGCGAACGAGATCCTCGACGTGGCTGTGGTCGCGGGTGCGGGTGACGACTTTGCCCTGGCGCAGATGATAAATGCGTGAGTCGCCGACGTGGGCCCAATAGGCCGCCCCGTTCTGCACGAGGCAGATTGCACACGTCGCTCGCGGCCTTTCCGCAATCGGCACCGTATGCCCAATTTCCACGACGGCTTGATGCGCCTGCCCTATGGCTAAGTGCAAAAACCCGAGAGGATCCATCAGCGGTAATCGCGCGTGGAGAAAGGATTGCGAAAGTGAATCCACGGCCGCGGCCGCGGCCAGGGCGCCGCCCGCATGCCCGCCCATTCCGTCAGAGACAATCAGACACGATACGCCGTCGGCGACCAAAACCGTGGCGCGATCCTGATTTTCGTCTCGATCACCAATTAAGCTTAAATAGGCGTGTTGGCTAAGCAATCCACTCTTCCATGGGCCGCCCAACGGCCTGTGCTGTACAGTAAGCACTTCAGTTTAACGCACGCAGTATTCCATGATACGCAGCATGACGGGCTTCGCTCGCCGCGAGTCGGCGGCAGATTTCGGCACCCTAATCTGGGAAGTCCGTAGCGTGAACCATCGCTACATGGAAATTGCACTCCGAGTTCCGGAAGAGCTCCGGGCTGCGGAGGCCGAATTCCGTGCCACGATTCAGAAGGCTGTACGTCGGGGCAAAGTCGACGCCGTTCTGCAATGGCGGCCGCCCGGTGACCGTCGAGTATCACTCGAGATCAATGAGAGCCTGCTTGACGCGCTGATTACTCGCGCTCAGGCCGTTTCAATGCGCGCAACCGCCCACGGCGGCTCCTTGACCCCACCCACGCCGCTCGACCTGCTGCGGTGGCCCGGGGTACTCGCGGACGGAGCCCAACACGATGTTGAGCAGCTTCAAGTAGCTGCCGGTGAAAGCTTAGAGCGCGCGCTGGCCGCTTTAGACGAGGCCCGGCTCAGCGAAGGCGGCCGGATCACCGTCATGATCGAGAGTCGGTCAGGCCAGATTGCGGCCATTGTGACGGCATTGCGAGAGCGATTGCCGGATATCCGGCAGCGCATTCGTGCTCGACTTGAGGACCGATTGGCGTCCCTCACGCTGGCGACAGAACCCAATCGAGATCGGCTCGAACAAGAGTTATCGTTGGCTTTATCGAAGATGGATGTTGATGAAGAGCTCGATCGACTGAGCAGTCATATTGCGGAAGTGGCCAAAGCGCTCCAGGCCAATGAGCCTGCAGGGCGGCGCCTCGACTTCTTAATGCAAGAGTTCAACCGTGAGGCCAATACGCTCTCCTCCAAATCCCAGGATGGCGAGACAACTCGGGCGGCCGTCGATATGAAAGTGTTGATTGAGCAGATGAGAGAACAAGTTCAAAACATTGAGTAAGGCCTACCAGTCAGGCGTCGATTCTCATGGAGCGATCGAGAAACCGAGCCTAACCCGGCCGGCACTCATGCCGGAATCATAGCCGCCGTCAATCGGCCATGGCGTAAGTCTGATCGTAATATCTGCAGGCGGCTGTGGCCCTAGCAACGCACCGCGCGGACCAACACGGATATTATTTAAACCCATGATTTAAATAATATTTTTCATCTTCTGATGCAATTTTTATGAAAATTACCCACAAATCCGGGGGTACTCTGCGCTCCGTGCACAGGTACCATTCGACGTCCAACAAGAGAGAAGCAGATTCATTGCCATGAGTTCCGACCTTCACCGCCGCGGACGCCTTTTTGTCCTTGCCGCCCCTTCGGGCACCGGCAAGACTAGCCTTGTGCGGGCGCTCATGGAGAGGGCGCCATCGCTAGCCTTTTCAATTTCGCATACAACCCGCAAGCCGCGCCCGAACGAAATAGACGGCCGTGACTACCATTTTACAGACCGCTCCCGCTTCGAATCGATGATCGCGCAAGGCGAGTTTTTGGAACATGCGGAAGTCTTCGACAATCTGTACGGCACTGGACGACGCAATGTAGAGGCTGCGCTTGAGGCCGGCCGAGACTTGCTGCTGGAAATCGACTGGCAGGGCGCTGCCCAGGTCCGTGAGCGCCTCCCGGAAGCGATCGACATATTCATCCTGCCCCCATCCCGAGAGGCCTTGGAGCAGCGATTACGGGGCCGAGGTACGGATGCCGAAGACGTCATCCGGCGACGTTTGAAAGACTCCGTCACGGAACTTTCGCGCTGGCATGAATTCCGGTACGTCGTGGTCAATGAACACTTTGACCGCGCCTTGGCCGATCTCCAGCATATTGTGGCTGGGGATGCCTCCGGGTACCTCAGCGATCGCCCAGATGTTCGGGCTTTTGCGGCCGGATTGGTGGACTAACCCCCCCCCGGTCCCTTGCAAGTGGCCGTCGTGCCTAGAAATGCGTATACTTCCGGACCCTCCAACGCTTTCTGGAATCCGCCCGCATGGCCCGTATTACGATCGAAGACTGCCTGAAGCAGGGCGTCGAGAACCAGTTTGAACTCGTCTTGGTCGCCGCCAAGCGCGCCCGTCGCCTTGCCAACGGTGCCGAGCCATTGGTCGATTGGGAAAACGACAAGCCTACCGTCGTTGCGTTGCGAGAGATCGCCGACGGCAAGGTGAACTCCGACCTGTTGCTCGAGGCAGACCCAGAGCCGACGCCGATCATGATCCCGGTTGAGAATCCGTTGGACATGCCGGCCGATTTCCGTGCGCCGCAGTTCGGCCTCGGGGACTAACATCTCAGTATCCCGCCCAGCAGATGCCTAGCGCTTCGTCGCAGCTAAACTTTCTGCCGGGCGGGCGCGGGTCCGTTGGGATCTCGCAACTGCTCTCGAAGTTAGAGACCTACCTTCCGCCTGAACAGGTCGCGCGCGCTCAGGAAGCTTATGAGCTCGCGCATAAGTCCCATCAGGGACAGAAGCGGATGACGGGTGAACCATACATCACTCACCCCGTCGCTGTTGCCGGCATCCTCGCGGATTTGCACCTAGACGGACCGACGATCTGCGCGGCACTGCTCCACGACGTCATTGAAGATACGCCGACTGCAAAAGAAGACATTGTCGAACTCTTCGGGCGCGAAGTCGGGGAACTCGTTGATGGTGTCTCTAAGCTGGACAAGATCCAGTTCAAGAGCCGCAAAGAAGCCCAGGTCGAATCGTTTCGAAAGATGATTCTAGCCATGACGCGGGATATCCGCGTGATCATGGTAAAACTGGCTGATCGCACTCATAACATGCGCACGCTCGGGGCGATGCCGCCAGCCAAGCGCCGCCGTATTGCGCAAGAAACCCTCGAGATCTATGCGCCAATTGCAAATCGCCTGGGCATTCACTCGATCAAGCTTGAGCTCGAAGATCTCGGCTTTAACGCACTCTATCCGATGCGATATCGCGTTATCGACAAAGAGCTGCGCAAAGCGCGAGGCAACCAAAAAGAGTTTCTTCCCAAGATTGTCAGCGGTTTACAGCTGGCACTGACACGCGACAACCTGACAGGAAAAGTCGAGTCCCGAGAGAAACATCTTTTCAGCATCTATCAAAAGATGCGGCGCAAGCGGGTTCAACTTTCAGCCATTATCGATGTTTATGGCATTCGCTTGGTCGTGCCAACGGTCGGTGACTGTTACCGAGCACTCGGCGTCGTCCACAGTGTCTTCAAGCCGATGCCTGGACGATTCAAAGATTACATTGCTATTCCTCGGGTGAATGGCTATCAATCCTTACACACGACGTTATTCGGCCCGAACGGTGTGCCACTCGAAGTCCAAATTCGAACGAATGACATGAATGTCATTGCCGAAAGTGGCATCGCGGCACACTGGCAATACAAGTCCGGTGAAGACGTTGGTACAAGCCAACACGACCGCGCTCGCGAATGGCTCGCAAGCCTGATGCAAATTCAAGAAGGCGGAAGCCCGGAGGAATTTTACGAGAGCGTCAAAGTTGATCTCTTCCCAGATAAGGTTTACGTGTTTACGCCGAAGGGAGACATTCTTCGTCTTCCTACAGGGTCAACATGCGTGGATTTCGCCTATTCCGTGCATAGCGAAGTCGGTCGCCGCTGCGTAGCTGCAAAAATTGATCGCCGACTAGTTCCTTTAAGAACTGAATTGCTTAATGGGCAAACTGTCGAAATCATCACGGCCAAGGGCGCAACACCAAACCCCACATGGACGAATTTTGTCGTTACAGCCAAGGCTCGCGCCGCGATTCGGGCCTACCTAAAAACAATGAAGCGATCGGAGGCCATTGATCTGGGACGTCGCCTCATCGATCAGGCTTTAACCGATTTCAAATTGTCCATTAAGGCGATCGATGCCGAATCGATGGTCGCGGCAGCCCAAGAACTGGGCTGCGAAACTGTGGACGAACTCTTTGAGCAAGTCGGGTTAGGCGAACGTTTAGCGCCTCTCGTCGCTAGGCACCTATTACCACCGGAATTCGTTGATCCGCCGAATTCAAATGCTCCGGCGACTCCGCTCGTTATTTCTGGAACTGAAGGGCTGTTGGTTTCTTACGCCCGTTGCTGCTTCCCGATTCCTTATGAACCCATCATCGCGTTCCTCTCGACCGGACGGGGCGTCGTTGTACACAGAGCGAATTGCTCCAACCTTGATGGGTGGCACAAGCAGCCCGAAAAATGGCTTCCTGTGGAGTGGCAGAAAAATATTGAAAGACACACTTTCACCACTGAATTGAAGGTCGTGGTTCAAAACCGGCCAGGTACACTGGCTGCGGTCGCCGCGTCCATTGCTGCGACCCAAACCAATATCGGCCATGTTTCCTTGGTGGAGCTCGACGACGATACCTCGGCTATTACGTTTGAACTACAAGTGGTCGATCGAACACACCTTGCGGGCTTGATCAAGACGATCCGAAAAATGCCTGAAGTCCAATCGATTGAGCGCTCTTCCCACTGATGGCGATACGCCCTGACGGGCGACCCGTGCAACAATAGCGGCCCCTGCGCGAATTGTTTTGGAGTGCCTCATGTCCCGCACAATCATTTCTACCGATAAAGCCCCAGCTGCTATCGGCACGTATTCCCAAGCCGTTAAGGTCGACCGCACCGTCTACATCTCCGGCCAGATCCCGTTAGATCCAATGACGAAGGAAATGGTTGCGGGCGATATGGAAGCTCAGGTTCGTCGGGTATTCGAGAATCTAAAAGTGGTCGCGGAAGCCGCCGATGGCACATTGGCCGACGCGGTTCGGGTGACGATTTATTTGACTGATTTGTCGAATTTTGGACTCGTGAATCAGGTCATGGCGGAGTATTTCACCCAGCCCTATCCGGCACGCGCCGCTGTTGGTGTCGCCAGCCTGCCGCGCGGTGCTGGCGTTGAGGCGGATTGCATTCTTTACGTGTGAAGCCGACGGCTCGACCAGTGAATCGCCGCAATCCCATTGATTCGGAATTGCGGCCGGTCACCGCCCTCAAGGGGGTTGGTGACGCGTTGGCTCAGCGCTTAGCCAAGCTTGGCGTAGAGACGGTTCAGGATATGTTGTTCCTGCTACCGCTGCGCTACGAAGACCGCACGCGTGTAATTCCTATTGGGGCAGTTCGAGCCGGCGACCGGGCAGTTGTCGAAGGTGAGGTGCAGCTCGCTGAGGTGGTATTTAAGCGGCGGCGTCAATTACTGGTTCGAATTGCAGACGGATCGGGGTTTCTGACACTTCGCTTTTTTTATTTCACCGCGCAGCAACAGCAGCAACTGCAACGTGGAATTCGGTTTCGCTGCTACGGGGAAGCGCGCCGCGGCACACTCGGCCTTGAGATCGTGCATCCAGAATATCGTCGAGCAGACAGCAACG
This sequence comes from uncultured Pseudomonadota bacterium, assembly GCA_903879335.1. Lineage (GTDB taxonomy): Bacteria > Pseudomonadota > Gammaproteobacteria > Steroidobacterales > Steroidobacteraceae > CAIKZZ01. Next base: position 211,599 of record CAIRLC010000007.1, read on the forward strand.
ACGCCCAGCGGACCGAGGACTCCCTCACGCCCGTGTATCCGACGACTGAGGGTGTGCAACAAGGGCGCCTGCGAATCCTCTCGGCTCTCGCACTTGCCGAGGCAGAAGCGAATGCGGTTCGGGACTGGCTACCCACCGAATTACTGCGGGATGAGCGCCTCCCAAGCTTAGCGGACGCCCTTGTCTACGTGCATCGGCCACCGCCTGGCGCCGATCTTGAAACGTTGACTGGCGGGGTACACCCGGCACAGCAGCGGCTCGCCTATGAAGAGCTGCTCGCGCATCAATTAAGTCTGCGCCTGCTGCGGGATGAAATTCGCTCAGATCCCGCATGGCCCCTAGCGGCCTCCCAGCAACTGGCTGGCCGTCTGCGCGCAGCGCTCCCGTTCTCGCCCACGAAAGCGCAAGAGCGCGCACTGGGCGAAGTGCTGCAGGACCTAGCGAAGCCGTCGCCGATGTTAAGGCTCGTTCAGGGGGATGTTGGATCCGGAAAGACCTTGGTTGCCGCCCTAGCGGCGCTTTCGGCCGTCGAGGCCGGATTCCAGGTGGCGCTGATGGCCCCGACCGAATTACTTGCGGAACAACATCACCAGAACTTTGAGCGCTGGATGCGCCCATTGGGGATCCCGGTAGCGCTCTTGTCGGGTCGACTTACAGGCCGCGCACGACAGACCACGCTAGACGCTATTGCGGCAGGCACAGACGTACCACTCGTGATTGGCACTCATGCACTATTTCAAGACGGCGTTCGCTTTGGGCGGCTTGCGCTGGTGATTATTGATGAGCAACACCGCTTTGGCGTGGAGCAGCGCCGCGCTCTGCGGGACAAGGGCTTGAGCAACGGGCGGGTGCCACATCAACTCATCATGACCGCGACCCCGATTCCCCGTACATTGGCGATGACCGCCTATGCTGATTTGGACGTTTCCATCATTGATGAGTTGCCGCCCGGGCGAACTCCGGTCAAAACCGTGGTGTTGGCGGAAACACGGCGTGATGAAGTCGTCGCCAGAATTGAAGCTGCTTGTCGCGAGGGGCGGCAGGCCTATTGGGTTTGTCCCTTAATTGAGGAGTCGGACGAGCTCGAGTACCAGGCCGCCGAGGCGACGCACGCGGCTCTAGTCATGGCGCTGCCCCATTTGCGCATTGGATTAGTGCACGGGCGCCTGACGGGCTCAAAAAAACAAGCCGTTATGGCTGCTTTCAAAGCCCATGAGTTCGATCTGCTCGTCGCCACAACGGTGATTGAGGTCGGCGTAGACGTGCACAATGCCAGCCTCATGGTCATCGAAAATTCTGAGCGTATGGGTCTTGCCCAGTTACACCAGCTGCGCGGACGGGTCGGGCGTGGCGCTGCAGAGTCAACTTGCGTTCTACTCTATCGAGCGCCGCTATCTCAGTTGGCACGCGCTCGACTCGATGTGATGCGAACGACCAATGATGGGTTTGAGGTATCGCGCCGTGATTTGGAGTTGCGCGGGCCCGGAGAGGTACTAGGGACTCGCCAAACTGGCTTGCTCCAGCTCAAAGTGGCCGACTTGAGTCGTGATGCCGACCTTTTGCCGCGCGTACAAGCAGCGGCTGAGGTGATGATTGCACGCCATCCGGATAACATAGCGCCGATATTGCGCCGTTGGATTGGAGCGCGAGACCGCTACGGTAGAGTCTGAAAGGAATCCACGCCCTTGAGCAAAACGCCTCCACCTTCCGCCCCGTCGCTATTGCCGCTTGATCTGTGGTCTCGACTCGACCGCGCGTCAGCGCTGCTACCGTCCCGCTGGTTGGGTTGGCTATCCGCGCAGGAACGACTGACTGAAAAAATTGCGAGAGAGTCCGGCTTGAGCGCGACGATGCGCCTGATTGAAGAACGCGTGGGATTTTTGACCGCCGAACAACAGTCGTTGCTCGGCGCACCTCATGACAGCGGTTTACTGCGACGAGTAGAACTGTGTTCTGGTGATCGGGTATGGGTTTATGCAGAGACTTTGATTCCGGATCACACGTTGGAGGCGCAACCTTGGCTCGCGGAGTTAGGAAGTCGCCCCATTCCCGATGCGCTCGCCTGGCGATCCGATGTGGTCAGCAGAGGGCTTGAAGTTGCGGCGTTGCCCATTGCACATCCGCTCGCTGCACGGGCGTTACAGCGTGTCTCAACCGCAGTAGACACCGTCTGGGCGCGACGAGCCTGTATAGCCGTTAGCGGCTCGCCATTCTTGATCCATGAAGCTTTTCTACCGGAGCCACGGCGCCGATGATGCATCGCTTTAAATTGGTCCTCGCGACCCTAGCCGACTACGCACAGCTGATTCGACTGAATCGACCCGTCGGCGCTTGGTTGCTGCTATGGCCTGCGCTCTGGGCGCTTTGGATCTCGTCGGGCGGGCATCCCCGCGAGCATGTTTTCGTGGTGTTCGTCCTCGGGGTGTTTCTGACCCGATCCGCCGGATGTGCGATCAACGATTGGGCCGACCGCAAAGTCGACGCATCCGTGAAACGCACGAAAGACAGGCCTCTGGCGGCGGGCCGCATACAGCCCATTGAAGCGCTCGTGGTGTACGCCATCCTCGCCCTGTCTGCTTTTGGATTGGTGCTGACCTTGGACCGACTTACGGTCCTCTGCTCCATCATCGGCGCTGGATTGATGGCCGCCTATCCGTTTATGAAGCGCTTTTTCCCGCTGCCCCAAGTTTGGCTCGGTCTCGCCTTCGGTTGGGCCGTTCCGATGGCGTGGGTTGCTCAAACGGGCGGTGTATCTCAGCTGGGATGGCTCGTCTTTGTTACGAGCATGCTCTGGATCGTTGTGTATGACACTGAGTACGCCATGGTGGACCGGGACGATGATCTGCGCCTTGGGGTGAAGTCATCGGCGATCGCTTTCGGGGATGCTGATCGAGTTCTATTAGCGATACTGCAATTGCTTACGCTGGCGGGCCTCTGGCTCGCAGGCCGCGAAGCACACTTGGGCGGATGGTATAGTGTTGGCCTAACGATTGGCTCGACTACATTCGTTTATCAGCAGTGGCTGATCCGGAACCGAAGCCGTGAAGGTTGTTTTGCCGCTTTCATCAATAATCAATGGTTCGGTCTAGTCATTTTTCTAGGCATAGCCTTTGACTATTTTTTTCAGGCCACTTGAGTGCAATCAAAGCCTGATTCGAGCGTGTACTCAGTCAGCGCCTCAAAGGCATCTCTACGGCGACGCCGCGAATCGACCAAATCCCGCTGAACCTCTAGCCAGCGTGCACCGTCAACTGCGTTTAATTCGGCAAGCTGTTGGCTCCGCAGGAGGGCTGACTCCAATCGCAGATTAGCCTCTAGCAACGCATGCTGGAGCACCTGCAAGCTCCTATGCGCTGCAACCAGCTCTGCCAATGGCACTTCAAGTTCGTAACCCATCCCCAAACATTACGGAGACAGCGTGACTGCGAGGTGACGCCCGCATGACGATCAGGTGTCAGCGATCGAAGCGCGAATTTTTTCCGCGTGTCCTGCCAGTACAGCGGCATCGGCCATCGCTCGGGCGTGCAGATTCAGTGCGCCAGCGGCATACACGGGTATGACGTGAAAATGCAGGTGAAACACGGTCTGTCCCGCCGCTTGTCCGTTGAACTGAGTCACGATTAAGCCCTGCGGCCTGAACGCTTTTTCGACCGCTTGAGCGACGCGCTGGGTGACTCGGATCGCCGCCTCAACTGAGTCGAGCGGCGTATCTAGAATATTTTCTCCGGCGACTTTGGGGATGATGAGCGTATGTCCCGGTGATTGCGGCATCAAATCCATAAAGGACAAGGTCTGGTCATCTTCATAGACGCTATGACACGGCAACTCGCCCCGCACGATTCGAGCGAAAACGTTATTCGGATCATAGGCCATGACTCGGCTCCAGAAATTATTGCTGATCAGCGTCGATTCGACAGTATTCGATTCATCAGCCAGAGTGGCTTCTTCATGCGCGGCGTTTCATGTAGCACGGTCGTGGGGGTAACTGCCGCCGGGGCGGGACAAGCCGCCGCGCCTTGCGTCAACCACCCAAGCGCAACGGAGAGTTCACCCTCATTCATATCACCCAAAGCATGGCTGTAGTCATCGGCAACATCACAGCCGTTGACGGCAACTCCTCCATTGGCGCTTGCGGCATTGGACGGTATAAACCCGTCCGTATAGTCACCGAAACCTTGCGCGTTAACGCCCTTGAATTGAATCGAAAAATACGTGGTGCCGCAATTGTCTTGCGGATAGAACCCATAGGGTTTGCCACAGGTTTGGCTGCCAATCAGGACTACGTTGACGCCGATACCTCGCAAGCTATTGATCACAGATTCACTGGCCGAGCAGGTGGTACCACCAACGATGACAACAACTCGCGACAAGCCGAGTGTCGGCAGGGGCGCTCCATTGGTCGCTGAATAACCCAATGCAGTGGCGTAAAACGGCGTGGGTTTGATCGGTTGTTTCGTGATCGGATCGGTGGTTGGGTATTTATCGTTGAACGACAACTTTTCAAAGTAGGCCGTTCCAATTTGCGAGGGACCAGCAACCATATAGGCCAACTCGCTAGCAATATCGAGCAGACCGCCGCCGTTGTAACGCATATCCAACACAAGCTCATTCACTTGCGACGCGGCGAAATTTTGGAAGGCGGTGATCAGCTGCGATTCGGCGCTCGCAATATGGTCGTTGAAGGTCAGATAACCGACCTTTCCCGCTGCTGTCGGGATCACCTGAGCATTTTGTACGGGGACCGACGTGACATTTGCCGCGGCAAGGCTGATCACTCGGCTGGTCGCGGCGCCGCGATCGATGACGGTGAAGGTATGTGATTCACCCACGGCCGTCGGATTTAATGCCGCGTTTAACTTGTTGACGCTCGCCTGGTCGTTTGCGTTGATCAGGTCGACCCCGTCAATGGCGATCACTGATGCGCCTCGGTCTAAAGCAACGCCGCTGGCCGGTGAATTGGGATCAACGTAACCGACAATGAGCTGACGCGGAGGCGTCGTCGCGACGAAGACCCAATGGGCGCCGTAGTCCACTGTTGCACCGGAGGAGACGAAGGAATTCCACTGGGTAGTCGAGTAGGTGAAATGAAATTTGTCTTTGGCTGATCCGGAGGCTGTTGTCGCGGATGTCTTGTTGAGCTTGAAATAGGCCGCTGTCGTCGCGGTATTCGCAGGATTGAGATCCGGGACCTCGGAGTACCACAGGTAGTAATCGTGAACCCAGGCCCGTATCCAGTGGTTTTCCCACGTGACTGAGCCCCGTACATCCGGATAGGCCTGACCGGTTGTGGGATCGGTTCCGGTGCGCGGTATCGCGCAGTGCGCCGCGAAATGGTCGGCCGTCTGATAACTACCGGCAGTCCATGTCGGATCATTGAATCCGGTACCGGTGCCCGTCCCTGCGCTGGTTCCTGACTGAGCGCCGCCGCCTCCGCCGCCGCACCCGGCGAGGGAGGCCAGCACAAGAAAAATGCTCAAAAGCGACAAACGGTTTCGTTGGGTCATTCCGGTACCACCATGCAACCTGTCAAACTAGTGTCATCTGCCAGCACCCACAACGGTAACCCGCGGCAGACGGATGTGGAAGGACGAGGACAGGATAAGTGACACGGAGCGAAAACGGACGAGGCTCGGGACCTGAGAGGCAATGCACCGGTTCAGTGGTAATGATCCGGCCCGCAACCTTCTATTCGAACCCTGAGACGATCGGCACTAATCCATTCCAGCACTCGGTTGGCGCGTCACGCGCTGATACGCTGGCGGCCGCACAGTCCGAGTTTGACGCGGCCGCCGTTGCCCTGTCCGATGCCGGAATCGACGTCATCGTCGCCGAAGCCGACCCTGCAGCCGACACGCCCGACGCACTTTTCCCGAATAATTGGTTTACGACCCACTCTGACGGGCGCGTGGCGCTATTTCCGATGGCGGTTGCCAACCGGCGTCGTGAACGTCGCTTGGATTTGCTCCGCTCGATTGCGTTGAAGCGTGGTCTAGTCTTTCGATCGGTCGTCGATTTATCGGCTCTGGAAGACGACGGTCAGTTCGTTGAAGGCACCGGCAGCCTGATCCTCGATCGCCCGCACCGCCTAGCCTATGCGTGTCGGTCACCGAGAACTCACGATGCGGCCGTTGAACGGTTCTGCTCCACCTTTGGCTATCGATCGGTAATTTTCGACGCCCATGACTCGGCCGGCCGGCCGATCTATCACACCAATGTGATGATGGCTGTTGGCCCGGCGCTGGCTGTGCTCGCCAGCAGCTTGATCGCGCCAGGGGCCGGCTTGCGGCTCGTTTTCGATGCATTGGAATCGAGCGGCAAAACGCTCCTAGACCTATCGGCCGAGCAAGTTGTTGAGTTCGCTGGAAATATACTTTTCTTGGACGGCGCCGCCGGGCCTGTCGTCGCCATTTCGCGGCGGGCTCTAGCAAGCTTATCCCGTGCGCAGCGGCTCCTCCTTGAGCAGCATGCCCGCCCTGTAATCTGTGGCGTCGAGACCATTGAGCATCTGGGCGGGGGCGGGATCCGATGCATGCTCGCGGAGCTTTTCTTGCCCGAAGGCTGATTCAGCGCTCGAACCGGCGTGATAACACAATAGACGTGGCTGTCGACTTCACGCCGGGCGATGCCCTCACTTCATCGAGCGAAGCATCCAGCGCTTCGGTCGATTCAGCGCCTAAAATGGCGATCAAATCGTAGGGTCCGCTGACGGTATAGAGCGCAGTGACCGCAGGCATTCCGCGCAGCTTGCGCTCAACACCCTGCTGCTGCGACGGCTCTACCGCAATCATCGCGTGAGCTTGAACCTGCCGCACCCGCGCTGCGGGGCCTAATTCCACGCGATAGCCGCGAATGACGCCCGAACGCTCCAGCCGCTCAAGCCGACTCTGAACAGTTGAACGGGCCACCCCCAGTCGCCGCGCCAATTCAGCAGTGGACAGGCGGGCGTTCTCCCGCAACACCATCAGTAAGGCGTCGTCTGACTGTTCATTCGCCATATCGTCAATTATGTCGTCATTTTGTACCGTAGAAGAGTCAGTTTCGTCGAACTGATCATTCACTTCAATGACTATTTACTCGACACTGATTTTCTTATGGTCGTCTGAGTGGGAACTCTGTTCATGCACAACATACTCGTCGCAGGGGCCGGTCATATCGGCTCCATGATCGCGGAACTGCTCGTCAGCACGGGCGATTATCAGGTCACGATCGCGGATCAATCGGCCGCAGCGCTCGCCGCGGTCCCTCAACGGCCAGGACTCGACACGCTGCAGCTGTCGGTCACGGATACAGAGCGCCTCGATGTTGCGATGCAGGGCCGCTATGCGGTGATCAGTGCGGCACCGTACTCGGTGACCGCAGTGATCGCAGAGGCTGCACACCGTAATGGAGTTCACTATCTAGACCTGACGGAAGACGTACGTACCACGCATACCGTCAAAGCACTCGCCCCTACAGCGACCCACGCCTTGATTCCACAATGCGGCCTTGCGCCTGGCTTTATCTCTATCGTTGGCATGGATTTGGCGCGTCGCTTTGAAACTCTCGACACGTTGCGACTCCGCGTCGGCGCCTTGCCCCAATTTCCATCGAACGCGCTCGGTTACAACCTGACTTGGAGCACCGCAGGGGTCATTAACGAGTACTGTCAGCCCTGTGAGGCCATCGTGCAGGGTCAACTCTCGGCCGTACCACCACTGGAAGAGTTGGAGCATTTTGCGTTGGACGGCGTCCAATACGAGGCTTTCAATACGTCGGGTGGCCTCGGCACACTCTGCACCAGCCTGGACGGCAAAGTTCGCAACCTCAATTACCGGACGATTCGTTATCCCGGCCATCGAGATGTGATGAAAATGCTTCTGCAAGACCTCCGTCTTGCGGAACGTCCTGCCGTATTGGCGGACGTGCTGGAAAATGCCATCCCTGGCACCAGCCAAGATGTGGTGGTTATTTTCGCGACGGCGACCGGCCGACGCGATGGCCGGACGTGGCAGCATTCCTACGCGCATAGCGTCTATCCGCAGGTTTTGGCAGGACGGGAATGGACGGCCATCCAGACGACCACGGCTTGTTCGGTCTGTGCAGTACTCGACCTTCTGGTCGCAGGTCGGTTACCGCAGAAGGGCTTTGTTCGGCAGGAAGATATTCGTCTAGACGAGTTCCTCGCCAGCCGGTTTGGGCGAGCCTATGCTGCGGATCCCGGCACCGCCGCTGAAGTTTCCGCGCAGAGGGTCATGTCATGAACGCATTGGACAGTCTCAAGTCAGTCGGCTTCGACCTCGCTCAACTGAACGACGGCGAGATCGTGAGTCAGTCTCCTATCGATGGGCAGACTCTAGGCCGTGTCCCGGCAACCGACGCCGCAGGCGTGCAATCCGTGCTCGAACGCTCTGTGGCCGCGTTCCATCAGTGGCGTCGAGTGCCCGCTCCGCGCCGCGGGGAGTTGGTCCGGCTTTTCGGTGAAGCGGTCCGACGCCATAAACCTGCCCTAGCGGAACTCATCACGCTCGAGGTCGGAAAGATCACCAGCGAAGCCGCCGGTGAAGTGCAAGAAGTGATCGATATTTGCGACTTTGCGGTTGGCCTTTCAAGGCAACTTTACGGCTTAACGATCGCCTCTGAGCGTCCCGGGCATCACATGCAGGAACGTTGGCATCCATACGGGCCGGTTGGGATCATCACTGCTTTTAATTTTCCCATGGCGGTGTGGTCATGGAACGCGGCGCTGGCTCTGATCTGCGGCAACAGCGTCGTTTGGAAGCCCTCCGAGAAGACACCGTTAACGGCACTCGCGCTCGCCGCGCTGTTGGATGACGTCGCCCGTGCCTTCCCGGAAGCCCCGGCAAACCTGTCGAGTGTCGTGCAGGGTGGTCGAGAGGTCGGCGAATGGCTCGCAGCAGACCCTCGTCTTCCCCTGATTTCCGCAACCGGCAGCACGCGCATGGGGCGGGAAGTCGCGGTCACGGTGGCTAGCCGATTTGGTCGCAGCCTGCTTGAGCTCGGCGGTAATAACGCAATGATCGTTGCGCCCACCGCGAACGAAGATCTCGCCGTGCGCGCCATCACCTTCGCCGCCGCCGGAACCGCGGGACAGCGCTGCACAACGGCCCGGCGCCTCTATGTGCATAGCTCACGGTATGACGCTGTCGTTAGTCGCTTAAAGCGCGCCTATTCAAGCCTGTCAGTCGGCGACCCGCGAGTGACCGGTACGCTCGTCGGCCCATTGATCGATGCCTCGTCATTTAACGCCATGCAAGCCGCACTGGATGGCGCGCGCCGTGCTGGCGGGCGCGTCCATGGCGGCGAGCGGGTCGACGTCGCTGGTCTCGCCGGCCATTACGTGCGGCCGGCTATTGTCGAGCTCGAGAAGCCATGTGCAGTCTCCGATCAGGAAACGTTCGCGCCGATCCTGTATGTGTTCCGCTACGACACGATTGCCGAGGCGATTGCCGGCAACAATGCCGTGTCGCAAGGGCTATCCTCAAGCCTCATTACAACCGATTTGATGGAAGCTGAATTGTTTCTCTCGGCTGAAGGCAGTGATTGCGGTATTGCAAACATCAATATCGGACCGAGTGGCGCCGAGATCGGTGGTGCGTTTGGCGGTGAAAAAGAAACGGGTGGCGGGCGAGAGTCCGGCTCGGATGCTTGGAAGGCATACATGCGACGGCAGACGCAGACGGTCAACTACTCTGGCGCTCTACCCTTGGCTCAGGGCGTCAAATTCGACGTGGAATAACCGTCTTAGGCACGTCCGGGATAGGGACTATCCCGGACGTGGCCACTGGGGCTTCTGTGTAACGAGCGCTTCTGGCATCGTGGCAGCATGAACTCATCCGAACCCGCATTGCGCGTTGCCGTTATCCCGGTAACCCCCTTTCAACAGAATTGTTCTCTCGTGTGGGAAGCGGCGAGCGGTCGGGGCGTTGTCATTGATCCAGGTGGCGACTTGGACCGTGTGCTGGCCATGGCGGAACGGGAACATGTGCACATTGAACGTATCTTAATTACACATGCCCACGTCGATCACGCCGCCGCTACTGCCGAACTCAAGCGCAAACTTGCAGTTCCGGTCGAAGGCCCACATGAGGGCGACCGGTACTGGATAGACCTACTGCAACAGTCGGCAGCGCAGTACGGCTTTGCCTGCGAAGGCCCGTTCGAACCAGACCGCTGGTTGCAGGATGGCGATACCGTCACCGTCGGCGAGCAGGTCTTGGATGTCGTGCATTGCCCAGGGCATACACCAGGACATGTCGTCTTTATCCATCGGCCCAGTCGCTTCGCCATCGTGGGTGATGTGATCTTCCAAGGGTCAATCGGCCGCACAGACTTCCCGCGCGGCAATCACGCAGATCTCATTCACTCAATCCGCGACAAACTCTTTCCCTATGGAGACGACATCACCTTTCTGCCAGGACACGGGCCCACGTCAACCTTCGGGGCGGAGCGACGATCCAACCCTTACGTCTCAGACACCGCAGTAAAGCGACGCTGAAGGTTCCAGTGCCTCAAAGGCGTGCGATGAACGGGGTGGCGTAATGATCGATGAGCAGTGCAGCGAATAGATAGCCGAGATAGGCGATCGACCACCAGAACGTGCGCATGGGCCGAGCCGCATCGGTGTCGCGATCACGATAGAGCCGCCATACATGCCAGAGGAATCGCGCGTTGAGGGCAACCGCGACAAGGCCATAGACAAAGCCAGACATCCCGGTCAGTACCGGCATGATGGTGATGATCGTCAAAATGATCGTATAGAGCAGAATATGTAGGCGGGTCAGCTCGAGGCCGTATACGACCGGCAGCATGGGCATACCGATCTTGGCGTATTCATCACGCCGAGCAATCGCTAACGCCCAGAAATGCGGTGGCGTCCACGCAAAAATAATGAGAAACAGCAGTAAGGCATTGGCGTGGATGTCATTCGTGACAGCCGTCCAACCGAGCACCGGCGGTGCTGCGCCCGCTGCGCCACCGATGACAATGTTTTGTGGTGTCGCGCGTTTAAGCCACAACGTGTACACAATCGCATATCCAATCAAGGACGCGAAGGTCAGCAGCGCCGTGAGTGGGTTAACCCACAGCGTCAGTAACAACATCGCTAAGGCGCCGAGCACGAGCGAAAAGATGACCGCCCGGACGTCGTTCATCTTGCCTTCGGGCAGTGGGCGGTGACGTGTGCGGGCCATCTCGCTGTCAATGCGTTGGTCAATCACGTGATTAACGGCCGCTGCAGACGAAGCTGCAAGCCATATACCAATTGATCCGAAAATCAGCGCCCGCAACGGCGGCAGGCCGGGCACCGCCAGAAACATACCGACCAGCGCGGTAAATACAATCAGCAACACGACCCTAGGCTTCGTGAGCTCCAGATAATCGCGCCATCCTGGTTGGGCGGGAGTCGGTGTGTCTGTGTGGACCGTCATCGGCAGTGGTGGCCTAAGCGCCTTCAGGCAATCGCAAAACGAGGCGCGAGGGTATCACGGCCGAGCATCACGGGCGGGCCAGAGGCGACGAAGGACCGTCAACGTAGCCAGTAGTAAAACTACGGCCCCGGCGTTATGCCCTGTGCCTAACCACAGTGGGAAACCCTGCCAGATCAGATTCATCCCAATCAGCCACTGCAAAGCGACTGCCCCAAGCAGCGCAAGGCCTGCAGTTCGGACGCGCGGCGATCGCGCTCGCAGCGCCACCATCAAGCCGGTGAGAATCAAAAGACTTCCAGCAATGACTGCGCCGATGCGATGCGTGAAATGGATCGCTGTGCGCGCGGCTTGCGGCAGCACTCCGCCTTCGTAGTCTTTACCGGCCTCATGAGTGAAGCGGAACGCTTCGCCGAAGTTCGTATCGGGGTGATAGCTGCCTTGGCAGGTCGGGAAGTCCGGGCACGCCACAGCGGCGTAGTTCGTACTGGTCCAGCCGCCAAGGAATAGCTGCATGATCAGTGCCGCAAATGCAATCACCGCCAACGGGCGCAGCCCGCGCTCAGCAGCAGTCGAACTGCGTTCCTCGGGAGTTAACGATAGCCACCATAAGATCGACAACGTGGTCAGGCCGCCCAACAAATGGGAGGTGACAATCACCGGCGTGAGCAACATCGTGACCGTAAACGCGCCTAACGCACCTTGGCAGCCGATAATCAGCGGCAGGATGAGCGGTAGACGCAGGGGCTGCCGTGGATTGCGTCGGTGCCGCCAGGCATAAATGGCGAGGCCAAGCACCACCAAGCCGAGGGTCGAGGCGATGTAGCGGTGCACCATCTCGTGCAGCGCTTTCTGATAGTCAAAAGGCCTCGAGGCATAGGCAGCCGTGGCCGTATCGACCTGAGCGACGACCTGAGCCGGATGGACATGGCCATAACAGCCGGGCCAATCTGGGCAACCCAGACCGGCATTGGTCAGACGCACCCAAGCGCCGACGATCACGACAATGGCCGCAAGCAAAGCGCCAAAGCGCGCCCAACGGCGGAAAGACACGAGGGAATCAACGGTCATCACGGCTAATCAACCTCGAGCGGCCCCTACTCGGGCAACGCCCGCGAGTGTCGCGGATTTCGGCGCCGCGCGCTATCCCAGAGACTGTTTCTCGGCATGAGCTGCGGCCAAGAGACCGACAGCCTGGCGGCCAATCGGACTTAGACCCGGATCATCGGCCCCAATGTCCACCATCTGCCGGCACATGCGGTGCGCCCACATGCGCTGCAGATGAGACAGGGTTTCCTTCGCCGCAACGTCAGGATCAGAGCCGGTCCCATAAAACTCAGCGATCTGGTTAACCATCCGAACGAGGATTTCAGCTTGCATCTCAGTCTCCTCGCGGCTCAGACCGTCTCGCGCGCGACTTCGCGGCGGGAAGGAAGCTTGGACTCGCGGTGCTGACGGAAGCGGATCTGCCAATCGAGTGGCTTATCCACCTTAACAACCTGAACCGCCGTAACCTTGTACTCAGGGCAATTGGTTGCCCAGTCAGAGTTATCGGTGGTCACCACGTTGGCGCCAGACTCAGGGAAATGGAAGGTCGTATAGATCACGCCCGGTTGGACGCGATCCGTCACATCCGCGCGCAGCACGGTTTCACCGGCACGGCTAGCAATGCCGATCCAATCCCCGTCGACGATGCCTCGAGTTTCGGCATCGTGTGGATGAATCTCGACCGTATCTTCGGAATGCCACGTGTTATTGAGCGTACGCCGCGTCTGCGCGCCGACGTTGTACTGAGAAAGCACACGACCGGTCGTCAGCAGCAGAGGGAAGCGCCCGTTCACACGCTCAGGGGTAGCGATGTACTCGGTCACAAAGAATTTGCCCTTGCCGCGCACAAAGGAACCGATGTGCATGGTTGGCGTACCTTCCGGCGCCTCAGCATTGCAAGGCCACTGAATACTGCCCTGTCGATCCAGCTTCTCATAGGTCACGCCATGGAAGGTTGGGGTCAAGCGGGAGATTTCATCCATGATTTCAGACGGGTGCTGATAATTCATTGGATAGCCCAATGCATTCGACAAGCGCTGCGTCACTTCCCAGTCGGCCAAACCGGCGAGCGGCTCAATGACTTTACGAACGCGTGAGATACGGCGCTCCGCATTCGTGAAGGTGCCGTCCTTTTCCAAGAATGATGAGCCTGGCAACAGCACATGCGCGAATTTCGCGGTTTCACACAGGAAGATGTCCTGCACGACGACACATTCCATCGCCGATAGCGCCGCAACGACGTGCAGCGTGTTGGGGTCGGACTGTGCGAGATCTTCACCTTGGATGTACATGCCTTTGAAGCTGCCATCGAGCGCAGCCTCGAACATGTTCGGTATACGAAGCCCTGGCTCATTCGACAACTCAACGCCCCAGGCACCTTCGAACAGGTGACGGGTCGAGTCATCAGAGACGTGGCGGTAACCCGGGAATTCGTGCGGGAACGAGCCCATGTCGCACGAGCCTTGGACATTATTCTGGCCACGGAGCGGGTTAACGCCCACGCCTTCACGACCGATGTTACCGGTCGCCATGGCAAGGTTGGCAATACCGAGTACCGTCGTGCTGCCTTGGCTATGCTCGGTAACGCCGAGGCCATAATAGATCGAGCCATTATTGGCCGATGCATACAGACGCGCCGCGCCACGAACACTGGCAGCCGGTACGCCGGTCACTGATTCTGTAGCTTCTGGCGAATGGCGCGGATCGGCGACCCACGAGCGCCACTTCTCAAAGGCTTCTTTTTCACAACGCTGACTGACGTAGTCTTCCTTAACAAGACCCTCAGTGACGACCACGTGCGCGAGCGCAGTGATCATGGCAACGTTCGTACCTGGACGTAGCTGCAGGTGATACGCAGCCTCAATGTGAGGGGTGCGTACGAGTTGTATTTCGCGCGGGTCGATCACGATCAACTTCGTGCCGGCTCGCAGCGCACGCTTCAGATGCGACGCAAAAACTGGGTGCCCGTCCGTCGGGTTTGCGCCCATGACGATGGCCACGTCTGACTTCAACACCGACATGAAAGTCTGCGTACCAGCAGATTCGCCCAACGTTTGTTTCAAACCGAAGCCCGTTGGCGAGTGGCAAACGCGCGCACACGTGTCAACGTTATTGTTACCAAACGCTGCGCGGATCATCTTCTGAACGAGGTAGACTTCTTCATTGGTGCATCGCGATGATGTGATTCCACCAACAGCGCCTTGGCCATACTTTTCTTGAATACGACGGAACTCGCCCGCCGCATAATTGATGGCTTCATCCCAGCTCACTTCACGCCAAGGATCCGTGATCTTCGCGCGGATCATCGGCGACTTGATTCGGTCCGGGTGGGTGGCGTAACCGTAGGCGAAGCGACCCTTCACGCACGCATGACCGTTATTCGCATGGCCATCACGATTCGGCACCATACGAGAGACTTCGCCGTTAATAACCTCAGCCTTGAGCGAGCACCCGACGCCACAATAAGCGCAGGTCGTTGAAACGGACTTCTCAGCGGGACGCGCCAACGCAGCAATCGACTTTTCCGACAAGGCTGCCGTCGGACATGCCTCAACGCACGCTCCGCACGATACGCACTCGGAGTCCATGAAGGATTCATTGGCAGACGCGCTCACCTGGGAGGCGAGGCCACGGCCCGAAATCGTCAGTGCGAGCGTGCCTTGTGTTTCGTCACAGGCGCGAACGCAACGCGAGCAGGCGATGCACAGCGATGGGTCAAAACTAAAGTACGGATTCGAGTCATCCGTCATCAACGCCTTAACGCGCGCTTTTGATTCGTGCGTGATTCGTTCTGAGCAACGACCGTCCGCTGCAAAGACGTTTTCTGTAACGCCATGCAATTTCGCCATGCTCTGAAGTTCACAATGGCCGTCAGCAGGGCAGCCATCACAATCCAATGGGTGCTCGGAGACGTAGAGTTCAACAACGCCGCGGCGTAGTTGCGAGAGCTTATCGCTGCTCGTGCGAATCTTCATGCCCTCCGCAACGAGCGTGGTGCATGACGCGGGATAGCCGCGGCGCCCCTCGATTTCAACCAAGCAAAGACGGCACGAACCGAAAGCCTTGAGGCTATCCGTCGCGCACAGCTTAGGGATGCTCGTGCCGGCAAGGGCAGCAGCTCGCATCACCGAGGTTCCCTCTGGAACCTCTATCGGTTGGCCGTCAATTTCGACGGTAACGAGGGCTGTTGAATTCGAGGCCGGTGTGCCGCGATCATTGTGGTCTATGGCGTACATCTAGGGTTTCCTGGTGTCGCTGATTAGTGCCGCTTACGCGGCTCAAACTCGTCCGGAAAATGCTTCATAGCACTCTGTACGGGGAATGGCGTCATTCCGCCTAGACCACAGAGTGAGCCATGTAGAAGCGTCTCGCAAAGTTCACCGAGCAGCGCTTTCTGACGCTCTGGCTGATTTCCAGCAAGCAGATTGTCGATCACGTTCGCTCCGCGCGTGGATCCGATTCGGCAAGGCGTGCACTTACCGCAGGACTCGTAGGCGCAAAACTCGAAGGCATAGCGAGCGAGAGCGGCCATATCTGCGGTGTCGTCAAATGCGACGATGCCGCCGTGACCGACCAATGCACCGATGGCGGCAAAAGCCTCGTAATCGAGCGGCGTATCGAATTGCGATTCCGGCACGTAGGCGCCCAGGGGTCCGCCAACCTGCACTGCTTTGATCGGCCGACCGCTCGCAGAGCCACCGCCGTAGTCGTAAAGAATTTCACGCAGTGTGACGCCGAAGGCCCGCTCGACGAGGCCGCCGCGCTTTAAGTTACCCGCGAGCTGCAAGGCGATGGTTCCACGTGAGCGGCCCATACCGAAGTCACGATAATGGGCGGCACCCTTCTCGAGAATAACGGGGACCGAGGCTAAAGACATCACGTTGTTAACGATGGTGGGCTTACCGAAAAGGCCCTCAATCGCTGGCAAGGGGGGACGTACACGAACTTCTCCGCGCTTGCCCTCAATGCTTTGCAGCATCGATGTTTCCTCGCCGCAAACGTAAGCACCCGCCGCGACTCGTACATCCAATTCGAAACGCTTCCCGCTGCCGCAGACATCGGCGCCGAGATAACCGCCCGCCTTAGCGGCAGCGATCGCAATACGCAGCGCAGCAATGGATTCCGGGTACTCGACGCGGCAGTAGATGAAGCCCTGGGTGGCGCCAACGGCGATACCCGCGATCGTCATACCTTCGATCAACGTAAACGGATCGCCTTCCATAATGAGTCGGTCGGCGAAAGTACCGGAGTCACCTTCGTCGGCATTGCAGGTGACATACTTTTCCGTCACGGCCTGATCCAAGACGGTCTTCCACTTGATACCGGTCGGGAACGCGGCGCCGCCGCGGCCACGCAAGCCCGAATCAGTGACTGTCTGGACGATCTCACCACCCGTCATAGAGAGCGCCGCACGAAGCCCCGCATAACCACCGTGGGCGAGGTAATCCGACAGCGAAGCGGGATCGACAACGCCCATCCGTTTGAAGGTCAGCCGTTGTTGTGACTTTAGGTAGGGGTGCTCTTCAATGAGACCAATCGCCAATGGATGGGAGCCCGCATTCTCGATATCGGCCGCGATTAATCCCTCGACATCAGCAGCGCCGACGGGGCCGTAACCAAAACGGCCCGCCGCGGTTTCGATTTCCACCAAGGGCTCCAGCCAAAACAAACCGCGGGAGCCGGTACGAATCACTTCAAAGCCTTGCGCCGAAAACGCAGCGGCGACCTCGTCGGCACCTAAGGACTGCGCCGTCGAATCTTTTGGAACATAGACGCGGTTCACTGTGCGTCCTCCTGGTGGGCCAAGAGGGCATCAAAGCGCTCCGGCGTCACATGACTGTAGAGTCGCCCATCGATACGGATTGCTGGGCCGGTCGCGCAATTGCCCATGCAGAACACCATTTCGAGACTCGTTGCACCGTCGGCGGTTGTCTCGTGGAAATCGATACCCAACTTTTCGCGGGCATGCCGTTCAAGCGCCTGGCAACCCCGAGCCTGGCAGGCCTCGGCGCGGCAAATCTGTACCGTACGCACGCCCGGCTTGTGCGTCCGGAAGTAGTGGTAGAACGTGACGACGCCGTGCACTTCTGCACGCGAGAGGTTTAAGGCTTCCGCGATCCGGCGCACCGAATGCTCTGGGATATAGCCCAATGCATCCTGCACAGCGTGCAGAACAACAATGAGCGGGCCTGGTTCATGTCCGTGACGGGCAATGGCGGCTTCAACGGCCTGCAATTCCGCGGTATCGACGCTGGTCACTCTGCGACCCCTCGTTGGGCGTGATGACAGGATGCAAAATATGCAGTCTGTCTGGGACCGGTAAGGATAGCCAAATCCTCCTTAAGACCATGACAGAACGCGACGTACACCGTACACAAAAACGCGCACCAGACGGCGTTTTTGGTAACTGTGACGGGTATTTACCGTTTAGCCGATGTGGGACAGCCGCAGGAGCTTGTCGAGATCCTTGATTAACCCCTTGCGCTCGGCGTCGGGTGGGAACCGCATGACGAGATTACCCAACGGATCAACGACGTAGATCACCCCACTGCCGACGAGATTTTGGCCGGTGGGCGGAAAGGCGGCGAGCAATCGCCGCCCGGCCTCCGAATCGACATACGCAGCCGTCAGATCGGGGTCGGCAGGGCCAACCTCCGCGGACGTGCAGCATGGGGCATGGCCCAGCACGACCCGGTGCACTCGATCGCGCTCGTGATCCATGGCAAGGCGTACTTTTTTCAAGTCTGCCAGGTCATGCCGGCACGTGTCGTCGCAGTGGTCGCCGGTAAAATACACCAAGGTCCATTGGCGTCTTAGGAACGTTTCACCCACCGGGCTGCCGTCAGCAGTCAGGAGAGTCGGTACGGCCGGTAAGGTGACGGTGGGTTGAATTAACTCACCATGATTCACGCGATGACTAGGGATCAGGTGACCGCCGTAATACATCCAAAATGCCACCCCCACCGGTCCGAAAAACAGCGCAGCAAGCGCTAAAAACTGGATTCGTCCACGACGCTGGGCGACTTCAGGGGGGATGTTCATCAGGATTGGCTCGCTCGTTTGAAATTGACGACGACATAGATAGCCAGCAGCGCTGCGGCCAGGCCAAACCACTGCACCGCATAGCCGTAGTGGCGTTCAGGCGGCAACCCGCCAGGGCGCCAGTCGCGGGTGTATCCGTCCGCATTGGAAGCGTCGAGAAGGATGATCGATGGTTCGACCGTGGTGCCTAACACCCGCTGTACGGTTGCCTGGTCCGGATAGGACAATCGGCGTGGCCAGCCTTGGCCGTCAGATGCCTCGAGAACAATGGCCGCCTGCGGCAACTCGTCGATCCGGCCCTTAACGGTCCGATTGGCGCTCGAGACCGTCACCTCGGGCCACTGGTCCCGCCGGGGTGGCGCAAGAATCCATCCACGGTCGACCAATACTGTGCCTTCCGACAGGATGAAGGGTGTCAGAACTCGGTATCCGACTTGACCCTGGTGGGTCATGTTATCCAGCAGAATCTGATGGTCGGGATCGTAATGTCCATCGAGGGTGACGTGTTGATAGCGGTGGTCGTGATGTTGGCGCGCATAGGGCACAGTCGCGCCCTCGCCTTGCGCGAAAGCGCGAAATAACGCTTCCTTTTCAGCCCCGCGATGGATTTGCCAAAAGCCTAACGAGGTCAGGGCGCTCACACCAAGGGCGGCAAATAAGGTCGGCCAAAGCCGAGGAGAGAATACGCGGCGCGGCATTTATACTGCCCCAGTCACAAGAGGGCCTAACGTGGAATTGTTCAAATTGTTCATCGTCATTGCATTATTGGCCATTCTCTTCAGCCTCGGCCGAGCGCTTTTCCATTTGACGAGCGGCAAAGGCAGCTCGGAAAAGATGGCTCAAGCACTCACTTGGCGTATCAGTTTATCAGTCGGGCTCCTGCTATTGATTCTGCTTGCCGCACACCAAGGCTGGATCGCGCCGCATGGCCTCAGTCGCTGAGGCCTGAGACAAGAACGGCCGCATAAGCGGCCGTTCTTGGGGCTAGGATCGGTAAAGATCAGAGCCAGTAGACGAACAGGTAGAGGCCAAGCCATACCACGTCGACGAAGTGCCAGTACCAAGCCACCGCTTCAAACGCAAAGTGGCGCTCTGGCGTGAAGTGGCCTTTCAGAACACGGAACCAGATCACCAGCAACATGATGGCGCCGAGCGTCACGTGGAAACCGTGAAATCCAGTGAG
The DNA here is from genome assembly GCA_903879335.1 of uncultured Pseudomonadota bacterium. GTDB lineage: Bacteria > Pseudomonadota > Gammaproteobacteria > Steroidobacterales > Steroidobacteraceae > CAIKZZ01. The sequence goes on from CAIRLC010000007.1 coordinate 231,294, forward strand.
CATGAAGAACGTCGAGCCGTAGATGCCCGTACCGAGCGTCAGACCAAGCTCGGTGTAGGCTTCGTGATACTCACCAATCTGCTTGTAAACGAAGAAGAAGCCGAGCAAGAAGGTTGCTGCCAATGCCACCTTGAGTACGGCACGATTGCCAGCCTTTAGGGCGTGGTGAGCGATCGTGACGGTGACACCCGAAAGCAACAGAATCGCCGTATTGAGTAACGGCACGCCCAGTGCGGGGATCGTCTCGAAGGTCGAGCCGTCGCCCTTAGGACCCAAGGCACTTGGGCCGTTCGTCGGCCAGCCACCCTCATAGCCGTGCCACAACATGGAGCTCGTGAGGTGCTTTGCGCCGTGGCCAGACAACCAGGGCAGGGCAAACTGCCGGGCATAAAACAGCGCTCCGAAGAACGCCGCGAAGAACATGACCTCTGAGAAGATAAACCAGCTCATCCCCATGCGGAATGAACGATCCACAGCCATGTTAAACATGCCAGCCTGGTGCTCAGCGACAACTTTGCCGAACCAGCCGTAGAACAAAACAAATAGCAGCAGGAATCCCACCGCCAAAATCGTGGTACCGCTGCCCGACTGCTCGACAGTCATCGAGGCGCCGAGCATAAGCACGAACAGCGAAATCGAACCAAACAGCGGCCAGGGGCTCGAGTGCGGTACGTAGTACTTATCGTCGGAGTGATCGTTCGCCATGGTCATTCCTGGTAGGTCAGGTGTTGAGTTTCAAATAAATCAGCGATTCGATGCTGCCTGTTGGGGCAGATCGAAAAAAGAATAAGACAAGGTGATGCGGTCGATGTCACCGGGAAGGTCACGGTCCACAATGAAGCGGATCAGCATTTCTCGGGATTCATCAGACGCGAATTTCTGTGGTTCGAAGCAGAAGCACTGCGTCTTCTTGAAATAACGGGCAATGGTCTGCGGAGCGATGCTGGGCACGGCCTGCGCGACAACGGGATGTCCCGTGAGATTCTTTGCGTGAAAAGTGGCCTCGTAGAGTTTGCCGGGGTGCACCTTCATCGTGTTGGCGGTTGGGGCGAATTCCCAATCGGCCTGATGCGCAACGTTACCCACGAACTCAATGGTCACGACTCGGTCGGTATCAGGTCGCTCCACAACCGACGCTTGCGCCGTCTGGGTGCCGTACCAGCGATTACCCGTATCCCAAACCTTACAGAGCACGCTGTACAAGGGCACCAGCGCGAAACCGAAAGCGAAACTTCCTGCCGTAAACAGCAGCAAGCGACCGATCAGTCCCCGATGCCCTCGCGGCTTCTCCATCTCAGTGCGACGCCTGCAGCACGGACATCAGAATGAAGCCCACGTAGAGCGCAATCGCAACCAACCCGAGCACCAACGCGAGCCGCCGGGCTTTCCGGCGGCTCGCTACGGGATCATGGTTGGCGTCGTTATCGCTCACAGTGATCTCAGTGGTGCGAATCTGCGACGCCGGTCAGATCCGGCGCTTCGGTGAACGAGTGGTATGGCGCAGGTGACGCAACCGTCCACTCAAGGCCCGTCATCATTCCATCCCAAACCTTATCGGTGGCCTTCGCGCCGCCGCGGGCGCACTGCCAAATCAGCACGACAAACAGGAGTTGCGAGAAGCCGAACACGAAGCCGCCCACCGACGACACCATGTTCCAGTCCGTGAACTGCGTGCTGTAGTCCGGGATACGACGTGGCATACCCGCGAGGCCGAGGAAGTGCTGCGGGAAGAACAACACGTTCACCGAGATCGTGGAGACCCAGAAGTGCCACTTGGCGAGCGTCATGTTGTACATGTGCCCGGTCCACTTCGGCAGCCAGTAGTACACACCCGCCATGATGCCGAATACGGCACCCGGGACCAACACGTAGTGGAAGTGCGCGACGACGAAGTACGTATCTTGGTACTGGAAGTCAGCCGGGGCGATAGCCAGCATCAAGCCGGAGAAGCCGCCGATCGTGAAGAGGAACAAGAACGCGAGCGCAAACAGCATCGGCGGTTCAAAGGACAACGAGCCCTTCCACATTGTGGCTGTCCAATTGAACACCTTAACGCCGGTCGGGATAGCGATCAGCATCGTGCTCATCATGAAGAAGGTCTGGCCAGCGAGCGGCATACCTACCGTGAACATGTGGTGGGCCCACACGATGAACGATAGGAAGGCGATCGACGCCGTTGCGTAAACCATGGCGTCATAGCCGAACAATGGTTTGCGCGAAAAGGCCGGAATGATCTCAGAGACGATACCGAACGCCGGGAGGATCAGAATATAGACCTCAGGGTGTCCGAAGAACCAGAAAATGTGCTGGAACATGACCGGATCGCCGCCGCCGGCTGGATTGAAGAAGCTGGTGCCAAAGTAGTGATCGGTCAGCAACATCGTGACAGCGCCCGCTAGCACAGGCATGACCGCGATCAAAAGATAAGCGGTGATCAGCCAAGTCCAGCAGAACAGTGGCAGCTTCAGCAAGGTCATGCCGGGTGCGCGCATGTTCATGATCGTGACGATCACGTTGATGGCGCCCATGATCGACGAGATGCCCATCATGTGAATCGCGAAGATCGTCAGCGGGAAGCTATCGCCTGCCTGCAAGGACAGCGGTGGATAGAGCGTCCAACCACCAGCCGGTGCACCGCCAGCCGTGAAGAAGGACGAGAGCAGCAGCGTGAACGCAAAGGGCAGGATCCAGAAGCTGTAGTTGTTCATGCGAGGCAGTGCCATATCCGGCGCACCCACCTGCAGAGGAATCATCCAGTTTGCCAAGCCGACCCAAGCCGGCATGACCGCGCCGAAGATCATGATGAGCGCGTGATTGGTCACCAAGGAGTTATAGAAACCCGGGTCAAACCACTGCATACCCGGCTTGAAGAGCTCAAGTCGAATGCCCAGCGCCATCGCGCCGCCCAAAAAGAACATGAAAAGTGCCCACAATAAGTACATCGTGCCGATGTCTTTGTGGTTCGTCGCAAACAGCCACCGGCCAATGCCAGCCGGCTTGTGATCGTGATCGTGGTGGTCGTGAGTATCAGCGTGTGCCATGGTCATGAAGCTCCCAGCAATCCGATCAGAGCGTCGCCGAAGCGGACGCGGCAGTGTTAGCAGCGGTGGTCGCCGCCGGCGCGGCGGCGGCCTTTACGGCCTCCTGCTGCGCGGCAAGCCACTTCGCGTAATCTTCTTGAGATACGACGTCGACGGCGATTGGCATAAAGCCATGATCGCGGCCGCAGAGTTCGGTGCACTGACCGGTGTAATGACCGATCTTTTCAGCCTTGAACCAAGCCTCATTGATGAAGCCTGGGATCGCATCCTTCTTCACGGCGAAGTCCGGGACCCACCACGAGTGAATGACGTCGTTGCCGGTCAAAAGCAAGCGAACCTTGGCGTCGACGGGCACCACGACTGGGTGGTCAACTTCGAGCAAGTAGTCCTTGACCGAATTCGGATCGATACCCGAATGCAACTGGCGGGCTTCGTTAGAGGTCGACGCCAGGGTTGAGTAAAAGGAAACGCCAGTACCGAGGTACTCGTAACCCCATTTCCACTGATAACCGGTGATCTTGATGGAGATATCCGCATTGCGCGTGTCTTCCATACGGACCAGAGTCTTCGCGGCCGGCACGGCCAGGAAAACCAAGATCAACACAGGAATCACGGTCCAGATGATCTCCACCTTAGTGGAATGCAACATCGTCTGGTCTGCGACTGCGCCTTTGGACTTACGGAAGGTGATGATCGAGTAAATCATCACACCGAACACCGCGACCGCGATAGCGACACAGACCCAGAATACGGTCATGTGCAAGCCATGCACTTCACGGGAGATGTCGGTAACGCCCTGAGTCATGTTGTAACTGCTCTCGTAGGCGAACGCGGGCAACGCTGCGAGAAGTCCCCCGAGCGCGCTCAACATTTTTCGGTTCAACATCGAAGCCCCTTACGCTGTCATCTAAATCTTTAAAGGTCACCACAGTTCGAGCGGAAACCCACCCGGTCGAACCGATCCAATCTCGTTCGAACGTCGCCTGCGGCGACGCCCAACCCGGGACGTCAGGCATATCCCCGACGCCACTCGCGAATTCCTCGACCCAGCTCCGTCTCAGGAGTTGAGTTCGAATCAAACCGCAGGGCGGCGCAGTGTACCCCTCACCCAGTGCGGGGAAAACACCATTTCAGCGGTATTGCGATTTACGAAGGGCGGAATCGCCATCCGTACTCGCCGTTTCCCGCTCCGCGTCACCCCGTCGTGACGTCTGCGCAGCCCCAATGCCGTGCTATTCAAGGAATCAGGAGCAAATTGCCCCTGCACTACGACCTCATCGAGGCACGGCCCCTGGGCACTGCGGATCGAAATCCAAGGCTAAGGCGCCGCCGGCATCCCAAGTTCATACCCCTGATCGGGCCCGCAGTCTATCGGGCAGCGCAAACCCTTTCAATGACAACGAGTTGCGGGAAGAGCCGCTAGCGCCTCTTAAGTTGACTCAAGGGTACTACCACCTCGCCAGAAGTCGCGCTTTGGCGATCAGAATCGCCATCCGGGCACCATGCTTGGCCATAAACCAGTTCACAGGTTACCGGGATCCGGCCCTCATCATTCCGAAGAGCCTCAAAAGCTGAGGTCGCAGCCTGCCAACGATGGCGCCCGGTTAAGGTACTTCGGCCTTGAAAAGAGGACCCGGCGCCCGCGGCCCTCAGATCCCGACACAGATCGGCGAGGCTGGCATAGGTCACCGTCAAGCGGTCGGCATCGAGAACGGGCGCGACGAAACCGGCTCGCGTCAACGCGTCGCCGACGTCATGAAAATCAGTAAAATCAGCGACATGAGGCACAGCATCAACCTCAGAAAATGCCATGCGCAGTTCGCTGAGGGTGAGTGCACCGACGGTGGAAAAAACGAAGTACCCGCGCGGCTTTAGCACTCGCCGGACCTGCTCAAAAAAGGCGGTGGGGTCCGCCAGATAGGGCAGCAAGAAGCCAGCGAACACCAGGTCGACGCTGGAGTCAGTGACCGGCAGGGCGGCCGCATCCGCCTGTACACAATCAAAACCACGCCACCAACCGCGCGCCTTGCACGCGGCGCGCAGCATGGACGGCGAGCTATCGACCAGTGTGACGGTCGCCTTGCGATAGCGATCCGCGAGGGCGCGCGCGCTGAAACCCGGGCCGCCGCCGATATCGAGAATATGAGTCGGCTTGATTTGGACAGGCTCTAAGCGGCGTAGCAACTCCTCTCGCGCCCGCGACTGGATGAAGGCCTCGTCGCGGAAGCGCTCAACGGCCAGGCTCAAACGGCGTTCACGAGCACGGGCTCCCCGATCCATTGGCTGACTCATTGGCCCAAAAACCCCTTGATCAAGCTTTCAACTTCCACGCGCTGAGACAAAAAGGGAGCGTGGGCAGCTTTCTTGATCTCGCAGTACCGCGCACCCGGGATGCGCTCAGCCAGCCCCAGCACACCCAGCGGGGGCGTGATGCGATCGTATTCCCCGGCGATGACGAGGGTCGGCGAGGCAATATTCTTTGCGGAGTTGCGCAAATCAACCGAGCGCAAGATCTCGAGTCCGGCCGCCAGCGCGGCACCATTGGGGGCTCCGTGGCTATCGATGTGCTGGCGGAGAGTGCGCAAAGTCTCTAGCGGATTCTCGTCACCGCGCACCTCAATATTGAGGAACTCGAGGACTGTACCGCGCCAGTCTCGGGCCAACCGGCCGCTCAACCCTGCCAGCAAGCTAGGGTCGGCCGCATGCGGAAAGTCCCGACGCCGGACGCCGACCACACCGGTCGAAATCATGACTAAGTGACTGACTCTATTTGGAAACAAAGTGGACAAGTGCTGCGCCACCAAGCCCCCGAGTGACCAACCGACCAGCGCACAGCGCTCCGGCAGGTGTGCCGCGACCAACCGGGCCATCCCCTCAAGATCACCAGCACCCTTCGACCACGGCGAGTGGCCATGGCCCGGCAAATCAAGAACATGGACCCGATATTGTTCGGACAATGTCGACGCCAGTGCTGAGAAAACTCCACCGTGCAAGCCCCAGCCATGGAGGAGAGCGACATCGGGGCCTGACCCCGTCGATTCCCGATAAAGACTCATGCGCTCAGTGTCGACCGCGGACGGCCAGGGTCTGCAACACGGCGCTCGCCGAACCCGTGATGCCGGCGGCATTCGCCTCGTCGGTGTCGATATGCATCTCCAGCGCTGCCTGTGCACTGACCCGGATCCGGACGTCTGCGAACGTGAGCGAGCGCTCGCCCTCGGCGCCGACATGGACCTCTACAGTGTCTGCATCTCGTACGCCGAACACCCGGGCGTCGTCGGGGGTCATATGGATGTGCCGCAGCGCACAAATGACGCCGCGCGACAACGTCACGGCCCCTGCCGGTCCTTCAATTCGAATCCCGGGGGTTCCTGCCAAATCACCGGATTCGCGAACCGGCGCCTCAACACCGAGCCGCAATTCATCCGTGCGAGAGATTTCGACTTGATCCCAATCCCGCTCTGGCCCGACGACACGTACGTGCTCGATTCGACCCGTAGGGCCCACCAGGGTAACGGTCTCCTTCGCCGCAAATTGCCCCGGCTGCGAGATCGGGTGGTCCACGGCAAGGACGTGTCCGACACCGAACAATTGGGCCACCGAGTCTCTGGACAGATGCACATGTCGCGCGGATACGGCAATCGGGATCTGCACCTCGGATTTGATCGCTTGCGCGCCACCGACTAGGCGATGCACCGCAGCTGCTATTGCCGCTTCCTCGTCGGTCGCCACGACCAAGACGCGACAGACTGCACCCGACGCGGAAATCTCTACGACCGGTCTGGTGGCAGTGGCTCGACCGGCATCATTACGCTCGTCGTCGATCGTGATGCCCAAAAACTCAAGCCGCTCTAAGATCCGCCGGCGCATTTGAGCACTGTTTTGACCGACGCCGCCCGTAAAGACGATGGCATCGATGCCGCCCATTGCGGCGGCGTAGGCGCCAATATATTTACGCGCTCGGTAGGCATAGACCTCAACCGCCAGACGACAAGCCGCATCACCCTCACGGGCGCGCTGCTCGACAACGCGCAGATCGGCACTGCCGGTGAGACCCAACAGGCCAGCGCGACGATTCAACAGCTCATCCACTTGATCTGGGGTGTAACCTTCGCGCAGCAAGGTTAGAAGTAGCCCTGGATCGACATCACCCGAGCGGGTGGCCATGACCAGCCCTTCGAGGGGTGTCAAACCCATGCTGGTGTCGACACTCCTTCCGTGTTCAACCGCCGTAATGCTTGCCCCAGCGCCTAAGTGGGCACTCACAAGCCGTAACTGGCGTCGGTCGACGCCCAAATGGTCCGCCGCCAGTGTGGTTACGTAGTCATGGCTGGTGCCATGAAAACCAAAGCGACGCAGCCCTAAACGCTCGCGTACGTCCGCCGGGATGGCGTATTCGCGAGCACGAGGGGGTAGCGTGGCGTGAAAAGCGGTATCAAAAACAGCCACATGGGGAATATGCGGCAAACGCTGCCGCGCAGCGCGCAGCGCGACGACTGCCGGCGGGTTGTGCAGTGGGGCATAACGCGACAACGTCTCGATATCCTGTACTGCATGGTCATCGATCAACAGCGGAGCACTGTAGCGCTCGCCGCCGTGAACGATGCGGTGGCCCACTGCATCAACGCGATCCAAGACCGGCCCCCGGCGCTCTAGGGTCTTCAGCGCTAGGTTGACTGCCGCAGCCAAGTCCGGGGCATCCACCGGGTACTGCGCGCCATCGACCGACAATGTCGGCGCCGCGCCAATTCCGTCCACAGAAAGGCCATCGACCCGACTTCCGTCGGGGCGTAGGGTGGCAATCTTGACTGAGGAGCTACCGCAGTTAACGACAAGGGTCACGAAAGGCATACGCGATGCTAGCATCGCGGCCCCGTCGTCTCTATGACGTCCTCAAATTTCCTAGCCCGAGCACCCCCCGCCGTGCAGACCGATTCCTTACTCGCAAAACTTAATGAGCCGCAGGCTGCGGCCGTCTCGTCTCCGGCCAAGCCCATTCTCGTGCTAGCTGGCGCCGGTAGCGGCAAGACCCGCGTATTGGTCCATCGGGTGGCTTGGCTGATTGCGCGCGAAAACGTCTCCCCGCTTTCCATCATCGCCGTCACGTTTACGAACAAGGCAGCGGCTGAGATGCGTGGCCGCATCGAAAGCTTGCTCCGATTACCTGGCAATGCGCTCTGGATCGGTACCTTTCACGGACTCGCACACCGCCTATTGCGCCTGCACTGGCAGGAGGCTCGTCTACCGCAAACTTTCCAGATCCTCGACTCGGACGATCAATTACGGCTGATTAAGAAGGTCATCAAGGCGCTCGAGCTCGATGACACTCGGTGGGTGCCCAAGGATATCCAGTACTTCATTAATGCCCAAAAAGATGAAGGTCGGCGCCCGAAAGCGCTTGGGGATGACGGGGATCCAACACGCCGAACCATGATCCGCGTCTACCAAGCCTATGAAGACGCCTGCCAGAAAAACGGGGTCATTGATTTTGCAGAGCTTTTGTTGCGCAGTTTTGAGACCTTGCGCGACTTTCCGCCGCTCCTTGAGCATTATCAGCGCCGGTTCCGGCATGTGCTTGTCGATGAGTTTCAGGACACCAACGCGATTCAGTACCAGTGGGTACGGTTACTGGCGGGCCGCGACAGCATGCCATTCGTAGTCGGTGACGACGATCAGTCCATCTACGGCTGGCGTGGCGCCCGGGTTGAGAATATTCAGCGCTATCAGCGAGATTATCCGGGTACCACGGTCTTCCGTTTGGAGCAGAACTATCGATCAACAGCGACCATCCTCAATGCCGCCAATGCATTGATCGCGAATAACAGCGAGCGGATGGGCAAGACTTTGTGGACCGATGGAGAACGGGGCGAACCGATCCGGGTATACGCGGCTTTTAATGAACGCGATGAAGCGGCCTTTATCGTTGAGCGCATTCACGAATGGCGACGTTTGGGCGGCCGCCTTCAGGACTGCGCGATTCTCTATCGCTCGAACGCACAGTCACGCGCTCTGGAAGAAGCATTCATCCAGACGGTGCCTAAGATTCCGTACAAGGTCTATGGCGGACAACGATTCTTCGAGCGGGCAGAAATTAAGGATGCTCTCGCCTATTTGCGGTTGCTTTCGAATCGACGTGATGATGGCTCATTCGAACGCGTTGTAAATTTGCCTACTCGCGGCATTGGCGCCAAAAGTCTCGACCTCGTGCGTGACACAGCAAAGGCTCAAGGCCTCTCCATGTGGGAAGCCTCCGCGACGGCGATCACGGCCGGCAGTCTCGGGCCCAAAGGCGGCGCGTCCCTCCACGCATTTCTGGCGCTCATTGAGCGCCTCGGCCGCGAGACCGCGGGCCTGGCGCTCCATGAGATTGTCGATAAGGTCATCAGCAACTCGGGCCTGATCGATCACTTTCGTAAGGAAAAAGGCGAGCGCGGCGAGGGGCGGATCGAGAACCTCGAGGAGCTTGTCTCGGCGGCGCGCGGGTTCCAGCATGAAGATGCAGAGGAAGGCATGAGCGAACTCGACTCATTCTTGGCCCATGCGGTTCTGGAGAGCGGGGAGGGTCAAGCTGGTGAGTGGGAAGACTGCGTTCAGATGATGACCTTGCACACGGCCAAGGGACTCGAGTTCCCACTGGTGTTCATGTGTGGCCTCGAGGATGGATTATTTCCGCACCAACGCTCGATCAATGATATCGGTGGGCTTGAAGAGGAGCGCCGGCTGGCCTATGTGGGTGTGACGCGAGCCATGCGCCGCCTTTACGTAACCTATGCAGAGCAGCGTAGGCTGCATGGCGTTGATCAGTTCGGTACGCCGTCGCGCTTTATCGCCGAGATCCCGCCCGAGTTGATCGAAGAGGTCAGACCTCGAGTCCAAGTCAGTCGTTCGTTGTACTCCGGGGCGAACACAGCTGGCAGTTCGGCTCGTGACGGCTGGGGCACGCGCGAGACTTACGGCGGCCATGGCGACCGGTGGGGTGGCGGCGATCGCCGATCCAGTGCGAGCTCGCCGGGCGGCTACACGAGGCCAAGCGCGCCCACCACCTCGGCGCCGCGGCAATCAGCAGCGATGATCGAGCCAGATAACGGCACCGGACTCAAGCTAGGTCAGCGTGTGCGCCATGGCCGCTTTGGCGATGGCGTGGTCCTTCGGATCGACGGAAATGGTCAGGGTGCCCAGGTTGAAGTGAATTTTGAGCGGGCTGGCCGGAAAGTGTTGATGGCCGCGTACGCAAATCTGCAACCAATCTGAGGCTCGCATAGAAATGGCCGGAATGCTGATAGAATGAGCGCCCCGCGACCACCCGCGTGATCAATTGAAAATCATCATTTTGGGCGCTGGACAGGTTGGCCGCACCGCGGCGTATCACCTGTCGCGAGAAGAAGCGAACGAGGTTACCGTTGTCGACTCGGACGAAACGGTACTGCAGCAATTGCAGGATCGACTCGATGTCCGAACGGTGAGCGGCAATGCCGCGAGCCCCTCTGTACTCGCTGCAGCTGGGTGTGCAGACGCCGACTTGTTGGTGGCGCTGACCTCGAGCGATGAGGTCAATATGGTGGCCTGCCAAGTCGCCTGGACGCTCTTCAAAACGCCAACAAAAATTGCGCGTATACGCGCAGCCTCCTATGCGTCACACCCGCAACTCTTTGGTGAGCTGACTGGTTTCGCAGTCGATACGTGGGTCAGTCCGGAACAGTTGGTCACCGAGTACGTCGAGCGCCTGATCGAACACCCCGGAGCCCTACAAGTCGTCGATTTCGCGGACGGTCGGGTGCGGCTCGTCGGCGTCCGGGCGGTCGAGGGCGGATTACTCGTCGGCCAACCTTTATCGAATCTGCCGAAGCACATTCCTGGTGTCGAAACACGTGTCGCGGCGATGTATCGGCGAGGGCGAAGCGTTCGACCGGATGGCGAGACAGTCGTCGAGCCGGGCGACGAAGTGTTTTTCCTCGCAGCGCGCGAGGACATTCGCACGGTGATGAGTGAATTGCGCAAACTCGAAGCGCGGGTACGTCGCATCGTCATTGCAGGCGCCGGCCATATCGGCGTCCGTTTGGCACAGGCGCTTGAAGGTCGACTGCAGGTGAAGTTGATCGAGCGCGACAAGCAGCGCGCACGTCGTGCTGCTGAAGTACTGCGAGAGGCCATTGTGCTGAACGGCGATGCTGCGGATGAAGAGCTCCTGATTGAAGAGAACGTCGACAGCGCCGATGTCTTCGTAGCCGTCACGAATGCAGAGGAAGCGAACATTCTCTCAGCGATGCTGGCTAAGCGCATCGGCTGCCGTAAGGTCATGGCGCTGATCAACCGGCCGGCTTATGCCGAACTCATGGAAAGCGATCGCGTGGATATCGCGATCTCTCCGCAAACCATCACGATCGGTTCACTACTCGCCCACGTGCGTCGTGGTGACGTCGTAAAAGTTCACTCATTGCGGCGCGGTGCGGCAGAAGCGATAGAAGCCATTGCGCACGGCGATAGCGATACCTCACAAGTGGTCGGTCGCCCGGTAGAGGCAGTCAATTTGCCCGAAGGCACCACCATTGGCGCCATCGTGCGCGGCGATGATGTCATCATGGCCCACCACGACACGGTTATCGAAGAAGGCGATCACGTCATTTTGTTCCTGACCGATCGACGGCACGTCGAGGCCGTGGAAAAGCTCTTCCAGGTTGGCGTTTCGTTCCTCTGAGGAGCCGCTGTGCATCTCCGGCTCGTTCAACGCATTCTCGGTCTCATCATCACGGTCTTCGGACTCACGATGCTGCCACCCGTCATCGTCGGTGTGTATTACGGTGATGGGGATGTCGCAGCATTTCTGGCAACGGCATCCGTGCTGAGTCTGTTTGGTGTGCTCCTCTGGTATCCGGTCCGTCAGGTGGACCGGGACATACGCTTACGTGACGGCTTCCTCATCGTGGCCCTCTTTTGGGCATTGTTGGGCCTTGGTGGCGCGTTGCCATTTCTATTGGGCACCAACCGCGAGATCAGCTTCACGGATGCCGTATTCGAATCGGTGGCCGGAGTCACGACGACGAATGCGAGCGTCCTGTTGGGACTCGACCATCTACCTCACGCATTGCTCTGGTATCGGCAACAATTGCAATGGCTTGGCGGCATGGGCGTGATCGTTTTGGCCGTTGCGTTGTTCCCGATTCTCGGGATCGGCGGCATGCAGCTTTACAAGGGCGACACACCGGGCTCCGTGAAAGATGAGAAATTGACGCCCCGCATTACGGAGACTGCTCGAACGCTGTCAGGCATTTATCTCCTGATCACCGTCGCCTGCGGAATTGCCTATGCTTCTGCAGGCATGTCGATGTTTGATGCGATAGCGCATGCCTTTTCTACGGTATCAACAGGCGGCTTTTCGACACACGATGGCGGGTTAGCGGCTTTTCATTCCGCGGCGATCGAATCCGTTGCGATGGTCTTTATGTTCTTAGGGGGTGTGAATTTCGCGCTGCACTTCCTTGCTTGGAGGCGCCGTGATTCAGGCATTTACTTATCGGATCCGCAGTTTCGCGGGTACTTGGTGCTGACGGTTTTTCTCATCGCACTGGTGAGTTTCTGGCTGTATCACTCTGGGGTCTACTCAAGCCCGGTAGAAGCATTGCGCAACGGTGCCTTCGCGGCGATCTCTATGCAATCTACGACCGGATTCGTGGGCGCACCATTTTCCGCGTGGCCAAGTATGTTGCCCGTGCTCCTTCTACTCGTGACATTCGTGGGCGGTTGCGCGGGCTCGACCGGTGGCGGAATGAAGGTCATCCGCTGGCAATTAGTGCTCAAGCAAGCGCAAAGGGAATTGATGCGGCTCGTGCACCCCAATGCGGCCATGGCGGTCAAGTTTGGCGACAAGCCAGTTGCGGGTCGTGTTCTGGCCGCAATCACCGGATTTTTCGCGATGTACCTCGTGATCTTCGGCGTATTGATGCTTTTAATGATGGCGGCCGGGACGGATCAGATCACCGCTTGGTCCGCCATCGCATCTTGTATCAATAACGCAGGTCCGGGACTTGGTTCGGTCGCAATGACCTACGCGCACTTACCGGAAGCCGCCAAGTGGGTCGCGCTAGTCGCCATGTTGATTGGTCGACTCGAAGTGTTCACGGTGGCGGTGTTATTTATGCCTGCGTTCTGGCGTCATTAGGTTAGGATTCTACGGTTACCGGAATACCGGCCAACCGCTTGTGCCATTCGCGAGGTCCGGTCTCGTGGACAGATTCTCCGTTTGAATCGACCGCGACGGTGACCGGCATGTCTTTGACCTCAAATTCGTAGACCGCTTCCATCCCCAGTTCGGGAAAGGCGACGATCCGGCTGGAACGAATCGCTTTTGAGACCAAATAAGCCGCGCCGCCGACAGCAATCAAATAGGCGCTCTTGTGCCGCTTGATGACCTCTACCGCCTCAGGTCCTCGGTCGGCTTTTCCGACCATGGCGATGAGACCTGCTTTTTCAAGCATGGTTTCGGTGAAGCGATCCATGCGATTCGCCGTCGTAGGCCCGGCAGGTCCAACGACCTCGTCACGGACTGGATCGACCGGTCCAACGTAGTAGATCACTCGATCCTTGAACGACAAACCTGACGGCAAAGGCTCGCCGGCTTCGAGTAGCGCGCAAATGCGCTTATGCGCAGCATCTCGCCCGGTAAGGAACTTGCCGGTCAACAGTAGCCGCTCACCGGGCTTCCAGGCGGCAACTTCAGCACGGGTAAGCGTATCGAGATTAACTCGGCGCGTGTTGGGGTCCGGCGACCAGCCGACTTGCGGCCAGTCTTCGAGGCTGGGAGGGGCGAGTAGTGCTGGCCCAGATCCATCCAAATGGAAATGAACATGTCGGGTCGCCGCGCAATTGGGGATGACGGCAACCGGCAACGAGGCGGCGTGAGTTGGATAATCCCGCACCTTCACGTCGAGTACCGTGGTCATGCCTCCAAGACCTTGCGCGCCTATACCAAGCGCGTTTACCCGATCATAGATTTCAAGGCGCAACTCTTCGGCCCGATTGCGCGGCCCACGGGCCTTTAAATCCTGAATATCGATCGGATCCATCAGAGACTCTTTGGCCATCAGCAGGGCTTTCTCGGCGGTCCCGCCAATGCCGATGCCGAGCATCCCGGGAGGGCACCATCCGGCACCCATTTCCGGAACGCGCTCAAGCACCCAGTCAGCGATATTGTCCGAGGGATTCAACATCTCGAACATCGACTTATTTTCGCTGCCGCCACCCTTAGCGGCGATGGCCACTTCGACCTCTGCGCCTGGCACCATTTCAACGTGAACGACGGCAGGTGTGTTGTCGCGTGTATTCAGGCGTTTACCCGCCGGATCAGCCACGATAGAGGCGCGTAGCCGGTTTTCCGGCAATCCGTAGGCGCGGCGGACTCCCTCGTTGACCATTTCCTCAACGGTAAGATTTGCGTCCCAGCGAGCGTTCATGCCGATCTTGACGAAGGCCACCACAATGCCGGTGTCCTGACAGATCGGGCGATGGCCCTCGGCGCACATCCTTGAATTGGTCAATATCTGAGCAATCGCATCGCGAGCCGCAGGGCTCTGTTCGCGCTCATAGGCACGCCCCATTGCGGCAATGAAATCAGGCGCATGGTAATAGCTGATGTATTGCAGTGCGTCGGCGACGCTCTGAATGAAATCGTCTTCGCGAATGACGGCCATGGAGGAACCTAGTCTGATCTTGCGCTAAACGGCGCGGACCCAAATTTTATCAGGTGAACGGCCGGTTGCGGCGGTGCAGCAACAGCTCGACCTTGTCGCGATTGCTGCGCGAGAGTTTGAGCTCCTGTCCGTTCGCTAAGGTCAGGAAGTATTCTCCGTTCGAATGCGGGCGCAATTTCCGCACTCTGCTCAAGTTAACAATCGCAGATCTATGAATTCGCTGAAAAATATCTGGATCAAGCTCTGACTCGAGTTGTTTCATGGTGGCCCGCAGCACGTGGGTCTTGCCATCTGCATGGATGCACATGTAATCGCCAGCCGCATCGATCCAGTCGATCTCGCCGCAGGGTATCCGTAGCACTTCTCGGCCGGTGCGAATGGTCAACAGCTCGGAATACCGCCTGTTGGCGCTCGTGACGCGGTCAAGCAGGGCTTCGGGATCAAGCTCGCCGGCGCCGCTGAGGTCGGCTAATACGGCCAACATTCGCTCATGGCGACCGAGCGTATCGCGATCTTGAACCGCGCGACGCACCCGATCCAGCGTTTGCACCAGCCGCTCATCGTCCACAGGCTTTAATAGGTAGTCGAGTGCGCGAGCATTGAAGGCCTCAATCGCATAACGGTCGTAGGCGGTGATGAAGACGATGATGGGCAACTGGTCTTGAGGAATGTGCGCGACGACATCGAGCCCGGTCATGCCGGGCATTTGGATATCCAGGAACACGACATCCGGCGCGAGCTCAGCAATGCGTTGAAGCGCATCGCGGCCATTTTCGCATTCACCGACCACTTCAAAGTCGTCAGCACAAGCGAGTCGCAACTCTAATCCCCGTCGAGCTAAGCGCTCATCGTCGACAAGGACAACTCGAATTTTCACGCTTGTGTCTCAGCCGGTAGACGAATTTCGATGATGCAGCCGGAAGCTAGATTGCGGCCCGTCAATTCAACTTTAGGCCCATACAAGACGGCTAGGCGGTCGTTGGTATTACGCAGACCTACGCCGCGGTTGCCTGTTGGAATCTTCCCGCCAGGTAAGCCTGGACCGTCATCCGCCACTGCGATAGACAACTCACCATTAACGATCCGTGCCGAAATTTGAATCCGACCACCTGATTCGCGAGCGGCAACCGCATATTTGAGCGAATTTTCGACGAGCGGCTGCAGCAAAAGCGACGGCACCAGACAGCGACCGGCTTCCTCAGAAATTTCCTGTGTGATCTCGAGGCGAGAACCGAAGCGCAGTTGCTCAATGCCTAAATATAGACCGAGAACGTCCAACTCCTGCCGAAGCGTGACACGCTTCATCGGATCCTGATCCAAGCTATGACGTAGAAATCCAGATAATCGGGTCACCGCGAGGTTCGCCGTGTGATTGTCATGATCAAGCACGAGCGTTGAGATTGCATTCAGTGTGTTGAAGAGGAAGTGCGGGTTCAACTGGTAGCGCAGCATCTTTAATTGGGCTTCTCGGGCTAGCCCTTCCGCACGGGCCGTCGCGAGCCGCTCCCGATGGACCGACTCATAAAAATAGATTCCAAAGTAGAGGGCGCTCCACGACAGAAGCAGGTAGGTCGAGATCAGTGCGCCAGCAAAAAACTGACCGAGACCGTGCGCCGCATAGTTCTCGTCCAAAAATGTCGCGATAGCCGAATTGATGAATAGCCGCCAGACCAAGGCTGCGCCATAAATGGCCACGAGCGTGACCGGTAGAACCAGTTCCATCCCTCGATCACGGATCCGCCGGAACAAGTATCGGAGCGTCGATGACAGCGCAAATCCACTGGTGGCGGCGATGAGCAAAACGTTGCGATAGCCCTCGAGCTTATGCGGCCCCAACATCTCGGGATAGAACAGCGCCGCGACAAACTGGGCAACAAAATAGGCGCTCCAGCCCAGCAATTGCAGGCCCCAGAATGCCGCTTCTCGGTGCCCCGCGACGCGGTCAAGGAGCCGGGTGGCCGTATGGTCGTAGTACATGCTGCCAAATTAGACGAGGTTGGCGCAGGATGGGAACGGTTTAACGCGCCACGAGGGCAATTGGACGCGCAGCGGGAATCCCATGAACTCACGCGCTGGCAGAGAAGGCGATATATTTTTTTCTAAAATAACTCTGTTATAGAATAAAATACCATTTACTGGCGATTTTCGCCTTTAATTTGGATTATAAAACCACTTTTTGAAGTTTTTCGGATAAATATGTATTGAAAGGCGCTATTTTCATAATTGTGGGCGTTAAAGTTTTTTAAACCTTTAGTATTGAATATTGGTGGGAAATGATAGGTCTGATACAGCGGGTTAACGGCGCTCGTGTGGAAGTTCAGAGCGAAATCGTCGGCGCGATCGGCGCAGGTCTGCTCGTGCTACTCGGTGTGCAGCGTAACGACAGCGAACGCGAAGCTGATCGTTTACTCGAGCGGCTGCTCACGTATCGCGTCTTCGACGACGCAGAAGGGCGCATGAATCGCTGCCTTTTGGACGTCGGGGGGGAACTGCTCGTCGTATCGCAATTCACCTTAGCCGCCGATACCCATAAAGGGACCCGGCCCGGATTTAGCACAGCAGCGCCACCGAGCGAGGCGGAGCATCTATATGATTACTTTGTCAGGAGGGCACGCGAATGCACTCTCGCCGTAGCCTCAGGGCGCTTCGGCGCCAACATGTCGGTCCACCTCGTCAACAGCGGACCGGTCACCTTCTGGCTTGAGGTGAAGCCAGAGCGGAATGGCTGAACGGATTCCGCCCCCTTTGGGGTATGATCTGCGGACACCCTGTTAGAGATTTGTTTTCGGGAGAACGGCGATGGGATCGATCGGATTTCGCGAATTGCTGGTGATTTTGGTCATCGCCCTCCTCATTTTTGGTGGCAAGAAGCTGCGCACGATCGGATCTGACCTCGGGGCCGCCGTCCACGACTTTAAGAAAGCGATGG
Organism: uncultured Pseudomonadota bacterium; assembly: GCA_903879335.1. GTDB lineage: Bacteria > Pseudomonadota > Gammaproteobacteria > Steroidobacterales > Steroidobacteraceae > CAIKZZ01. The sequence continues at coordinate 248,948 of CAIRLC010000007.1, forward strand.
ACAAGGGCGAAAAGGAAGCCGAGCAGCAGCCACAACCTCCATTGCGGCAGATCAGCAGCCAAGACGCTGAGTTCAAAGACGCGCAAGCACAGAAGCCTGAACAGAAGCCTGAACAGAAGACCCATTCCTAACGGGCTAGCCCCGTAGTGAGACCAGGCTATGTTTGACATAGGACTCAGCGAGATTCTGCTGATCTTGGTGATCGCTTTAGTCGTGCTCGGCCCGGATAAGCTGCCGCGGTTAGCCGCGGATATCGGCCGTTGGGTCGGGCGAGCGCGCTCGATGGCTCGGCAATTGAGCGCACAGCTTGAGCAAGAAGTTCGGATGGATGAGTACGCGCGCGCCCAACGACAGGCGGAAGCCAGCAAGCCCGCCACACCCGAGGCAGCGCCAGCAACATCCAATGCTCCGGCGGCTCCGGCGGCTCCGGCGAGCACGGTAACTTCGGTCAGCGAATACCCGTACCCGTCTCAAGCGCCAGCGGCGCCGCCCACGGCTACGCCACCCGTCGCGTCCGAGCCAGCCGCCGCACCTGACGCGGCGAGCACTCCCGCAACCCATGCCAAGCCCTGAGAGCTCTGAGACACTCGCTGAAGGCACCCTGATCTCTCATTTGTTGGAGCTCAGGACTCGGCTACTACGCTCCGTGGTTGCCGTGTTGATCGTCACTGTGCCGGCCATGCTGTATGCGAATGACCTTTTCGGGTTCGTGGCACGGCCATTGATCAAAGTGCTGCCTAAAGGCTCCGCGATGATCTCAACCAGCGTGATGGCGCCGCTGACCACGCCATTTAAACTCGCCTTCTACGTGGCGCTGATCAGCGCCATGCCTTACGTGTTATATCAAGTCTGGGCATTCATCGCGCCTGGCTTATATCGACACGAAAAGCGTTTCGCAATGCCTCTACTGGTGTCCAGCATTGCGTTGTTTTACGCGGGCATCACGTTCTGCTACTACGTGATTTTCCCAATCATGTTCGCGTTTTTCACTGCCACAACGCCGCCGGGCGTGCAGATGATGACCGACATGACGCAGTACTTAGATTTCGTTTTAGTCCTGTTCCTTGCGTTTGGCATTGCCTTCGAGATCCCGGTAGCAATTGTCCTGTTGGTCATCACGGGACTGGTCAAGGTTGAGACACTGACCCGAAATCGCGGTTACGTGCTGATCGGTGTATTCGTTCAAGCTGCCGTGATCGTACCGCCAGACGTGTTATCTCAAACGGTCATGGCGTTGCCGATGTACGCGCTATACGAATTCGGCATTTTGATGGCGCGCATTCTTTCCAAGCGGCGTGCGACAGATCGCGCCGAGCAGCAGAACGAGGAAAAAGCAGGCGACTGATCCGTGATGACGTTGCCTCTAGGTAACGTCTTCGGTCAGACTGATGAAAAAGGGCCCTTGCGCCTGGGGGATCTGCGATGAACGATACGACGACCGCTGCCACCTTTTTTGGCCATCCACGCGGGCTCTCAACGCTTTTCTTCACGGAATTCTTCGAGCGTTTCAGCTATTACGGCATGAGAGCGCTGCTCGTATTGTTCCTCACGGCAACTGTCGCCAATGGAGGGCTTGGCGTTGATGATGCGACAGCAGGCTCCATTTACGGGATCTATGCCGGTGCCGTTTATCTATTCGCATTGCCCGGCGGCTGGGTTGCAGACCGTCTACTGGGCACGCGCCGCAGTATTTGGATCGGCGGAGCGCTAATCGCTATCGGCAACTTGCTCTTGGCTTTACCGGCATCCATGTTTGTCTTCATGGTGGGGCTACTCATCATTGCGCTAGGCACAGGTCTCCTGAAGCCCAATATCAGCGCGCTGGTTGGTGAATTGTATGAGGGCAAGCCGGGTGCTTTTCGTGACGCCGCCTTCTCAATTTTCTATATGGGTATTAACTTAGGTGGCTTATTAGCGCCGCTCGTGTCGGGAACAGTTGGGGAAATGTTCAATTTCCGCTACGGATTCTTGACTGCCGGGCTAGCCATGTTGCTCGGTCTCGTTCAATTCAAGGTAACGGGACATTACCTCGGTAGCGCCGGGCTGACGCCAAAGAGCACGACCGATGCCGAGCGAACGGCCGGCTTCAGATGGGTCTGGGCCGGTATCGTGTTGATCATCGCAGTGGTCGCGAGCGCGGGCCTCGGCCTCTTTGCTATCAGTGCGCCGGTGGTTGCGGATGTGTTCCGGCATCTCATGTATGCCATCGCAGCCCTATATTTCAGCTACATCCTTCTTTTCGGTGGGCTGGACTCGGCTGAGAAGCGCCGCGTCTGGGTGATGATTGCCCTGTTCATGGGCTCTGCCGTTTTCTGGGCTGGCTTCGAACAGGCCGGCACTACGTTTAATTTATTTGCACGCGACCTCACTGATCGATCCTTCCTCGGCAGTTTCTTCGCGAGCGGAGAGCACCCGGCAACTTGGTACCAATCCTTCAATTCGGTCTGCATCATCGCACTTTCGCCGTTCTTCGCTTGGCTTTGGCTCGCACTCGGCCGCCGTAACCTTGACCCTTCGGCGCCCGTGAAATTTGGCCTCGGGCTCATCATGTTAGGCGCGGGGTTTGTAGTCCTGCTGCTGGCCGCGCAACTAATCCTCGCCAGTGGCGGCAAGGTTGGCCCGCAATGGTTGCTACTGACGTATTTGCTGCACACCACTGGCGAGCTGTGCTTGAGCCCGGTGGGACTGTCGAACTTCACGAAGCTCGCCCCGAATCGATACGTATCGCAGCTCATGGGAATGTGGTTTTTGGCCACGGCAATCGGCAATTTGGCGGCCGGTCAGATTGGCGGTCACATCGGTAGTGATGTCCACACAATGCCCACCGAATTCCTGCATATGACCATGTACGGCGTCGGTTGCGGCACGCTCATGTTGCTGTTTGGGCCAATGCTTCGGCGCTGGATGGGTGCTGTCCGCTGAGTAAACGCGCTATCCCTCATTAACCACTGGGGAAATCTATGAATGACGCTCCGCAACTCACTGTGCGCGCGGTTGTACTGTCGATGGGTCTTACCGTGGTCTTGGCTGCTGCCAATGCCTATCTCGGACTCTTCGCCGGACTTACGGTCGCCACGGCCATCCCGGCCGCTGTAGTGTCGATGGTCGTCCTGCGCATGTTAGGGCGCAGCAGCGTTCTTGAAAATAATATCGTCGCCACCGGAGCGTCGGCTGGTTCCTCTATAGCGGCAGGCACCGTGTTCACACTGCCCGCTCTGGTGATCCTCGGTCACTGGGCGCGCTTCGACTATTGGTGGGTCCTCGCCATCATCGGGCTCGGCGGTTTGCTCGGTGTTCTATTTTCCGTTCCGTTGCGACGCACGCTCATCATCGCCGAAGATTTGCAGTTCCCTGAGGGCGTCGCCACAGCGGAGTTACTTCGTGCAGGCAGCGAAGGTGCCGGTAGTGCGAAAGCCTTGGGCTTTGCAGCGGGTGCCGGCGCGTTATTCAAGCTGGCGATGTCTGGTTTTCGCATTATTCCGGAGACGTTCTCGTTGTCTGGATATCTCGGTAGCAGCCGTTTGATCGGTTATATCGGACTCAATTTGTCTCCTGCATTGCTCGGTGTTGGCTATATCGTCGGTGCAAACGTTGGGACCGTCACGGTAGCCGGCGGTCTTTTGGCGTGGTGGCTGTTCATTCCGACTTACCATGCATTATTCGCCATGCAGGATGCCGCGCTCGCAGCAAAACTAGTCGGTGTTGATGCCGAGACGGCAGCTGGGCTAATTTGGACGTCAAAGGTTCGCTACATCGGTGTCGGAGCCATGCTCGTCGGCGGCATGTGGGCACTTTGGACGCTGCGTCATTCGCTACTGTCCGGGATACGAAGCGGACTGAATGTCAGCGCTAACGGTCAAGCAGTTGACGAGCGAGAGCGCGATCTGCCGATGTCATTTATCCTGGTCGGCATTGTTCTTTTTGTTCTCCCGCTTTTTGCACTCTACAGCGTGGTGGTTGGCAGCTACGGCATCGCGGCCGCCATGGCGGTCATCATGATTGTCGCCGGCTTCGTTTTTTCATCCGTCAGTGGATATATGGCGGGCTTAGTCGGTTCGTCCAACAATCCTGTTTCTGGCATCACGATTTCTACCATCCTTTTTGCATCGTTGGTGTTGTTGGGATTAATGGGTCCCGGCAGCACGGTCGGCCCAGTCGCAGCGATTTTGATCGGCGCGGTGACGTGCAGTGCAGCGGCTGTTGCCGGCGACAACCTTCAAGATCTCAAGGCTGGCCGCCTCCTAGGTGCCTCGCCGTGGCGTCAGCAAGTCATGTTGGCACTCGGCGCGGTAGCAGGGGCCGCAGTGATGGCGCCCGTGCTTAACTTACTGCTTCAGGCCTATGGCATCGGTACGCCGGCTCACGAAGGCGTTAAGGCACTGAGCGCTCCACAGGCGACGCTGATGGCTGCAGTGGCAAAGGGGATTTTCGGCGGTGGGCTTCCTTGGCCGATGATTGAATTGGGAGCTGCACTGGGTGTCAGCGTCATCATCCTCGACCAATGGTTGGCGAGAACGGGGCGTTCATTCCGGACGCCGGTACTGGCGGTTGCCGTCGGTGTCTACTTGCCTTTGGAATTGACCACTCCCATTTTTCTCGGCGGACTGCTCGCCGCTGTCGCTGCCCACTGGCATCGATCCCATGGCGGTACCGGCGAAGAATCAGAGCGGCGCGACGGGCTACTCTATGCATCTGGGCTGATCGCCGGTGAGGCCATCATTGGCGTGCTTATCGCGATACCGATCGTGTCCACGAACCGGGTGGATGTGCTGTCGCTTGCCGTGTCATTGCCCTATGCGCAATGGATCGGGCTCGTTGGCCTTGGACTCATTGGCCGCTGGCTCTATCAAGCTGCGGTGACGCGTTCAGCATAAATACGCATCTCGTAGCGGCGTAATCTAAGCGACAGCGAGAACGCGAAATGACAGCCGCGCCGAGTTTCAGACGATCTTCTTTGCCTCGCCCGTCTGAGGCTACGCTCGTCTATCTCGCATTTGCCGCGGTGTATCTGGTTTGGGGCACCAGCTTTGCCGTCACTAAAGTCATGGTGCTCTCAACGCCGCCCTTTGTGGCAGGCGCGTTGCGGTTTTTTATGGCGGGTTCTTTGCTGTTTATCTTCACTCGCCTGCGCTCGTTACCCATGCCACAAGGCGCGCGCGAGTGGCGACATATCGCCGTTATGGCCGCCTTTCAGATCACCGGCTCGGCCGGCCTCAATATAATGGCCGCCCAGCACATCGCATCCAACCAGGCGGCATTGTTAAATGCCTCTGGTTCGCTCTGGATTCCCTTGCTCGGTGCTCTCGGCACGCAGGGGGAGCGGATTTCGAAGCGAATAGGGACTGGCCTTGGGGTCGGATTTGTTGGCGTTGTCCTACTGCTTTGGCCACGGGATGGATATGCCCTGGATACGCTTCCCTGGCAATTTGTCGTGATTCTCGCCTGCCTCAATTGGTCGCTCGGGACGATCTATTATCGCCGCGCCCGCGTTTCGACGCCGATGCCTGTGCTACTTGCTTTTGCGATGCTTGGCGGGAGCGCGCTCATGGGTACCGCGGGCCTTGCCCTTAACGAGTGGCGCCACTTAGTCATTGGCCCACGCAATGCATTCGCCATTAGTTATTTAGCGCTGCTGAATTCGTGTTTGGCGTATAGCGCTTATGTATTTCTAATGCGTCGCACAACCCCGGCTAGATTGGCCACTTACGGATATGTGAATCCGGCGATTGCGGCGCTCACAGGGTGGTTGCTGCTCGGCGAACTTCTTACCGATCTACAGCTCGTCGGTATGTTGGTCATTCTTACGGGGGTTGTCTTCGTTTCACTGCCGGAGAGCGCACGCAAAACCTCATGAGCGCCGCGCGAGCGAGCCGCCGATCCAGCTGACAATGCTCACAATGATTGCCGTACCCAGCGCTGAGCCAAATCCATCAACCTGCATGCCGGTCATGAGCCACGCAACTATGCCAACCATCGCAGCGTTGATGACCAACAAGAAAAATCCGAGCGACAAAACCGTCAGCGGCAAGGTCAGGACAATCAACAGAGGCCGAACAACCGCATTCATGACGCCAAGCGTCAGACCTGCGACCACGAGCGTAGAGGGTTGGTCAAAATGCAACCCCGTCACGAAAAAAGTGGCGATCCAGAAACCGATGGCGGCAAACGCGCCTCGCATTAGGAACCCGTTCATAAGTCATCCTCATCGCTAACCGGATTCGGCGTGTAGCGTTTGCCGTGGCGGAACACCATGCGCACGTCCGCTAAATGATCAATGCTGCGTAAAACGTCACCGCGTATTGCGACGATATCAGCAAATTTCCCCGGGGCGATGCTGCCAATGTCCGCATCTTGGCCCAGTGCAAACGCAGCGTCGAGAGTGGCCGCCCTTAGCGCTTCTGCCGTCGTATAGCCGGCCTGTGTCACCAAGACCTCGACCTCCTGCCATGTTGCTCGAGAGGGAATATGCCCAGGCTCGCCCGCCATAGATCCCACGAGAAAGCGCGCTCCGGCGCTACGCGCCGAGCGTATGCGCGACCCGAGCACCGAAAATCGTAATGTGGGCGTGTCCAAGTCGATGGGGCGCCCGTTGAGGTCTGCCAATGACTGCTGAATGTCTTCTGCGACGATGTGAGGAAAGGGTGCCTTCCATCGTTGTTCATCTAGGGACGCCGAATTTTCGCGAAGCCACTCATGATTCGTGAGTACTGAAGCGCCCAGTGCCCAATACACGGGTCGCCCTGCCGCAACGCGCGAGGCGATCGCTTGGATCGCATCCGCGGGTAGCGTTTCGTGGAAGTCGTTTCCTAAGCCAAGCAATCCAAAGGCGCCAGCACGGACAGCAGGCGCAATATCGGCATCCGTCCGAAGCCATGCGTACCAACGTAGACCTGCATCTTCGGCAGCAAAATGAAGCGTCGACAATTCGCCTGCACTGTAGTCAGCCACATCTTCAACCACGATCGCATCGGCGCCTTGGTTCGCCAGTTTTTCCACCGCTTGGCGTAGCTCAGTGGCGGAACGGGCAACCACGATAGATTCTCGATCTCGAGACTGCCTGGCAATATGAGCGCCGCAGAGCGATAGGGTTGGGCCTGGAATTTTTCCGTCTGCGATGCGGCGGCGAAGTGATTTTGAGCTTTCCAGCGCGACGCCGATATCCCTCGCCGTCGTGACACCAGCGGCTAATAAAGCGCGCGCGGAAACCGGCAGAACAACTTTATCGGTCAACGGCTGGTAGGCCTCAAGCCATCGCGCATGATGGCCGTGACCCAGCTGATCTAAATGCACGGCGACATCGATTAGACCGGGGATCACGGTCATTCCGACCGTCGACACCACCGCGGCATCGGCCGGTACCCGCAACTCACCTTGGCGCCCGGTTGCGATGATCCGGTCTTCTTGAATCAACACGACGCTGTGGTTAATCGGCCCAGTGCCCGTGCCGTCAATGAGCGTGCCGCCGACCAAGGCGGTCGTGGCCGCTTCAAGAGGGGCCGTTGCCACGAAGAGCGCCGCCAACACACAGAGAAGTCGGCTAGGAGTATGAATGTACATAGGGAAAGACTTCAGGATGCGCAGCGCGGTATTCTGCCATGCACGGCGCTCTGGGTAACAAACGACGCCGGCATGACCACTCAAATTGGGGGCTCTATGGATCTGATCAATCTGGTACTGGCGCTAGCGCTCGCGCAATTCATCTACTTCGGTGTTATGGTCGGTCGCGCCCGCGGCAAATATGGCGTCGCCGCACCAGCGACGACCGGCAACGAGATTTTCGAACGTTATTTTCGTGTTCAGATGAATACGTTGGAGTTGTTAGTCGCTTTTGTTCCGGGCATTTATGCGTTCTCGCAGTACTATTCCCAGAATACTGCAGCGCTGTTTGGTGCCGTCTATCTGATCGGTCGTGGCATTTTCTTCGTGTCCTATGTCAAGGATCCGAAGTCCCGCAGCCTAGGCTTTGGGCTGTCGATGATGCCTATATTGGTGTTTATTATCGGCACGCTTTACGGCGCCGCCAGCGCCTATTGGCGCGCGCACGGCGGCTGAGTCACGGGGACGGCATGCCTTTGAGGAACGTGCGCGGGTCGACTGCCCGCGCCGATTCCCTAATCTCGAAGTAGAGTTGGGCTTTACCGACGTCCGAGTCGTTCAGGCTTTGTGCGATAAGGTCGCCGGGCTTTACTCGATCTCCAACCTTACGCAGCAATTGTCCGTTGTAGCCATATAGGCTCATCCAACCGCCGCCATGATCGAGCACTAATAGCAGCCCGAGTCCGGGTAACCAATCGGCATAGGCTACTCTGCCGAAATAGGGCGCACGAACTTCAGCTCCGCGGTGCGTGTCCAAGAGAACGCCGTTCCAACTCATGCCACCGACGCGTGTTTCACCGTACCGCGCCGCGATTGATCCGCGCGCCGGCCAGGGCAATTTTCCGCGCAATTCGCTAAATGCCCGCCGTCCTTGTCCTATTGCGCCGAAATCGTCGCCGCCAGACTCTGTAAGTGCGGCACGTAAGCGTTTCATTAGGTCTTCAAGGGCTGCGGCATTGCTCTTGAGTTCTTTGAGTTCAACGGATCGATTGGCGATCCGCGCTTGTAACTGGGCAAGGGCGCGCGCTCGCGTCTTGCGCGCGCTATCCAAGGCCACCGCCTCTTTACGACGTGCTTGCTCAAGTTCGGCCAGTTGGGCCGTCTCGGTGCTCACGGTGGCTTCGGTCTTGGCGAGGCGCTGACTCCTGGCTACAAGAGCATCGAAATCAGCCGTACGGGCGCGTTCAAGATAACCGTAATAGGCCAACAATCGACCCGTGCGTGCAGGATCGCCGTTATTCAATAAGGCCTTCAGTGCGTCGTCGCGGCCCGCAACATAGGTGGCTCGTAACTGCTGGGCCAAGGCGTCGCGAGCCGTTTCTGTTGCCGATCGGGCGAGCCCCTGTTCATTTCGCAGTTCGGCAAGCCGCGTCGAACTGCTGGCATGACGGCCACGGACCTCGTCGTAACGCTGTCGCGCAGAGGCCAGCGCTTGGTCTGCCTGGTGTAGGTCGGCGGCGACCGCGTCGCGCGCAGCGACATCGGACTGAACGGCTTCGGTGACTGCACGTATCCGCGACTGGACGCGGCTAAGCTGCGCTTCCGCCTCGCTGGCCGATTTGGTCGGCGTCGCCACAGCGCTAACTGCGAGCAACAGGGCTACGGTGAAAACGGGAATACGCACCCGCATAATGTAGCGGAGACCGGGCCGCTTCTCGACTGCTATAATCCCGTGTCGATTTGGATCACTTAATCGCAAGATATTGAATATGCAGCAAATTCTTCTCTACGCGAGCCAACACTGGATTCTCGTGCCGCTGACATTCGCGGCGGCGATCGTGGTCCTCGTGCAGGAAACGCGGGCTCGGACGGCCAATTTTGCCTCGATCAGCCCCACCGAGGCGGTTCGCCTCATGAACAGCGGCGGCCTGTTAGTGGACATCCGCTCCAAAGAGCTCTTCGATGCGGGCCACATCCGTAACGCCCGGAACCTGCCCGGGGCGGCGATTGTCGATGGCGCGAAAGTGATTGAGCGCTTCAAGGATAAGCCCGTTATCGCCTATTGCGACACCGGGATGACGGCCGGCTCTGCTGCGCGCCACTTGGGACGATTGGGCTTTACTCAGGCGTACAACCTGCGGGGCGGCCTCGCCGCGTGGCGCCAAGAAAACCTCCCGGTTGATAAAAACTAAGGGGTTATGACTATGCCTGCAATCACGCTCTACACCACCGGCTGGTGCCCATACTGTGCGCGGGCCAAGGCGCTGCTTGATCGTAAAGGCGCGATCTACACCGAGATCGATATCGAAGCGGATGCCGCGAAGCGCGCTGAAATGATGGAGCGATCGGGCCGCCGAACCGTTCCTCAGATTTTTATTGGCGACCGTCATATCGGCGGTTGCGATGACTTGCATGCGCTGGATGCAGCAGGCGATCTCGACCCCTTGCTGCAAGTCAGCACGAACTGACATTTAACACCCACTTTTCTAACCATCCTAAGCGAACCACAGGACTTCCCATGTCTGACGAAATTTCGACCGAAGTCGCGCAGGCTGCCCCAGAGGCGCCGCAGAACGACCTGACTCTGCAGAACATCTACATTAAAGATGCGTCGTTTGAAGCGCCAAACGGTCCGAACCTCCAGGTCGCCGAATGGAACCCGCAGTTCGGTATGAACATGAATACTTCGGCAACCCTCGTCGCTGAAAACGCTCACGAAGTGGTGTTATCGGTCACACTCGAAGCAAAGGTGGGCGATAAGGTGGCCTACCTCGCTGAAGTGAAACAGGCCGGCCTGTTCATCATTCGTGGTTTCGAGGTTGAAGACTTGCGCCGAATTCTCGGTTCATTCTGCCCAAACACCTTGTTCCCGTATGTCCGTGCCTCGATCTCTGATCTGGTTGCTAAGGGTGGTTTCCCTCCATTCTTATTGCCACCGGTCAATTTTGATCAGCTGTTTGCGCAGTCGATGGAAGCCGCAGCGCGTCAAGCGCAACAGGGCACCGTTAACTGAGCGCTGCCGTGAGCGGTGCAGACGGCGTTCGGTCGGACCAAGCACCGATCGCTGTCTTAGGCACCGGTTCCTGGGGTACGGCGCTCGCGATTCAGTTCGCGCGCGCTGGCCGCCCGACTCGCCTCTGGGGTCGGGATCGGAGCCATACCGAGGTGTTAGCTCGGGATCGAAAAAATCACCGCTATTTGCCGGGCGCGCAATTTCCCGACAGCCTGCAGGTTGAAGATGGCTTGGATGGCGCCCTCGAGGGCGCCCTTGACGTGCTCATCGCTGTGCCCAGCCCCGCATTTCGCGAGGTGCTCAGCACCATTGCGCCCAGATTGAGGCAAGGACAGCGGATCGCTTGGGCGACCAAGGGTTTTGAGCAAGACTCTTTGCTGCTACCACACCAGGTTGCTCGCCAAGCGTTGGGCGCCGAAGTGCCCATCGCAGTCCTATCCGGCCCGACCTTCGCTCGCGAGGTAGGCCTTGGGTTACCGACCGCGATGACTGTAGCGTCACCAGACCCGGTCTTTGCGCGAGCGTTAGTTCTTTCAATTTCGGGCTTAAATTTTCGCGGTTATACGTCCGAAGACATCGTCGGTGTCGAGGTCGGCGGCGCTGTAAAAAATGTGATCGCCATTGCGACGGGTATCGCCGATGGCATGGGATTCGGCGCGAATACGAGAACTGCGCTCATTACTCGAGGATTGGCCGAAATGACGCGCCTTGGGCTCGCGCTGGGTGGCCATGCGTCAACTTTCATGGGCCTTGCCGCGCTAGGCGATCTGGTGCTGACCTGCACGGATGACCAATCGCGTAATCGGCGCTTCGGCCTCGGCCTGGCTGAAGGACTGTCTGCTCAAGCCGCGCTCGCGCGCATCGGGCAAGTTGTTGAGGGCTACGACGCGGCGCGAGCCGTCCATGCCGTTGCCGAACAGCGTGGCGTGGATATGCCGATCGCAGAAGCCGTCTTTCAGGTTCTGCACGCCGGATTAATGCCGGTCGAGGCGGCGCGGGCATTAATGGACCGAGAGCTCCGACCAGAACACTGAAGGGGACGCGGTCAACGGTCTGAGTAAACCCGTCGACGAGCGACGCCAGCGACGACCTCGCCGAGCACGAGCACGACAATCAAGCCAACGGCCAGCAGCGGCGTGCCGACGGCGGGTAAGCCTGAACCACGCCAGAGCGTTTCATAGACCATCACAGCCGCGGCCAGGCTCATGCCACCCATCCAGCAGCTACGCGGCCATAAGAACAGGGGCGAGCCCACGATCAACAGGATGAGGAATGTCAGCCGAAGGTGCTCTGGCAGATGCAGCACCGACGGCGGCGCCCACACAAATTGTATTGGTCCGCGGAAGATGGCCCAGATGATAGCCAAGCGCAGAACAGCCATGAGCCACGGCATCACCTGACGACGCCAGGGCGGCAGTCCATGTCCATCACGGGATAGCATCGGTGAGCTCCATGGCGAAGTGGTTCTGGCGCCAGGCCTCAAAGACCACGAGCGCCACTGAATTGGACAAATTAAGACTACGGTTTCCCGGCTGCATTGGGATGTGAACGACGGTCTCAGACGGAACACCATTGACCACCTCAGGCGGCAGCCCGGCGGTTTCACGCCCGAACAACAAGGCGTCGCCTGGCTCATAGGAGACATCGCTGTAGCGTGTTGCGCCTCCTGTCTCCACGAGCCACAGCCGCCGTGGTTGGACGGCTGCAAGGCAAGCTGCCAGATTAGGGTGCTCATGGACTCGGGCCATTTGATGATAGTCGAGCCCAGCGCGCCGAACTTGGGCCGCATCGATGCGGAAACCAAGTGGGTGGACGAGGTGCAATTGGCAGCCCGTATTGGCCGTCAACCGGATGACATTGCCGGTATTGGGTGGGATTTCGGGTTCGAGAAGGATGATATGGAACATGGATTCGAGTCAGTGATAAGCAAGGCTATAATCTACTCATGAGTACGCCCCGTGAAGCCCCTGCAGCGTCCCTAGCCACCACATTCTGCGGTTTATCTTTCTCGTCACCGATCGTCCTCCTATCGGGGTGCGTTGGATTTGGGGAGGAATACACCCGGGTGGAAGGGTTCTCAAACACCGATTGCGGAGCCGTGGTTCTTAAAGGAACCACCGGCAAAGCGCGCCCCGGCAATCCGGCGCATCGGGTGTACGAGACACACTCGGGGATGTTGAACGCGATAGGTCTGCAGAATCCCGGCGTTGACTACGTCGTCGATCACATCCTCCCGACGCTCGATTTCACTGAGACGCGGTTCATCGCCAATGTCTCGGGAAGCACGATCGAAGAATATGTCGACGTGGTTCGCCGTTTCGATGATTCGGCGATTGACGCGATGGAAATCAACATTTCGTGTCCGAACGTCAAGGAAGGCGGGGTTCAGTTCGGGAATAGCCCTGACATGAGCGCGCGGGTGGTTGCCGCATGTCGGGCAGCAACGAAGAAGCCCCTGATTACTAAACTGTCTCCTAATCAGACAGACATTAAAGAGAGCGCACGCGTCTGCATTGAGGCGGGAACTGACGCTTTGGCCGTGATCAACACCGTCATGGGCATGGCAATCGATATACGCACGCGTCGTCCAGTCATCGGGAATATTCAAGGCGGGCTTTCGGGTCCTGCCATCAAGCCGATTGCACTGCTCAAAGTGCATCAGGTTTATGACGTCGCCAAACACCATCGAATTCCGATCATTGGTCAAGGCGGCATTGCGAATGGTACGGATGCGCTCGAATTCTTAGTGGCTGGCGCGAGTGCCGTGGGCTTAGGCACCGGCCTGTTTTATGACCCGCTCTTATGCCGCAAGATCAACATGGAGATCGCGGCATATCTTGCGACTCATGGATTCAAGCAAGTGTCTGAACTGACCGGAACACTGGACACCAGTCGCCCCGCAGGCCACTAAGCCGACCACTGAGCCTGTCAGCGAGGAACGGTAGAGGCGTAGACAATACCTGATTGCGCAAATTCCGCTGCCACGGCAACCAAGACCTTCTGCTGAACATCCAAGTACTTGTTGTAGTCGGCACCGACTACGACAAACGCCAGCTCTAATTCGAAACCATTCACGCCGTTGGCGACGACGTGAGCGCGCTCAAAGATAGCGTCTCCACAAGTGGCGACGGCAGTGCGCAGCATTGACGGCGCAGTCTCCAACAACTCCGGGGCTGTGCTGTAAAGCACGCTGAAACGATGTACCGAGCGGCGCTGATCAATACGGCCGTAATTACGGATCCTAATTTTCACCAACTCAGCGTTGGCGATCACGATCTGCTCACCAGACACACTGCGCAGCCGCGTGCTTTTGATCCCAATCGCTTCCACCGTGCCGGTGTAGCCGTTGTCGAGCGTCAGCGCGTCCCCAACTTCAAATGGTTTATCCAGCGCGATCGAAACGGAGGCGAGAAGGTCCCCTAATATCGACTGCACAGCCAGAGCCACCGCGATGCCGCTAATCCCGAGACCGGCAAGCAGCGCTTTAACTTGAATGCCGAGGTTATCAAGAGCCAACAGCAGTACAGTCGACCAAATCAATATGTTGGCGATGAACCGAACAATCGTGATTAAGGTTTGCGTGCTGCGATTGGCCGGATGCGCTGCGGAATCCTCTAAATATAGGCGCACGCTGACCGAGGCCCATATCCCGCACTGATAGGCGACCAGAATGATGATGATGCCGTTCGCGAAATGTTCAGCTCTCGTGGACAAATCGAGGTATTTCGAACCGACAGTCAGGGATGCGGCGAGCAGTGGCGCCAGCCGCGTGCGCCGCGCCAGCGTCAACGCGAAACGGACACCGTTTGGCAATTGCGCTCCCGCGAATTTCTTCGTGCGCTGTTCAATTTGACGTCGGATCAGTAGCAGCATGCAGAACGTAAACAGCCCACATACCAGCGCCATAATCCAATCATTTAAGGCTGTACCGAATACGGTCACATCTGGAGTGAAGCCAATGGAACTGAAGAGATTTTGCATAAGCGCTATCGATCCCGTTGATCTAGACCCAGACTAAGCGCTTACTCGGTCGTATGCTAGTCGGCTCCATCCGAATGCCTTAGTCATCATCGGTTGCAGAACCAGTGTCCATACCAAGCTCCCGCATCTTGCGGGTGAGTGTATTTCGGCCCCAACCTAAGATTTTTGCGGCGTCCTGTCGTCCACCGTGCGACTGCGATAAGGCCACACGGATTAATGTCCTTTCAAATTCCGGCAGTGCCGTATCCAATAATGGTGATCGGCCCACTTCCATCTGACGTCGTGCCCATTGTTCCAGTGCCCGCGGCCAGTCCCCCGGCGCGTCGGCTGTTGTTCCGGTCAGGTCACTGGGTATGTCGTCAACGCGGATTTCACTACCCGGCGCTGAAACTGTTAACCGGCGACAGACATTAACGAGTTGGCGGACATTGCCTTGCCAATCGGCATTCACGAGCCGTGCTTCAGCATCTGGCGTAAGGACCTTGGGTTCGGCCCCGAGCTCTTTGGCTGCAACCGCAAGGTAATGGCGCAAGAGTTCTGGGATGTCTTCGCGCCGCGCCCGTAGAGGCGGTAACACGATGCGGATCACGTTCAGACGGTGAAGCAAGTCCTCACGGAATTGGCCTTCAGAAACTCGCCCCTCAAGATTTTGGTGCGTGGCCGCTATGACACGTACGTCGACCCGCAACGGCGTGTTGCCGCCTACGCGATAGAACTCTCCTTCTGCCAGCACACGCAGTAGGCGGGTCTGCAGCTCCTTGGACATGTCACCGATTTCGTCCAAGAAAAGGGTGCCGCCGTCCGCTTGTTCAAAACGACCTCGGCGTAAGCTGTCTGCGCCGGTAAAGGCCCCGCGCTCATGTCCGAAGAGCTCTGATTCAAGCAGTTCTGGCGTGAACGCAGATGTGTTTAGGGCAATAAAAGGTTTGCTTGCCCGAGGACTGTGTCGATGGAGAGCCCGCGCCACCAACTCTTTTCCAGTGCCCGATTCGCCGTTAATGAGGACGGTCAACGCTGAGCGAGAGAGTCGACCAATCGCGCGGAACACATCCTGCATCGCCGGCGCATGGCCAAGCAGTTCGGGGATCTTGGTCGTTGTGGCATCTGGAGTAGGCATGGGCTCTGCCTGCTGGGCCGCACGACGAACCAAATTGATGGCTTCATCGATGTCGAATGGTTTGGGTAAATATTCGAACGCTCCACCCTGATAGACCGCGACAGCGGCATCTAAGTCTGAATGTGCCGTCATCACTATCACTGGCATTTTCGGATGAGTGATTTGTATTTCCGCGAGTAGCTTTAGGCCGCTCTTGCCCGGCATTCGGATATCGGTCACCAGCACGTCGGGCTCGTTGCTCCGCAGCGCATCGATAGCGAGTTGTGCCTCTTCAAAAATGCGTGGCTGCATACCACTCGCCTTCAGTGCTCGTTCAAGCACCCAGCGAATCGACGAGTCATCATCGACGATCCACACTTTCAACGCATCAGCCATGGGTTTCTCCGTCGAGGGGCAGCAGCAGCGTGAAGACCGTGCGGCCGGGTCGGCTGTCAAATTCAATGAGGCCGCGATGGCGATTGGCCAGATCTTGGGCAACTGCGAGGCCGAGTCCGTTGCCATCCGGGCGGCTCGTCACCAGTGGATAGAAAATCTTATCGGCGTATTCTGCGGGCACGCCGGGACCGTCATCTTCGAATTCGATACTCGCAATGACTCGATGGCGTCGTGCACCAATCGTTGCGCCGATTAGAGCGCGAGTTCTAAGAATGATGCATCCTTCGGCTCCAACCGCTTGGATCGCATTCCGTCCAAGGTTCAACATCGTTTGGATGATTTGGTCTCGGTCTACGTAGAGCGATGGCAGACTTGGATCGTAGTCCCGGACTATTTTTACGGCCGCTGGAGCGTCAGTGACTAACAGTCGGTAGACGTGCTCGACGAGTTCGTGCGGATTAATTTCAACTTTTCGCGGTAACCCACCTGGCCCAAGCAAATTGTCCACGAGCGCGCGGAGTCGATCGGCTTCGCGAATAATCAGGTCGGTATATTCTCGCAGGTTATCAGCAGGGAGCTGCCTTTCGAGCAACTGCGCAGCGCCGCGTAACCCGCCAAGCGGATTTTTGATTTCGTGCGCTAACTGACGAACCATGAGGCGATTTCCGTCCAATTGCGCCAGCAAAGCCGTTTCGCGGTTGATGCGCTGCTGACGCGTTGTATCAGCGAACTCAAGCAGCACAGTGGCGCCTTCGATTAACGTGGCGAAGCAGTCAACTGTGTGGTCACTGTCGTCACGCAGCACCGATTGAATTTTGAGATGCCGATGCGCGATAGGCTCCCCAGCGTCACGGCAGCGAGCAACGAGTAATGTGAGAGTCGTCGGTTCGCGGACAAACGAGGCCAGATTCTGTCCGCAGGCCTGATTGACGCCGACGGCCAAGAGGGTCTGTGCGGCTGCATTCAGATAGCCAATGAGGTTGTTGCGATCGATCACCACCACTGCCGTAGACAGGCTGTCGAGATGAGGCGGCAGCACCCCCGGTACCGCAGCCATTAGTGGCAATTCCGTAAGTAGAGGTCGATTACCGAGGCATTTTTAACAGCGGGCCGACCGGCGGCGTTAAGCGCGACGCCTGCTTCACAAAAAAGGTAATCGCTGACGAGGACGCTTGCTGTTGTCCTTCGGCATTCAGGACTATGACTTTGAGCTCGTGCGTTCCCCGCGGCGCGTTCAGCGATAAGGTTGTTGCACCGTGAGCATCGACGCGTTGTCCATCCAGTTGGAACCAGATGGTGTGACCTGGGGCAAGCGTAGGCGTTAGTTGGGCAATGCATTCGACACTACCGCCAGAGTCAAACAGCGAAGCACCATCGGTTGGCTGCACGATTTCGATGGTTGAATAGATGACCGGGTGCGTCGTGCTCGCTGACTGTGGCGATGCGCGCCCGGCAGGCACGGGCGGGTTAATGCTTGAAGGAGCGCCCAACTCGACGGCGACGCTGCCCTCAACGGGCCGGTCTGACCAGTGCGTAACCCCTTGCGCATCGATCCATCGATAGAGCGTAGCCGCCTGCCCTGACCCAATAGCCGTAGCGGCGAGCGCTGCCGCCAGTAGACGGTGAAGCAGGGCAGTGAGTCGTTTAGGCATGTCATCAGCATAGCCCTCGGCTGCTCTGGTGACAAAATTCCTCGAGGCGTAAGCATTCCCTGCAATTTAGGAATGCGAGGGGTCCGGATGACTCCGGACCCCTCGTTAGCCATTAGAGGCTGTAGTACATATCGAATTCGACCGGATGGGTCGTCATGCGCAGACGCGTGACTTCCTGCATCTTCAAGGCGATGTAGGCATCAATCACGTCATCTGTGAACACGCCACCGCGGGTGAGGAACTCACGATCCTTATCCAAGGCCTCGAGCGCCATGTCCAAGGAATGGCACACGGTTGGAATGTGCTTGGCCTCTTCTGGCTCCAGATCGTAGAGATCCTTGTCAGCCGGATCGCCCGGGTGAATCTTGTTCTGAATGCCATCCAGGCCCGCCATCATCATCGCCGCGAACGCAAAGTACGGATTCGCAGTCGAGTCCGGGAAACGAACTTCGATGCGGCGCGCCTTCGGGCTCGGCACGAACGGGATGCGGATCGACGCGGAGCGGTTACGCGCCGAGTAGGCCAACATCACTGGCGCCTCAAAGCCTGGGACCAAGCGCTTGTAGCTGTTCGTCGATGCATTGGTGAATGCATTGAGCGCGCGGGCGTGCTTGATGATGCCGCCGATGTAATACAGGCAGGTTTCCGACAGGCCCGCGTAGGCATCGCCTGCAAAGATGTTCTTGCCATCTTTCACGAGCGACTGGTGCACGTGCATACCGCTGCCGTTGTCACCCACGAGCGGCTTCGGCATGAACGTCGCCGTCTTGCCATAGTTGTGCGCGACGTTGAGGATCGCGTACTTCAGGATCTGGACTTCGTCCGCCTTCTTAACCAGCGTGTTGGCGCCGACGCCAATTTCACACTGGCCACCGGTTGCGACTTCGTGGTGATGCACTTCGACAACGAGGCCCATGTCGGCCATTGCGCCACACATCGCGCCGCGAATTTCGTGGAAGCCGTCAACCGGCGGGACAGGGAAGTAACCACCCTTCACGCCAGGACGATGGCCTCGGTTACCCTCTGGGTAATCCGTGTTGCTGTTCCAACCACCCTGCACCGAATTCACGGCGTGGGAAGCCGAGTGCATTTCAGTCGACCATTTAACGTCGTCGAAAACAAAGAACTCGTTCTCTGGCCCGAACAGCGCCGTGTCAGCGATGCCCGTGCTCTTCAAATAGGCTTCCGCGCGCTTCGCGAGCGAGCGAGGGTCACGCTCATAGCCCTGCATCGTGGCCGGCTCGATGACGTCGCAGCGGATGTTGACCGTCGCTTCTTCAAAGAATGGGTCGAGGATTGCGGTCGACGCGTCTGGCATGAGAATCATGTCTGACTCGTTGATGCCCTTCCAGCCAGCGATCGATGAGCCATCGAACATCTTGCCGTCGACAAAGAACTCTTCATTCACATAACGGGCCGGGACAGTGACGTGCTGCTCCTTACCCTTCGTGTCGGTGAAACGCAGATCCGCGTAGCGAACCTCGTTATCCTTAATTAACTTCACCACATCGGCAGCAGTCGTCATTGCAAACCTCCAGTTAAGCAGCAATGCCAGAAACGAATAGTTAGCTTCTCAGTGCAGGAACCGTGCCACGCACCGAAAAAGAGCAAAATCAGGATCTTAGAGGTTTAGCGCGTCGTCCACGTCATCAAGATTGCGCGCTTTTGGTGCGCGCACGGATTAGCTTGCTCCGTTTTGGTGCAATCAGATGACGGGGGCGGCGAACTTTGCCCTGAGAACCTTCTTGTCTAGTTTACCTGTTGCGCCGAGCGGCATCTCGTCAACGAAGCGAACTTCATCGGGTATCCACCAGTTGGCGATCTTGCCCTTGAGGTAATCCAAGAACTCCTGCGCCGTCGCGGTTTGGCCTGGTCGAAGCTTCACGACCAGCAAGGGGCGCTCCCGCCACTTCGGATGCGGCATGGCGACCACTGCGGCCATGAGTGCTTTGGGGTGTCCTGAGGCGATATTTTCGATCTCGACCGAACTGATCCATTCACCGCCTGACTTGATGAGATCTTTGGATCGGTCGGTGATTTGCAGGTACCCCTGCGGATCAACCGTACCGATATCGCCGGTATCAAAATAGCCCTCGGCGTCCACGGCGGGCTTGTCGTCGCGGAAGTAACTCTGAATGATCGATGGTCCCGAGACCATGATATGTCCGGGTGCCGTGCCGTCATGGGGCTGGCGGTCGCCGTTTTCCGCCGTGATTTTGAGGTCTACTCCAAAAGGTACTCGGCCTTGCTTCAGGTTATAGGCCATTCGGGTTGCCTCGTCGGGCTCCCCAAGGGAAACGGGCAAGGGTCCTGAAATGGTGCCAATGGGTGACATTTCGGTCATCCCCCAAGCATGCAGCACCTCTACGCCATGACCGTCCCGGAAGCCCCTAATCAGGGCCTCGGTACAGGCACTACCGCCTATCGCGACGCGCTTTAGGGTCGACAGACGCAAATTGTTCTCGCTCAGAAAGTCGAATAACAATTGCCAGACTGTAGGGACCGCAGCCGTAAACGTGACGCCCTCAGATTCCAAGAGTTCGTAGACCGATGCACCATCCAAACGTGCACCAGGCAGTACCAGCTTTGAACCTGCGGCCGCTGCAATGAAGGGTAATCCCCAAGCGTTGACATGGAACATTGGCACGACAGAGAGCAAGGTGTCTCGTGCGGAAAGCCCGAGGAAGTCTCTCTGGCCGCTGACCAAGGTATGCAGAATCTGAGACCGGTGTGAATATTGGACGCCTTTGGGATTGCCGGTCGTTCCCGAGGTGTAGCACAGCGCTGCGGGCGTCCGTTCTGGAAATTGCCCCCAAGCGGCGAGGCTAGGATCGGCCTCTGCGATCCACGTTTCGTAGTCGATGGCGTTCGCGGGAAGGGCAGGGACCTCACTGGAATCCCCTAAATAAATAACCTTTTCAACGCCCGGACAGTGCGGCAGTAGGCGTTCGAGCTGCGCCCTGAAAATGGGGTCCGCAAAAATCCACCGGTCATCGGCGTGATTGATCATGTAGATCAATTGGTCATCAAAAAGGCGCGGATTCAGCGTATGGCAAACCGCGCCATAACCCATGACGCCGTACCAGGTTTCCACGTGGCGGATAGAGTTCATGGCGAGGGTGCCGATCCGGGTCCCTCTGGTGATTCCGTGCGCAGACAGCCCAACAGAGACCTGTCGCGCTCGGCGCGCAACCGTCGCCCAATTGCTTCGGCCTATTGAGCCGTCGGCAAGTCGGCCGACCACCTCACGGGTGGAGTGCCATCGCTCAGCATGGACGATGAGGCGGTCCACGGTCATTTCCCAACGCTGCATCAGGTCAGGTTCGAAGACGCTATCCATACTCTTTAGCCTCAGGGTCCGCTATGCGATGCGACCGAAGAAGATACCCGAAGGTCAGGGCAATTTGCTCCGCTATAATTAGTCTTTTTACGCCGGGAAGCCGGCATGTCAGAGAGGCGACCATGCCCCGTTCACCGACCGGACAGAAGCCGCGCACCTTCCAAGACCTCATTTTTGCGTTGCAGAAATATTGGGCGGATCAAGGGTGTGTATTGGTGCAACCCTATGACATGGAAGTGGGCGCTGGCACCTTTCATACCGCTACATTTTTGCGCTCCGTTGGACCAGAGCCTTGGAGCGCGGCCTATGTGCAGCCGTCACGACGCCCGACCGATGGCCGCTACGGCGACAACCCGTTTCGCCTGCAGCGGTACTACCAGTTCCAAGTTGCGATCAAACCGTCGCCACCGAACTTCATTGACCTATACCTCGGTTCTCTTGCTGCGCTAGGCTTTGATCCCCTCACGCACGATATTCGTTTTGTTGAGGACAACTGGGAATCGCCAACATTGGGTGCTTGGGGTCTAGGTTGGGAAGTGTGGCTCAACGGCATGGAAGTCACTCAGTTCACTTACTTCCAGCAGGCCGGTGGACTCGATTGCCGCCCGGTCATGGGCGAAATCACATACGGTCTTGAGCGCTTAGCGATGTACCTACAAGGGGTCGAGAGTGTTTATGACCTTGTGTGGGCCGACGGCCCACTAGGCCGCGTCACCTACGGGGACGTGTATCACCAGAATGAAGTCGAGCAGTCCAAATACAACTTTGAGCATGCGGATATCGACGAACTGTTTAGACAATTCGATGCCCACGAGCGTGAATGTCAGAAACTATTGGATATTCCGCTGCCATTACCGGCGTACGAAAAAATGTTGAAGAGTTCCCATACATTCAATTTACTCGATGCTCGGCGAGCGATTTCCGTCACAGAACGGCAGCGTTATATCTTACGTGTACGGACATTAGCGCGAGGCGTGGCCGAGGCGTACTACAAGAGCCGTGAGGCGCTTGGTTTCCCTATGCTCAAGTCCGTTATTCCACGCGTAGATCCGCCGTTAGACCCGCAGGTCACCGGGAGTCACGCATGAAGACCCGAGACCTGCTGATCGAAATAGGCACCGAAGAACTCCCGCCGAAGTCGCTGTTAAATCTGGCCGATGCGTTTGCCCAAGGCATCTTGGGTGGCTTAGAAGCCGCTGGAATTACTCACGGAGCGATGAAGCGCTTTGCGGCACCTCGACGCATCGCCGTACTCGTCCAAAAGGTTATCGAACAGCAGCCTGACCAAGAGATCAAAAGAAAGGGTCCGCCAATCTCTGCCGCTTTTGCTAAAGATGGCACACCCACACGGGCGGCAACTGCCTTTGCGGAAAGTTGCGGCACTACGGTGGATGCGCTTGGTCGGATCGCAGAAGCGAAAGGTGAATTCCTATTCCACACAGGCATCAGAAGCGGAGCGTCGACGGCATCGCTGCTGGCGGATATCGCTCGCGCCTCGCTTGATAAATTGCCCATCGCCAAGCGGATGCGTTGGGGAAGTGGAACGGCTGAGTTCGTGCGGCCGGTCCATTGGATTGTCTTTCTGTTCGGAAAAGACATTATTCCGGCCGAGATTCTCAGCATATCGACTGGACGCCACACGCGCGGCCATCGATTCATGGCACCTCAGGACATTTCGTTATCGTCTCCCTCTAGTTATGTCACCCGCTTAGAGACATCAGGGCGCGTGCTCGTCGACTTTGAGCAGCGCCGCGACACCATTCGACAGGGCGTTATTGCCTTGGCGGAGCGCCATGGCGGAGTGGCCATCATTGGCCAGGCTTTATTAGATGAGGTGACGTCTCTCGTCGAGTGGCCAGAACCCATCGCCGGCCAGTTTGAGGAACGATTCCTCGCATTGCCGCGGGAAGTGTTGATCGCCACCTTACAAGATCACCAACGCTATTTTCCCGTAGAAGATCATCAGGGAAGGTTGACGTCTCGATTCATCACCGTCGCCAATGTGACCAGTCGGGCGCCGGGTGAAGTGGTGCGCGGTAACGAACGCGTCGTTCGTCCACGACTGTCTGATGCCGCTTTTTTCTGGGAGCAAGATCGACGGTCACCACTCGCCGCCAGGATGGAGCAACTCAAGGCGGTTACTTTCCAAGCACAGCTGGGTTCGTATCACGCTCGCAGTGTTCGGATCCATCGGCTTGCTCGATTGCTCGCCACGCAATTGGGCGCTGACGTTGAATTGGCCGGTCGCGCCGCTGATCTTGCGAAGTGCGATCTATTGACGGGTCTAGTCGGCGAATTTCCTGAACTGCAGGGCACGATGGGTACGTATTACGCGCATGCCGATGGTGAGTCGCCGGCGGTGGCGATTGCGATTGGCGAGCAATATCTCCCTCGATTCGCGGGTGACGTTTTACCCACCACTCCCGTTGGAACCGTTCTCGCTATCGCGGACAAACTGGACACCATCGTTGGCGCGTTTGCGATCGGTCAAAAACCAACCGGCGCGAAAGATCCTTTCGCGGTGCGTCGCGCCACGCTCGGGCTGTTGCGGATTGTGTTGGAAGGCCATCTGAGCGTCGACCTGCCAGCCTTGGTTGCCTTGTCGTATGAATCGACAGCAGCCGACTTGGCGGCGAATGCCAAGCCACGCGCGGAAGGTCAAAAGCCGGCGGCCGCTCCACCGGCGACGGAAACCATCGTCACTGAAGTCTGCGGCTATGCATTCGAGCGACTGCGATCGGTTTACCTGGAGTCAGGTTCCGGAATCACCAGCGAGATGTTCGATGCGGTACTCGATCGCCATCCGGTATCGCCCATTGATTTCGATGCTCGACTCAAGGCGCTGGCGGAATTCCTCAAGATGGACGGCGCAACCGCGCTCACTGGCGCGAATAAGCGCATCGCCAATATATTGCGCAAGTCTGGCGTTCCGGCCGATCTTTCCGTGGTGGATAGTCTTTGTGAAATGGATGCAGAACGCGCGTTGGCATCTGCGCTGCGGGAAGTCACGCCCCGGGCACAGTTGCGGATCGATGCTCGCGATTATCTGGGTGCGCTGACGGAGTTATCCACGTTGCGTCCAATGGTAGATGCGTTTTTCGATGGCGTCATGGTGAATGCGGACGACCCAGTCGTTCGCCGTAATCGGTTAGCGCTGTTGGCGTCGGTCCAACATCTATTCTTGGCGATCGCGGACCTATCTCGGTTACCTGGTTAGGGTCTCAGGCCTCCCCTCGGAGGCCTGACATTGCCTCTGCCTAGTTTTGCTCTAGACTCTGCGTCATGCAATCGCTTCGCTCGTTCTTCTACACAACCTTTTTTTTCGCGGCTTCCCTGCTGTTTGGTTTGGTGATTTTTTGCGCAGGGTTACTACCGTATCGAACGCGCTACTCGTTGGCGCGAGGTTGGGCGCACACCGGCTTGTGGGGCGTACGCGTGTTTTGTGGCCTGGATTACATCGTTGAGGGGACCGAACACATCCCGCCCGGAAGCCATATTTCGTATTGGCGGCACTCCTCGGCTTGGGAGACGATGGCCCAGGCGCTAATCTTTCCACCGCAAGCTTGGGTACTGAAACGCGAAATACTGTGGATCCCGCTCGTTGGCTGGGCCACGATGGTGCTGAAGCCGATTGCCATTAATCGAAAGGCCCAGTCGGCTGCCGTCAATCAGGTGGTGACCCAGGGCGCCGCTCGAATTGCGGAAGGGATCTGGGTCCTCATTTTCCCTGAAGGCACACGGATGGGCGTAGGCGAACGTCGCCGTTATGGTCTGTCGGGAGCGCTACTCGCGACCCAGACCGGCGCCAAAATTATTCCGGTTGCCCATAACGCGGGGCGATATTGGGGACGTCGCGGATTATTGAAGAAGCCTGGCACGGTGCGGGTTGTGATTGGGCCTGCGATCGATACGCTGGGCCGCGACCCGCGCGAAGTGTCGGATGAAGCGCGCGCGTGGATTGATGCCAAAGTGGCCGAACTCGGCGGATGACGCCGCGCAACATAGGCCGCCACCGATGATGGCGGCCTATACTGTTTAAATATCCAGGTTGGCGACTGCCAAGGCGTTCTTCTCGATGAATTCACGACGGGGCTCGACCTGGTCACCCATGAGTGTTGTGAACAGATCATCCGCCGCGACCGCGTCTTCAATTCGAACCTGAATCAAGCGTCGCGTTTGCGGGTTGATTGTCGTATCCCAGAGCTGGTCTGGGTTCATTTCACCGAGACCCTTATAG
Organism: uncultured Pseudomonadota bacterium; assembly: GCA_903879335.1. Lineage (GTDB taxonomy): Bacteria > Pseudomonadota > Gammaproteobacteria > Steroidobacterales > Steroidobacteraceae > CAIKZZ01. Next base: position 274,199 of record CAIRLC010000007.1, read on the forward strand.
CGCTGTATCGTTTGGCCACGCCGAGCTTGGTCCATGAGCCAACCAATGGCGTCCTTAAAGGCGCTGACCTCGCGCTTATCATCGCCCTTCGCTACATAGGCACCGCTACGCAACAGGCCCTGCATCGCTTGGTTCAGTTCAGCGATTCGCTTGTACTCGTGGGATTCAAAGAATTCCCGCTGAATATGCTTCTCCGTCGTGAGTCCGTGCTGGGTGCGGAAAATGTCGAACCGAACCGGCTGTCCGCCCGCATTGACCTGCAATTCAACTTTGTAACGCTTTCCCTCATGAGCATCAGAGTCCACGTGCCACTGGAGAGTCTTAGCCCAATTCTCTAGGAAGGCTGCATCGTTCAACTGGTCGGGTCGGACAATCGGGACATACAGCATGGCCTCAAGCACGCGTGGGTCGTACCGTCGCGCCCAGCGAGTGAAGATAGTCTGCACATCGATATATTGCCGTGCCAACGCTTCGAGAACAGCACCGTCTACGGTACGTGGGGCGCCAGCGTCGTCAGTCGTACGCACTGAGGCGCCGTCAAGTGCGTTACGCAGTAGCAGCGCGTTCAGTTCGGAATCGTCTTTAACGTACGTCTCACTCTTGCCACGCTTCACTTTATAGAGTGGTGGTTGAGCAATGTAGATGTGTCCGCGCTCGATGAGTTCCGGCATTTGGCGATAAAAGAAGGTCAGCAGCAATGTGCGGATGTGCGCGCCGTCAACGTCAGCGTCGGCCATCAATATGATGCGGTGATAGCGGAGTTTCGCGACATCGAAATCGTTTCGGCCAATACCGCATCCCAACGCCGTAATCAAAGTGCCCACTTCGGCGCTGGCGAGCATCTTGTCGAAACGAGCTTTTTCGACGTTGAGAATTTTACCTTTTAATGGCAAAACCGCCTGAGTGCGGCGGTCTCTTCCCTGCTTGGCACTGCCACCTGCGGAGTCACCCTCGACGAGGAACATTTCGCAAAGCGTTGGATCTTTTTCCTGACAATCAGCGAGTTTGCCCGGTAAACCCGCAATATCGAGCACGCCTTTACGGCGCGTCATTTCACGCGCTTTACGCGCAGCTTCTCGAGCACGGGCAGCGTCGACTACTTTTGCGACGATCGCTTTCGCTTCTGCCGGATGTTCGAGCAGATAGGTTTCCAGTCGGGTTGCGACTGCGGACTCAACGATGCTGCGAATTTCGCTCGATACCAATTTATCTTTGGTTTGCGAAGAAAATTTTGGGTCGGGCATTTTGACGGAGAGAATGGCTGTCATGCCTTCCCGAACGTCATCGCCGGTCATATCGATTTTTTCTTTCTTTGCTTCGCTTTCAATGTAATCAGAAAGCTTGCGAGTCAACGCAGCGCGGAATCCTTGCAGATGGGTGCCGCCATCTTTTTGCGGAATGTTGTTCGTGTAGCAGAACATAGATTCCGCGTAGGAATCATTCCACTGCGCAGCCACCTCAACAGTAATCGGGCCTTGCATGTCGCGGAAATAGAATACGGTCTCATGAATAGCCGTCTTGCCGCGATTAAGATGCTTCACGAAAGCGCCGATTCCGCCTTCGTATTGGAATACGTCGCGTCGCTCATCACGCTCGTCAACCAACTCAATGCGGACACCTGAGTTGAGGAATGACAGTTCACGTAGCCGGCGAGACAAAATGTCGTAAATAAATTGAATGTTCGAGAAGGTTTCCGCGCTCGGCTTGAAGCGCAGTGTCGTGCCGCGCTCCTCGGTTTTTCCGACAACGGTCAACGGCGTTTGGGGTTCGCCATGACGATATTCCTGGCGATGCAACTGGCCATCACGCGCGATCGTCAATATCAGTGATTCTGATAAGGCGTTAACAACGGAGACACCGACGCCGTGGAGCCCGCCGGAAACCTTATAGGAGGAGTCGTCGAACTTTCCACCTGAGTGCAATACCGTCAGGATCACTTCAGCTGCGGAGACACCCTCCTCAGGATGGATGTCGACTGGAATTCCGCGACCGTTGTCAGAAACGGTCACTGATTCGTCGGCATGGACGGTAACGAGGACGCGGTCACAGTGGCCCGCAAGGGCCTCGTCGATCGCGTTATCAACCACTTCGAAAACCATATGGTGCAGACCGGTACCGTCATCGGTATCTCCGATGTACATACCTGGTCGCTTTCTGACCGCATCAAGACCCTTTAAGACCTTGATTTTACTGGAATCATAGACGTCGTTTTCTGACATGTCGAAGGTCCGTCCTCTGCGATCTCCAGTATAACATTTTAGGGGTTGGCTCGTCCGCTCATTGGCGAATAGGCGAATGCTGCAGTCCGTCTCTTGAGGTACGGCCTAGATAGTCACCGTTTCTGCTACAGACCTTTGGCTAATTGGGATGCCGGCACGACTACGCCGGATTAAAACCCGCCGTCGCGCGTACAGCGCCTTGTTCCACGTGGAACATAGCGCCAGGTTGGCCGAGCGAATCGAGTTCCGGGCGAAGGGATGTCACGAACAGCTGCGACGGCAGTCCCCGGACAACATCTAGCAGGCGTCCCAAGCGGTTGCCGTCAAGTTCGGCCGCTGGGTCGTCTAATAGTAGAACCCCGCAACCAGGATGCAGCCTTTCCTGGAGTTGTAACTGCGCCAAGATCAACGCAGCGGCGAGCAGCTTTTGTTGTCCACGAGATACCCGTTCGCGGGCAACCTGGCCATTCACCCTGATCGTGATATCCGCCCGATGCGGGCCGGTGTGGGTTATTCCAAGCTTTACGTCGCGCTCGACACTCTTCGCCAGCGCGACTTCGAAGCTCTCATCCTGCGCCCAACCCGCCGAGTACCCCGCAGTGATATCCATTCCCAACAACTGCGTTCCGATGTCTGCCAGCGGTTGGGCTAATTGTTCAACATAGGCCCGGCGCATTGCATCTAAACGTAGGCCAGAGGTCATTAACTCCGGGTTCCAGACGGCGAGTGCCTTCGAGTTGCCGACCTGACGCAAGGCGGCATTCCGTTGTCGAAGTGCGCGGTGATAGCGCTGCCACGCCTCCATGAACCCAGGTTCCACGTGGAACACTCCCCAGTCCAAGAAGCGACGTCGCCGCTGGGGACCCTCCTCAAGCAACTTATGAACATCAGGATCGATGATTTGAGGCGGGAAGTATTGGGCTAAGGCTGCCGCGGAGGATGCCGGCGTTCCGCCGACACGAATCTCCGTGCCTTGGCGGCTGCCTCCAACACCGAGAACCGTCTGGTGCCCGTCTAATTGAACCCAGCCCACGAGCCGAAATGAATCGGTTCCTTGGCGGACTAATCGATCCAAACGACGGGTACGAAATGAGCGGCCTCGGCCTAGAAAAAATAATGCCTCGAGGAGACTCGTCTTCCCCGAGGCATTTTCGCCGACAAACAAGTTATAGCGAGAATCGAGATTGAGGCTCACCCGCTCAAGGCAACGAAAATCGTCGATCTCAAGACGTGTGAGCGACATTCTCCGATCAGAGTCGCATTGGCATCACGACGTAACGGCTTGAACCACCGCCTGGTGCACGAAGCAAACAACTGCTGTTCGCATCGGTCAGTCCCAATTCGACTTCAACACCATCTAGCGCGGCGAGGGCGTCGAGCAAATAGTTGACGTTGAAACCAACCTCGAATTCCTCACCTTCGTAAGCCACCTCGACTTCTTCCTCTGCCTCTTCCTGCTCCGGGTTATGGGCAGTCAGTACGAGCAAATTAGCGCGTAAAGCCAAGCGAATACCGCGGTACTTCTCATTCGCTAGAATCGACGTGCGATGCAGCGCACGCCGTAAGGCGTCACGATCAGCTTTTACCAAGCGACCAGGTGCGGCAGGAATAACGCGACCATACTCCGGAAAACGACCATCGATTAGCTTCGAAGTGAAGCGAATATCGCCGATTGAGACACGAACGTGGTTACTTCCCACCTGCACCGCGGCAACGCCTTCATTGCCGATCAAGCGCTGCAGCTCTAAAACACCCTTTCGCGGGATAATGACCTGATGGATGCCTGGCTTCAGAGCCAACTCAATTTCGCTCAATGCCAGACGATGACCGTCAGTCGCGACTGTTCGAAGCATTTTCCCATCTGATTCCAGCAACATGCCGTTCAGGTAATAACGAACATCTTGTTGCGCCATGGAGAAATGCGTCTTCTCCAACAACCCACGAAGCCCGGGCTGGTCGATATCAAAGGCGAGTTGGGCGTTAATCTCTTCAACGGCCGGAAAGTCCGTTGCCGGAAGGGTGGTGAGCGTAAAACGGCTCTTGCCTGACCGGACAATGACTTTGTCACCTTCAAGCGAGAAAGTAACGTTCGACTTTTCCGGTAGTGCCCGAACGATGTCTAGGAACTTGCGGCCTGGGACCGTAATGTCACCAGCGGCTTGCACTGTGACTTCCCCACCCGCCACTAACTCGACCTCAAGGTCGGTAGCGGTGATCGATATGCGACCGTTCTTGGCCGAAAGCAGTACGTTCGCCAAGATCGGCATCGTCTGCCGACGTTCGACAACGCCAATGACTGCTTGCAATGGCTCGAGAATACGCTCGCGTTCGCTCGTGAATTTCATCGTGACACCTTCGGCTTAGCCGATCCGACCCACCCTGAGTTCTTTAATCTTAAGTCTGGAATATCTAGGAACTCAGATAGTTGCTGTTGCAACTGAGGAGCCGAGTTTCTGCTGATAACCCAAAAATAACCTTATAAATCAAATTTTTGCGCGAAGCATAAGCGTCTTAATAGCTCGCCTATATCCGGCGCGGATCCTGTGCGGGACCTGTGGATATCTTGCCATGGATTTTATCCTCGCAAAGGCTCCACAAGTTATCCACATCATCCGGTCAAAGTTCTTAACAGGTTTGCATAATCCTCTTCGACACGCCGCTCTGCGTCCCGCAATTCGCGGATGCGCTTACATGCGTGTAGAACCGTCGTATGGTCGCGTCCGCCGAACGCGTCGCCGATTTCCGGGAGCGAATGCGTCGTCAGCTCCTTCGCCAGCGCCATGGCAACTTGCCTTGGCCGAGCAACCGACCGACTACGTCGCTGCGATAAAAGTTCTGCCACGCGCAACTTGTAATACTCGGCTACGGTCTTTTGAATGTTCTCGATCGTGACCAACTTCTCTTGAAGCGCAATAAGATCTTTGAGCGCCTCACGTGCGAATTCAATCGTAATTGGGCGACCCGTGAACTGTGCATTGGCCGCAACACGGCGGAGGGCGCCTTCTAACTCACGAACGTTGGAGCGGATTCTCTTCGCAATAAAGAATGCGACCTCGTCCGGTAAGGCGACATGCGCAAGTTGCGCTTTGCTCATCAAGATAGCCACACACGTTTCTAAGTCGGGCGGTTCGATCGAAATCGTGAGGCCCCAACCAAAGCGCGATTTCAATCTTTCCTCGAGACCCGTGACCTCTTTCGGATAACGATCACAAGTCAGAATGATTTGTTGCTGACCCTCTAACAAAGAGTTGAAGGTGTGAAAAAACTCTTCCTGTGAACGATCTTTACCGGCGAAAAACTGTATGTCATCAATCAGGAGCGCGTCCAAAGACCGGTAGGCCACTTTGAAGTCAGCAATCGTATTGTGCTGTAAAGCCCGAACCATATCGCCGACGAAGCGTTCTGAATGCACATAAGCCACTCGAGCATCAGGACGACGCGACTTGATCTCATTCGCGACCGCGTGCATCAAATGAGTCTTGCCTAAACCGACACCGCCGTAAACAAATAACGGGTTATAAGCAACGCCAGGGTTGTCGGCCACTTGGCGAGCGGCTGCTTTCGCCAACTGGTTGCTTTTGCCTTCGACGAAATTATCGAAGGTGAACTCGGGATTGATTCTGGCCCCGATGACAGTCGGCTGCGGCCGTCCAGTTGAGCGGCCGCCAAACTCTATGGTGGGCCCCGACGAAGAGGTCTTAGGAGCTTCCGCGTCCGGCGCCTTGCTCTCGCGGCTACCGATCTCAAGAGAGATGACCGGGAGCGTTTCATTCTCAGGCACCTGTGCCGAAACGAGTTCGACAATGCGCGGCAGGACGTTGCTTCTCACCCAATCAACGACGAACTTGTTCGGCGCGAGTAATTTCAGTTGCCCTTCGCCACCCGAGGCCTGTAACGGACGCACCCAGGTATTAAACTGCTGTTCGGCGATCTCAGCCTCGAGATGGCGTAAACACAGGCTCCAAAGTTCATCTGCGAAAGCCATGTCTGGGTGCCGGGCCGTAGTAAAGGGGTTGAGCGGGAACGCGAGTCTATAACGACCCTCTGCCAGGTGCAGTAACTTCAACCGCGTGATGGCGTTGACAAGCCGCTCACTCGCAGATAAATTGTGCGGCTCGGGCCGATAAACGGCACAACTTTGAATTTCCGGACGATTTTGCCATGAAGCGCACTTACCAGCCGAGCACCATCCACCGCAAGCGTACGCACGGTTTCCGTGCACGCATGGCGACGAAGAAGGGCCGGCAGGTCCTCGCTCGCCGTCGCGCGAAGGGCCGCAAGCGCCTGATCCCGTAATAGGGAACCGCGTTCGCGGGCGGGCGGTCAGCATTCCATCGCTGTGACCCGTACCCACAGTTTTCGCCCAAATCATCGCCTGCACAGTGGCGCTGACTTCGATCGGGTGTACCGCCAAGGTCGCCGTGCCGGCGATAATCTCTTTGCAGTCAATGCACTAGCAAACGTCTCGGGCCATGCGCGGCTCGGAATGTCCGTCAGTTATCGCAGCGTGGGCAAAGCGGTCCGGCGCAATTACATCCGGCGTCTCATCCGTGAAGTCTTTCGCCACGCTCAACCCGAATTGCCCGCACTCGATTACGTGGTGACCAGTCGACCAGGTGCACGAGAAGCCTCCGAGCCCGACATTGTCCGCAGCCTCGAACGACTGATCGGTGACGCGACCCGACGTTCGGTAACTCCGCGTACGCCGACATGAGCCCGCTCGCTCGACTGGCTCGCGCCGTAATTCGTCTCTACCAGATCTGTATCAGCCCCCTTTTGGGAGCCAACTGCCGGTACTATCCGTCCTGCTCCGCGTACGCACTCGAGGCCGTTGAGGTCCACGGCGCGTGGCGTGGCACATGGTTTGCCGCCCGACGCATCGCTCGCTGCCATCCGTGGCATGCCGGCGGTTACGATCCCGTTCCGGCTGTTGCCCCCAAGGCGCGGCCGTCTGTTGATGGAACCTAAGAGTCCCTATGGATAACCAACGTCTTTTTGCTTTGGCTGGTCTTGGCCTGTTGCTGTTCGTGAACTACCAGACTTGGCAGCACGATTTCGCCCCGCCGACGGTGCCAGCGGTAGCGGCGACTGCCGCGGTACCCACTGCGACACCGACCTCGGCCTTGAACGATACGGTCCCGAACGCTGGAGCGGCGCCCGAGAGCGCGACCGGTACCGCGCCAGTTCAAGCGACAACTGCCATTGAGCCGGCCTCTCCATCCGTTGTCGGCGCGGAGGTCCATATCCGATCCGACGTCTTGGACCTCGTGGTGAACACGGCGGGTGTCACGATTCAGGGTGCAACCCTAACTCGCTATCCACTGTCCCTCGATCAGCCGAATGCATTTGTACAGCTATTCCGCGCCGCCGGGAGCGCGGACGGTGTCGCCGTCTTGCAATGGGGCATTGCCGGTGCAGGTGCCGATTCAGCCGCGAATACCATCTATTCGACGCCAGAAACGAACTACACCTTGGCGGATGGCCAAGAGAGCCTCGATGTCCCATTCACCTGGACTGGCAATGATGGCGTCGCGGTGACACGTACCTTGCACTTGAAGCGTGGCAGCTATGCGATTGGCCTAGAGCAAACGGTGCATAACGCGGGCGAGGCGGCGTGGCGCGGCCGGCCGTATGCGCAATTCGTGCATCACTGGACCAAGGTCGATCGGTCCATGTTTAACCCGGCGACCTACTCCTATCAGGGTCCCGCGGTTTACAACGGCAAGAAGTACCAGAAGCTCGCGGTCGAGAAACCAGACAGTGACGAGCTGCCCAAAGGCGCAATCACGGACGGTTGGATTGCTACGCTGCAACACCACTTTGTGACCGCGATCGTGCCGGACGCGAAAGTACCCACCGAGTACTCGATGACCGTGGCAAACGCCGACTACCGCTTGACGGCGCTGGGCGCATGGCAAGACGTCGCGCCAGGCGCGTCTGCGGTGTTCACTAACCAGATTTACGTAGGTCCAAAACTACAGGACCAGCTTGACGCGATCGCGCCGAAACTCGACCTGACGGTCGACTACGGCAAGTTGACGGTCATTGCCAAGCCGCTCTTCTGGCTGCTTTCCCAAGTTCATAAATTAGTCAGCAATTGGGGTCTCGCGATTATCCTCGTCACGGTCATCATCAAAGCCGTGTTTTTCCCGCTGGCGCAGACCAGTGGGCGCTCAATGGCTCGCATGCGCAACATCGCGCCGCGTGTCAAAGCCATCCAAGACCGATACAAAGACAATCGCGAAGAACTCGGCAAGCAAATGATGGAACTCTATAAGCGAGAGAAGGTTAATCCACTCTCGGGTTGCTTGCCGATGCTGGTTCAGATCCCAGTCTTCATGGGCTTCTACTGGGTCCTGCTGGAAAGTGTCGAAATGCGTCAGGCGCCCTTTATCGGATGGATCCAAGATCTCTCGATTAAGGACCCGATCTTTATCCTGCCGGCTCTCATGTGTGCGGCTATGTTTGGTCAATTCAAAATGAACCCAACGCCGCCGGATCCTACGCAAGCTAAGGTCTTCGCGATCATGCCGTTCTTTATGACGGCAATGATGGCGTTCTTCCCGGCCGGCCTAGTGCTGTATTGGATCACCAATACGGGCCTGTCCATTGCGCAGCAATGGCACATTAACAAGGCTGTCTCAGAAGAATCACAGAAGAGTCGCAACTGAGGACATCCAATGTCGTCGGCTGAGTCCCACGACACGATCGTTGCACTGGCGACGCCGCCCGGCCGGGGCGGCGTCGGTATTCTTCGGCTGTCAGGACCCGACGCGAATTCGATTGCTTGCGCAATCGCCGGCTCATTGCCATTGCCGCGAATCGTTGCGCACCGTGTATTCAGTGACGAAAGCGGACCCATCGATAGCGGACTTGTCGCCCGATTTGAAAAGCCGCGCTCATATACTGGCGAGGACGTCGTTGAGTTGCACGGCCATGGCGGCCCTGTGGTCATGGACCTATTGCTTAGACAAGCGTTAAAACTGGGTGCCCGTCAGGCTGCACCCGGCGAATTTACGCAACGGGCCTACCTCAATGAACGGCTGGACCTTGCAGAAGCCGAAGCCGTCGCTGACCTCATTGACGCCGGATCGGAGGCTGCGGCCCGAGCCGCTCAACGATCCTTATCTGGCGAATTTTCGCGCCGGGTAACCGACATTTTGCTCGGCCTTGAATACCTGCGCATCGAAGTCGAGGCCAGTATCGACTTCGTGGATGAAGACATCGCGCTCCAGGAAGAGGCCGGTGTGCGGCAACGCCTGCAGTCACTCCGTGCCGCCGTTGACGATCTGCTGCGTGTCGCTGGTCGCGGCCGTCTACTGACCGAGGGCTGTATAGTCGTTATTGCTGGCCGCCCGAATGCCGGGAAGTCCAGTTTGATGAATGCACTCGCCGGCCACGATGCGGCGATCGTCACCGATATCCCTGGCACGACCCGGGACGTCCTGCGGGAGCGCGTCAACTTAGAAGGCCTGCCGATTACGCTCTTAGATACAGCGGGTATCCGTCATTCGGATGACGTCGTAGAGGCAGAAGGCATTCGGCGGGCGAAGTCTTCAATTCAATCCGCCGATCACGTCTTGTATCTGGTCGATCTCAGTGATCCCCAAGCAATCGCGGATTCGAGTCAGGAAATAGTTTCCCTTGGCCGCGAGACACAGACCACGTTGGTCTATACCAAGTCTGACAAGGTTCAGGATGCGCCAGCCGACGGACTGACCATCTCCGTCACGGACGATGTCAGTCTCCAGCGGCTGCGATCCCATCTATTGAATGTTTTGGGTTTCAGCCACGCCGTGGAAACTGATCTGAGCGCGCGTCGTCGTCATCTTGATGCTTTACAGCGCACGCTGACCGCCCTCGACGTGGCCGTCGAGCAGGCCGAGCTGGGATACACCGACCTTTTTGCCGAAGAACTGCGCGGCGCCCATCACGTGCTTGGCGAAATCACAGGTCATATGAGCAGCGATGATCTATTGGGCCGAATCTTTTCGACATTCTGCATCGGGAAATAGCGAGAAGTCCGGAGACGTCCAGCGACTTCCGCTGGCGTCGCATGAAGTGCCTAGTTTCTAGGCGTTTTGCCCCACTTTCGTCCATTGCTATCCAGGGGCAGCCTTGTTACTGTGCCCCCATGGGTGCCCCACGGTGCCCCCATAGATGCCCCCATGGAGGGGGTCAGAAAATGTTCGTGGGGCACGGGGCGTATTTTCATGGGGGCACCGCGCTTTTTTCCATGGGGGCACGCATGGCACTCACTGACACGAAACTCCAGCGTTTGCAGGCGAAAGAGCGCGCCTATCAGCTCGCGGACGGAGGCGGGCTCTACGTTGAAGTGCAGCCGACCGGCAAGACGGTCTGGCGGATGCAGTACCGGCTGGGCGGCCGGGGCTCGAAGAAGGAGCGGGTGACACTCGGCGAATACCCCGCGCACACGCTTAGCCAAGCCCGCCTGTGGCGCGAGCAGTGCCGGGCGCTGATCGCCCACGGCCAGTCGCCGGCGGCCGCCAAACAGGCGGAGAGGATCGCGCAGGCGGGACGCGCCACCGACACCGTCGCGGCGTTTGCGAACCTCTGGTACGCGGACGTCGTGACCCGCACGAACAGCGAGCCGCGCAACATCCGTCGCGTCCTCGACAAGGACGTCCTGCCCGCCATCGGC
>CAIRLC010000008.1 GCA_903879335.1 uncultured Pseudomonadota bacterium
GCGATGGCGATGGCGATGGCGGCGCGTTAAAGCGCCGCCACTGCCGTCTCAATGGCGCGCAAGCCAAGCGAACAGCGTGTCGCAGAAACGGATCTTCTGTTCCTTACCGGCGACGACGTGGGCCACGTCCCACCAATACAGCCCCTCAGCACCCGGAATAGCTTTCTCAATGATCTCGGTCGTGCGCGGACTCGTCACCTGATCCAGCGCGGCGTGAATGACGAGCGTCGGGCAACGCACGGTGGGGAGGCGATCAACCGCGTCATAGCTCACACACGCATCGATCAGACGCGAATGCGCGGGATATCGACCGTTGAGTTCCTTCCAGCCACCCTCCGGGCCTAATAACTTATCGCGATGCGCGTTGTAGTACTCCGGCGTAAACGACAGCACACACACGGCCAACTGGAACGCGAGGAAGCCGGCATCGCGGTGTATCCACCGAAACAGTTCCAGCTGATCGCGCAGGAAGTCATCCACCCGCGCCCAAGCGCCCATGTTCAACATGCTGCGCGCCAGATCCGGGCGCTGCATCGCGATCTCCTGGCAGACGCACGCGCCGATGCCCACCAAACCCACGAGGTGAACGTTTTTCAGTCCCAGGTGATCGAGGAGCGCAATCGCATCTCCCGCATGCAGTGCCATGGTGACCGGCACGGCAGGATCGTCGGTGGAATCGCCAATACCTCGGTAATCGAAGATGACGACTTGATAGCGATCGGTGAGACCGCGCGCCAGATTGCCAAGGCCGCCATGGCAGTAGGTGCCCCACCCGCCCATCGCGAGCACGGGATCGCCAGTGCCATGCACCTCGTAATACATGTCGTGGCCGTTCAAGTGAACTAAGGGCATGCGTCAATCTCCCAAGGAAATCAGGTCGGTGCCAACGACGGCGCCGTCGACCGTGAGTGAGTCAGTTCCTCGCGTATCGCTTCACCGTGCGCGCCGAGTGCTGGAACGATCAGGCGTGGTTGCGCGGGTTCGTCAGTGAACTTGATCGGAACACCCAGATGGCGATGACCGCGGTCATCGGTCAGGACCATCTCACGGGCCGCCACCTGCGGATCGTCCAACGCTTCGAGCAAGGTGTTCACCGGCGCGAAGGACACATCGCGACCTTGGAACCACGCCAACCACTCGGCGCGGGAGCGCGTGCGGAAGGTCTCCTGCAAAAACGCGATGACCGGCTGCTGATGCGGGCCCGGTCCCTGTTCGCATAGGCTGACAAGGTCCGCTCGCCCCAAGCCGCCGAGCAAGCGGCGCACGAATTTGATCTCCTGCGCGCCGAGCACCACGTGGCGATCATCCGCCGTCCGATAGATCTGATAGAAGGCCGATCCGCCCCATGTCCGCTCAGCCTTGGGCACCGGCGCTCGCTTCTCGACGAAGACCGGACCCAGCACATTGGGCAACCACGCCACCAGCGCGTCGTGCATGGCCAAGTCAATGCGATCCCCGCGACCGGTCGTGGTCCGGCGCAATAAGGCCATCAGGATGGCTGAGAGGCCCATCAGGCTTGCGGCCATATCGGCGGCCGGAATGCCCGGCATGGCCGGCTGATCATCCGTGCCGAGGTTCACGCTCACGACACCCGAGAGCGCCTCGATGGCCAGATCGTGGGCCGGCACATCGCGATAGGGTCCGTTCTGTCCGAACGCGGAAATCGAGCAGTAGACGATCCGCGGGTTGCGCGCCCGGACAACGTCTGCACCGAACCCCAGCCGATCGGCCACACCCGGACGAAAGGACTCGACCAAGACGTCGGCCCAGTCGATCAAGTCCCAGAGCGTCTCCCGTCCCTCCTCGCTCTTAAGGTCCAGGCAGATACTGCGTTTGCCGCGGTTCGTATTGCGAAAGAAGACGGTCTCGCCGTCCTGCTGCAGTCCGATGTCGCGCCCCGGATCCCCCCCGCCGGGCGCCTCGACTTTAATCACGTCCGCGCCGTGATCGGCCATGGTCATGGTCAAGTGTGGACCGGGCAGAAACTGCGTGAGATCGAGTACGCGAATGCCGTCGAGTTTCATGAGGAGCCCTCAGGTCGCTTGGGCTTGGATCAGCGCCGCTAAGTCCGCATCGCCATAGCCCACCTCGCGCAGCAGCGCTTCGGTGTCGGCACCCAAGGGCGAGCACACTTCGGCCTCTGGCCGACGGCCGTTAATCTTCACCGGGCTCGCCAGCGTGCGAAAATCCGGGCGCTCGGGATGGGGCGTGGCACGCGTCATCCCCGTGGTCGCGAGATAGGGATTATCAAGCGCTGCCGCCAGATCGCAGACCGGCGCGGCCGGCAAGCGCGACGAGAACAACGCCATCCACTGCGCCGTCGTGCGCGCCATGAGCAAGCCATCCAAGCACTCGGTCAGCGCATCGCGATTCGCTTTACGGTCCTTCATGGTCGTGAAGCGTGCATCGGCCGCTAACGGCGCGTCTCCCAGAATTTCCACCAATTCACGCCAGAACTTTTCCGTCATGCACATCAGGAAAATCCACCCGTCGGCCGTGCGATACAACTGCACCGGCGTTGCGGTGGGGTGAGCGCTGCGCGGCTGACGCTCCGTGCTGACGCGTTCGTTGAGATACCAGATCCCGGGGTAGGACAGCTGATGTAACGCCACATCAAAGAGACTCACATCGACATCACAGCCCACGCCGGTTTGTCGGGCCCGCATGACGGAGGCGACGAGCGCCAAGGCGCCGGTGATGCCGGTCATGAAGTCGATCATGGACAAACCGACGCGGGTCGGCGGCGTTCCCGGCTCGCCCGTGAGGTGTAAATACCCCGCTTCCGCCTGCATCAAATAGTCATACCCCGGCCAGTCATAGCGCTCGTTATCGCGACCGTACGCCGACAGATGCGCACAGACGATGCGCGGATTGATGGCGTTCAAGTCCTCGTGCCGTAGCCCGAGGAGCGCGGGCTGATCGCCGCGCAAGTTATTCATCACCGCATCGGCACTGGCCACCAAGCGATGAAAGGCCGCACGACCAAGGGGATTCTTGAGATTGAGCGTCGCGCTTTTCTTGTTGAGATTGAAGGTCTGGAAGTACGGACGATCGTGCTCGCCGAGACAATACGGGCCCATGCCGCGACTGGCATCGCCGCCCGTGGCGCGGTTCTCGATCTTGATGACTTCAGCGCCCAAGTCGGCGAGGTACATCGATCCGAATGGCCCGGCACCGAAGTTCTCCAGCGTGAGCACGCGCACACCGGAGAGGGGTCCTGCGACCCGCCCGGTCATGAGGACGTCCGTTCGAGCAGTTGCCGGGCAATGATGATGCGCTGCATCTCGTTGGTGCCCTCGCCGATGCACATCAGCGGCGCATCGCGGTAATAACGTTCGACATCGTAGTCCACCGAATACCCGTAACCGCCAAAAATGCGCAAGGCCTCGAGACTGTTTTCAACGCCGGCCTCGGATGCGAAAAGCTTGGCCATGCCCGCTTCTAAGTCGCAGCGCTCGCCGGTGTCGTATTTCACGGCCGCCTGCTCGATCAAAAGCCGCGCCGCTTCCACACGGGTCGCCATGTCGGCCAACTTCAACTGGATCGCCTGATGCTGGCCGATCGGCTTGCCGAAGGTGTGCCGTTCGCGCGCATAGGCCACCGCATCGCGCAACGCAGCCTCCGCAAGCCCCAAGCCCCGCGCGGCCACGTTGATGCGCCCCAACGCCAAGCCGCCCACGGCGTGATGAAAGCCATGCCCCGGCTCAACACCGATCAGGCGGTCCGCGCCGATCCGGAAGTTGTCGAACACGAGCTCCGCACTGTCGATCGACTTGTAGCCGAGCTTCTTCAGCTTCTTGCCGTGGCTGAAGCCATCGCCCTTCTCGCAGATGAACATGCTCATGCCGCGATGGCGCGGCTCAGCCTGTGGGTCGGTCTTCGCCAGCACGGCAAAACAGGTGCCGTGGATGCCATTCGTGATCCAGGTCTTGGACCCGTTCAACACATACCCGTCCTCAGTCGGACGGGCCACGAGCCGGATCGCCTGCAGATCCGTCCCGGCCGAGGGCTCAGTGAGCCCCAGCCCGCCGCGAATCTCGCCGGTGGCGAACCGCGGCAGGAAGCGCGCCTTCTGCTCGGGTGTGCCATGACGCTCCAGGCAGGCGGCCATGATGAGGTGCGAGTTGAAGATGCCGACCGGCGCCATCCACGCTCGTGCCACGGTGGTCACGATGCGGGCGTAGGTCGAGGCCGATAGACCCAGACCGCCGTATTCGGGCGCGATGGTCAGACCAAACAGGCCGAGCTCTTTCATCTGCTCGACGAGTTCAAACGGATATTCATCCGCGTGATCGAAATGCTTGGCGACCGGCCGAACCTCTTTCTCGACCCAGCGTTCAATGGCCGACAGCATGTCCAGATCACCGCTATCCATGGAAACACCTTGGGTTGTGTGGGTCATGATGTCAGCCCCCGGCCGCGTGGCGACACTTCACGAGCACGCTGCGCTCGAACGTGCAGACCACGACGCCCTTCTGATTGCGACCGGTGGTGCGCACCGTGACGATGCCCTCCGTGGGGCGCGATTGGCTGACGCGCTTGGCCAAGACTTCGGTGTCGGCATAGAGCGTATCGCCGGCAAATACCGGTGCGGTCATGCGGATGTCCTTCCAGCCCAAGTTGGCGATCGCACGGTAACTCACGTCGCGAACGCTCAAGCCCACCAGCACCGACACGGTGAGCGGACTGCAGACCAAGCACTGACCAAACTCGGTGGTCTTTCCGTATTCGTCGTCACAGTGCACCGGGTGCTGATTCATCGTCAGCAACGAGAACCAAATGTTGTCTTGTTGCGTGATCGTGCGTCCGGGACTGTGCTCGTACACATCCCCGACCACAAAATCCTCGAAGTCACGACCCGGCTGATCGCGCAGCCGAACCGGTTCCGTACGCATCGTGTCTGTGGCGGCGGTGGTCATGCGAATTTGTCCGTTCAATCTGGTGGAAGGCCTATTGTCCGTACAAATCCTATTTGGCAGACTACGGGCTGTCAACGCGACGGAGCCGACGTGCAAACGCGCAGCAACGAGGGATCCCGCGGTACGGGAAGTGCCCTGTACCAACAGGTGGTCGATCGGCTCCTGGCCGGCATCGAGTCGGGCGCCATTGCCGTGGGTGAGTCCTTGCCACCCGAGCCGCAGCTCGCGGCGCAGTACGCGGTCAGCCGCCACACCATGCGCGAGGCCTTAAGGATCCTGGGTGACTTGGGCGTCATCGAGCGGCGCCCAGGCGTCGGCACGACCGTACGCGCGGCCCGCCCTCGCCCGGCCTACCTGCAGGTCGTCCGTTCGGCGGATGAACTCCTCCAGTATCCACCGAGCCGCCTGCGCGTCGAAGCGTCCGGATTCGTGCGCGCCGACGCCGCACGGGCCCGCCTGCTGCAGTGCAGACGCGGTGAGTCCTGGTTTCATGTCACCGCGGTGCGCCGGCTGCGCGGCACGCGCACACCGATCGGCTGGCTGGATCTGTATCTGCAACCTGAATTTGCCGGCGTCTTGCCCGACATCGGTCGGCGCGACGAGCCGGTGTACCAGATGCTGGAGCGGCAGTTCGGGCAGCAGACGGCCTCCGTCAGCATGGACTTAGGGGTGAGCCAACTGAGCACCGCGGCCGCTGCGGCCCTAGGGGCCGAGGTCGGCACGCCCTCCTTCCGCCTGGTGCGACGTTACGTCGGCTCGGATGATCAGGTCTTACAGATCTCCGTCACCGAACACTTACCGGACCAGTTCCAATATCGGCTGCAACTCCATCGCGGCCTCGACCCCCACCACCGCTGGGCGATGCAGCCATGACCAACACCTTCACCCCACGCACCCCACAAGGCCCCGCCCGCAGTGTGCTCTTTGCACCCGCCCATCACGCCCGGCGCGTTGAACGCGCCCTGACGAGCGGCGCCGACATCGTGGTGCTGGACCTTGAGGACGCCGTACCCGTTGCCGAAAAGGCGGCTGCGCGTGTGGCACTGCAGACGGTACTGGCGGCACCGACGCACCCGCGTCTCTATGTGCGCCTCAACGCCATCGACAGCGCCGAGTTCCCAGCGGATCTTGCGGCCGTGGTGGGCGGGCACTTGGAAGGCCTCGTGGTCCCCAAAGTCGAGTCAGTGGCCGCCCTCGCGGCGCTGGATGAAGCCCTGCAGGTTGCCGAACAGACACCGCGTCGGGCCACTCACGCCCTCGCCGTCATGCCGATCATCGAAACGGCCGCTGGCGTCGTCCACTGCGAGGCGATTGCGAACGCCTCCACGCGTGTGACTCGATTGATCTTCGGTGCCGCCGATTACAGCCTCGATATGAACCTGAGTTTGGATTGGAGCGAGGACGAGCAGGAACTGCTCTACGCGCGCGCAAAGATTGCGCACGCGAGTCGTGCCGCTCGCCGCGAGGCGCCCATTGATACCGCCACCTTGCAGGTACGTGATCTGGAGCGGTTTCTGCGCTCGGCCCGCAACGGCGCGCGCCTCGGCTATCAGGGCAAACTCTGCCTGCATCCGGATCAGATCGCGCCCTGCCATTCGGTGTTCACGCCGTCCGATGCCGACCTCCAACACGCAAGGCACGTACTGACCGCCTATGCGCAAGCGAAGGCCATCGGATCTGCCGCCATTGAGGTGGACGGACAGTTCGTCGATGAACCGGTGGCCGAGCGGGCACGGCGAGTGTTACAACGAGCAGGTCTGCAGGAGTAGTCCCCATGTCGAGCGATCATTTCAATGAAGCCGGTTACGGTGGCCGCACGGTCGGCTTCGGTGCGCGCCCCGCGATCCTCATCGTCGACTTCCAGCTCGGCTTCACCCATCCGGACTATCCAGCCGGTCGCTCGCCGCACATCCACCGCGCTGTTGAGAACACACGGCGACTCTTGGAGGTTGCGCGTCCGCTCGGCGTGCCGGTCGCGACCTGTAACGTGGCGTGGAATGACGAGCGCGACATGGGCTGCTGGAAAGTCGACTCGCTCTATGACGGTAGTTTCTGGATAGGCCATCCGGCCACCCAACTCGACCCGCGGATCTATGATCCCGAGTACGACTTCTTCTTCACGAAGGGCGCGCCGTCGATCTTCTTCGGCACCCCGCTCGTGACCTTCCTGACCCGCCAAAACATCGACACCACCATCATTTGCGGTTGCACGACGAGCGGCTGTATCCGCGCCTCCGTGGTCGACAGCTTCTCGTACGGCTATCGCACGATCGTGGCGGAAGACTGCGTCGGCGATCAAGCCGAGGGCCCCCATCAGGACAACCTGCGGGATGTCGGCCGACGCTATGCGGATGTGATGTCGCTATCGGCGGTGATCGCGGCTCTACAGGGCGCCTAAGACCGCAGAGGCCACGTTGGCCGCCAAAATATGCGAGCGCATCACGGATGCTGCCCGATTAGGATCACGCGCCTCAAAAGCCTGCACTCATTTGAAGCGATGAGAGGCGCTTCGCTGTGCGAGCGCTGCGCTCTGAACGATCGACGCTGTAGCGCCTAAAGGTCGTCGTGATGAGCGGCGCCTCCAGTACGGCCCTCAGCGCTTGTTTAAGTCTAGGACGATTGGCTGCCAACAGTCACAGTCGATGGAACTGCGAATTGCGCACACAGGTACGCTCGCGCGACCCGTCGGATCGCACGCAGACTTCCAACCGTTTCGCCTCAGCCGATAGCCGCATCTGATCAAGCGATTCTGCCGTGATCAGGCACGCCGCCCGCGTCCCGGCATACGACTCGAGCAATACACCCAGAGCAAAAATCTCATCGGTGTCCGCCTGCGTCCACTGCGCGATCACCGCCCGACGGCTTCGCGACCTTCGCATCCTACGCTTATGGGTTGCGCAGCAGTGGCTTCAACTCCACCCGTAGCAACCCGACCGTGTAGCCGTTCTGCGGCGGCCTTTGCCTCGGCGCGTCGTACACGACACCCATCCGTGACAACTCATCCCATCAGATTCGAAACCGGGAGTTTAGGTGACGACGGGATTGCGAGTTCGCAGGCGCGGGAAGTAACTAAAGTCTCGATCTGCGCTCCAAAGCTCGGTAACGCCGTGACTTAAGCAAATGGCAGCAATACGCGCGTCATGAACCCGTGGCCCGACAAGGCCGGGAGCTCGCATGAGCGCTGCCAAAATCCCAAGGTGTTGGTTCGTTTCGCCAATGATTGTGCAGTTCGGCCGCTCGGCGAAATCATTGAGAAAAGCGATCGCTTCGTCAACGGCCGTCGGCGGGGAGAACACGCGGGAGTTGGACACCACACCGATGAACTCATGCAGACAAGGCCAAGGCAGCGCAAATCGAGCTCCGGATTGAACCAACTCTTCGACCGCAGAGCGGCAACGCGCATGGGCATCGAAGTGCGGGCGGTGAGCGTAGACCAAAATATTCGTATCAATCGCGATCATGGACAGCTCTAACCGGATACGTCTCTATGACCGTAGGTCGGATGGAATCCAGAATCGCTTGATTCAGGCCCAATCGGTCATAGGGCGCCACCAGTCCGGCGTCATCCGTAACACCACGAAACACTCTAACCTTAAACGGCACGGCTGCCGGAGGCTGGTTTCCCCGCTCCAACACCATGCGTAAGCCCTCTTCGACCAGCGCTCGTAAGGTAGTTCCTTTGTCCGTCGCCAACTGCCTCGCACCGTGAAACAGCGCGTCATTGATGTCGATCGTTGTCTTCATATGGGTAACAATATACCACGATATGGGTATATGGGCTTATCTCATAATTCAACCGACGCAGCGTCCGGGACGTGTGCCGCACCCCTCTTCGAGCCCCCTCGTTCCGCCGCATCTGGCTTCATTGCCAGCTTCAGATCGGTCGAGCGACCAGCAAGGAAAGCTCAGGCGGGCCGAAAGCACACTGGCCACGCCCGATCATCATCGCCGTGGAGGTTAAACCCGCTCGAAAATTGCAGCGATTCCTTGTCCGCCGCCGATGCACATCGTGACCAAGGCGTAACGCCCCTGGATGCGGTGGAGTTCAGCGATCGCCTTGATGGCGATGATCGCGCCCGTCGCGCCAACTGGATGTCCGAGTGAAATCCCAGACCCATTCGGATTTACTTTTGCCGGATCGAAACCAAGTTCTTGGGTCACGGCACAGGCCTGCGCCGCGAAGGCTTCGTTGGACTCGATGACATCGATATCGGCCACGGTCAGTCCCGTCCGCTCGAGCACTCGACGGGTCGCCGGGACAGGGCCAATGCCCATGTACAGCGGCTCGACGCCTGCGGTGGCATAACCCACCAGTCGTGCCAGGGGCTTCAAACCACGCGCCGACACGGCATCACCACTGGCCAAGACCAGTGCGGCCGCGCCGTCGTTGATCCCGGACGCATTGCCGGCGGTCACTGAGCCGTCTTTCTTAAAGGCAGGTTTCATCTTCGCCAGTTGCTCCGACGTGACCTCCGCGCGGACATGCTCATCGGTATCAAATACCACGGTGCCTTTACGGGTTGCGATCTCTACCGGCACGATCTGTTCTTTGAACCGTCCTTCCGCAATGGCGTGTGCTGCGCGCTGCTGGCTCTGCAGCGCTACCGCATCCTGCTGCTCGCGGGTGATGCCGTAGCGAGACGCCACATTCTCTGCGGTAATCCCCATATGCACCTGTGCCCATGGGTCGTGCAGAATGCCGGTCATATAGTCGAGCATCGCGCTGTCCCCCATGCGCGCACCGAAGCGCGCGCTCGGAACGAGGTAGGGGCCACGACTCATGACCTCTGAACCCGCCGCGATCGCGATCTGACAATCACCCAAAGCAATCGCTTGCGCGGCCGAAATAATGGCCTGGAGACCGGAACCGCACAGTCGGTTGACATTAAAGGCCGTCGTCTCTTTCGGACATCCCGCATCCATCGCAGCAATACGGCTGAGGTAGGCGTCCCGTGGCTCCGTTGGGATCACGTTACCCATCACCAAGAGTTCAACGTCGTCCGCCGGTACGGCGCTGCGCGCCAAGGCGGCACGGACTACTGTGGTGGCCAAGGTGCTGTTCGCAACATCTTTAAGCGCACCACCAAAGGTGCCAATGGCCGTACGTGCTGCGCCAACGACGAAAACATCGTTAGATGGGTTTGTGCTCATAACAGATCCTCAATAATTCGATAGCGACCGGCGCGTAAGCCGGCGATGTGGGGCGTCGCTGCTTGGCGGCTGACGCCCACTTCGGTTACATGTTACGACGATACTCGCCGCCGACAGCATACAGAGCATGTGAGATCTGCCCAAGTGAGCTGGTCTTCACCGCGTTGAGGAGGCTCTCGAACACGTTGCCACGGGCACGAGCCACCGCTTGCAATTGCGCGAGGGCGTCCGACCGGCGGGTGCTTCTGGCCGCCTGAAAGGCCTCGACATTCTGAATTTGCTGAGCCTTTTCTTCAGGCGTTGAGCGAATGAGTTCAATGGTTGTGGTGATCTCGCCGCCGTGCTCCTTCGCGAGGAAAGTATTCACACCGACAATAGGCAGTGAACCATCAAATTTCTTGTGCTCGTAATACAGACTTTCGTCTTGAATCTTGCCGCGCTGATACATCGTATCCATCGCACCCAGAACACCTCCCCGATCGGAGATGGCTTCAAATTCCTTGTACACGGCCTCCTCGACCAGATCCGTCATCTGATCGATGAAGTGACTTCCCTGCAGTGGGTTCTCACAGAAGTTGATCCCCAACTCTCGATTGATGATCAGCTGGATCGCAACCGCACGACGCACCGACTCTTCGGTCGGTGTCGTGATGGCCTCGTCATAGGCATTGGTATGCAATGAGTTACAGTTATCCAAGAGCGCATAGAGCGCCTGCAGCGTCGTGCGAATGTCGTTGAATTGAATCTCCTGGGCGTGCAACGAACGACCAGAGGTCTGGATATGGTATTTCATCATCTGGCTGCGAGCATTCGCGCCATACCGCTCCTTCATGGCCCGCGCCCAAATTCGACGAGCCACGCGACCGATTACCGTGTATTCGGGATCCATGCCGTTGGAGAAGAAGAACGACAGATTTGGCGCGAAGTCGTCAATTTTCATGCCACGCGCGAGGTAGTACTCGACAATCGTGAATCCGTTGGAGAGCGTGAATGCCAGCTGTGATATCGGGTTAGCGCCGGCTTCAGCGATGTGATAACCGCTGATCGACACTGAATAGAAATTTCGAACGCCGCGATCGACAAAGGTTTGCTGCACGTCGCCCATCATGCGCAGCGCAAACTCGGTCGAAAAGATACAAGTATTTTGCGCCTGATCTTCCTTAAAGATATCCGCTTGCACGGTACCGCGTACGACCGCGATGGTCTCAGCGTGAATACGGGCGTAGGTCTCAGCATCGACCAGCTCATCACCCGTGACGCCAAGCAGCGCAAGCCCAAGGCCGTCATTACCGTCTGGCAAATCCCCGTGATACGCCGGTCGTTCCCGACCAGCATAGAGGTCATTGAGGCGCGCCTGCGCGGCTGCCCAGCGCGTCGGGTCGGCTCGCAGATATTTTTCGACCTGCTGATCGACCGCCGTGTTCATGAACATCGCCAAAATGATCGGCGCCGGACCGTTGATGGTCATTGAGACAGAGGTATTGGGATCACACAGATCAAAGCCCGAATAGAGCTTCTTCATGTCATCGAGGGTCGCGATACTGACACCCGAATTACCCACCTTGCCGTAAATGTCCGGCCGCAGCGCAGGATCCTCCCCATAGAGAGTCACTGAGTCGAACGCCGTCGATAGGCGCGTGGCCTTCTGGCCACGACTGAGGTAGTGGAAGCGTCGATTCGTCCGCTCCGGGGTGCCTTCACCGGCGAACATGCGGATCGGGTCTTCGCCCGTGCGTCGGTAAGGGTAGATGCCGGCGGTGTAGGGATAGCTACCCGGCAGATTTTCTTTGGCCAAAAAGCGTAACCACTCACCCCAACGGTCCGAGTGCGGTGCCGCAACTTTTGGGATTCTCTGATGCGAGAGCGATTCGGTGTAATTTTCGCCGCTGACCGCTCGCCCCCGGACCTCGTAGGTGTATTGCGGGTCCGTCACTGCTTTTTGACGCGCAGGCCATGCGCGAAGTTGCGCAAGGGTATCGGCCGGTATGGCGGTCAATGCGTCGTTATAGCGCTGCCTCAGAGTACGGACCGCATTCTCGGCATTGTCCTGCAGACCGTCGATGGCATAAGCGACCAGTGGCGCCGGCAATAGTGGGTCATTGAGCTCCCGCAGAGCCTCCCAGACCGACTGAGCCCGTTGCAGCGTTTCTTGCTGGCGCTCGGTATGGCGATTGATTGAACGGCCAGCTTCGGCGATTTCAGCCAGGTAGCGGACGCGGGCGGCCGGCAACAAGACGGTTTCGCGAGGCTCCCGAATGCTGGTGTCCAGATTCGGGGTCCATCGTTCTGGAGGGAGATTCAATTTCTCACGCATCAGACGGCATAACTGCGTGAACATCCAGGTGATGCCCGGATCATTGAATTGGCTGGCGATGGTCGGGTAAACCGGCACAGCCTCATCGGCCAGCATGAATTGCGTGCGGTTGCGGCGCCACTGCTTGCGCACATCGCGCAATGCATCCTGAGCGCCACGACGGTCATACTTATTCAGCACGATCAGTTCGGCGTAATCGATCATGTCGATCTTTTCCAGCTGGCTTGCCGCACCATAATCCGAGGTCATCACGTAGACCGGCAGATCGACGAGATCAACGATCTCGGAATCCGACTGACCGATGCCAGCGGTCTCGACAATGACGAGGTCATACCCCTGCGCCTTCAGGCACAGCGTGCAATCCTGCAACACGACGCTCGTCGCCGCATTACGGCGCCGCGTGGCGAGGCTGCGCATGTATAGGCGCGGAGAACGCAAGGAATTCATGCGGATTCGGTCGCCTAAGAGTGCGCCGCCGCTCCGACGGCGCGTTGGATCGACCGCTAGCACGGCGATACGCATCTCCGGAAAAGCCGTCAGGAAGCGCAACACGAGCTCATCCACCACCGAGGACTTGCCGGCACCACCCGTCCCGGTAATGCCGATCACCGGCGTCTGCCGACCCGCCAAGTCCCAGCGCTTGCGCAGGGTGGCCAGTTCAGCGGCTGGAATCGCATCACTTTCGATCGCAGTCAGCAGTTGCCCGATGGATAATTCATTATCGCGATCAACGTGCTGTGGCATGGCAGCGGGTCGGTGATGCGCACGGGCACGCTGCATCAGATCCTCAATCATGCCCACAAGCCCCAGGTGAGCGCCGTCGTTCGGATGATAGATCCGCTCAACGCCGTAGGCCGCCAACTCGCGAATCTCCTCCGGGGTAATGGTGCCGCCACCGCCACCAAAGACTCGAATATGGCCGGCTCCGCGCTCGTTCAGCATGTCGACCATGTAACGGAAAAACTCAAGATGGCCGCCTTGGTAGGACGACACCGCAATCGCATCAACGTCTTCCTGCAAGGCGGCACGGACGATATCTTCGACCGATCGGTTGTGCCCCAGATGAATGACCTCGCCACCCTGCGCTTGGATCAAGCGCCGCATGACATTGATCGCGGCATCGTGGCCATCGAACAGCGAGGCCGCCGTAACAAAGCGCAAGGGTGTATCGTTAGCGTCTGTCGACACCGACACGGTAGAGGCTGAATGGACAGTCTGGTAGACGATCGTCATGCGGGCACCTTGCTTGGAACAAACGTTCCCGGGACGAGATTTGGCGAGCCCGACCTAAAGACCGGCAAGAACCCGCCGACACACCCCCGGATCGTCCGGAATATAGCGAAGGACTGTCGCTGCCCTACTGTCCTTGGCAATCAAAATGCGTGATCAGAAACGCCACTTACCGGTCAACAACACCTTATCGGCCCTCCAGCACCAGACCGCGGCGGAAAAGGGCACGATCTCGATCCACTTTGTGAGGCCAGTCGCCGCAGCGCTCGCCGCCCACGGCTTGAACGCGCACAGCGTACTGAACTCCGCTGGCATACCGCCCGCACTACTCGACGTTGGTCTCTCCCGCGTCTCGGCGTCGCAGTATGCTGAACTGTGGCGTCGCACCATCAGCGGCATGGACGACGAATTTTTCGGTCAGGACTCGCGGCGGATGAAGGAAGGCAGCTTTGCGCTTTTGGTGCGCGCAGTGGTGCATTGCCAGACCTTGGCTGGGGCTTTAGACCGCGCTATTCGTTACTTCGGAATCTTCCTCGATGATGTCGCGCTGAAACTGACACGCGCGGGGCACTCAGCCCACCTCACCGTGAAACCCAAAAACGCGGCGCACGTCGTACCACGGTTTGCGCAGGAAACCCTGCTCGTCATGACCCATGGCCTCGCCTGCTGGCTGGTCGGTCGCCGAATCCCGATCCAGACGGCCGCTTTCGCTTTTCCAATGCCTGATCATGCCGGCGAATATGCCGCCATATTCAGTCCGAATCTGCGCTTCGACGCGCCGCAGACTGTCATCGAATTCCAGGCCGCGACGCTGGACTTGCCCGTCACGCAAAGCGAGCGCAGCGCCAAGGATTTTCTGCGCATGGCACCACAGAACATCCTGCTCAAATACAAAAGTCCGCAGAGCATGGCCACTCGCATCCGCCGACGCTTGCGGCAGACGCTCCCGCACGAGTTACCGGATCTAGACTCACTGGCTCGAGAATTGGGTGCGGCTCCGGCAACGCTACGTCGTCGCCTGAAGGAAGAAGGCGAGTCTTATCAGACAATCAAGGATAATTTGCGGCGAGATCTGGCGATCGCCTATCTCAGCTCAACGAGTTTAAGTGTACGAGACATTTCGCTCGCGCTTGGCTTTGACGAACCGAGTGCGTTTCACCGTGCTTTTCGCAAATGGGCCGATTTGTCGCCTGGCGCGTACCGACGCGCCAAGCAACCGGACTGAAATTGTCGAAATAGCTTAAGCGAACTTCGGCGGGCGCTTCGCTAAAAACGCCGCGACACCTTCCTTGCAGTCCGCTGAATCAATGCATACGTTTTGCAGACGAGCCTCGGCCGCCTGCATAGAGACGAGCGTATGCTGCGGCGCTGAACGCAGCAGCTGTTTTGTGTACCCCATGGCCTGAAACGGTTTAGCGGCTAATTTATGCGCCCACTCCAAGGCAACAGCCACCGCGCTGCCCTTAGGGGCCAATCGATTGACGAGCCCCAATTCCTGACAGCGACTGGCCGCTAGCCGACTACCCTCCACCGCCATCTCGAAGGCCCGCTGGTATCCTAAGCGACGCTCGAGCAACCAGGTCAAACCGCCATCCGGCACGAGCGCGATATTCATAAACGGCAGCATGAGAAACGCATCGTCAGCCATGACACATAAATCAGCAGCCAATACATGGGCGATGGCAACGCCTGTGGCAAAACCCTCAAGGGCAACGATGACCGGCTTCGGCATTGAGGCTACGCACTCAACGGCAGGACCGTATTCTTCGATCAATTGACGCTCAAGTTCTGGCCCGTTGGGGAATCCTTCGCGAAGGTCAGCACCTGCGCCAAACGCACGTCCTTGTCCACTCAAAACAACCGCGCGGATGCTGTCGTCTGCGGCGACGTCTCGCAAAGTCGCCAAAAGCGTCAGACGCAACTCGGTGTTGAACGAATTCAACGCATCGGGACGATTCATTTCCAACCAAGCAACGCTTCCTTGGCGTTCGATCCGCAGGCAGTCCTGGGTCATTGAAAATCACTCCTAATAATAAATAGACAGTCATGCGACTGGCATCAACGATTCACGAGCTCACGAGTGATTCCACTCCATCGGACTCGCCGCTGCACGGGGACATGCTTCGACACGGCCCCGTGCGCTGACGCCAGGCTGATTCAGTACGGCGCGTCCAGCTTGAGATCGCGATGCACTAAGCGCCAAGCACCTGCAATTTTCTCGAAGCGGTCCGTATAAAGCCCCGTCGAGGTCAACTTCATCGCGCCATTCTCATTCGCAAACAGCGTCAGGTACGAATTCGCGGTGACCGCAGAGTCAGTCTCATCGGTGAAGAAGAGATTGGTCACCACGTGACGTCGTTGTTGATGGCCCTGCGCTTCCTTGGCGCCACGATACAGGCCCATGATCGTCGCGAGACCGTTGAAGTCGCCGACTTGGCCTTGTCCCGCAATACTCATCGAGAAGCGACCATTCTCGGCAAACACTTCCTCGAAATAATTGAGGTGATTTTCATCGTAGGCCCAACCCATCTTGGCCACAATCTCCGCCACTGCTTGCTTGTCTGCCATGTTCTGTTCCTCAGATTGCGTGACGTCCGCCACGCGTGTTGATCGATTACCCACGCGTGACGACCCCGTCACGCCCCCACTCGTCTAAAAGTCCACTGCGGAAAAACGCCGCAGTTCGTTCATATCGGTGAGCGTGCCGCGGTCATACTGGCATTGATTTCACGTGCTGAAGGATTACGACGCAAGGTCAGTCCGCCGTTGACTTGCAGCACTTCGCCCGTCACAAAGCACTCATCCGATGCCAACCACAAGGCTGCATCGGCAACGTCATCCACGGTACCGAGTCGGCCCATTGGGTATTCCTTCAGGAATGCCTCCGCAAGTCCAGGCATCTGCATCACGGCTTCAGTCATCGGTGACTCCGTAAAGCCCGCGGCGATGGCATTGACCCGCACCCCTTTAGCGCCAAACTCGTTGGCAAAACACCGCATCACCGCATCGGTGCCCGACTTTGTACCAATGTAGGCTGCGTGATGCCAGAGCACCGCCTTGGTCGAGGCCGAGGTCATGGTGATCACCGAACCGCCACCCGATTTCGCCATACGAGCGACAAAAGCTTGGAAGAAGAAATACGGGCCCTTGAACTGCAGCGCCGTGATTTGATCTAGATCCTCCTCAGTCGTTTCTAGGAGCTTGGCGATCAGACCAGAACCGGTGCAATTGACGGCAATATCGATACGGCCGTAGGTGGTCTCGGCCAATGTGGCCAAGTCCTCAACTTGATTTTTGTGCGTGATGTCGCATAGCGCAGCAGTGCCCTGAATCTCGGCGGCGAGCGCATCCAGAGCGACCTGATGACGTCCGGCGACCACCACACGAGCTCCTTCAGCGGCGAAGCGGCGCGCCATCGCTTGCCCCATGTTCCCGGGCGATGCAGCACCTAGGATCACCGCCACCTTACCGTCGAGTCTGCCCATCGTGTTCTCCGTTACCTGAAACGCCGCAATGGCTCAGCGCCATCCCAGTCGATTGATTTTTTTTGGATGTACCCATAGAACCGTTTGAGATTCGGCGATGGCTCATACAGCTCGATGTAATGCCCCAATAGGGGCATTTGCACCATGGCGAAGCGCACGCCATCCGCAGTGGTCGCATCCATCACGACGGACCCGCCTTCGCTGATGACGTGCGTAAGCGCTGCCGATAGATCGGGTACGAAATGGGCCACGTGATGCAGGCCAGAGGCGTCACTGGCATAGGCCTCTCGGATCACCGATGGCGCATCATCGTGTTGCGTGATCAGCTCGACCATCAGATCACCGGCTTGACCGTAGGCTGAACTGTGATCAAACGGAGTCTCGCACCCACGATAAAGACAAGCGCTTAACGGCACATGCTCCAGCAAATAGAACGGGCCCCAACCATAGCGCCGCGCACACTCCGCCGCCGCATGCACGGGATCTGGCACGTGGTAGGCAATCTGCACGGCTCGAAGCGGCAGGCTGAGGGCCGTGCGATCCATGGTCTTACTTTCCGTCCACCGAGAATGCCAACAAGACATTCCCAGGCATGTGCGAATACGCGCCGTAACCCGATACCGAATAAAGCCGGCCTTGGTAAATAACAGGCCCTGCCGCGCCGATGGATCCGCCATGGGCCACGAGTCCTGAATTCGTCGTCACCTCGGCGCGCGTGTCGTACTCCCACAACGTGGATCCGGTCTGTGCGGCATAAGCCCGCAGAGTGCCATCCATATGGCCGGCGAATACAGCGCCGGGCATTGCGGTCACCGCCGAAATGATGCCGGGGTCGCAGAACTTCGCGCCGTCGCAATGACCAGCGTCCGGACGGGACCAGACCAGCGAACCAGTCGAGGCGTCGACCGCGTAGAGACCCGGATGCGGATCGCCGGGGTAATTGGGATCGACCAGCGGACCGAGATCCGAGATCGGCGCGTAGATGTTCTGACCATCATGCGCCATACCGAACTGAATGCCGCCTTGGATGCTGCCGCGACCTACGCGTCGCCGCCACAAGACTCGATCATGGCGATCCGGATCAATCGCCAACACCTCGCCACTTTTCAGACCTGCATAGAGCAATTCTTTGCCCGCGGCATTCCTGACCAGCATAGTTCCGGCGCCCACATCGAAGTCGGGTCCGGCATGTTCCGGGCAATTGGCATTTTTAAACAAGCAGCCGACATTCCAGGCATCGTCTGCAAAGCCCTGTAAAGACCACCGCACTTTGCCGGTCGCCAAATCAAAGGCCACCACCGCATCCGACCGTTTATTGGGCTTGCCCTGATAGTTATCACCCGTACCCACGTACACGAGGCGTCTTTTTGCATCGATGGTGGGTGAGTTCCAGACCGCCGCTCCGGAGGGAGCGAAGATTGGAGTACCTACCGCCGTCTTGCCCACTTGGCGAGGAGTTTCTGCGATCGTATAGGTCTTCCAAATGACCCGGCCGCTCAGCGCATCAAGCGCAACGAGCGAGCCGCGGAACGTGCAGCAGGGGTACTTCGGATCAGCCATCGCCTCTTCCAGCGAGGACACGGGGAAGTAGACGCGTCCGTCGTAATAGGTCGGCGCACCGGTGCTGGTCGTGCTGGGATGATCCTCAAGCTTACGCGACCACAGCAGTTGGCCCGTCCGGGCATCCAATGCATAGCTGTGACCGACCAAATCACCGAAGAACACCTGCGGTTTGGCCGTCGCGTCACCCGCCTTCCAGGTGCTAACGGCAATCGAGGTGCGCACTTCGGCACCCGCCTTAAAGGTCCAACGGACGCAGCCGGTCGCGGCATCGAGGGCATACACGGTACCGTTCTGACTGCCGACAAACAGGGCTCCCATCGCAAAAGACGGTTGGGAGCGTGCGCGCAATGCGCCCGGGAAGGCGAAGGCCCACTTCAACTTGAGTTTGGGGACATCGCTCGCAATTAAGCCCGCCGCCGCGGCCGGGACGAAGTGCGAATTACCGAGGTCCGCGCCCCAATTCCGCAACTCCGGCGGTTGAGACAGATCAAAGTTAGCCGCCGCACCGGCACAGCGTGGCGCCTCCGGCGCCGGCCCCGAGGCGCTGAGATTAGCGGCCCCCAAATAATCGGCAACCGCATGTTTGTCTTGATCGGACAACGCGGCACCTTGGCCTTGCATGACGCCGCTCGTGAGCGCCGCATAAATCATGCTGGGCTCCATCATCTGCAAGAAGACTTGGGTCGGGGCCTTGGTAACCTGACCGAGATGACACTGGGCACACACCGTGCCAAAAATAGCTTCGCCAGGACCTGGAGTCGCCGGCACGCGCGGATCTGCGGGCGCTGCGGCATGCCCTGTCGACACGCCCAGCGTCGACACAATCAAGAGCATTAATAAAGTCGATTTCATGTTGCCCCCTCAAGCTCGTGCCGCCGGCACGACGTCCGTTTATTTTTTAATACCGAGCACACGATCCAGTTCACGGTGGAAGTGCCGTACACGCACCTCTTGCTCACCCCAGAGTGGACCCTTGAATCCGCTCGACTTGGATGCTCGCTGCACGGCCGAGACGAGCTCGACGTCCTGATTCAGGACCGGCCCGAGATCCGCGCGTTGATTAATGTCGTAATTTTCTATGGCTGGGCGCGTAGCACCCGTGATGTCGGTGTCTTTCGGCAATCCCATCCAACCCGGCACAAAATAGTCTTTGTCATCGACGTGGCGGAACATCGTGATGTTGTCGTAGTAAAAACGCTCGGGCTCCGTCGGGTGCGGCAGGAAGCGCATAATGAAAACGCCCTCCGGATGCATACCGATCTGCACGTTTGGGAATAACCCCGTCGCCCAACTATCGGTCAACTGACCATCCTCAAATTTCTCATAATGCGTGAGCCCGAGCCGTTCAGCACGCGCACGCTTGGCCTGCTGCACGGCCGCGCGCACACCCCGCGCAGTACCCTGATAGGCTGAAGGATCCATGCCCGCCTCCTGCATCATGTACATCAAGTCAGGAGACACGGTGTCTTGGTCCTCGATGCGATGTGACTTCGTGCAAATGGGCACGATCATGCGCGAGAACCCATTCGGGTAAAGGTCATACTGCGAGTAGTCCTCCATCACGCCCTGAGTTTGCGGGTGGATGTGTGGCAGGTGATAGGTTTCGTAGAAGGCATCCACGCCGACTTTCCAATTGCCGTGCCACTCCGTACGCACATGGCGTACAACGTTCATTTTGTCGACCTCATAGTTTTCGAGGTAACCCGCCGGTAAGCCGATCCACTCCTTCAGTGGCGGCGCCTTGCCATCTAAATTGACAAAGATCAGGCCGCCAATCGAATCGCAGCGCACTTCTGACAGCCCTGGACGATGAGCGATCACACTCGGATGAAAGCTCTCCTCGTCGGTGATGCACTCAAGCTTGCCATCCAAGCAGAACTGCCAGGCATGAAATGCACAGGTGAAGCGATCAACACTCCCCGAGTCGTTCAACGCGATCTTATTGCCCCGATGCGGACAGACGTTGTGAAAGGCGCGGATATCACCCGCCTTCTGGCGCACGAGAACGATGGATTCATGGCCCACGTCAAATACCGTGTAGTCGCCTTCCTCCTTAATATCCGAGGTCACGCCAGCCAACAGCCACACGGTCGGCCACAGCTTGCGCCACTCGAGCTTCATGAACTCAGGCGAATAGTAGCGTTCAGGATGAGGGCTATCCAAACCGTTATCGAGCAGCGGGCGCTTCGCTTCCAGCGATTCGTGGCTGGCTTCTGGATTTACAACGTAGGGCTTATCGTAGGCGTACATGAGCGTTTCCTCAGTGGAGTGCCGAGTGAGATCAAGTTGCTGCAGCAGTCGCTGCGGGCGTGAACGGACAGTAGTCTTCACGTTCAACCAGGTCGAGTACGAAAGAGAGTTTCGCCATCCCAGAAATGACGGCCATGACGGTGCCGAGTTCGCACAAGTCGGCGTCACTGAAATGTGCGCGCAGGCGAGCGTATAACTCTGGCGTCATACGTCCCTCAAGGTTAGTCAGTGCGACTTGATCGGCATAGGCCAGCACCGCCTTCTCCGCCGCCGTGAACGGACCGTCCTCGTAATGCATCAGCGCGGCCACCTGCGCTTCAGTGATGCCTGCCGCCAGTGCCCCAGGTACATTCTGCTTATTGCACGTCAGGCAACCATGACGGGTCGACAGCCGCAAACGCACCAATTGTTTGTAGCGCTGATCCACGTTCCCGCCAAAAAAAATCGGCCCGTAGAACTTGGACATCACAAAATCGAGCATCTCAGGCGCTTGCGCGAAGACCTCAACGAAGGTCGCATCGCCAGTCAAAGACTGTAAGGTGTCCCAAGCCAGATGGAACGACTGAGGTAACTCACTACGAGGGATACGGGTCAACAGAGTATCTGGCATGGGTTCCTCCGATGGGCGAGCGAGTAGGACTGGTTTTTCTGGACTGTTTAGACGTCGAAGTAGTCGGGCTTACCGCCGGGCCACACGTCGCCCCATTGACTGTTGCCACCATCCACGACCAGGACTTCACCGGTGACAAATTTGCCGGACGGTGCGCCTAGGTAGGCTACGGCCTGACCCACGTCATAGGCATCGCCCAAAGTCCGCATGGGGTTGGAATCAACAAAAGCCGCTGCCGCGGCCGGATCGTAAACATTGAGGCCTTCTGAGCGTATGGCGCCAGGCGACACGCAGTTGACCCGGATCTTCAGCGGCGCCCATTCGGTGGCCAGTGTCTTGGCGAGATAAATCACGCCGGCCCGGGCCGCACAGGTGTGAGCCACTTGTGGCATACCGCGCCAGACATTCGCCACGATATTCACAATGCTGCCGGGCTGTCCGGCATCACGCCACGCACGCGCCGCCGACTGCATCATGTAGAACGTTCCGGTCAGATTAGTCTCAATGACCGCATGCCAACCCTTCGGGGAGAAATCGATGGCCGCCTGCGGGTACTGCCCACCGGCATTGTTCACCAGCAAATCAAGCCCACCACGCTGCGCAAAGGTATCTGAGATGAGTGAATGACAGGCGTCGGGGTCGCGGATGGTCATCGCTCGTGTCGTCACTGCTGCGCGACCCAGTAGGCGTTCGACGGCTTCGCGAGTCTCTTCGAGTTTCTCGGCTTTGCGGCCGGCAATCACGATGTGCGCACCCATGCGCGCGAACATAAAGGTCATGGCGCGACCAAAGCCACTACCACCGCCAGTCACCAGCACGGTCTTACCAGCATACAAATCATCGCGGAAAACCATGGGCGCGGTAGCCAGTTCTTCGAGCGTATAGCCCCATGACTGTCTACCCGCTTCGTTCGCGACTTGAACTTCCTCAGCACTCATTAGGCTTACTCAATATTCGAATTTAATTTTTAAAACTGATTCAAGCCGAAAATGGCGACGCTGGCCACATTGCGGTTCGGGATGCCGCCCAGATTGTGACTCAAGCCCAAAGAAGGCGCACCGACCTGCCGCGCTCCGGCTCGACCCAGTAATTGGGTGTAGATCTCATACGCCATGCGTAGGCCCGATGCGCCCACCGGATGGCCGAAGCACTTGAGACCCCCATCGGTCTGACAGGGAATCGCCCCGTCACGGTCGTAGCGGCCATTCAGGATGTCAGCCGGTGCTCGACCGGGGGCTGAGAGCCCAAGATCTTCCATGACCACGAGTTCGGTGACGGAGAAACAATCATGCACTTCAATCAGACCGAGTTGGCTGGCCGGATCCGTGAGCCCAGCTTCGCGATAGGCGCGACTCGCTGCGAGGCGGGTCGTCGGCGTGTAGCTGCCGTCCCAACTGGCATGGCCCATTTCAGCGCCGTTGGAGGGCGCCAATTGCAAGGCTTTCACGGAAACGTGATCGCGCTTGCCGAGTGAGGCCGCAATCTCGGGCGTCGTCACAATCGCGCAGGCCGCGCCATCGCTGACACCGCAACAGTCGTAAACACCCAGCGGAAAGGCCACCATCGGTGCGCCCAAGACTTGTTCGCTCGTGATTGGAGTACGCAAATGGGCCTTCGGATTATCAAGCGCATTGGCGTGACTCTTTACCGACACATGAGCCATCGCCCGGCGCAACTCATCGATCGAGAGGCCATGGCGCGCTGCATACGCCGCCCCCAGTTGCGCAAACGCACCCGGCGGCGTGAAGCCCGGCTGCCATTGATCCTCGAAGGTTCCCTTGGCTCGCTCCGGCAATCCGCCGAACCCCGTATCCTTAAGTTTTTCGACACCCATCGCTAAGGCGATATCCACCGCGCCGGAGGCGACGGCATATACGGCGCCGCGCAATGCTTCCGTACCCGTGGCGCACAAATTCTCGACGCGCGTGACGGGTACGTTCGGCAAGCGCAGGGCCATCGACAAGGGCAGGCCTGACTTCGAGGTGCTCTGTTCTTGATAAAAGACGCCAAGCCAAGCCGCCTCAATGCGATCACGCTCGACACCGGCATCCGCCATCGCTTCCGTGAAAGCCTCGACCATCAAATCGTCGGCACCCATATTCCAGCGCTCGCCGAAGCGCGAACACCCCATACCGACGATTGCCACCTTGTCGCGGATCCCGCTGGCCATGATCAGGATCTCCTCAACGTCGCTTTCCAGAAGTAGCGGTGGAAGCCGCGGGCATGATCGATATCCTTGATCCGGAACACGAACATCACCGCAGCACCCACGCTGACCTCGCCCGGATCAACATCCGCGAATTCTATGAAGGCGTTACCGCCGCCCTCAAAGGCGACGTTGCCATAGACCAGTGGCGGCGACGGCGTAAACGCCAGCCAGTCTTCGGTGTAAGTTTTGACGGTCGCCGGCAGGTCCACGAGACGTATCGGTGTCTGTGGCGCAAAGGCACGGCATTCCGGGTTCACGCAAGCGGGTGCCGCAGGAAACTGCACCGTGTCGCAGGCCGTGCATCGGCCACCCACAAACCCGTTCAGGGCCGCACGTTTGCGGTAATGCACCGAATGCGCGGTGCGCATATCCCGCTCGGCCCGCATGCCCCAATCCAACGCCAGCGCGCCGCCATGAGACAAAAAGCGAACATAGGCGTGGTCGGTGAGACCTCGTGCAAGCGCGCCGCTGAGAACCCGACCGGTACGCCGTTGCGGTGCGCTATCGCTGACGCGCAGCAAGAGCGCATCGATGCCCTGGCCAAAGCCGATCACGAGGATCACCTCACCCGGCATCGCCTCATCCAACGCACCCGCCAACATCAGCAGTGGGTGTGCCACGCCGGTATCGCCGACCCGGTCATGCAAACCATCCACGAGCGTGGCGTTCGTCAAGCCCAGCGTGCGTATCAAGGGCTCTGCGGTGGCCCGCGGTGCGGTGAGTACCACGCGCGTGATCGCTGGTGCCGCTACGGATGTCTTGGCCAGCAAGGCCGCTACCGCGCGCCGTACGAAGGGCCCCCACGCCTCGGTGCGAACCCAGCGGTCCTCCAGCGCATAGTCATGACGCTCGCCCGCTTGCCGGTAATGATCGACGAAGTCGATGTTCTCGGAATAGCCGCCCAAATACTCGGCCAGTTCGGCCTGCCCGTCCACAACCACGGCTGCCGCGCCATCACCATAATTGAGTTCCTGCACACTGCCGGGTTGGGTTGCGCGTCGATCGGCCGCCACCAATAAGGTCGACGGTGCGGTTCCCTCGAGCAGCGCCATCAGCGCACTTGTGCCCGCTCGCTGCGAGCCGGCAGCATCCTGTGTCGTGACCTGCGCCGGTAAGGCAAGCGCTTCCGCCACTAAACCCGAGTTACTCCGATCAAGGAAGGGATGCGTCGTGGAGGCAAAAGTCACGCCGGCGACAGCCTCGCGTCCGCCCAAGGCAGCCCGCCCGGCCTCGACCGCCATTGTGAGGGCATCCTCATCCCAGTTGCCGTATGCACGTTCACCGCGGCCGCCCACGCTTTGCAAACGCCAGGCCAGCGCCTCGCTGATCGCGCGTCGAGACAATCGCCTCCGTGGCACATAGACAGCGATCGATGAAATGCCACGCGTCATGCTCAGACGCCGTGCTGTTTCACGAAGGGGCCCAGTACGGGGGTGACCCGCAATGCTTCCGGCACACGCTCCGGACCAATGCGCCGGTCGAGCTCTTCGTGCCAGTGGTACAAGCGCCGCTCTTGGTAATTCAAGGTGATGCCGGCATAGGCCGGCGACTCGACCGACTCTTGGATGTGAACCGCGAATTGGGTGTCTTCGTACAAAATGCGCTCGAAGTTGGCGATGCGGGCGGGCCAGAGTGGGTGCAGTTCGCCGCCACCCCAATCCGGTGCGAACCAAATCACCTCAATCTCCATCTCGCGCGGACCGAGCGGCCAGAACAAGAGGAACGGCAGACCACTGTCTGCGATGGGGGTGACCAGATTCGGCCAAATGTTGTAGGACGGGTTGTGCTTCGCGGTAATTTCCGAGGCCGTGGCCACCTTGCGCATCCCTTTGACGCCGGGGTCCTCCCAGTCAGGACGCCGGTTGGGTGTAACCATCAAGGAGTGGCCACGCGGCCATAAGGTGATGGTTGTGCCGCGGTAATCCAAGAAGCGGTCTACGGTGTTTTGGTGGATCGACTTTAAGTGGTAGACCTCAAGGAAGGCGTCGAGCAACACCTTCACATTGCACTGCACGCGATACGACTTCTTGTGGACGAAACGCAGCTCATCGAGTCCCACATCGGCCATGTGCGATGGAATCTCGCCGAGCGTCTCCGCGAACGGTTCTGCCTGGGCATCGCCGTTGACGAATATCCAGTTGCCATAGCGCTCGCAGGCAATCGCCTTGAGCGGATGGCAGGACATATCAAAGTCGCGAAAATCGCGCTTATCACGCAAATTGATTAAGCGGCCATCGAGCGCGTAGGTCCAGCCGTGATAGGGACAACTGAACCCGTCAACCTGACCGGCGACGTCCTTGACCAATGGCGCACCGCGGTGACTACAGGTGTTGTAGAACGCGCGAACCACACCATCCTTACCGTGCACAATGATGACCGGCGCACCCAATCGCTTATAGAGCACGAAATGGCCGGGTTCAGGAATCTCGTCGATGTGGCAGCCGTACAGCCAGGAACGCTTCCAGACGTAGGCATCTTCTAAGGCCAGAAATGCGGGGTCCGTGTACCGGCCACCGGGAATCCTCGGTAGGGCAGGAAACCCTTCCGGTGGCGCGGTTCGCTCAAACTCGTACTGCATGCCCGCTTTAATCGGCGCAACGGCTGCTGGATTGACCACCTGCATTCCCCCCCGAGTACGCGCGTCGGCCCTCCGACGCTCACCCCGATGATGAACCGAGTATAGGCTCGCCGAAATTCCAAAGAAACAAGCATGACTGTTTTTTTGAACCTCGGCCGCTATAGTGTGGCCATCGCCACCGGCTGACCGCAGGCTCCCGCATGTCTGACCTCATTCTGCACCACTTTGACCTGTCACCGTTCGCCGAAAAAGTGCGGCTTATGCTTGGGTTAAAACAGTTGTCCTGGCGCTCGGTTGAGATTCCGATGGTGATGCCGAAGCCGGATCTCATCGCACTGACCGGCGGCTATCGGAAGACCCCAGTCCTGCAAATCGGCGCTGACGTGTACTGCGACACCCGCCGCATCGCCCGCGAACTGGAGCGCCGCTTCCCCTCCCCCAGTCTATTCCCGCAGGGCGGTGGGCCCTTGGTCGAGGCCTTATCCGCCTGGAGTGACCGCGTCTTCTTCGATCCGGGTGCTGGCCTTGCGATGGGCACCAATCAGGCGCTGATCCCGGCCCCCGTGCTGGAGGACCGCAAAGCTTTTTTCAACTTCATGGACTTCGCGAATCTGGAGGCCGACCTGCCGCACCTTTACTCCCAGGTGGCGGTCAGCTTAGATCTCGTCGACCGGCAACTGGAGTCGGGGCGGGATTTCCTCAGCGGCGATGCCCCCGGCTTGATCGATATACAGGCCTATTTCCCCCTCTGGATGCTGCGTGGCAACGTGGCCCGCACGCCCGAATTGGTGGCTGGACGCGCACGTCTACTGGCTTGGGAACAACGGATGCAGCGAGTCGGGCATGGTGACCGTCGCCCATGCACGAGCGCGGAGGCCCTCGCCATCGCCCAGCAGGCGACCAGCACCAGTGAGAGCGCGGTTGATCCGAAGGACCCCTTAGGGCTCGCGGCAGAAGATCGGGTCACCGTCACGCCGGATGACTATGGCCGAGTGCCCGTGGATGGCGCGTTGGTCGGCTTAAGCACGCAGGACGTCTCCATCCGTCGCCACGACGACCGCGCCGGCACCGTGGTCGTGCATTTCCCCCGCGGCGGCTATCGTATCGACCGTGTCAACGGCTAGACCCCGCGTGCCTGCCCACTCAGACGATCGCTCGAGCCCGCAAATCAGCAATCGCGGCCTCGTCGTAGCCGAGTTCGCGCAAAATGTCCGCGGTGTGCTCACCGATGGTCGGCGGGCGCTGGCGGATTCCGCCCGGTGTGCGGGTCAAACGAATCGGCAAATCGACCACCTGTGCCGGACGCGGCAGGCCGGGGTAATCCACGGCCGTAAAGAGACCGAGCGCCGCCGCCTGCGGATCATCCAAGGCTTCTTGGGGGCTCTGCACGGCGCCAGCGGCCAAGCCTGCAGACTCCAGCGCCGCGAGGGCGTCTGCCGTGGTGCGTTCACCGCACCATTCGCGCATCCGCGCCAAAATAGGTCCACTGTGGTCGGCCCGCGATTGATCCGTCTGATACAACGGATTCCCAGTCCAGCCCGCCTCATCTCCCATCAATTTCGCCCAACGCCGAAACAGACCATTACCGACGCAGTGCACGAGCACGTGACCGTCGCGCGTGGCAAACAAATCAGAAGGCGCCGAGGTCTGCACCTGATTGCCGGTGCCCTGCCGATTGATACCGGTGACGCTCTGCTCAATGAGGTGGGAGTTGAACACCGCGAGCGCCGAACCGAGCAAGGTCGCATCAACACGCTGACCCTGCCCAGAGCGATCTCGTTCCAACAGCGCGGCCAGTGCGCCGAACGCCGAGAGCACAGCCGTGGTGAAGTCCACGTAAGGAGCCGCGGCTTTGGCGGGATGCCCCGGTGTGCCGGTGATCACCATGGCACCCGACAGCGCCTGACCGACCCCATCGAAACCGCCGCGGCGTGTATAAGGACCCACATCCCCGAACGCAGATTGAGTCACGAGAACGGCGCGCGGGTTCAATGCCAGCACGCTCGCCTCATCGAGGCCCATGGCCGTCAACGCCAGCGGCGGCAAGTTCGCCACCACGACATCCGCGGTCTTGACCAATTCGGCGATGATTTTGCGCCCCTCGGGTGTACCCGGATTGAGCGTCAGCGAGCGCTTGTTGCTGCCCGTTTGCAGAAATACGGCACCCTCGCCGCTCGGAGTGACCGGCGCAATGAAGCGATCCTCGCCGCCTTCACGGCGCTCAATGCGGATGACATCCGCGCCCAAATATCCCAGCAGCGTCGCGCAGTAAGGCCCGGCCACATAGCGACCAAAATCCAGCACTCGGATGCCCGACAACACGGCGTTCGTCACGTTATATTACTCCACGGTCTACGCTCACCCACTCAGCGAAGGATCATGTCACAAGCCCTCAATCAGGGCGAACCACTTCGCATTAGCGCGTGCTCTGTTCATCGGTTGAGACCGTGATGATGAGTGCGAATCGCAGCCGAACCGCACGATTACTTTAGTGTCCCGTTACGCCTAGGAAATACAGATCATGGATTTTCAGCTCACCGAAGAACAAGCAGCACTGCAGCAAGCGGCACGACGCTACGCGCAAGAGCGGCTACCCAAGATCGCAGAAGAACTCGAAGCCTCGGGCGAACCACCGTCGCACGAACTGGTGCACGAATACGCGGAAATGGGGTTCTTAGGCATCAACATCCCGGAATCGCTGGGCGGCATGGGGCTTGGCAATCTTGAGGCCTTACTGGTCGTGGAAGAGTTCGCCAAGATCTCTTCGGCTGTCGCCTTCCCGGTCTTTGAATCCTGTGTCGGGCCAGTCCGCGCCATCGAACGCTTTGGCAGCCGTACCTTGGCCGAACGCGTGGTGCCGGCCGTATGCCGCGGTGAAACCGTGGTTGCCGTCGCGATGAGCGAGCCGCAAGCGGGCTCTGCATTGACCGATCTGACCACGCGCGGCGTTGTAGATGAAACCGGCGTCACGCTGAACGGCACCAAACGTTGGTGTTCCGGCGGCGGCCACGCAAACGGTTACGTCGTCTACTGCCGTCTGTCTGAGGATGCCGGCGCGAAAGGCATCGGTGCGGTCTATGTCGAAACCGGGACGCCGGGTCTGTCCTTCGGTACACCTGAGGCGCTGATGGGTTTCCGCGGTGTGCCGTCGGCGGATCTGTACTTCGACAACGTGCGCGTACCCCTCGACCACATCGTCGTCCCCGCCGGCGGATTCAAGAAACTGATGGAAGCCTTCGATCTCGAACGCTGCGGCAATGCCACAATGTCGCTGGCACAAGCCGCCGGTTCGCTCGAGGACGTGTTGAGTTACGTCCAAGAGCGCCAACAGTTCGGCCGTCCACTGGTTGACTTTCAAGCCGTGCAGATCAAGTTAGCGGAAATGCAGATGCGCGTGGATGCTGCTCGACTGTTGATCCATCGAGCCGCCTGCAACGCCGAAAAAGGACTGCCGAGCATCATCGATTCG
The DNA here is from genome assembly GCA_903879335.1 of uncultured Pseudomonadota bacterium. GTDB lineage: Bacteria > Pseudomonadota > Gammaproteobacteria > Steroidobacterales > Steroidobacteraceae > CAIKZZ01. The sequence continues at coordinate 29,779 of CAIRLC010000008.1, forward strand.
TCGATCGCCAAGTGTTTCGCCAACGAAATGTCGCGTGAGGTCTGTGGCAACGCCATGCAACTCATGGGCGCCTATGGCTATTCGAAGGCGTACCCGATGGAGCGCCGACTGCGCGACTCCTGGGGTTGGGGTATCGCCGGTGGCGCCGTGGATATCCAAAAGATCAACATCACGGCGGCCTTGGTGGGGCGTCGCTTCGATCAACGCCGATGAGTCGCTACGTCGGTCCGATACTGCAAAACGGTTACGTCGTGCGCGATTGGCGCGCGGCGGCGGAGCACTGGGTTGACGTCTATGGCGTTGGACCCTTCTTCGTCATGGAGCATATCGAATTCGCCACCTGCAACTACCGTGGCAGGCCTTCAAAGATCGACATGAGCGTGGCGATCGCGTACTCGGGTGATTTACAGATCGAACTGGTCCAGCAGCACAACGATAGCCCGTCGATCTACCTGGACCATCTGAGCCGTTATGGGGAAGGCCTGCAGCATGTGGGCGCACTCGTTGACGACCTGGATGCCGTCATCACGGCCCAGCACTGGCAGACACGCGTTGTTCAGGATGGCGCCACGACCGTCGGGCAGCGCTTTGCTTATCTCGATATCGGCACACATCCGGGCAGCATGCTCGAACTGATTGAAGCCACCCCGGCCGCGCGCTCAGCCTTCGACTACATGCGCAGTACCGCGCGCACCTGGACTGGCGATCGTCCGATCCGACTGCCGAAGCCGGCGTAATTTTGTCGGCTCAGTGCTGAAGCCTTAGGAACCCAGCTCAACTTCGATCCAACCGTCCAAGATACGCGTTGGATACGCGCGCTGTGGGTCACGGGCCGGTAACGCCAAGACCGCACCGGAACGACAGTCGAACGACGCGCCGTGCAGTGGACAAATCACCCGCACGCCGCGCAAGCGGCCTTCGGACAAGCGCGCCGCGCCATGGGTACATTGGTTGTCCATGGCGTACAGGCCATCCTTGGTCCGCACCAACACGAGGTCAAGCCCGTTCAGTACTAGACCACGCATCTGCCCTTCAGCCAGATCAGCCTCGGCCAAGGCGCGGTGAAATGTCGGCATCTGTTCCGTCTCCCGTCCAACGGGCGTTTTCGGCCCTTACCGACGCGCATGGTACGCGCGCAAATAAGAAACAGTCACGCCTGTTTCTTTTAATTCCGTCGGCCGATAGTATCCACGCTATCGCGTACGGCTACGTCGGCCGATCAGCGTTGAGGGGAATTTGGTATGGCCGTCAAAAAATCCAAGACTGTAAAAAAATCCACCCAGAAGGGCGCGCGAGCCCCCGCCGGCGCATCGGCTAAAGCCCCACTCTGGCGCCCCGCGAAAGAGGACCTTGCTTCGATCCGTATTGCCGTCACCACCATCGGTGATTTGTTACTGACCGCCGCTGACCGCCACCCCGATGACGATGCGATCGTCTTCCCTGATCAAAAAATCAGTTATGGCGAACTCGCGGCTCGTGCGATCGAACGTGCGCGCGGCTTGCAAGCGATCGGCGTCACGCCACGCAGCCATGTGGGTCTATTACTGCCGACCTGCTTAGAATTTGTTGAATACTTCTTTGCGATCGCGCTGTGTGGTGCGGTTGCAGTCCCCATCAATGCCCGTTATCGCGCGCACGAACTTCGTTACGTGGTCGAGAACGGCGACCTCGTGACGGTGATCACCACGAGTGAAGTGCCTGAGCAGGTCAACTTCATCGAGCGTCTACTGACGGCGATGCCCTCCCTGGCGGGTCAGGAAGATCCACGCCAGTTACACCTGCCTGAGGCACCTAAGCTGCGCAATATCGTGGTCCTCGGCAAGCCAGGCCCAGCGGCGTTCCTCACGGCGAAGGCGTTTCTCAAACTCGCTAAGACCGTGAAAGCGGAAGCGGTACATCGCGCGCGCCTTGGAGTACGCGTGCGCGACGTCGGACTGATGCTCTATACCTCGGGGACCACCGCAAACCCCAAAGGGTGTTTGATCTCGCACGAAGCGATGGTTCGCAACTCGATCGCACTGGGTCGTCACCGTTATCAGCTGCGCTACGGCGACCGTTTCTGGTCGCCGCTGCCGCTATTCCATATCGCCGGCATCTTGCCGATGCTTGCGACCTTCGATGTTGGCGGTGCTTATCTCACGATGGCGTTCTTTGAAGCAGGCAAAGCGCTGCGCATGCTCGCCGAGGAACGCGTCAGCGCCACCTATCCCTGTTTTGTAACGATCATGTCGGATCTCATCTATCACCCGGATTTTAAGAAGACCGATCTGTCACGGATCCGTCTCATGAACTCCAACTTCGCCGTGCAACCGGCGGGTATACGCGATGCGATGCTCAAAGCGATGCCGAACGCCATTCAAGTGGGCACCTTTGGCATGACCGAAACCGCCGGCACCGTGACCACGAGCATGCTGACCGACCCGCTCGGCCAACGCACGGGCCGCCTCGGTAAGCCCCTGCCGGGCATCGAAGTGCGCATTATCGACCACGATACCGGCTTGAATGTCCCGCCGGGCGTGCGCGGCGAAGTGCTCGTCCGTGGCTACAGCACGCTCGAGGGCTATTACAAGGATGCCGAAAAGACCGCCGCCGCCATCGATGCAGACGGGTGGTATCACACTGGCGACGTGGGTTCGATCGACGCGGCCGGCACCATGATGTTTCATGGGCGCACGAAAGACATGCTGAAGGTCGGCGGTGAAAACGTCGCTGCAGCCGAAATCGAGGCGAGCCTACAGCGCCATGAGGCCGTTAAGCTCGCGCAGGTTGTCGGCATCCCGGACGCCCGTTATGCCGAGGTTCCGGCTGCTTTTGTTGAATTAAAGCCGGGCGAAGTGGCGACACCGCAAGAATTGATCGCCTTCTGTAAAGCCGAGATCGCGGCCTTCAAAATTCCGCGACACATCCGCTTTGTGACCGAATGGCCGATGTCGACCAGCAAGATCCAGAAGTTCCGGTTGCGGGATCAACTCCTGAAGGAACTTGATCTGGGCTAAATCAGCCAATCACCTGCGCGCGATGGATCCATCGCGCGCAGGCTGCCCAGTGCCTTGGGGCGTAAAACTCAGAGCGTCGCGGGCTGCGCCAGTCGTTGCGCCAGCGTCTCAAGGAATGCGGCACCCACCGCACCATCGATCACGCGATGATCGGCCGAGAGTGTGAACGTGCACACCGTGCCGGCCGCGAGTACGCCCTCCTGAACCACTGCGGCCGCACGCACGGCGCCCACCGCGAGAATCGCGACCTGCGGCGGGTTGATGATGGCATCGAAGCGATCGAGCCCGTACATCCCTAAATTCGAGACCGTAAAGGTCGCGCCCTCAATTTCACTGCGCTGCAATTTGCCGGCGCGGGCCCGCTCCGCCAGGTCGCGTGAGGCGGCGCCGATCGCGGCCACGGATTGTGACTCCACCGCGCGCAACACAGGCGTCAGCAAGCCTGAAGGCGTGGCCACTGCGATGGCCACATCCGCTTCACCGTAGCGAATCACGTCATCACCCACCAGGTGAGCGTTCAATGCTGGGTGCGCGATGAGACTCAGTCCAACCGCTCGCACGATCAAGTCGTTGACCGAGACTTTCGCACCACCCGCTGCATTCAATGCCGCGCGATGCGCCAATAACGATGAAACCTCCACCGTACGCTCGAGCCGGTAGTGTGGAAGGCTCTGCTTGGATTCCAGCAAGCGCCGCGCGATGGCTTGACGCATCGGCGTGAGGCGCTCGCGCGTGGCCGGGTTGACGTGCGCCGCTGTCGTGCCGGCAGCTGCGGCAGCAAAGGTCTCAACGTCCTCTTTGGAGATGCGTCCATTGGGGCCGGTGCCCGTGATGAGCGAAAGATCAATACCGAGCTTGAGCGCGAGTTTGCGTGCGATTGGGCTGACTCGGCCTTCAGTCTCGACACCCTCAGCTGGCGCAGACGAGACCGTCGGGGGCGGCTCAACCGGCGCTGCGGCAGGTACTTCGGTTACACCACCGGGCTCAAAACTGGTTTCGGCAGGCTTGAATGCCGCGATGAAGGCGTCAATCTCATCCTCGCTGACGGAGGCGTCAGCATAGACGGCGAGCAAGGCTCCGACCGCGTAGGACGAGCCGTCCTCTGCCAGAATACGCCGCAGCGTACCGGCATACGGCGACTCGACGGCATTGACGATCTTGTCAGTCTCGACATCGAGCAGTGGATCACCCACGGCCAGGGTCTCCCCCACTCGCGCAGTCCAACCCGTGATCAAGCCTTCCTGCATCTCGATACCCCACTTGGGCATCGTGATCGCGCGCACGTTCGACATCGTCTTTACTCCTGCATGACTTTGCGGATCGCCGCTTCAATGCGCTGCGGACTTGGTACATAAGCACGCTCGAGCTCGCGTGCAAACGGCACCGGCGAATGCGGTGCGGTCACGATCCCAATCGGAGCCTTGAGGAATCTGAATCCCTGAGACGCCACCTGGGCGGCAATATCCGCCGCAACACTGCAGCGCGGTGGTGATTCGTCGACGATCACCAATCGTCCGGTGTTCTCAACACTTTCCAGAATCGTATCCAGATCCAACGGCGACGTCGTTCGAGGATCAATTAGGTCGCAGGTGATGCCATCTTTTTCGACTGCATCAATGGCCTTCTCGGCGAACACGACCATGCGGGCGATCGCCACCACCGTGACGTGCTCACCTTCACGAACCAGTGCCGCTTCACCGAAAGGAATGGTGTAATCACCGTCCGGCACTTCACCCTTGCGGGGATACAGCGCCTTATGTTCGAAGAACATGACTGGATCATCACCGCGCAGTGCCGTCAGCATCAATCCTTTCGCATCGTAGGCGTTGGACGGAACGACAACCTTGAGGCCGGGGACCGAGGTCAACAGCGGATAGATCGTCTGCGAATGCTGCGCACCCATGTTCATGCCGGCGCCCATGGCCAACCGCACCACGGCAGGACAGGTGGTGCGACCGCCGAACATGTAGCGGAACTTCGCCATCTGATTAAAGATTTGGTCGAGGCTCACGCCGACGAAGTCGGCGAACATCAATTCAGCCACCGGCCGCAACCCGGCCAACGCAGCGCCCGCGGCGGCGCCGATAATCGCGGACTCGGAGATCGGTGTATCAATCACCCGGTGATCACCAAACTTCGGCAATAGCCCTTTGGTGATGCCGAAAATGCCGCCGGAGGCTTCGCGCTGGCCGGAGGTGCCGCCGGCACCGCCGGAGACGTCTTCGCCGAGCACAATGATGTTCGGATTACGGGCCATCTCCAGATGCAGCGCATCGTTAATGGCATCACGCATAGATTTCTGGGACATAGCGGCCTCAGTACGCGACGTAGACGTCGGTGGTCAATTCAGACTCTGCCGGCGGCGGCGCTTGGCGAGCTTCAGCGACCGACCGATCAATCAGGGCGAGTACATCCGCATCAATGGCATCGAGATCATGCTCGCTCAGACCGCGCTGTGTCGCTGTCCGCCTAAAGATCGACAAGCAGTCCATGCTTTCGCGCTGACGCTTGACCTCATCCTTCGCACGATAGAGCTGCGGGTCACCTTCGAAGTGACCATAAAAGCGGGTTGCAATCGCTTCGATCGCGAAGGGGCCGTGACCGCCTCGAGCGTGTGCCAAGGCCCGACCCATCGCCGCATAGACCGCATGAAAATCGGTTCCGTCAACCTTCTCGACCGGCATTCCGAAGGCCGCTGCGCGGCCCGCAATGTCTTTCGAGCCGACGGCATAATCAACGCCCGTATGCTCGCTGTAGCCGTTATTTTCGTAGATGAAGATGGTGGGTACTTTGAGCACCACCGCAAGATTCATGGCCTCAAATACCGTCCCTTGATTGCAACTGCCGTCGCCTGCAAAGGCCACCGACACGGTGCCATCACCGCGATTGCGACAGGCTATTGCGGCGCCCACCGCGATGGGCGGACCACCGCCGACGATCGCATTAGCGCCGAGCATTCCCTTGCTGAAGTCGGCAATGTGCATGGAGCCACCCTTGCCCTTGCAGAGGCCGGTCGCCCGACCGTAGATCTCATGCATCATTCCCGCGACATCGCAGCCCTTGGCGATGCAATGGCCATGACCCCGGTGCGTGCTGACAATGTAATCGTTGAGGCCCAAGTGCTCACAGACGCCGACGGCGATCGCTTCCTGACCTGAGTACAGATGCGTGAAGCCCGGGATTTCGCCGGTCTGAATCTCGACGTGGAGGCGTTCTTCGAATTCGCGGATGGTTCGCATCTTGCGATACGCCTCGAGCAGGCGCTCGGAGGACGGCGGCGACTCGACGGTCTCAGTACTCAAGGTGCGCTCCCTAGAGAGAAATTAATGCACGCTCGCGAGGCGCAACGGCCAAGCGTAGCGGTACTCTAAGCGTGCACGGTAAAACATTCAATTCTGACGGTTACCAACAGGCGTGATTTTTTTTCGGCACATGAAAGCTAGGACGAGCACGCCGCCTCAGGTCTGCGCGGTCGGCCCGCCGGCCAGATAGTCGTCTAAGACCTTGTGGAAGTGGCGGATCCGCAGTTCTTGCTGGCCCAGCCATAAGCCATCAAAGCCGGCCGAGTGCATACCGGCCTGTACACCTGGCAGATTGTGCGCATCTTGATCGAGCACCAGGCCGATCGATTTATCACCGTGCTGCACGTGTTGGTGCCGCGGCCGATCCGGCCATGGCGCACCGTCGGCGATCAACTCGAAGGTCCAGATGTCGTAGTACATCCGGTTTGGATCCGTTTCATGCGGGCGCTGTCGGAACAGCATCAGGTCGTCCGCGTGGGTGTTCAGCGTGACGTTCGGGAAAATCAGATAGTGATAATCATCCGTCAGCTGATCGTCGTTCAGACCCGAGTAATCCTTACCCTGAGCCGCCCCGTGCTTGCGCTTCCATTTCTGCACGTCGCGACGGATGTTCTCGATCGGCTCATCGTAATCAGCCGGGTCCATCCCCGCTGCCTTCATGATCACCTTGATCGGATCCGGGATCGTGTTCGGTTTGCGCACCCGCGGTGAAAGTGTGCCAAAGGGGATCAGATAACGATTGTGACGCTCATAGGTATCGATCTGCAGATCGAGGTCATGCAGGTACCACATCAATTGCGGGTGGATACCCTGCACGTGGTAGCTCTCGTTAAAGGCATCCACCGACGCCTTCCAGTTGCAGTCCCACTCAACCGTGATATCGCGCGTCATGGCCATTTTAGCGAAGTTATACGGCGCCAAATGCTTGTCGACGGGGTCCAGGTATTCACTCAGCGGGCCGGCCTCAGGATTGAGGCTGAACCAGACGAAGCCGCCCCAGGCCTCACAGGGTAGTGAGCGGATGCCCTTGCACGGCGGCGGGCCTTGCACAAAGGTATCCAAGTCAGGAATACGCAGGAATGAGCCGTCCAGGTCGTATTCCCAATGGTGGTACTGACACTTGAACGAGTCGCCACTGCCGGTGCCTTCAGGGCGCAGGCGATTGCCTCGATGCAGGCAGACGTTATAGAACGCCTTCAAGGAGCCGTCGCGCTGGCGCACGATCAACACGGACTCCTTACCCAAGTGCGTCGCCACGTAATCACCGGGCTCCGCGAGGTCACGCTCCCAGCCTCCCAGCAGCCAGACCTTGGTCCACATGCGCTCCCACTCAAGCTGCATAAACTGCGCCGAGGTATAGCGCTCTTTGGCGATTGGCGCGTGCCCGAGTTCTGGATCCGGCGTCTTATCGACCGGCGTGACCGGACTTTCGGCGGGCGTGACACGCCGCACCTTCTTGTACTTGGGGGTCGCAGACGCTGCGTACAGCGCTTCCTTTGATGAGTCGGTCGACATCACTCGTCTCCCTCGCCGTTCAGGCGCGCTCTGCCATCCACGCAAGACCCCGACGCAGCAGCGTCTGGAAGGCCGGTGTCGGCCAACTGCCCCGCTCCTCGTTCGGATACTCCGCCATCAACGGCTGCATGTCATAGCGGCTGCGGGCGTGACCGAGCGTGAAGTACAACACGGACCCGGCTTCGATACGCTTTAGATACAGCACGGGACGCAGGTCATCGCCCGACCAGTCCGCTTCCACAAAACCCGGCGTCATGCCGGTAAAGCGCGTATGCAGCAGCACTTCGAGGGGCGGATGCAACTCCGACAAATACAGTTCATCGTCAGCCGTGAACGGCTCGATACCCGCCACGAGCGGATGATCCCGCGCGGTGACCTCAACGGTGTACGGCGCAATGGGCGGATGCGCGATGAACTGGCTGCCCAGGGTCTGCATGTACAACGGCGCCGAACGCGGCGCATCCCAACCTTTGCCCTTCACATACTTGAGCACCGAGTTGGTTCCGTGCAAAGCAAACCAACGGCGCCCGCCCGCTACAAACTGGCGCAGACGCTCGGCGCCGACCTCGTCAGGTAACAGGTCCACCGTATAGGTCAGCAGGCAGTCCGCGGCAGTGATCTCGTCGATGGCGCTGTAGTCTGCATAGACCTTGGTCCGCAGATGCGGCGTCTCCAACAGCGCCTGCAGAATCTGCGCGCGCGCGTAGTCAATGTCGTGGTACTTGCCACCACAGACGAACGCGACATTGACACGCCCGTGAGCCATGCGCTTAGTACCGCACGCCCTTGGTAAAGCCGTTATCGGCGACGATATTCGCCCCGGTGATCAGGCTGGAGGCGGGACTGGCGAGGAAGGCCACCACACGCGCCACTTCGTCCGGAACGCCAAAGCGACCCGACGGAATCGCACGCAAGGTGCTGTCATAAAACTTCTGATTGGTGCCCTTGATCATCTCCCAGGCGCCACCTTCGAAATAGATGGGGCCCGGTGAGACGGCATTGACGCGCACGTTGTGCTTACCCACAAACTGCGACAACTGCTTGGCGTAGGTGATCAGCGATGCCTTCATGGCGTTGTAGGCCATTGGGGCTGCGAAGGTCTCGATGGCGTTGGTCGAGCTGATGATGACCACAGAGCCTTGACCGGAGGCCTTGAGCGCATCCATCAGGGTTTCGCAACCCCGCACGGTGTGCAGCACGTCAATCTCGAAGTTCTTCCACCAGTTCTTCTCAGAATCCATGCCGCCACCGGCACTGACGTTGGGGACGAACACATCGCAGCCACCCAGCGCCGCAGCAGTCTCCGTGAGCCACGCCTTGTAGGCGTCACCGTCGCGGACGTTGACCGCCCCGCCGACCACGTTGACGCCCTTCGCCTGCAGCGAGCGGGTTGTTTCTTCGACCTCGTCCTCGCTACGCGCGCAAAAGCCGATGTCCGCGCCTTCCGACGCCAGCAATTCCACGATCGCCCGACCAATGCCTTTGGTGGCGCCGGTCACAATGGCTTTCTTGCCTCTGAGCTGCAAATCCATGTCGAACTCCCGTACTGCTCGCTGACGCTGAGGGGGCTCTGTATACCCCGATAGCATCCAGTATAGGCGCCCCTAGGACTTCATATAAACAGTCAGGACTGATTTTTTTATAATTCGCTGGCCAGACTGCAAGCCCCGACTGTCGCAGTCGGGGCTTGCACCATCACTGGATCGTCAGTGCGTTGTCGATCAATAGCTCGGTGCCGTTGATGAAGCGCGACTCTTCAGAGGCCAGGAAGAGCACGAGATTGGCAATATCCTCAGGCTTACCCAGCCCCTGCGGACTTTGGTGGTACATGTCCATCGTCATACCCAACTCATGCGTGGCATTGACGACCATGGCGGTCTCCATCGCGCCGGCATGGATCGAGTTGCAGCGAATATTGTACTTCTGCATCTGACACCACACGGCCACCGACTTCGTCATCGAACGAACCGCCCCTTTGGCCGCTCCATAGGCGTGGAACACCGGGTAGCCCAAATGGGAGGCCGTGGAAGACATATTGATGATCGAACCACCGCCGCTATCTTTCATCGGACCCAGAGCGTGTTTGCAGGCCAAAAACACGCTCTCGGAGAGGACGGCCTGGTGGCGCCTAAAGTCCTCCAGCGAGGCAGACTCCGGGGTGCCGATCTTCACCATGCCGGCATTGTTCACGAGGATATGCAGGCCGCCGAAGTGGGCTTTGACCGCCGCGAGCGTATCGATCCAAGCCTGCTCGTCGCACACGTCCTGTCGCAAGAACAGGACGGCGCCCGGATGTGTCGCATTGAGTTCAGCCGCGAGCGCTTCGCCCGCCGCCACGTTGATATCGGTAATGCATACCTTCGCGCCCTCGCGCACCAGCGCGATGGCGTCGGCCCGACCGAGCCCCGTCGCTCCGCCGGTAATGAGTGCTACTTTGCCGCTAACCCGACCCATAGTTGGTTCCCCTCGAGGCTGTGTTCTGTCTTGGTAAAAGGCCCCACGGCCGAGACCGCAGTAGAGACGGACGCTAACAGTCACGTCGTACGGTTTCAATCACCGTTGACTTTTTCAGACAGGGCTTACATTCTTTCGGGCCGCGCCGTGAGAGCGCTTGGCGATACCCTGCCCGAGGCAACCGATGGTGAACGCAATGGACTCGGCCGCGGATCCGTCGGGGTGGCAAGCACAAAAAAGTGCGGCGACCCGCCGACTGATACTCGACAGTGCCATCCGTCGTTTCGTTGAACTGGGCTATGCGCGCACAACCACCACCGCGATTGCCGAGGAAGCGGGTTTGTCGCGTGGCGCGATGCTGCATCACTTCCCGTCAAAAATCGACGTGGTCAAGGGCGCCATCGAATATCTGCACAGCAAGCGCCTGAAGGCGTTTCGGCGGGCCATGAGTCGGCCCATCGATCCCACCGAGGATCGGATCATGCTGGCCGTGCGCGCCTTCTGGGAGCATGTTCAGCACCCCATGTTCGTGGCTTTTTTCGAATTATCGGTCGCTGCTCGCACCGACCCGGAATTGGCAGCGATCCTTCGCCCGTCGCAGGAGGCCTTCGAGCGGGAATGGTATGCGACAGCGCGGGACGTGTTTCCGGAATGGGAAAACGCCGGCCCACAGTTCGATCTTGCCCTTAATTTGTCGCGCTTTGTCTTAGAAGGCATGGCGGTCAGCTTTATGACTCAAGCCGACGCGGCACAGGGTGAACGCCTCTTGGTGTATTTGGCGGATAAGTTGCGGGAACTGCGCAGCAGCTCGCCATAACCGCGGAACCACCGGATTGCTGCACTGCGCCACGAGCATCGCAACATCGGCGCAATCGTTGTAATTTTGCAACATCATTCCGACCGATCCCCTGCAGCGGGCCCGGGCGGGCTGCCAAGACTGAGATCGGTGGGCCAATGGCAAAATTCCCGCCACAAACGCTCTGATTCCAAAACGAAACAGTCACGCTTGTTTTTTTTCCGAGAGTGCATAGTATTGGTCCGCGTACAACAACACGGGGTTACCCGTGGGCGCGGCACGAATTTACTTTTTTGGGGGTTTGAATGGATATTCTTCGCTTCAATTCGGTCTCGTTACGCGGCGCAGTCGCGCTTGCTCTCGCGGCCGCTGCTGCCACGGCCAGCGCCGAGAGCGCGCCGCCGGCTCCTGCTGCGGGCGCGCTCGAAGAGGTGACGGTCACCGCCACCCGGCGCGAATCCAACCTGCAGTCGACACCGATCGCGATCAGCGCCATTGATTCGCGCCTGATCCAACAGGTCTCACCTGAGACGATCAGTGACCTCGCCGCCTACGTACCGAACTTCTCGGCGACCAAGGTGAACGGCTTCAACGCCGCCTCCTTCGCCATGCGCGGCGTCGGCCAAACGGACATCATCGTCTACAACGAGGCCCCAGTCGGCGTCATCGTGGATGACTTCGTCATGCCTAACGTGCAGACGCAAATCCTCGACGCCTTTGATGTGGACTCCATCGAAGTGCTGCGCGGCCCACAGGGCACGCTGTTCGGCAAGAACACGACCGGCGGCGCCGTCGTCGTGCACACCAAGCAGGCCGTCCTGAACGAGTGGAGTGCAGAAGCGCGCATCGAAGCCGGCACACCTGGATTCCAGGTGCGCAATCTTCAGGGCGCGTTCAACATCCCGTTGATCAGCGACAAGCTGGCATTGCGCGTCGTTGCATCCCAAGAAACCGTCGAAGGCTGGATGCGCAACGGCGCCTCCTCCACCTTCGCCACGGGCTATGCACAGAATGGCGGCACGCTGGTGGCGCCTGGCGTCTATGTCGGCAGCTACAAGGGTGATGGCAACACGGTCGGCGGCACGGATGGCTTCTCCGGCCGCGCCAAACTGACGTGGCAGGTGACCGATGATCTCGTCGCACACCTCCAATATGAGCGCGTCAACGACCGTTCGCAGACACCGGCTGCCGTGAACACCTCGCCCGCGGGCAGCGTGTTCTCCCTGCTCGGCCTGCAGGCGAACTGCACCGGCGACGTGTACAACTGTGCCGGTATTGATCACCGTAACGGTTACCTGATCGACATGGACAAGGGCCATCGCGTCGACACCGATGGTATGTTCCTCAACGTCGACTGGAAGCTCGCGCCGGGCACCTTGACCCTCGTCGCCGGCTCGCGCTCACAAGATTCAAGCTTGCCGTCGGACTACACCGGCGTGGTGGGACCGGTCTCGGTCTTCGATGCCAATCGCTCCGACAAGCGTAAGACGAATCAGACCGAACTGCGTTTTGCCAGCAACGACAGCGGCCCCATCAACTACGTGGTCGGTGCGTTCTACCAGCATGACGACACCAAGTTCTGCGTCGCCCAGGTTCTTGGCCTCTATGACCTGTTCTTCAACCAGTACACCAACATCCTTGGCCTCACCCCAGGTGGTTGGAATAACAACCCGCAGGTCATGTGCAACGCGCAGAAGGCAACGTCGCAGGCAGCCTACGGCGAGTTGAACTGGAAGGCCTCGGACAAGTGGACCGTCACCCTCGGCGCCCGCTACACGCAGGACAAGAAAGAATTCGTCGCGCGTAAGCAGATGTTTGTTCAGCAGCTCAGCGCTGATGGCTCGATCGACCCAACGTTCACCTGGGATAAATTGCCAGGCGGCCTGATGGGCGGAGCTGACTTCAACAAGTACTCGTATGGCGTGGTGCGTGACTCGCAAACCTGGTCCTCACCGACCTACCGTGCGATGGCGTCGTACCAGATCAATCCGGAGACCTTCGCCTACGCCAGCTTCAGCCACGGCTACAAGGCCGGCGGTTACAACGACCAGATCGGCACCAGCGGCAACTCGATCACGCCGGATGAACTCCGTCCGACCAACCCAGAAAAGGCGGACTCGATCGAACTTGGCATCAAGGCCGAGTTGATGGATCGCCGCATCCGCGTGAACGAAGCCGTATTCCACGTCAAGTACAAGGACGCGATCCGTCAGGTCGTCGTACCGGTCACGAACTTGGCGGGCGATCCGGGCGAAGAGACGCTGTTCCGTAACGCGGCCAGCATGAGCGTCTACGGTATCGAAAGCGAAGTCACGGCGAAGATCAGCGATCACCTGACACTGCGCGTACCGGCGAGCTACCAGCACTGCAAGTACGACGAGTTCAAGAGCGACATCGCCGCTTTCGATCTGACCTCGATCCCAGTGTCGCGTTGCCCTGAGTACACCGCTACGGTGGCCTTGGCTTGGAGCCATTCGGCCGGTGATGGCAGCATCACGATCGAAGGTTCGACGAACTACCAGAGCCGCAACCTCGATACGTTCTCCATTGCCAATACGGCGCCATGGGCACAGACCTACATCGACTCGCGCACGCTCACCGATGCCTCGGTGACGTATCACAGCGAGGGTGATCGTTGGTTCGTGAAGGCGGTTGGCCGTAACTTGGCCGATAAGCGTTACGTGGCCTCTTCGCAGAACGTCGATCCGCTCTGGATCTGGACGCTCTACGGCGAACCTCGCTACGTGGGCGTACAGCTCGGCGCGAAGTTCGGCGGCAAGTAAGCCTGAACGTCCTCGGGACGAGAAAAGGGCCGGCTTTGCCGGCCCTTTTTTTTGCTCATCGCACACACCGAGATTCTCGGACAATCCCTGTGCAATCCGCAGCAGCGCGGGTACTCACAGGACGACTTTAATCGAGCGTTTCTGACGGGTGTGCTCATCCTAGAGACGTTTTACCGTCTCAGAACAGTCTGGAATCTTCTGGATATCGTCAACTGCCAGACCGGGGGTCGGTCGACCCTCGGCCTCAATGCGCGCAGTCTCCCACTGTTCAGTGATTCATGCGCTGTTGCGCGGCGTGGGTTCGTCGGCGCTCACCGGGCCAACGGGAATGCCTCGTCAATTCGCATGCTGCTGCGCGAGCAGCGACTTACCCAATTGACTCGCACATGAAGCCTGTCGTGGCTTCAGTACCCAGCCGGACATAACCCCCCGGCCAAACCCAAGAAGGGCAATGATCGCGCTCGGTAACGCCGGCCCAGGACAGTCGCGTGACTGCCTGAACAAAAAAAGGGCCTCAATAGGAGGCCCCTTTTTTGGACTCACCCGTTTAATCCAGGTTCATCGGATTAAGCGAGCGGCTTGGCCCAGCTGGGGCCTTTAGCCTTGAATTCTGGTCCGACCGTGCTTATTCGCCGCGGATCGGCAGGTGCTGACCGTCATTGACCCGCTCGCGCAGATCCTTGCCTGGCTTGAAGTGCGGGACATGCTTGCCCTGCAGCGAGACCGACTCGCCGGTCTTCGGATTACGACCCTGACGGGGTGGACGAAAATGCAGTGCGAAGCTACCGAAACCACGGATCTCGATCCGCTCGCCCGTGGCCAGCGCATCACTCATGATCTCAAGGATTTGCTTTACCGCGAGTTCCACGTCCTTCGCCGGCAAATGCTTTTGCTTGAAGGTGATGATCTCGATCAGCTCAGACTTCGTCATGCCGTCGCCCCGGGTTCTATTTTTTCAACATGTTACGACCAGACGGCGGGGGTTTCCACCCCCGCCGTCGGTCTCACTCGACTGATTAGTCGTTGCCGCCGCCGAACTGCTCCTTGAGCAGGTCGCCGAGGCTGGTGCCGGTCATCGAATCGGTGCGGTAGGCCTGCATGGCTTCCTGCTCCTCATGGATGTCCTTCGCCTTGATCGACAGCGCGATCGCGCGCGACTTGCGGTCGACGCCCGTGAACTTCGCTTCGACCGTATCGCCTTCCTTCAACACGGTGCGCGCGTCTTCCACGCGGTCACGCGCCAATTCGGAAGCACGGAGGTAACCCTCGATGCCGCCTGGCAGGTCGATGATGGCGCCCTTGGCGTCGACTTCGCGGACGGTGCCGACCACGATGCTGCCCTTCGGGTGCTGCGCGATGAACGCCGAGAACGGGTCCTTCGCCATCTGCTTGATGCCGAGCGAAATACGCTCGCGCTCTGGGTCGATCGACAAGACCACGGCTTCGATCGTCTGACCCTTCTGGTAGCTGCGCACGGCTTCTTCGCCGGCGATGTCCCAGGAGATGTCCGACAAGTGCACGAGACCGTCGATACCGCCCGACAGGCCGATGAAGATACCGAAGTCGGTGATCGACTTGATCTGGCCCGAGACGCGATCGTCGCGGTTGAAGTTCTCCGAGAACTCCTTCCACGGATTCGGCTTGCACTGCTTCAAGCCGAGCGAGATGCGGCGACGCTCCTCGTCGATGTCGAGCACCATGACCTCGGTCTCCTGACCGACGTGCACGACCTTGGCTGGGTTGACGTTCTTGTTCGTCCAGTCCATTTCCGAGACGTGAACGAGGCCTTCGACGCCCTCTTCGATCTCAACGAAGCAGCCGTAGTCGGCGATGTTCGTGACCTTACCCCAGATGCGGGTATTGGCCGGGTAGCGACGGGCGATGTTCTGCCAAGGATCTGCACCGAGCTGCTTGATGCCGAGGGAGACGCGCTGACGCTCGCGGTCGAACTTGAGGATGCGGACGTCGATTTCGTCACCGACCTTGACGACTTCCGAGGGATGCTTGACGCGCTTCCAAGCCATGTCGGTGATGTGCAAGAGACCATCGATACCGCCGAGGTCGACGAACGCGCCGTAGTCGGTGAGGTTCTTGACGGTGCCCTTGACGACCGCGCCTTCCTGCAGGTTGTCGAGGAGCTGCGAGCGCTCGGCGCTGTATTCCTGCTCAACGACTGCACGACGCGAGACGACCACGTTGTTGCGCTTCTGGTCGAGCTTGATGACCTTGAACTCGAGGACCTTGCCTTCGAGGTAGGACGGATCGCGGACCGGACGGACGTCGACGAGCGAACCGGGAAGGAACGCGCGGACATTCTCGATCTCGACCGTGAAGCCACCCTTCACGCGGCCATTGATGATGCCGGTGATGATTTCCTGATCATTGAACGCCTGTTCGAGACGCGTCCAGGTGCGGGCACGCTTGGCCTTCTCGCGCGACAGACGGGTTTCACCCGAGCCGTCTTCCACAGAGTCCAGCGCCACTTCGACTTCGTCGCCGGCCTTGCACTCGATCTCGCCACGCTCATTCTTGAACTGGTCGATCGAGATGACGGCTTCCGACTTCAACCCGGCATTGACGATGACGTAGTCCTGGCCGACCTCGACGACGAGCGCCATGAGGATCTGGCCTGGACGAAACGCCTGGTTCGCCAAGCTCTCTTCGAACATTTGCGCAAAAGATTCAGTCATGTTTGATAAGTCTCTCGGGGTCACCCCAGCGGGGCACCCGTTTTCAGTAACCCCGGCCGGCACTTGGGCGCGTGCGCGGGGGTTGGGCCTAAACACGGAACGGACACGGGGCCCGTTCCACCTTGTGCCAGCCGCCAAATGCACCGGAGACAACGTGGCAATACACGTCAGTTTCAAGTGACTCTGGCGACCAGCGAAGTCGA
This sequence comes from uncultured Pseudomonadota bacterium, assembly GCA_903879335.1. GTDB lineage: Bacteria > Pseudomonadota > Gammaproteobacteria > Steroidobacterales > Steroidobacteraceae > CAIKZZ01. Next base: position 46,518 of record CAIRLC010000008.1, read on the forward strand.
TTTTTCCGCGCGAGAAAGCCGGCAAAAGCGAGAGATGAAGGGCCGATCGGCCGACATGTACCCGGGATGCGCACTATCAGGACAGGAAAGACTGTCGAGAATATCAGTCATTTCCTTGTCTCTCAAGTGCTTATGGGGCTTGGTACGGGGCATGGGCTCCCGCCCGCCGGCATCGGACGGCGCATCGGCTGATTGGCTCCCGCGCCGAGCGTCTCGATCAGGGCTGCGAGCCTCTGGGAGATGTAGCTCAGGCACGGCTTGCCGCGCGCCGCGTTGCCTAGAGTCGCCGACACGCCCGCGCTCTGCCGAGCCGCGGGCTTTCGGATCCTACCCATCGCAGCCGAGCACGTCGCCGCCTCGCGCCCATGGGACCGCCGGACATGAGCGACCATCAATGACCGTCAATGGCCGTCAATGAAACAGCACAATCGCTTTTTGTACCGTCACGCCCACGCCGTAGAGCAAGGGTAAGCCGACCGCCGTCCACGACAAGACCACGGCCCACACCGAGCCATGGTCGGCGTCCGCCGGGTGAGCCTGGGCATGCGCGATGTGATCCGCTTCCTGCGCCGCGGCTAACTCGGACTCGCTCATAAAGTGCTTCGTCGCCACCGGCCGTATCGCGAGTGCGGCGAGCAGCCCGCACGCCAGCAAGCCCGCCAGCACCGAAAAGATCGACCCGTAAATCATATCCGCAGCCACCGACCCCGACTCTGCGCGCACGTCGTGCAGATAATTGACGATCACCGGGCCCACCACACCGGCCGTAGACCAAGCCGTCAACAGGCGACCGTGGATTGCACCGACGAAATGCGAGCCGAAGAGATCGGCCAAGAAAGCCGGAATCGTCGCAAAGCCGCCGCCGTACATCGAAGCGATCACGCAGAAGCAGCCGACAAATAAACTGAGCGACTTCGCTTCAGCCGCGTGCGCGGCGAGCAGATACATCGCGGCCCCTAAGGCAAAAAACACGAGGTAGGTTGGACGGCGCCCAAAATGATCGGACGCCGAGGCCCAGATGAAGCGACCCGCAATGTTGAACAACGACAGGAGGCCGACGAAGCCGGCGGCCACGGCCGCCGCGGCTTTCACGAAATCCGGGTGCTGCTTGAGTGCGCCAAAAGCGAGGTCTGGATGGCCGATGAGATGACCGGCAAAGGTCTCCTGCAGCATCGGCGAGGCCGCGCCAATGATGCCAATCCCGGCCGAGACGTTCAGACACAGCACGAGCCATAGCAGCCAAAATTGCGGCGTTTGATGCGCTTCACGGACGTGGACGTGTCGGTGCGCAACGCGGTCGCCCTCGTCCTCGGTCGGCACATACCCCGCGGGCTCCCAGTCCTTCGGCGGCAAACGGTAAGTGAGACTACCGCCCGTCATGAAAACCGCATAGATGAACGCCAGCGCGACGAAGGTCGCGGCCACGCCTGGATCACCTGGACTGGCGTAGTGACTCATCAGCAGGGTGGCCAGCGGCGAACCGATCATCGCGCCACCACCGAAGCCCGCGATGGCAAGCCCCGCCGCCATACCGCGCCGGTCCGGGAACCATTTCATCAGGGTGGATACGGGTGAGATGTAACCGAGCCCCAAACCCACGCCCCCGATCAAACCCGATCCCAGCCACATCAGCCACAAGGCGTGGGCATGGACGCCGGCGGCGCCGATCAATAATCCGCCGCACCAGCAGATGGTCGCGGTCAGCCCGGCGACGCGCGGCCCGACGCGCTCGAGCCATGGACCGAACAAGGCCGCAGCAAGCCCCAACACCACGAAAAAGAGGGTGTACATCCAGCCGAGATCAAACTGCGTCCAGTTGCATTGCGTGGCCGTCAACGCCTGGACCGTGCCGCTCCACTTGTCCGCAAAGGTGACAGCGCCGGCCGCACAGGCCGCCAACGGTTGTCCATCAGCACCCACCAACGCCGCTTGCAAGGGCTTCCAGAACACCGAGAAACCGTAGGCCATACCGATACACAAATGCACGGCCAGCGCCGCGGGGGGCACCAACCAACGGTTAAAGGTCGGTCCGGCCACAATGCGGCGCTTGGATAGCCAGGACGGCTGTTCGGTCAACATGATCAAAACCCCCACATCGGATTGTCGAGCGCGGTCTGATGCCGCCTGCCGGAGTGTAGAGCCCAGCCCGCGCACTGTGGAATAGCGCGCGCTGAGCCCCTGCAGCGGTGCGCCGTCGGATCCGCGTCTGCCCGCCGGAGCTGCGGCCCAGGACTCAATGCGGTGCGGCGGCGGCGATGCGTCGGATCAGCAGGCGCCAGTAGTCGAGGCCGGCATCGAAGGACACGAGCGGGATACGTTCATTCAGGCCGTGAGCGAACTGCTCGCTCTCCTTGATGAAGAGGCCGCCGACGCCGTAAGTCGGGATCCCGCCC
>CAIRLC010000009.1 GCA_903879335.1 uncultured Pseudomonadota bacterium
AAATTGAAATGCAATCATTGAATGCTGAACTAAAAGTTTCTGATTAACTTACACCGCCACTGAAAGCGTCGCCTTGAGTCTAAAGGTTTATAGACGATTCCCGCGCGAAAGTTTTCGAGTTGGATTCAGTGTGAGAATTTTTTTATATCGCGCCGATAACAAGCGCGAATATTTCTTCTCGCGCGTCGAATGCAAATCTGAAATTTTTCAAACCATCGAAAACCAATCTATGTAAAAACTACATTCGCTTATGTTGACCGGCCTGCATTAACTGATCCAGTTCTGATGTCTGTTATGCAACGTTCCGAGTCTCTCCGATTATCTTCCTCACCGTCAAATCAGCCACAGTCGTGTCCGGCGCGGGCGGCCGGCACCGGAGCGCGCTGTGGGGCCGGATCCGGTTGTAGTGCCAGTGTCCAAAAAAAGTCATTTTGTTGCGACTAAGCAACAATTGCGCTTCCAGTGTTAATATCCTGCCGGGCGGATTCTCGATTCGCCTCAAATCGGTGTGCGCCAAACACCGCTGAGTGCCCAAGGCGGATCAGTACCGCCCTCAAGCAGCCTCAAAGCCCGTCAGCACATTGACCGTATTGATCCCCACATCGGCCACCGCATAGCCGCCCTCAAAGGCAAAGAGTGTCGGAAGGTTTAAGCGCGCGATCATCCGACCGTAGGTTGAAAAATCGGCCGACGATAATTTGAAGAAACTGATTGGATCATGCTCGAAGGTATCGACACCCAGAGAGACCACCAGCGCGTCAGGTGAATAGTCGCGGATTCGATCGAGGCCTAATTGCAGCGCCTGCTGCCAGACCGAAAACGGTGTAGCGCGCGGCATTGGGAAATTGAGCGTATACCCCTCGCCCACACCGCTTCCCGTCTCATCGGCATAACCCGAGAAATACGGAAAGGCCTCGGCAGGGTCACCGTGTAGCGAGACGTACAGCACATCATCGCGGTGATAAAAAATGTCCTGCGTACCGTTGCCATGATGAAAGTCCACATCAAGAATGGCGATGCGCTTGGCGCCGCGATCCAGCAAGGACTGAGCCGCGATTGCGGCGTTGTTGAGGAAGCAGTAGCCGCCGTATAGGTCATACCCGGCATGGTGTCCCGGGGGCCGGCACAGCGCGAAAGCCGAACGCGCGCCGCCATTGAGATGCGCGGCAGCCGTGAGGGCCACATCTGCCGCCGCTTGGGCGGCCTCCCAGGTACCGGGTCCGATTGATGTCTCACCGGCCATGGCGTAATAGCCGAGTTTCCCAGTGATGCTGCTCGGACAACGCTGAGTCATCCGCCGGGCTGGCCAACAGTCGGGAATGGCCTCGCCCAAGTTGCCGGCCGCCTGCCATTCAGTCCAGGCCGTCGACAAAAACTCCACAAACTTAGGCTCATGCACCCGCAACACGGGTTCAAGCCCATACCGAGCGGGCCCAATAATCTCGCCGAGCGAGACCGCATGCAGTCGCTCCAACACGTAACCGACACGCTCTGGACACTCATGGGGCGGAACCAATTGGCCGCCGTACAACTCGGTGCGGACGTTCCGCTGCAGGTGATCTTCAGTGTAGACGGTGAGCATGCAGTGACCTCCGGGAGAGCGACGTCGAGTGGATCGCAATCATACCGTCCCCCGCGCGAATGCGACGCCGTTCGTCAAGGCATACGCCCTCAAGCCTAAGCGCACCGAAGGGACCGCCGGATGAGATTGATTGCTCGCGTTGGTGACTGTGGTGCCAGCACGCGCGGCGCCGGATGGTCCTCTTGACCCGATGAGAGCTCGGCGTATTTTCACCCAAGCCACCCGCTCCAGCGCGGCATACTGAGTGGACTCCTCCATCTGCCCACACAAGCCATGCCCCATGCCTCGAATCGTGATTGCAGTATTTGGCTCTCTCGGTGACCTCAACCCCTGTATCGCAATAGGCCGAGCCCTTCTACCTTTCGGTTTTGCGGTTTCGATCGCAAGCCATGCAGAGTATGCGGAGCGAGTGACCGCAGCAGGCCTTGGCTTTATTGCTATGACGCCTTCATTGTCTGATTTAGAGCGTCGGTGCGGGAAGGACCGAGCGGCGATGACCGCCGATCTGCTCGCGCGTCCCGCTCGGCTCTATACGGATCTCATCTTGCCATTCCTACGCTTGGGGGTGGCGGATCTGGAGGCCGCGCTTCGGCCAGATGACCTCCTGCTCGTGACGACCGCGGCCATCGGGGCTCGACTTGCGGCCGAACGCCGGCGCGGGCCGTGGTTGGCGCTAGCCCTGCAGCCGTCGGTGTTACTCTCGCGAGACGACCCGCCACAGATCCCGCCGATCGATACGCTGATGCGCTGGGCCATAGCCCTCGGTCCAATCGCCGTGCGGGGTGTGCTGGCCCTGCTCCGTATCGGCCTCAATCAGATTGGGCGACCGATCAGGCGACTGCGTACGGAATGGCAGCTGCCGCCTCAAGGGGTCGATCCAATCCTCGGTGCTGCCTTGTCCCCGTATGGCACGCTGGCGCTCTACTCCGGCCGATTCGCGCGACTGCCGAATGACCTCGCCACCCCCATCATCTCAACCGGGTTCGCCCGCTACGATGCCTATGAGCGGGGCACGATGACGCTCGAGCCCGCGCTCGCCACATTCCTCGCCGCAGGATCGGCGCCTGTGGTGCTGACGCTCGGCAGTTCCTTCGTCTGGAGTCCGGGGCAATTCTACGTCGAGGGGCTCGCCGCCGTGCGAGCCGCTGGCCAGCGCGCGGTACTCCTGATGGGTGAGGCCGCTCACGACCGAGCAAACCAACAGCTCGCCGCTGTGGATGTGTACGTCGGCGACTATGTGCCGTATTCGGCATTGCTGCCGCATGCGGCGGCGGTCATCCATCAAGGCGGGATCGGCACCTGCGCGCAGGCACTGCAGGCGGGGCTCCCTCAACTGGTCGTGCCCCACTTCGGCGACCAACCCGACAATGCCCGACGACTGAA
>CAIRLC010000010.1 GCA_903879335.1 uncultured Pseudomonadota bacterium
GCATTGGATCGCCCTGGCCCGGGGCCTCAATCTTGATGACTTCGGCGCCCAAATCGCCGAGCAGCTGCCCGCAAAACGGGCCGGCGAGCAGCGTGCCCAATTCCAGGACACGTAGGTCGGAGAGAGGGCCGTGCGGGAATTCGGGATTGCTCATGGGAGGGCCTTGCGGGGTTCAGGACTGAGGGGATGTATACAATCGGGGCAAAATTTGGTCAAGGATTCGAAGTTTTTGTTGATTCTGGTCGCTCCGTGTATACACTCGGACAGAGCACCCCTTCCCCGAGCTCAGAGGAATGCCTGTGGCTGAGACGTTGCCGCCCCGCATACAGATCGTCGAAGTCGGCCCGCGAGACGGGTTGCAGAATGAGCGGGGCGTGGTGTCGACCGCCACCAAGATTGCGCTGATCGAGCGCGCCGTGAGCGCCGGCATTCGCAGGCTCGAAGTCACCAGTTTTGTAAACCCCAAGCGCGTACCGCAAATGGCGGATGCCGAAGCGGTGCTCGAGGGCATCGCGCGGCACCCCGAGACGCAATACGTTGGACTCGTGCTGAATGCACGGGGACTCGAGCGCGCCATTGCCGCGCGTTGCACGGAAATCGGCATGGCCGTCGTGGCCTCCGATACCTTCAATCGCAAGAATCAGGGCGTCAGCACCGAAGAGTCGGTCGCGGATTGGCTGACCATGGCCGCAGCGGCCAAGGCGGCGGGACTGCGGGTGCAGGTCACGGTGTCGGCCGCCTTCGGGTGCCCGTTTGAAGGCGAGGTGGATCCCGGTCGCGTCGTCGAATTGGCCTGCCGTGTCGCCGAGGCCGGCCCCGTCGAGGTCGCGCTGGCCGACACCATCGGGGTTGCCGTGCCCTCGCAAGTCCGCTCGCTGGTTGGGCGCGTAGCCGCCGCCTTGCCGGGCATGACGTTGCGCTGTCACTTCCACAACACCCGCAACACCGGCTTTGCAAATGCCTATGCGGCGCTCGAAGCGGGCGCGACCGTCCTCGATGCCTCGATCGGCGGGATCGGCGGCTGTCCGTTCGCGCCGGCCGCGACGGGAAATATTGCAACGGAAGATCTCGTGTATATGCTCAACCGTATGGGCGTCGAGACAGGCATTGATTTGGACCAATTGATCGAGACGAGTCGCTGGCTGGAAAGTGAACTGGGCCGACCGGTACCGGGTGCACTGTCCAAGGCTGGCGTTTTCCCCAAACCACCGGTGGCCGTCTGAGTGCAGCCAATGGGCAGACACCGACCGGATATTTCTTTGACAACAACGTCATCGCAGAGGCACGCATGAGTTACCGATTGGGCGTCGACGTAGGCGGAACCTTCACGGACTTGCTGCTCGTCAATGAGCGGACAGGTCAGACGTGGACCGCAAAAGTACCGAGTACACCTGCCGACCAGTCGGTCGGCGTGCTGAACGGCATTGCTAAGGTGTGCGAGCGCGCCGGGATTTCCCCGGAGTTGATCGAGCACGTGATGCACGGCACCACCGTCGCGACGAACACCGTCCTGACCGGTACGGGTGCACGCTGCGGCCTCGTCACGACCAAAGGCTACCGGCAGGTCTTGCAGATCGCCCGCAGCTTCGTGCCGGGCGGTCTCGGCGGCTGGGTGATCTACAACAAGTCGCTGCCGATGGCACCGTTGAGCTGCACCATTGAAGCCGATGAGCGCGTGAGCGCCTCGGGCGAGGTGGTGCGCGAACTGAACGAAGCCGATCTGCGCGCAAAGCTCGAAGCGCTCAAGGCCAAGAACATTGAGGCCCTCACGGTCTCGCTGATCAACGCCTACGCCAACGATTCGCATGAGCGTCGCATCGCTCAAATCGCGCGTGAAGTGATGCCGGACATCCCGGTCTCGCTGTCTTCGGAAGTCGTGCCGGAAATGCAGGAATATGAGCGCGCCGTCACGACGGTCGCTAATTCCTACGTGCGCCCGCGCGTGCAGCGCTACGTGCACAACCTGACGACCAAGCTCGCCACCCAGGCGAAGGATGTGAAGTTGCACATCCTGCGCTCGGACGGTGGTCTGGCTTCGGCATCCTCCGCGCAGGAATACCCGGTCAACCTGCTCATGTCCGGTCCTGCCGGTGGCGTGACCGGTGCCTTGTGGGTCGCGGTACAGGCCGGCTTCCCCAACCTCCTGACGGTCGACGTCGGCGGTACGTCGACGGACGTCGCGCTGATCATGAACGGTGAGCCGCGGCTGCGTCGTGAGACAACGGTCGGTGACGTCACCGTGCGCGCATCATCCGTCGACATTCGCACGGTCGGTGCGGGTGGTGGCTCGATCGCCCACGTGCCGGAGTTGACCAAGGCACTGCGCGTCGGCCCGCAATCGGCGGGTGCCGATCCAGGCCCCGCGGCCTATGGCCGTGGCGGCACGGAGCCGACCGTGACCGATGCGAACATCGTGCTCGGCTATCTGCCGGAGATGCAGCGCCTCGGCGGTGACATGGAACTGAACCGCGGCCTGGCCAATACGGCCGTGACCAAGGTCGGCGAGGCCCTCGGCAAGCGCGTCAAGGATGCTGCCCAAGGTATCTACGACATCGTCAACGAGAACATGGTCGGCGCGCTGCGACTCGTGTCCGTTGAGCAAGGCCACGATCCGCGTGACTACGCGCTGATCGCCTTCGGCGGTGCGGGTCCTTTGCATGCCAACGCGTTGAGCCGTCTGCTCGGTTCGTGGCCATCGATCATCCCGCCGGGCCCCGGCGTGTTGTGTGCCTTGGGCGACGCGACGACGGCGGTGCGTGACGAATCGGCGCGCACGTTCATCCGTCAGTTCTCGGAGACTTCGGCGAAGGAAGTGCACAAGATCCTCACCGCGCTCGCCAAGGACGCCGCGAAGTCGCTCGAGCGTGAGAAAGTGCCGCGTAAGGAAATGCGCTTCGGCTATCAGGTCGACGTGCGCTACAAGGGTCAGGGTTTGCAGTTGACCGTTGCCGTGGATCTCGATGACCTCCTGAAGCGTGGTCTTGCTGCAATCTCCGGTCCGTTCGATGAAGAGCACAAGCGTCTCTTCACCTTCGCGCTGCCGCTCGAGCATGAACTCGTGAACCTGCGTGCCAACGTGCAGGGTCGCGGTATCAGCATCGCCCGTCCGGCACTCGCCAAGGGCACGGCCGATCCGAAGGCTGCGGCCGTCGGCAAGCAGAAGACGTACATGGACGGTCGCGATTACACCGCGACGGTCTACGATCGCGCCAAGCTCAAAGCAGGCAACAAGGTCGCGGGTCCCGCGATCGTCATGGAGATGGACTCGACCACCGTCATTCTGCCCAAGCATCAGGGCACGGTGGACAAGTTCGGCAACATCCTCATCTATCCGGATGGGTATCAAGCCAAGAGCAAGGCAGCTGCAAGCCGCCGCGCCGCATCGTCCAAGAAAGCGCCCGCCAAGGGCCGCAAGTAACCGCCGGGAGCTATCAACATGCCAGCGAAAATTATTCTGAAGAACAAGAAGCCGATGAAGAAGGTGAAGGTCGATACCGTCACCATCGACATCATCGAGAGCGCGCTGCGCTCGGCTCGCTATGAAATGGACACGGTGCTGTTCCGCACGGCGATGTCGCCGGGTATCCGTGAGCAGCACGATGAGTTCCCGATGATCGCGAACTCCGAGGGCAAAATGGTGGTCGGTCAATTCGGTTCCTTCATTCACGGCTTCTTGGCCGGATATGAGGGCACCGTGGAGGAAGGCGACATATTCCTCACGTCTGACCCGTATTCGGTCAACGGCGCCATCAGTCACGCGAACGACTGGTTGGCGATGATGCCGATTTACAAGGAAGGCCGAATCATCGCCTGGTCAGCAATGTTCGGTCATATGACCGACATCGGCGGTAAGGTTCCGGGTTCGTTGCCGACCGACGCGCGTCAAATCTATGAAGAAGGCGTTTGCATTCCGCCGATTAAGATTTTCCAGGGCGGGGTGCTGCAGACGGACGTACTGAAAGTCATCCTGCATAACTGCCGCTTGCCGATGTGGAACTTGTCGGACTTCAACGCGATCATTGCGGCACTGCGGACAGCGGCGAACCGTTGCATCGAGATTTCGAACCGCTTTGGTGACGATCTGTTTTACTCCGCGATGGACGAGATGCTGGAACGCAACAAGCGCGCCATGCGCGAGTTGATGCGTCGGACGATCCCGGAGAAGAAGCAGTACTTCGAGGACTACTTGTGCGATGACGGTATGGGCATGGGTCCGTACAAGATCGCGTGCAGCATGTGGCGCGAGGGCGATAAATGCATCTTCGACTTCGAAGGCACGGATCCGCAGTCAATCGGCAGCATTAACTTCCTCCTCAACGAGGAGATGTTCAAGATGTTCGCCGGCGTCTACATGATCATGGTCTTCGATCCGCAGATCCTGTTCAACGACGGCTTTTATGACCTGATGGAAGTACGCATTCCGAAGGGCACGCTGCTCAAGCCATTGAAGCCGGCCGCGCTGTCGTGCCGTACCCACGCCCTGGGTCGTATCTTCGACGTGCTCGGCGGTCTCTTGGGTCTGGGCAATCCGGCGTTCATGTGTGCGGCCGGCTTCTCGGACAGCCCGCACTTCATGTACTCGGGCTATCGCGCCAACGGCGAGTGGTACCAGCTCTACCAGATCGGCTTCGGCGGTATTCCCGGCAAACCCTTCGGCGATGGACCGGACGGTCACTCGCTGTGGCCGGCCTTCACCAACGTGCCGAACGAGTTCCTTGAGAGCTACTTCCCGTTGCGCATCGAAACCTACGAGACGATTCCCGACTCGGGCGGCGCTGGCCGCTTCCGAGGCGGTAACGCCATCCGGATCGGCTATCGCTTCTTGGAGCCGGGTGAGATCTCGATCCATGACGATCGTTGGCTGACTTACCCGTGGGGCGTCAACGGTGGTCTGCCGGGTATGCGCAGCAAGAAGATCATGGTGCGCACCGATGGCAGTGAAGAGAACATGCCGTCGAAGTGTGACCGGGTCAAAGTCGAGGCGGGCGATCTGCTCTACTTCGACACGTGGGGCGGTGGTGGATGTGGCGATCCGCTCGAGCGCGATCCGGCCAACGTCTCCTTCGACGTGGAAGCGGGGCTGGTGACCGTCGAGGGCGCACGTCGGTACGGGGTTGTCGTCAATGAGGACGGCGTCGTCGACGCGGCCGAAACGACCAAGCTCCGTGCGAAGATGGCGAAGGCCCGCGGTGGGGTGCAGTTGTTCGATCGTGGCTTCACCTCGATCGACGAGCTGAAGTCTCGCTGTGAGGCCGAGACCACGTTGCCGGCGCCGAAGGCGCCGGAATTTACGCGGCGCACCGCGGCTGTCGTGAAGCCCAAGGGTAAGTCCAAGGGTAAGGCTGCCTGATGAGTCGGCTGCTGGGAGTGGCGCGGAGGCGCCACTCCCAGCGGTACTCACGAGGGTCGGCTGCGCCGCTGGTCAGCGTCCGCACTGGAGGAACCTGTGCGAGCAGTCGATAAAGCTTATGCAGCGGTTCGTTCCGGCATTATCGAAGGCCGCTACGAGCCCAGTGCGCGGATCACCGAGCAGGAAGTGGCGGTCGCTGCCGGCGTCAGCCGTACGCCGGCGCGAGAAGCCTTGCGTCGTCTGCATGCCGAAGGGTTGGTGACGTTCACCCCGAATGTGGGTGCGGTGGTCGCCCATTGGACCCAAGCCGACGCTGATGAGATCTTCGATTTACGTGCGTTGCTTGAGTCCCATGCCGCGGCACGAGCGGCCAAGTATGTCTCCAGCGAAACCTTGGCCGACATGCGGGTCTGTGCGATGAGCCAGCTGAAGGAAGCTCGTCAGCGCGGGGAAGGGCACCTCGACCGCATCAGCTTGCTCAATTCGCGCTTCCACCGCTTGTTGCTGGCCGCGGCCAACAGTCCGCGCCTAGATCAAGCTTTGGCGTCACTGCTCGAAGCGCCGCTGATCATGAAGACCTTCCGTCGTTACAGTATCGATAGTCTCGAGCGTAGCGCGCTGCACCACTTGGAATTGGTGCAAGCCTTTGAGGCACAGGATTCAGAGTGGGCGGCCTCCGTCATGCGTGCGCACATTCTGGCCGCCAAAGTCGCGATCAAGCCGGACTGAGTTCGGCATTTCCCGTCGACGCAAGAGCGGACGGTACGGCTCACATGCTGTCCGGTGACGATTGATTGGCCCGGCGTAATATACATACACCTTACCTACGCAGCTCGGGCAGGTTGGGCAGGGCAATCCGGACCGCGACGGGTCAGCTTACCGGGCGCTCGCGTGGTAAATTGCGCGCATCGTATGCTCGCTACTGTTAGGACTCCGATGACTGTTCGTTGCGCTGACCGCCTGCCCGGAATCCGCCGATGAAATGGGGTGAAGCGGCATTGATTCTGAGTGGCGCAATCGTGGGTTGGTACGCCACTCGCCGCGCACGGATCGATCTGGGTGCGCCGAAGAAGGGGCCTTCCAGCGATTATTTAGCGGGCCTGAACTACCTCGTCAATGAGCAACCAGACCGCGCCGTGGAGGCTTTTCTGCGAGCCGTGGCGGTTGAGCCAGATACGGTCGAAACTCAGTTTGCGCTCGGCGCCTTATTCCGTCGCCGCGGTGAAGTGGACCGCGCTATCCGCGTCCATCAGAACCTGGTCGAACGGCCGGACCTTGCGCCTGCGTTCCGCGAACAAGCCACCTACGCGTTGGCTCAGGATTACCTGAAGTCAGGGCTCTATGACCGGGCCGAGAAACTGCTCGGTGATTTGTCGAAGGCCGGTGCCTATCGCTTACCCGCACTCAAAGATCTGGTGCTTATTTACGAGTTGGAGCGGGAATGGGCGCGTGCGATCGAGATGCACGAGGAATTGGCGCGTAGCGGGAAGCCGGATCAGGCGATCGCTCTCGCACACTATCGCTGCGAATTGGCCGATGCCGCGCGACGAGCCAAAGATTTCGAGGCGGCCAAAGCGCAGATTAAGTTGGCGCGCTCCGGACCCCGGCAGTTTCCTCGGGCCGCATTGGTGCGCGCCGACGTGGCGCTTGATCAAGGCGAGGCCGAGCTTGCGTTAACGCTGTTGCGGCGGGTGCCGGTCGAGAGCCCGCAGCTGGCCTCCGAAGTGCTGCCGCGCCTCGTCCGTGCCCTCATGTTGCAGGGCCGTGAAGCGGCCCTGCCGGAGGTGCTGGCGGAGTTTGCCGGTGACGGAACCGAGGTGGCGGATGCCATTGCCCACGCCGCGATCTTAGCCGGCAGCACCGATTCACCTGCCTTGCTGAATGTCTTGCGCGGTTATTACACCCGTCAACCGGCAGTCGCCGAATTGGTCAATGCCTTGTCGCCCGATCGGACGCCCGACGATGTGGCCGTTCGAGCCCTAGCCTTGGCCTTACGGCGCCAGTCCCAACAGGTTGCCCGCTATCGCTGCGGTGACTGCGGCTTCGCGTCGAGCGCCTTTTTCTGGCAATGCCCTGGCTGCAAGAGCTGGGACACCTTAAAGCCGCTCGGCCCGGGCGAGCAGGGCGGTGCCTTGGCGCCGCCACGCGCCTGACGGTGGCTCACACGTAGAGCCCAAACCCTCGGCGATCGGCCGAGGGTGGTCACCGCACGGGTGGCCCATTCCATCGAGTACACGGATGCTGACTGCCGACTGATGATCGGTGGCGGCGTCGTTTGCACTTGATGACGAATAAAAACACGTTTTATATGCTTTTTTAACGGACGTTAAATAAGAAAACTAAAAAACGTATAAAATTTAATAGTGCTTTATAAACATATAATTGTATTCAATATATAGAACAACAATTATTGGCTGCGATTTCGAGATTGCTAGACAGTGGTCCTGCTCAGAGCGCGCCCGCAGCTGCGGCGACGCAGCGGCCTATGAAGGTGCGGGCGGCGCCGGGATCGTGGCTTATGCGCATGTGCGGCACGCCAACCCGGAGCATGCTGAAGCCGAATCGGTTCATTAAGGCAGGAGGCCGTTATGACCCACACAGCCATGAATGAAGTGCTTGAAGACCTGAAGGCGCTGGTCCGCAGTGCGGAGGAGCTGCTCGATACGACCGCACACGACGCGTCGTCGGCAGCCGTCGGTGTCCGCGAACGAGCGACGCGAACGCTGCAGGCAGCCAAACAACAACTCTCAGGACTAGAACGCGCCGCCGAGGCTAAGGCCCGCGAAGCAGACCGATATGTTCATGAGAACCCGTGGACTGCGATCGGTCTGGGCGCCGCTGTCGGTGTACTGCTGGGCGTGCTGATTGGACGGCGCGAACGATGAGCGACTCCCCTGAGGCCTGGTGGGACCGACTGCAGCGCATCGTTGCCAATCTCTTGGCGTTGGTGCGCACGCGGCTGGATCTTGTCGCGGTGGAGACTGAAGTCTTTGTCAGCGGGGTGATCGAGGAGTTGGTGCTGGGCGTCTTCGCGGTCTTGCTTGCGACGCTGGCGTTGGCCTTCCTCGGTTTAGGGGTGATTGTCGCGGTGGCGGAAGCACACCGCCCATGGGCCTTCGGTGGCGTAGGACTGGTGTACTTCGGCTGCCTATGGGGCTGCCTCTGGTGGACCCGTCGGCGCCGCCGCCTGCGCGGCGGTTGGTTGCGCTTGACCCAGGCCGAGCTGCAGGCGGACATCCGGGCTCTTGAGCGGGAGGCCTCATGAGGATGAGCCGAACGGCACTGCGCACGGCGCAGTTGTTAGCGGCGAGTCGTCGATTGCGGCAGGATATCTTGCACGATGGCAGTCACCTGCTCGCGGGCGTCCGGCGGCTGCGAGCTGCGCTGACGTGGTTCAATCGATTGAGCCGGCTGCGTCGCTTCGGGAGGAGGCTGAGGCTCAGGCTTAATCGAGAGCCCTAAGATTCCCGCGCACACGTCTCGCGCCTCGTTGCCCTGCGCTATCATGGGGGACCATTTACGGAGAGACTTGCTATGTCCGCGCGTAAGCCTGTTCGCTTTGCTGTCTTTCCGGTGGCGGGTCGAGGGACCCGCTTCCTGCCGGCCACCAAGGCCAGCCCTAAAGAAATGTTGCCGATCGTCGACAAGCCACTGATCCAGTATGCCGCCGAAGAGGCGCTGCAGGCCGGTGCAACTCAGCTTGTCTTTATTACCGGCAGTTCAAAGCGGGCCATCGAAGATCATTTCGACTCGGCGCCTGAGTTGGAGGCCGCCCTTGAGGCACAAGGTAAGTCGGAGTTACTCGATGCCTTGCGCGGTATCGTGCCGTCGAACGCCAGCTGCATCTATATTCGCCAGCCGGCACCCCTCGGCTTGGGCCATGCCGTGCTCTGCGCCCGACCCGTTGTCGGCGACGAACCCTTCTTCGTGCACCTCGCCGACGACCTCATCGACGCCAAGGTCCCGTGCTTGCGGCAGATGGCGAATATTTACGATGAGCTGGGTGGCAGTGTCTTAGGCGTGCAAACGGTCGATGCGAAAGAAACCGACAAGTACGGCATCGTCGCCTCCGAGACGATGACGGCTCGTTTGTCGCGGATCACGTCGATTGTCGAAAAGCCCAAACCGGCGGATGCGCCATCGAATCTGGCCGTCGTGGGTCGTTATTTGTTGACGCCCAGCATCTTCGACAAGTTGCAGACCATCGGCCGCGGCGCGGGCGGTGAGATTCAGTTGACCGACGGTATCGCCGCATTGTTGGCCGACGAGGCGGTCTACGCCTATGCCTTCGAAGGCAAGCGCTACGACTGTGGCAGTAAGTTGGGATATCTCGAAGCCACCGTTGAATACGGTCTCAAACATCCGCAGTTGGGCGAGCCGTTCGTGCAGCTCTTGGCACGACTGCTCATCGATCGACTGCGTGATCGCTGAGCTTCCCGCCTAAGCTTTCGTGCTGAAGTCACCGACGCGGTCCATGAACGGGCGTCGGTGATTCCTGTTTGCGCCGATCAAGGTCCTCGAGCGTCGCAAACTGTTCGCGGTTCAGTCATTCGGTCTGGTTCGAATGGTGGCCTTAGGCACGGCTCAGCACGGCGTCATCGTCGACCTCGTCGGCGACCTGGGCCACGTTCGCAACGCCGATCTATCCATGATGTTGTGGGAACGCGACATCCAATTCAGTGCTTAGTCGCCACGAGTCAATGCAAGCCCAAGACTGATTTGCGCCGAATTATGGCGAGACGTCAGCGTATGTTTTCTCGTGCCGACGGGGTTGTCCTGTACGGTGTAGTTTTGTTGCACGCCCATGTGCAAATCTGATAAATCAGTAGTTCGCGACGCGAATGGATCGCGTACGGCCGAAAAAAACATCACGACAGGGAGATTTTGCGTGACCCCATCACACACCTTGAGGCCATGGTCGCCTCGCATCGCTTGGATCGGATTGACGGTGGGTCTCTTGGCCGCAGTCGCCAGCGCTGGCGCAGACCCACAAAAAATGAGCGTGCCTAAAGATACGCTCGACGAGGTGGTGGTGACCGGTACGCTCATCCCGCAGTCGAAAGTCGAGACCGCAACGCCGGTCACCTCGATCACGGCCGATGACCTGCAGGTGCGTGGCTTCTCGACCATCGCCGATGCTTTGCAGCAGAGCGCGTTCTCCACCGGTTCAGTGCAGGGTGCGCAGTTCTCCTATGGCTTCACGCAGGGCGCGAAGACGCTCAGCATGTTCGGCCTGTCGCCAAGTTATGTTAAATACCTGATCGATGGCTTGCCGATGTCGGACTACCCGGCGCTCTACAACGGCACAGACACCTTCACGAGCATCGGCGGTATTCCGATGGCGCTCGTCGATCGCATCGACATTCTGCCTGGCGGTCAGTCCTCGCTGTATGGATCCGACGCCATTGCGGGCGTCGTGAACATTGTGCTGAAGAAGAAGGTAGACGGTTTAGAAGCCGATGCCCGCTATGGCTTTGGCGCGACCGGCGGCGGTATCTCGAAGACCTTCTCGATCGCCGACGGCTTCGACCGCGGTGGTTTGCACGTGATGGGCGGACTTCAGTACGACAACACGCGCCCGATTTTTGGCTACCAGCGCGGCATCACCTCGAACTACAACGCTAATGGCACCACCCCACAGACGGCCGAGCGCGACTGGCTGCTCTATGGGTACTTCGGTCCGACGGGTAATTACCGCAATACCTTTTACTTTGCCGATCCGGCTAACTGCGCCAATGTCGCGTCCCAATTCGGGGGTTCCACGGCACAGTATTCGCGTGCGAATCGCGGTTCCTATTGCGGCACCACTCGCGCAGGTTATTACTCCCTGAGCAACGGCAACGAGACCTCGCAGGGCTATCTGCGGGCCAATCTGGAGATAAACAATCACCTTGAGTTGTACAGCGATCTCTTGCTCAGCCATGACAAGGTGTACTTCGCAAATCCGGGGCAGGAGTTCAACACCTCGTGGGTGAATAGCCAGTACTCGTACTACTACGATCCGCGTTTCGACGATTTGATGAACATGCAGCGCATCTACTCGCCGGAAGAAATCGGCAGTCTTGACTCGACCTATAGCTACAACATCACCGACATGATGCGGGCGACGCTCGGTGCTAAAGGCAGTTTCGGTAGCAGCTGGCATTACGACGTCAGCGGCACCTTTAATCAGCAGAAGCTGACGGAGAACACCTTCACGCAGCTCACGGATCCAATCCTCGCCTTTTACGCACCGATCTTTGGTCCGAACTTGGGCCCAGATCCCTACGGCTTTGGCGTCTCAACCTTCACGCCGGACTACGCGTCGTTCTATAAGCCCATCACACCCGCGCAGTTTGCAAGCTTCAGCGGCTACTTCCATAACCATTCGAAGACCGAGAACACGCTGTTCCGCGCGCAGTTGACGAACGGTTCACTGTTCAAGCTGCCGGGCGGAGACGCCGGTATCGCGTTGGTGGCCGAGGGTGGTCGGCAGGGTTGGTCCTACGTGCCCGATGCTGGCTTTACCACCGGCCAGTTCTTCGGCTACACCTCGTCGGGCGCTTCGTACGGCGACCGTACCCGCTCCGCGATCACGACGGAGCTGAAACTGCCGATCGTTAACATGCTGACAGTGAACGGGTCTGCGCGTTACGACAATTACAAAGTCTCCGGTGGTAGCTTCAGCAAGGCGACCTACAACCTCGGCTTTGAATTCCGCCCAACGCAATCCTTGCTGGCGCGCGCTCGGTTCGGTACGGCCTTCAAGGCGCCGACCTTGTCCGACGAATTCCAGGGCTTGAGCGGTTTCTACACCGGCGCGACCGACTATTATCTGTGCACGGTGAACGGCTACACCGGCGCGAACCTCGCCAATTGCCCGTTCCCCAACAGTTCGGTCTTCGGTCAGACCTCGGGCAATACCCAGCTGAAACCCATCAACGCCGATGTGTGGAATGCCGGTATCGTCTGGTCGCCGACTGAGCGCTTCTCGCTCGATCTCGACTACCTGCATTGGAAGATCAAAGACGAAGTGTCGCAGCAGAGCACCGATGCCTTGCTGCGTACGGAGGCGTCCTGCCGCCTCGGGCAGCTGGACATTCACTCGCCCACCTGCGTGGCGGCGCTTGCGCAAGTCACGCGTGACCCAAACACGGGACAGATCGTTCAGGTCTATACGCCGAAGGTGAACGTCTCCCAGGAGGCGGTGGATGCCTTGACGCTCACGGGTAATTACTCCGTGCGATTGGGCGCCTATGGGACTCTGCACGTCAATTTGGCGTGGACGGATATGTTGAAGCACAGCTATCAGCAGTACGCCGGCGATCCGTTCATTGATGATCTGAGCAATCCGTATTACAGCTCGGAGTTCAAGTCGAAGGTGAACGGCTCGCTCACCTGGGAGAAGGATGCGTTCAGCTCGACGGTGTACTTCACGCGTAATGGGCGCACCCCGAATAACCTGGCGGGGCTGTATGCGGATGGCTACGCCACCCCGGGCGCGGGTACCTTATCCCCGTGGACGCTCGTGAACCTGAGTGCGCGGTATCTCGTCACGCCACACCTCGAGGTTTCCGGCACGATCATCAACCTAGCCAACACGATGCCGCCTGAGGACAAGACCTACAACGGCTTGACCAATCAGCCGTACAACATCTTCAACTTCAATCCTTACGGCCGTTCCTTCCGGCTCGAAGCGAAATATTCGCTGCCGAAGTAAGCGGTCGTTGACCTCAAGAGGGCGCCGACAGGATCTTCCTGTCGGCGTTTTTTTTGGGGGTAGCCTGATGGCGATGGCTTTGCCTTTGTCTTAGGCCACAACCATCGGGAGCCATGCGGCGGCCACCACGATGAATAGGCCCATGCCGACCCGCATACCATAGGCGGTTCCGCCGCTGACGAATGCAGCCACGAGTTTACTGATGGCGTTGGCGGTGTACGCCAGCACAATGGGGAACCGGAGGGCGCCGACGGGCAATTGCCCGCCGGAGCCGAGGGATAGGGATGAGGCCGCCGAGGCATGAACATCCACGGCGCCGCCGAGGAAGGCCATGACGTTCGCAGCCATCACGCCCGAGTGTCGTAGGGCATAGGCGATCGCGCTCGAGACGATCGTTAGGACCACCGAGAATACGATCGCGTGCAGTAGATTAAATGCGTGTCCGGAGGTGACCACGGGGACTGGTTGGTCACGTAGGCGCAACGTGCTAAGCCCTGTGACCACGACGGTCGCCAAGAGTGTGCACAGCAGGCTTGAGGCCAAGGCGGGAAGTGCTTTTGCATACACCGTCAAGACCACCGCGAACAGCAACGTGATGGTCGCGATGCAGGACGATAGCGCGCCGGCGACGTAGGTGGCGCGCGCGGCTGGTGCAAGCCGCGCCCGGGCCCCAAAAGCGGCAATCGTGGCGGTGCTGGAGACAAAACCCGCCATCAATCCCGAGAGCACCAGTCCGAAACGCAATCCCACGAGGCGCTGCGCCACGTAGCCGAGCGCCTGCAAACACAGAAACAGCACGGTCAAGGCGCATAAGCGTTGCGGGCTGGTGGACATCCACTCGCTGATCGGTTCATCCGGCAGCAGTGGAATGGCAATTAAGGCGATGGCAGCGAGCAACAAGCCATCCCGTAATTCAGTCGCCGACAGCACAAATTTCGAAAAATGGTGCAGCGGGCTGCGCGCCGCCAGAAGGATGGTCAGCAATACCGAGGTGCCCGCCGCAATGAGCGGTCGCGTGACGGAGAGGACGCCGAGAAGATACGTCGCTTGCAGCGCGAGGGCCGTCGTCACGCCGGGGTCGTCGCTGTGGCGCTTCAAGGCGGTCACCAGACCCAACCCACCCACGCAGAGCGCTGTGCTGAGGATCAGTCCCGGCACATCAAGGATGTGAGCCACGGCGCCGCTGATGGCGGCCAGCGCAAAAGTGCGGATGCCGGCGGCGAGGCGATCGGGACCCTGTCCCTTACGGCGCTCCCGCTCAAGCCCAATCAGTAGGCCGCAACCGAGCGCGGTGGCTAATCCTTGTGCCGTGTCGAGCGTCATGCTCATGTCCAGAGTGTACGCCTAAGCGAGGCTTTGTCAGCCATTGAACGGCATAGCACGAGTGGGTCGTTCCGTGGGATCGATCGGGCTCCGCCTTTGATGGAATCGGGGCGAAACGTTAAGATGATGCTACGTATTGCAATGGAAGCGATATTCCATCAAGGGGGGAAGAGTATGAAGCTGGTTTCGCGTGTATCGCGTCTATTAGATCCGTTGTTGATTCCGCTGCAGCCGCTACTGCTGTTGGCGGGTCGTGTGTATTTGGCGAAGGTGTTCATCGCTTCCGGATGGCTGAAGCTCACCAATTGGAGCCAGACGCTGGACCTATTCACGAGTGAGTATCATGTGCCACTCCTGCCACCGCCGGTGGCGGCCGTGGCGGGCACCTTCGGTGAGTTGGTGTTTCCGACCTTGTTGCTGCTCGGCCTGTTCAGTCGCCCTGCGGCGGTGGGTTTGTTCTTCGTCAACGCCATGGCGGTGATTTCCTACCGCGAAGTGTTGTTTTCGGAGGGCTTTGAGGCGGCGCTCGGTCAGCACGTGCTGTGGGGCGTCATCATCGCCACACTCGCGGTCTTTGGCGCTGGCGTTGTGTCGCTCGATCGCGTCGTAAACGGCAAGTCTCGTTAAGCGCCTAGCGTTGTAGGCTTCGGCCGCTGACTTCGTTTGATCGCTTTGCTTTAACTGTTTTTTTTCGGATGATTTGATTTTTTTAAAAAGGAGTTCGTTATGCAAAAGACCACCCGTACAGTGCTCGCCCTCTCGACCCTGCTGGCTGCCGGCGTTGCGTTGGCGCCAGTCGCTCAGGCGGCGGATGCGCCCACCGAGAAGTGCTACGGCGTTGCCAAGGCTGGCAAGAATGACTGCGCCGCTGCAGGTCACGCTTGCGCAGGCCAGGCTTCGGCCTCGTCCGGCAAGGAATGGATCAAGGTTCCAACCGGCACCTGCGAGCGCCTGGTCGGCGGCAGCCTGACCCCGGCGAAGTAAGGGCGTGCGCGGGACCTCCGCGCTGCCTTTGGGCGCGCAGGCCCTGCCGGTTCAAACCGGTATCGGCCTGCGCGCGCTTCATCACGACGATTTATTGGCAACCAAGCCGCCCATCGGATGGCTTGAGGCGCACAGCGAAAACTACTTTCCGGCCGGTGGTTCACAACCGCAAGCGCTTGAGCGCTTGCGCGCGCATTATCCGATCGCGCTGCACGGCGTCGGCCTGTCACTGGGCTCGACCGATCCGCTCTCATCCACTCACTTGGCGCATCTGGCGCGCATTGTGGAACGCTTTGAGCCGAGTATCGTCTCGGAACATTTGTCCTTCGGGGCTTTTGACGGCATCCATTACAACGATCTCTTGCCCTTGCCGTATACGCGCGAGTGCGTCGCGCACCTCGTGTCACGCATCAGTGCGGTACAGGATCGTTTGCGGCGTCCTATCCTGGTCGAGAACGCATCCTGCTATCTGCGCTATCGCGCCGATGAGATGAGCGAAGCCGAGTTTGTGAGCGCAGTGGCCCGTCAGGCGGGCTGCGGCGTCCTGTTGGACATCAACAATATTTATGTGAACGCCCGAAATCACGGCCTCGATGCGCAGGCGTACATTGAGGCCATTCCCGTCGAGCTCGTCGGTGAGATGCACCTCGCCGGCCACACCGTGAATCGTCATGATGGGCACGACATCCTGATTGATACGCACATCGGCGCGCCGTGTGCAGCCGTGCTCGCCTTGTACGTGCGGGCGTTGCACCGGTTTTCCCAAGTGCCGACCCTATTTGAATGGGATACCGATGTTCCGGACTTGGCCACGCTGGTGGCTGAGGCCCACCGGATTGACCGGGTCCGCGAGCAGCTCGATGCCGACGCTGCGTGAGTTGCAGGCCGCGTTCGCGCGCGCACTCCACGGCGATGCGTCGGGGGCTGAAGCCTGGGTCGAGGCGGGCGGCTTTGCGCCCGAGCGCCGGCTCGGCATCTACCGGCATAATGTGGATGCGATTGCGGCGGGCTATTTACGCGCCGCCTTTCCAGCGGTCACTCGCTTGGGCGGTGGCGATTACCTGGAAGGTTTGGCGCGCGACTATCGACTCGCGCACCCGTCCCGGAGCGGTAATCTGCACGATTTTGGCGCGGGCTTTGCCGATTTTTTAGCCGCGCAACTCCGCGAGACGCCGTATGACTTCATCGCTGACGTGGCTCATTTGGAGTGGGCTTATCAGGATGTGCTGGTGGCCGCGAGCGCACGCAACTTCGACCTAGAGGCGTTTTTAGCGATTCCTCCGGAGGCGCATGAGACGCTCGTGTTTAACCTAGCGCCCTCAGTCCGTCGCGTGGCGTCGCGATACCCGATCTATGCGCTGTGGGCGGCTAACCGGGCAGAGGATGCTGAGGGCACACCGATCGACTTGCAGGCGGGTGGTGATTGTCTGCTGCTCTATCGAGGGGCCGGTGGTGCACAGGTGATCGAGCTGGATGCGCCCACTGACGCGTTTGTGGGTGCCTTGTTGCAACGGGCATCGCTCGGTCAGGCCATGGCCGCGCTCGAGGCGGTGGACCCGCAGCGAGATCCGGCCGCCGTGCTTTTTGAGTTGATCCAGTCAGGTCGCATTGACGGATTTGAGCCCGCTTGAGTTCGTCGCGACGAGCGTTGCGGTGTCTCAGCGCCATTCGCCGTTGTACCCTTGGCACCCTCTTTGTCGAAGGTAAACGACCTGATGGCCGCGATGACCACCCTGTTTGAAGCCCCCTTTGTCGTCTTCATGGGCGATGTGACCGATCCGGTCTACGGCAAGACGGGTTTAGGGCTCGTGCAATGGCGGGCGAGCGATTGTTTAGGGCAGATTCGCTTGCCGGGTTGCGGTGTGGATACGGGTGTTCCTGAGTTGGATATCCCAATGGCTCAATCGCTCGGCGCCCGTACGTTGATTGTGGGCTCCGCTGCGGTCGGTGGCCGCATGCCGGATCATTGGGTGGAGTCCCTGTGCCACGCTGCACGCTTAGGCCTCGACATTGTCGCCGGCCTGCATATTCCGCTCTCGATCTTACCTGGACTGACCGCCGCCGCGACCGCCGGTCGGGCGCGCCTGATTGATGTGCGCGTGCCGCCTGCCGGTATCCCGGTGGGGTCAGGCGCGAAGCGTAGTGGGCGCCGCGTGCTGATGGTGGGGACTGATTGCGCCTCGGGCAAAAAATACACGGCCCTCGCGTTGGCGCGTGACTTGAACGCTGCGGGTGTGGCCGCCGATTTTCGCGCGACCGGTCAGACGGGCATCATGATCGCCGGCGCCGGCATGCCGATCGATGCCGTGGTGGCCGACTTTCTCACCGGCGCGGCCGAAGTCCTTTCGCCGGACAATAGCCCCGACCATTGGGACGTCATTGAGGGCCAAGGGGGCGTATTTCACCCCGGCTATCTGCCGGTGACGATCGGTTTGTTAGTGGGTTCGCAACCGGACGCCTTTGTGGTCTGTCATGACCCCTTGCGCCGCCACGTGTCCGGTTGGCCGGATTACCCTTTGCCGAGTGTGACGGCGGTGATTGAGCGCACGGTCCTCTTGGGAAGCCTCACGAATCCTGCGATTCGCTGTGTGGGCGTCGCCTTAAACACATCGCGCGTGCCCGCCAGTGAGCGGCTTGCGCTGAAGGCCCGCTACGCGGAGGAGACCGGCTTGCCCTGCGTTGATCCGATCTTGGACGGCACAGGCCTGATCGTCGATCAGTTGCGCCGCGAGTTTGGTGCATGAAGCTCTCGGTACACGCCGAGCGCTGGCCCACCGCGCGGCCGTTCCGGATCGCCGGCCGCGAGTGGCTCAGCTTTGATTCCGTGGTTGTGGAGCTCGAGGCGGACGGGGTGGTGGGGCGTGGTGAAGCGCTCGGGGTGTTTTATCTCGGCGACGAGGTCGAGCAGATGCTGCACACCATCGAGTCTGCGGCGCCGGTCATTGAGGCCGGCGTAGGCCATGAAGAGTTAGAGGCGCTGCTGCCACCGGGCGGTGCCCGTAACGCCTTGGATCTCGCGCTCTGGGATTTAGAAGCCAAGCGCAGTGGCCGCAGCATCTGGTCCTTGACAGGCATTACGCCTAAGCGACTTGAAACCGTCTACACCATCAGCCTCGATCCTGAGCCTGCACAGATGGCGGCACATGCAGCCTCTGCATCAGCCCATCACCTCTTAAAAATTAAGTTGGGCGCCGACCGACCCTTGGAGCGTCTACAAGCGATTCGTCACGCGAGACCGGATGCCCGTCTCGTCGTGGACGCGAACCAAGCGTGGAGTTTTGAGCAATTGCAGTCTGTTGCTCCGGGATGTGCGGCGCTGGGTATCGAGATGATTGAGCAGCCCTTAACGCGCGGCGCGGATGCGTGCCTCGACCACTACCAGTCGCCGGTGCCGCTGGGCGCCGATGAGTCCTGCCTGCATCTGGGTGACTTGGATGCGATTGCGGGACGCTACCAGATGCTGAACATCAAACTGGATAAGGCCGGAGGCCTCACGCATGGCCTTAAGTTGGCGCGCGCAGCCCGCGAGCGCGGACTTGCGCTGATGGTGGGCTGTATGGGTGGCTCGTCGTTGTCCATCGCGCCGGCCTTTGTGCTCGGCTGTGTGGTCGACCTCGTCGATATCGACGGCCCGTTGTTGTTACGGCGCGATCGAGTGCCGGGTATGCGCTACGAGCATGGCTTTGTGGATCCGCCAACGTCGAGCGTCTGGGGATAAGCGATCCACGCGGCGTGAACCACAAAATCCCGTGGGACGGCCAACGGCCGTCCCACGGGCGACTGAGCTCAGTGCTCGGCAGTCCACGCATCCACCGCAGGCAACAGCCGTGCGCGTTGATCAAGACGAATTTCCAAGCGCAGAGCGACCTGGTCCGCATCGCGGTGTTCACGACCGGCCAGCTCCGTTTGCGCGAAGGCGCGAACGCGAGCCGGCATGCCCGGATCCACCGAGGCCGACGTCAAGGAAGGCACATAGCGGCTCCACGCCGGACCGTCGACCTTCGTGCGGACGACGTCTAAGTGCGCCAACACAAAACTCAGCGTCTCATCCGGGTAGTGCGCAGACACTTGCTTGATCATCTCAGGCGCCACGGTGACGGGTGGCTCATCACTCAACGCGAGCGTCAGCACGCGCTGCGCCAAGGCCTTGTTACGAACAGCACTGAGCACCGTATACAAGTGCGCCCGCAACGCCGGTGAGCGTTCGGCGGCGGCGGCCTTGTGTAAGGCATCAAAGGTGGCTTCATCGGCGCCAAGCGCCACCACGTAATCGATCAGGCGACGCAGTGATGCCGGCACGAGCGACGGATCGCGCTGCGCCCCGACATAGCGACGACGCGCTTCGCTCAAGGTCGCCGGATCCTCAGCGGTGGCGAGCGCGCTGATCACGCTCTCGCGTAACCCCGCCGTCTGCATGCTGTCCTCGTTCGACGGCGACCAACCCACGCGTACCATGATCGGCGCGAGCAGTTGACGCACGCGCGCGTGATACGCCGCGCGTCCAGGGTCGCCTTCGGCGTACAGGTTGCCGATGGTCTCCAGCGCTGCAATCATGCCGCGCCACACCGGTGCCGGTGCGTCGCTCGGCGTCATCGCCACGAGACGCAAGACATCCTCGATCGGGGCTTGGCCTGCACGCGCCAAGGCCAGTCGATCAGCCACAATCCCGAGGCGATCGGTGACGCTCAACGCATTGAAGTGCGGCAGCAGCGCCGCAAAGCTCTGTGCGTCATAGCTCACGCGGTAATAGCCGCCTGCGCCGACGTTGACCAAGACGGCGTCACAGCCGGGCACGCTCGCCGTCGCTTGGTCAGCGCTGATCACCAGTCGGCCGGTGTCACCGCTGAAATTGGCGTAGGTGACCGGCACTGGCCAGTGGCCCTTGGGACGAGGATTGGGGCCGACGCGGAACTCGTCCTGCGTGAACTGGACTTGCGTGCTGTCATTCTCACAGCGACTGCTGACATGGATGAGCGGCACGCCTGGCGCATTCACAAAGCTGCGCGCGATGTCGCCGATCGGCGTGCTGGAGACCGCATCAACAGCGGCCCACAAGTCGTCGGAGGTCGTGTTCGTGTAGGCGTGCTTGGCAATATACCGACGCACACCGGCCTGCCAGACGTTCGCGCCTGCATAAGACTCCAGCATCCGCAAGACCGCGTTGCCTTTTTGATAGGTGATCGAGTCGAACGCTTCATCGACATCAAGCGCGCTGCTGAGGTGCTGCACGATCGGGTGCGTGGTCGCCAACGCATCGACGGCCATGGCGGACTCCCGGCCGCGCACGGCGTCACCCGCCGTTTCCCATTCCGGGTGCAGGCGCTCAGTGGCCCGGCCTTCCATCCAGGAGGCAAAGCCTTCGTTCAGCCACAGGTCATCCCACCAGGCCATCGTGACCAAGTCGCCAAACCACTGGTGGGCAATTTCGTGTGCGGCCGTCTCGAAGATGCGTTCACGATCCTCGGAGGTCGCAATCGCGGGATCCACCAAGAGCGCATGTTCGAAGGTGAAGATCGCGCCCCAGTTCTCCATGGCACCGAAGAACTGGCTCTGGCCGGGTGCTGCGATGTTGTCGAGTTTCGGTAGCGGGAAAGGTTTGTCGAACCAGCGTTCGTAATCCGAGATGACGGCGCGCGATGCTTCTAAGGCGAACTGTCCTTGTGAGATGACCCCGCGACGGGTCACGACGCCCGCTTCCAAGCGCCCGGCGTTGACTGGAATTGAGGCACGCTCAAAGTCACCCACGCCGAGGAACAGCAGATAACTCGACATCGGCGGTGTGGCGGGGAAATGCCAACGCACGAGGCCGTTCGCTTCAGGGTGCGTGCCTTGTACCGGTAAATTGGAGACCGCGACGCGATCTTTCGGGATCAGCACGTCCAGCGTGAACGGCGTGCGGAATGCCGGTTCATCGAAGGAGGGCACGAAGCGGCGCGCATCGTGGCTCTCAAACTGGGTGTAGAGGGCCCGTTCTTTAATGCCGGCGTCCGTCGTGTAGTCGAGTGCGAATAAACCAGCGGCCTGGGTACCGATGGATCCGTCATAGTCGATCTCAAGACGGTGCTGACCCTTGGACAGCGGGGCTTGCGCGCTGAAGGTGATCGTCTCGTGGCCCGCGTCTACGGTTGAGGTCAGCGCGTGCGCCCGTCCATTGCGATCAAGGGCTTGGGCTTCGATGATATGCAGGCCGTTGGCATGCAGCGTAATGCTGCGGGTGGCGCCGAGGACATCCACGTCGATGCCGACATGGCCGCGAAAATGCAGAGCCGCGGCATCAGGGGTGACCTCAATCTGATACGCCAGCGGGCGTACGTTGCGAGGGAGTTCACTGGTCGGGTTACCTGGCGTGGCATAGGCCAAGGCCGAGCTCAGGGTGAGGGGGATCAGGCAAAGCGCTGTACGCATGGAAGTCCTCAAATTGGAGACATCAGGCTGCCCGCAAGCCTACCGGAGTTCGGCAGTCAGTGCGGGGTTCAGGAACTGAGGTTGAAAAACAGGGGCGTCGCGTCGGTAGACCGATCGTCCGGTCCAAGGAAACAGGGGGGAGGGGGGGAGTTCCTAGCCGACGTCTGCGACGCCCCTGTGGAATGAATTAGACCATGAGTCATTTATAAATACAAGTTTCGTACAGCGCAAATGCGTTTAATTTACGTTTTAGTCTGTACAGGTGTCGTTTTATCGGGTGTACAAACCCCATAAGTGCAAAAGTGTACAGTCTGTGTACTGCCGCCCCGTGGTGGCGCCCCAAAGGTCTGGATTCGACCCGATGGCTCAATCTAGGGTCCGTCGATAGGTCTTCAACCCGATCCCGAGGACGACCATCATGAAGACGATGATGGGCCAGATGTGTGGCCAAAGCGTTACCCAATCCGCCCCTTTCAGAAGAATGCCGCGCACCAGGATCAAAAAGTGGGTCAATGGCAAGACGCTGCCGACCCATTGCGCCCATGGCGGCATGCCGCGATACGGGAACATGAAACCGGATAACAGGATCGAGGGCAGGAAGTAAAAAAAGGTCATCTGCATGGCCTGCAGTTGATTCCGCGCTAAGGAACTCAAGGTCATGCCTAGGGTCAGGGTTGCAGCGATAAAGAGCAGGACAACGGCGTAGAGCAGCGCCAGACTGCCGACGATCGGTACGTCGAAGACAAAGCGGCCGGCCAGCAAGATCAAAGTGACTTGCAACAGCCCGATCCCGATATAGGGCACGATCTTGCCGGTCATCACTTCGATCGGTGTCGCGGGCGTAGCCAACAGTTGCTCGAAGGTGCCGCGCTCGCGCTCGCGCGTCATGGCGAGCCCGGTCATCAGCACCATGGTCATGGTCAGGATGACACCGAGCAGCCCGGGCACAATGTTGTAGGCCGAAACGACCTCGGGGTTGTAGCGTCGCTGTACGCGCACATCCACGGGTGGCGCGCCTTCTGACGGTGTCGTCATCGGCATGTCGCGCAGCATTTCTGAGACCGGCAAGCCGCTGAACACCGCCAGTGCACTGCCCACCGTCATGGGATCGGTAGCGTCTGCCTCGATCAGAATCGTCGGTCGGCGTCCGCGCACCAGATCGCGGTGAAAGCCGGCGGGGAAGGTCACGACAAACTGGACATCACCCCGATCGAGCAGGCGCGTGCTGTCGCGTTCATCGACGATGCCTTTTACGTCAAAGTACTCGGATGCGCGCAGGGCTTGCACATAGGCCCGTGCCGCCGGGCCGGGGTCTGCCATGACAATCGCGGTGGGTAAGTGCTTCGGTTCTGAATTAATCGCGTAACCGAATAAAAACAGCTGCGCTAACGGTATGCCAATGATCATGCCTAAGGTCAGCCGATCTCGCCGCAACTGGATCAGTTCTTTTTCAGCGATGCCCCAAAATCGATGCCAGGAGAAATTCATGACTGAGCGGGGCGCGTCGCGCGTTGCATCAGGTGGATAAAGGCATCCTCCAGCGACGCCTCAATCGGCGTGGCCTCCAGGTTCAGTCGCGCGGCGGTCTTCGGTACATGAGTCGCGAGGAGTGCAGCATCGCGACCGGTCACGTGTAGGACGGTGCCGAAGCTTGCCAAGTCAGTGACACCGGGGGTCGCGGCAAACTCGGCGCGAGCCGCGGCATCCGCGCCGCGCACGGTCCAGGTGGTGATGCCGGCCTGAGCAATAATGTCGCGCGCGTCACCGTGTGCAATCAGATCGCCGTAAGCCAGGTAAGCGAGGCGATGACAGCGCTCCGCCTCGTCCATGTAATGGGTCGACACTAAGAGCGTGACCCCAGTGGCCGAGAGTCGATGGAGTTCCTCCCAAAATTCGCGCCGTGCGCTTGGGTCTACGCCTGCGGTCGGTTCATCGAGTAGTAACAGGTCGGGTCGGTGCAGCAAGCAACTGGCGAGTGCTAAACGCTGCTTCCAGCCGCCCGATAGCGTGCCGGCCAGTTGATCGGCCCGATCCGCGAGGCCATAGGTGTTGAGACACGTCTGTACGGCCGCTCGACGGTCGCTGAGCCCATACATGCGCCCGACGAAGTCGAGGTTTTCGCGCACGGATAAGTCATCCCACAGCGAAAAACGCTGTGTCATGTAACCGACCTTGCGCTTAATGGCGGCGGCTTCGCGGACCAGATCGTGACCTAAACAAGTTCCCGAGCCGCTATCCGGCGTGAGCAGGCCGCACAACATGCGGATGAAGGTGGTCTTGCCACTGCCGTTGGGACCCAGAAAGCCGTAGATCTCGCCTCGGTTGACGGTGAGGTCGACCGCATTCACCACCGTGCGATCTGCAAAACGCTTGGTGAGTCCACGGACATGGATCGCAGTGCTGTGCGACATCAGGGGGCAAGCGTGACGTCGAGTGGCAGTCCCGGCTGGAGCAAACCGGCGTCACCCGGCAGCGGTGCCGCCTCGATACGAAAAACCAGACGTGCACGGGTGTCGCGACTGTAGATGACGGGGGGAGTGTATTCGGACTGTGGTGCAATGTAGTCCACCGTCCCGCGCAACGCTCGCGTGCAACCGTCACAGTGCGCGACGATGGCCGTGCCGAGCGTGATCCGTGTCAGATCGGTCTCGGGTACGAAGAAGCGAATCCGACGTCGATCATCCGGCAGGAGGCTCGCCACCGTAGCCCCGCTGGTCACCCACTCACCGGGACGGTAGTACGTGTCCGCAATAACCCCGACGCTCGGTGCGCTGACCTGCTTACGTTCAACGATCCAGTGTTTTTGCTCGGCCTCAGCCCGCGCAGCGTCAAGATCCGATCGCGCACCCGCAACCTCAGCGCGCCGGCCCAGAGTCTCCCGGGCCGTTGCTAAGGTCGCGCGCGCGGCGCTGACGGCGGCTTCGGCGGCATCGCGCCGACTGCGGGCCTCATCGAGGGCCTGAACCGCGATGAGACGTCGCTCCGCCAAGGCACTCACTCGGGTGTAGTCTGCCGCCGTCAGGGCCAAGTTAGCCTCGTCAGCGCGCAGCGTGGCCTCGAGGGCGGCAATTTCCGTCTGCCGCCGGGGTTCGGCGAGATTCGTGAGTCGCTCCTGGGCGGAACGAACCCGCGCATCGGCGCCGGCTGCGGCTTGTGCGTCTGGATCCGTGGCGAGGGTGAAGGTCACATCACCCTGGGCGACGCGGACACCGCGCGGCGCGTCGAGGCTCGCCAGATATCCCGCCGTCGGGGCGGCGAGCGACAGGTAATCGCCCTCGGCATAACCTTGCCAAGCGGGTGTCATCGGGTGGCCACAACCGGCCATCATCACGGCGAGCAACACCGGGAGACCTAAAAAACACTGACGCATCGTGTTACCTCAAGGAGGAGCTTAACAAGATTTGGCGCGCCATCCATCGCGGCATACCGCGACGTGCTAGAAGCGGCGACCTGCGCTGATCCGCCACGTGCGCGGGACACCGGGATGGATCACATAGTCAGCGCTGGGGTGCGTTTCGCCGGGGTGGCGCGACACGTAGTAGTAGGTGATGTCATTCCAGCGCACGTTGGTCAGGTTGAAGACGTCGAGACCGAGTCGCCAATGCGGGGATTGCAACGCGAGCCTGAGATCAAGCGTCGTGTAGGGCGCGGACCATGCCGAGCCATCCTCGACCAAGGGGGCTCGTCCAAAATGGCGAAAGCGCAAAGCCACGGTCGTGGTCTCTGTCCGGTAATTCAAGCCGCCATCCAGAATGACCGTGGGCGAGTTGGGAATCTCGCGGCCGGCCACTGCGATCACCGCCGTGCAGGGATGCGTGATGTCGGCATTGCCACAGCCCAAATCGTTCGGTTCGGTGGGGTGATCAAAGTGACCCCGCGAATACGCGCCGTTCAGATCGGCAGACCACTGCTCATTGAGGGTGTATCGCTCGCTCAGTTCGACCCCGCGACGGGTGGTTGACCCGGATGGCGAGGTGTCACCGGCATCACCGGCGAACACCAGCTCGGAGGCCAGCTTCAGCTGATAGACATCAATGGTGGTATGGGCGCCACCGAGCTGAGCGACGACCCCGGCTTCCGCGCTGTGGGCTCGAACCAGCGGCGTGGCCGTCGCGACGAGCGGATTTTCGCCGCTGCGGGTCACGCCGCGAGCATCGTTGGAGTGGAACCCATCGGCGATATTGAAAAACGCGCGAACCGGACCGAAGGGGCCGAACGCGACGCCGAACTTCGGCGACAGCAGCGAGGCTCGGCGATGCCCCGTGTTACAGCCCAGCGGGTCCGTGGTGAGATTGCAGAGTCCATCCGCCCGGCTGAGGCCGTCGGTCACCCGGAAGTCGATCGTATCCGAGCGCAGGCCGACCGTGATGTGAGTGCTTGGATTCAGCGGGGTCGTATTCTCAGCATAGAGCGCCAGCGCGCCTTCACCCACGCGAGCATCTTGCTGATGGGCAATCAATCGCCGTTCCTCGGTGTGATCAATCCCGACATCCTGAATATCGTCATATCGTGTCTCGATGCCCAGCAGCGTCGAGGAGGCGCGCCCCAGGAGTGAATGTCCGAAGCGATCGGAGACCTTGAAGCCGAACACGGTGCGCTGATCGTGCTGGTGGATCTGGTCGCCCAGGCGGGCATCGGACAAGTGATCCGTGAAGGTCGAGTAGAGATCAAGGCCATAGTTGAACACGTAGCCGCTGAGATCCCATTCGTGGTTGTCCCGTCGAGCGCGGTGGCTGAATGAGAGGCTGTCGCGGTGGGACTCACCGCCGTCCGTTGGGGCGACGCTGCCGTAGCGCCCGACGATGCCATTATCAATCAAATGCTCAGCGATCTGATCCGTCGAGTTCCAGCGTCCGTCGTAGTGCATCAAGGCCACGGTGCTTCGGTCGCCATCCCGATCGCTCACGAGGCGCAGGAGGGCATTGTTGCGACGGTAATTGTCGGGCACTTCAAATGGCCCATCGTTGTGATAGCCCTCGATCGCGCCGGTGACGCTGAAAGACTTCAGCTCGACGGTCCCTAAGCCCAACGCGCGTCGATAGCCCATGGGTCCTAGACCCGCCTCAAGCACGGGCGTGGGGTGATCATCGAGCGCGATCCGGATGCTTCCCGCGGCACTGAAGTCACCGCTGTCCGTGTAGTACGGACCTTTGCGGTAGTGCAGATCGCCGACCGTCTCGGGAATCAGAAAATTGAGATCCGCATAGCCTTGACCGTGCGCGTGACTGACCAAGTTGACCGGCATGCCGTCGACCACTGGCGCGAGATCGGTGCCGTGATCGAGGTTGAAGGCCCGCATGAAGTACTGATTCGCTTTGCCCTCACCCGAATGCTGGGTCACGATTAGGCCCGGCACGGTTTCCAGGATCGCGGCTGGCCTCAAGGTCGGAAGTGCCGCTAAATCTTGCTGACTCACATCGCCTGTGGATGCGCCAGTCATTTCGCTGACGCCGCGCGCGGTGACCACGACCGGATCCAGATCCGCATCCACGAGATCAGCGTGATGGGCGTGCGCCGCGCTCGCCAAAGCCCAGAGGGCAATGAATAGCATGGTCGGGGCTGGTTTTCCGCGCAGGTGCATTGTCTTGGATCATCCAGCCAGAACGAGCGGTTGTCGTTAAGAGAATAGCGTTGAAGTTCTTACGTCGCAGTGTCACGAGGATGGCAGTCTCGTGTCACCCAGTGTGGCGGGACGTGCAGCGCCGGCCACCCAGTCATCGGGCGCTTGACTCAGTCGTGGCTGTGGGCGCCGTGCACAGTCTCTGATTCGCCGGCGATCAGGTGCAGACGACCGTTTCGAATGCCTTTTAAGGCCGTGATTGCATTGGCCAGTTCGCCAAGCTCGGCCGCAGGCCCGCGGAGAATCGACACTTCCAGGCAGCGCTCGTGATCCAAGTGGGCGTGAACGGTCGCGACCACCAGGCCATGATGCTGGTGCTGCGCCTTGGCTAAACGCCCGCTCACGGTTTGGTCATGATGGTCATAGACGTAGGCGAGCGATGCGACGCTTGGCAAATCCGGTAAGGTCGTGACGAGGTCGGACGCTAAGGTGCCGCGGACCAGATCTCGAACAGCCTCACTGCGATTCGTATAGCCGCGCTTTTCGATCCATTGATCAAAGTCAGCGGCCAGCTGCGCGGGCAGCGAAATGGTGAAGCGTTCCATGCTCGGCATGCTAGCGAGTCCATGTGATGAATTTCTGACCGTCTGACTACAGCTGTTCGTCGATCGACGTGGGCCGCCGGCGGGTATTCACGAGCCGGTCACGTGCACCGCCGAGAATCGCCCTGCGGGCGTTGAGCCCGGCCATGCTGGATAGCTTCCAATGACGGCGACGAACTCATCAACGGACTCCCGTGGCGCACTGCTGTGGTGCGTGGCAGCGCTGTCTGGCGCGGCCGGTCTAGGCTACGAGATGGTCTGGACTCGTCTCTTGGGCGTTGCGATGGGCACCGAGATGTGGGCCGTGCTCGGCGCGATCGCGGGTCTATTTGCCGGGCTTGCGCTCGGCGGCTGGTGGCTGGACGGCTGGGTCGCCCGGGCGGCGAGACCGGCGATCCGATACGCCCAGCTGGAAGCGCTGATCGCGCTCTGGGGGTTGGTGTGTACCCAACTCTTGCCGGAACTTGCGCATGCGTTGCCACCGCTCTTGGGGCCGCTGCCCTCGGCGCTGTCGGCGGGCGTGCTCTATTTTGGGGTGCCGGCGATCGTGTTGCTGCCGGCGACGGTGGCGATGGGTGGCACGTTGGCTGCTTTGACCCGCATGCTGGAGGCTGCGCAGCACTCGCCGCGGGTGGTTGCGAGCGCCTATGCGGCCAATACGCTGGGCGCTGTATTGGGCACGCTTGGCACGGTCTGGTGGTTGTTTCCCGCCGTCGGGCTGCGCGGCACCTTAGTTGTGTTGGCCGGGCTGAACCTTCTGGCTGCAGCGATCGCTGCGCACATGGCGCCCAAAGCCGTTGCACTGGACGGTGCGCCAGCCGTGGTCGACGGGCCGGCGGTGCAGACGGTGCTGGGTGACAGACGTCGTTTTTGCGCGCTTTTCTCGACCGGTTTTCTCGGTGTGGGCATCGAGATCTTATTGATTCGTGTGGCGGCGCAGTTCCTATCCGACACGATCTATACCTTCGCAGGCCTGCTGGCGGCGTATTTGCTGGGTTCGGCCGTCGGCGGCGCGTGCCGACAAGCCGTGCGCGTCAAAGCCGACGCGACCAGTCGCTCCGTGCTGCTAGGCCTCACGGCGACGACGGTGCTGGCGACCGTGGCGTTCATTCCGCTGTTGGCGCGTTGGGTGTTATTGCATGCACTCACGGATCGATGGGGTGAGACGCTCGTCTCGATGGTGTTGTTCTTACCCTGCGCCCTCGCGATGGGGGCTCTGTACGCCGATTTGCTTGAGGAATATCGACTCGTGCATGTGACGGTCGGGCGCGCCAACGCCGTCAACGCACTCGGTGCAGCACTCGCGCCGGGCGTCGTGGCACTGATCTTGATCCCGCTGTTCGGCGCAATGCCCGCGATGCTTGGGCTCGCCGTGGCCTATCTGGCGCTGGTCGCTGTCGAACGCCGCTCCCTCTTCATCGTCTCCGCGCCGCTGGTGATCGCCGCGGGGCTCTTTGCGGTCGGCGTTGTGCTGCCGGTCAGTTTGCCGACCGACGGGCATCAAGTCGCCAGCATTGAAGGCCCCATGGTGGCTGCGAGCGTGGTGGATGACGCGCAAGGCGCACGCTATTTGGAAGTGAATGGACACTTGCGCATGGGTGGCACGAGCTCTGAGCGTTCCGACTTCCGGCAGGCGCTGCTGCCCTTGTTGCTTCACCCGAATCCCAAGCAGGCACTTTATCTTGGGGTTGGAACGGGCGCGACCCTATCGGGTGCGATGCTGTATCCCGCGCTCAGCGTCCGTGGGATTGAAATCTCTGAGGAAGTGGCGGCGCTGCTGCCTTACTTTGTGGTGTCTGGGCGGCCCGATCCGCAACCGAATGTGCTCGTCGCCGATGCACGACGTTACCTCGCGGCGGATCGCGCCTTCTACGATGTGATCGTCGCCGATAATTTTCATCCGGCGCTCGAGGGCAGCGGCTCACTGTACAGCGTCGAGCACTTCAGCGCGGTGCGCGCGCGGCTCGCGCCGGGGGGGCTATTTTGCCAGTGGCTGCCGCTCTACCAATTAGATCCGCGCTCGTTGCGGGACATCATGCGGACCTATCTGGCGGTGTTCGATCATGGCAGCGCATGGCTTGCGCATTTTAGTATTCGGATGCCGATGCTGGCGTTGTGTGGAGCGGCGGATCGTCGCGACGAGACCTTACTCGAGCACGCGCTCGCGCCCAAAGCGCCGACCTTACAGCCTGTGCTGCAACGGCTCGATTTTGCAGCGCCTTTGGCGCTGGCGGGTAGCTATCTGGGGGATGCGGCCGCGCTGCGTCGGTACGCAGGCCCAGGTCAACTGAATACCGATGATCACCCGATCGTGGCATTGAACGGTAATGCCAATATCGCGGCGCTCTCCTTACCGGTGCTGACCCTCCTGCTGGATCTCGTCCATACCATGCATACGAGCGAGTCCGCGGTCAGGAGTGGAGGAGCCGCGATCAATCTCTTGCCGGCGTATTGGCGGGCGCGGGACCGTTTCCTGGAAGCCGGTGCCGCGCTGCGAGGACAACCCCATGGGCGCGCGCTGATCGATGAGGCGGCCCCAGGGCTTCTCGCGACGGTCGCGCTGAGTGCCGACTTTGAACCGGCTTACCAGCCGCTCTTGAGTATGGCGGACGCACTGGCCACCAGCGATCCCGCAGCAGCCCAGACTTTGCTGCGGGCGATTGATGCGGCGGCACCGTCGCGTCACGAAGCCCGCGAGCGTCTCGAATGGGTGCGATAAGGGGCCTTCGGCGCTGAGTTTAAGGCGAGAAACGGATGCGATAGCCCCAGCAGTCCAATTGATCGGGCATCGCGTTAAAAGCCACTGTGAGCCTGCGGACGCCCGGATTGACCGGCACTTCGTGATAGAGATAGCTCGGGAACAGGACGACGTCGCCCGGATTGGCCTCGGGTAACAGATACTTGCCGGCGTTGTATGGGCCCATCTTGGCCGTACGCGTGTGGTGTCGGAAGCTGAAGTCGTAGCCGCCGGGTGGCCGGATAAAGACCGTACGACAGCGTGGGTCAGACTCGGTCAGATACAGCACGCCCGAGACAAATGAATTGGCGTGCGAGTGCATGACTTGGTTGCCACCCGGTTCCAAAACGTTCGTCCACATTTCCTTGACCATCCAATCCAGGCGCTCACCGAAGAGCAACTCGCCGAAGTCGACGAGTTTGGGCTGCACGAGTGCCGTCAACCGACTGAAGAGTTTATCGCCGCGAGGGTCTGCCACATCGGTATGAAAGAGCGCTGCTGAACGCAGGTTCTGTTCAACCGAAGCATGCTCGATCGAGGCGCTTAACTCGCTGACTAAGTCAGGCGGGACGAGTCCGCGGCTGCGCAGTAAGGGGATCGCAAATAAGGGCTCGACGGTATCCATCACGCACATCCTTCTGCAAGGGAAGGACAGTGTCAGGGGTCGAGATGACAATGCCGTTTACGGATGAACAAGTTTTTCGCCGGCGGGTGGGTTGAGGGCGTCGAGTGCTGCGTCCACGTAGTCGAGGCACTCCTCGATTTCGCCGCTGCCACCTTCGCCGCGGCCCTCGCGCAGCAAGTGTTCGGCTTCGAGCCGTACCGGGTCATCGGCCGCTAATCGTTGCGCCATCGATTCGACAGCGTCCGCACGGCGCCAACACTCCTCGACCGTGGGCTCAGCGTGGGCGAGTCCGCATGCCAGGAGCAGGCTGAGGCCAGCGCGACAGAGGAGGGCGGTGTTCATCAGACCATTCTGCCTCATAAAAAAACCCGCCGACACTGACGTGCCGGCGGGCTTGGGCTTGGGTCAGAACCGGATGGCGGCAAGCACCACCCGATTGCAATCCCAAGTCGATCAGTCTTCCAACTCACCGCCGAGGGTCGCCGCCAGTGCGCGGTTCTTCTCGACCAGCAACTGCGCCGAACCGACCGGACGGACGAAGATCGGGTTCGTGTAGAACCAGAGATTCGACCAGGCCTGCACGTCGTAGGTCACCTTCTTCACGCCGCCAGACACCGCGAGGTGCGCCGGGCATGCCGCATCCGTGCACGACACCAACGCATTGTTGAGGTCGAGCAGCGGGTTGCCGGCCGCATCCGACACGTTTGGCGTGCCGTTCGGGATGTTGGTGCCGCGAGCGCGCACGTAGAAGGGCTGGCTGCCCATCGTGTAGGTGCGCTTGAAGGTGATCTGATAGGCGCCGTTGGCCAACGCCTTCTTCGTCATCGAGGTGACCGGGACCTGAGCCACTACCGCATTCGGGTTGTAGACCAGAGCCGCACCCGCCACACCGCCGACCGGTGCCACGCCATTGGCGTCGGTGCCGTAGTGCGGATCGCTAGGCGCGACGACACCCGTGATCGGGCTGGAGATCAGATCAACGTGATCCAAGTCCGGCGTATTCAAAGGCTGCGACATGCTCAGCTGCGCCAACAGCGGGTTCGCGAAGCTGTAGGGGCTGTTGTTGTGCTTCGGCACGGTGACCGTCATTTCCACGGTGACCTTTTCGCCTGGCTTGGCCACCAGCGTGTCGCCCATGCCGACCCAGTCGGTCGAGGCGGTCTTGGCGCGGAAGGTCAGGTCGTTGCCGACCAGATCGCCCATGACCGAGTACGAATTACCCTTACGCATCGAGCGCACAATCGCCTTCGAGCTGAAGCCGACCTTGTTCGCGACGTAAAGCTTCGAGTATTCGCCCGGGATGAAGTCCGAATCCGTCGAGCCGTCACCGGCGCCGAACGAACCGCGGCTGTGCCAGTCCGAGGAGATGAACATGAAGGTGTTGCGGCCTTCAGACAGCATGCCGTCCCACAGACCGCCGACCTTGGCGTGGTAGATACCGGTCATACCGTAGGTGCCGCCGCCGACCGCGCCCGAGCCGTAGGAGCCCGAACCACCGGTGAGGCCGCCCTGCGCTGCGTGGCCCGGGGATTCGATGCCGAAGGCCACCGTCGGTGCCGCGTTGTTCATATCGCGGAAGTGGTTGATGTCGAAGCCCTTGGTGCCCGTTGGGTTGAAGGCGCCCTGACGTTCCGAGTGGGTCGGGATCGCGTACGAGTGCACGGGATAGTTCGCCTGCAGCCAGGAAACGGCGGCGATGGTCTTGCCGTGACCTGCGGTGCCGGCGTTGTTGACGGCATCCTTGCCCGTCCAGATGGACGCGCCATTGGCGTCAACTGGGCCGATCACGTCGCCGTCGGCGCGGTCGAAGCGGTATTCGAATTCAGCAATCGCGTTGGCGTTGCCCTTCTTCGCCTTGAGCGGGGTCTGGCCCTTCACGATCGCCACGTCAGTGTGCTCGTGACCTGGGGTGACCCACTCGAGACCTTCAACGAGTACCTTCTGGTACTTCGCCGAACGATCGACCACGGCAGGGTATTCAATGTCCTGCGCCATCTGCCAGTGCCACATGGTCTGGCTGGTGCCGGTGCCATTCGGGGTGCCCTTGAGCGCCGAAATCACGACACTGCCTGGGCCGCCGTACACGCCGTCGAGATTGATGGCCTGACCGAGCGTCTGGCTCCAGTACTGGACCGGCGATGGCACGGCGTTGTACGCGCCGGCGCCGACGTTGGTGTCGTCAAAACGGCAGTCGCGGTTACCGTTGCCGCCGTGGTTGCCGAGGGTGAACCAGTCCAAGTTGAAGTTGGTGGCGCCGTTGGTGCTGCCCGAACCGACCGCGCGGTCGATCGAACGGACGGCCGAGACGGAGCCGTCTTGGCAAATGTTGTGGTTGTGCATGTCGCCGGCGACATACGGATTGGTCGTTGGAGCGGGGGTCGCTGCGAGCGCGCCACCGGCAGACAACGCGGCGCCGAGGATCAGCGCGGACTTCGTCGTAATCGAATTCACTAGAGATCTCCCTGGAGGACTGTGAGGTATGAAATTTTTCATTTTCGTAAGACTTAGGTAAGAAAACAAAAGCACAATTTAAGAAAACTTACGAAACTCAAAAACATCGCGGAATTAAGGGCTTTGCCCGCAGTCCATCTGCGAGCGATCGGACGTTGCTATTACTTTGTCGCGGGTCGATTAGAGGCTTCGTAAATGACGAAGCGATGAAGGCTCCATGACCGTTCCGAGAGGATTTTGTTAAACGAAATAAATGTGAAGAAAAATTTTTTATTCACACCGGTCCAGACAGAAAAACGTCATCAAACATCCCTACAGTTCCGCTCCTCAGTCGTAGAGGTCAGATCTCCAATGCAAGCCGATCCACACAGCGCACCTGAATCGAACGCCACCCGATTGGGTTTTATGGCGCAACGTTTGCTGCGCGAGCCACTCGTGCAGTTTCTGTTGATCGGCCTTGCGCTGTTTGCTATTGATCGGATCTTGCATCCGCCGGTCAAAGAGAACCGCACGATCGTGGTGACGCGGCAAATGCAGAATTCGATCATCGAGAACTACGATGAGGATCATGCGCGCAAGCCCACGGCTGCCGAGCTCAAGGCCACGATCGACAATTGGGTCGGCGAAGAGATTCTTTATCGCGAAGGTCGCGCGCTTGGATTGGATCTGGGGGATCCGACCATTCGCGATCGCATCGTTTACAAATTGAAAGTGATGTTGACGGACGAGGCCAAATCACGCGAGCCGACTGAGAACGAACTGCAGCAGTGGTTTGCGGCGAATCACCAGCGCTACGACGAACCCGATCGCTTAACCTTTCTGGCAACGGCCCCGGTCTCCGAAGAAATCGCGCGACGGGAGTATGCGGACGTCAAAGCCCAGCGTGAGTCTGAAGACCTGCAGGCACAGACGCGCGTGTTCCTCGAGCGTCCTCGCGCCGCCATCAATCCCGTGTTTGGCGATGCCTTCGCCGCGGCGCTGGATCAAGCAAAGCTGGGCGAGTGGCAAGTGCTGCAATCGACCGCCGGCTGGCATTTGGTCCGCTTGGACGCGCGCAAGGCGGGCAAAGTCGCAATGCTGGACGATGTGCGTGACGATGCGGTGAAGACATGGAAGTCGGAACAGACCTTAAAGGCCACCTTGCAGGCGATGGATCGGTTGAAGGCGCGCTATACCGTGCGGGTTGAGCCGTGATGGCCTCGCGTCTGCGGACGTTCCGATGGGCGCTTTTGGCCTTACTGCTGGCGGCCGGTACAGCGCTTGCGCACGAAGCAGCCATGGGCGTCGTTGAATTCCGTGAACTGCGAGCAGGTGCATATCTGGGACGCTGGCAAAAAGAACCAGTCATTGGCGGTGAGCGCGTCCGCTTTTCAGTGCCCGCGCACTGTGTGCTGCGCATGCCGCAGTTAGTCTGTGGTGACAAAGGTCTCGTCGGTACCTTAGGCATCGATAACCTTGGCGTGGATATGTCGGCCGTGCTGGTGCGCGTGACGCCGCTGAACGGCGAGACCAAAAGCTATACGCTGACCACCG
The DNA here is from genome assembly GCA_903879335.1 of uncultured Pseudomonadota bacterium. Classification (GTDB taxonomy): domain Bacteria; phylum Pseudomonadota; class Gammaproteobacteria; order Steroidobacterales; family Steroidobacteraceae; genus CAIKZZ01. Next base: position 35,270 of record CAIRLC010000010.1, read on the forward strand.
CGAGCCCTCAGGCCACCATTGTGGCCGCCGGTGCGCCGACGTGGGCCACTTGGATTGAGCTTGCGCGCACCTACGTGAACTACGGCATCGATCATATCCTGCTGGGTGTTGATCACTTGCTCTTTGTGTTGGGCCTCGTGTGGTTGGTGCGCGGTGGTTGGTCACTCTTTAAAACCATCACGGCATTCACGATCGGCCATAGCGTGTCCTTGGCCGCAGCGGCCTTCGGCTGGATCGGCATTCCCGAGCGGCCACTGAATGCCTGTATTGCGCTCAGCATCGTCTTCGTCGGTGTTGAGATCGTGCACGAGCGCGAGGGCAAGGCGGGCATCAGCGCGCGCTATCCTTGGGCGGTCGCGGGTGGCTTTGGTCTTGTCCACGGCATCGGTTTTGCGACAGCACTGGCTGGACTTGGGCTTGAGCACAGTTTGTTGCCGGTCGCGTTACTGTTCTTCAATGTCGGCGTCGAGATTGGCCAATTCGCTTTCGTGATGCTGGTCCTCGCGCTGCTGTGGGCGCATCGCCGCCTCGGCGCGGAACTGCCAGGACGGCTCGGCGCATTGGCACCCGGCTATGTGATCGGCGTGATTGCGTCGTTCTGGTTCATTGGCCGGCTCGTCAAAGTCGTAGGTGGTCCGTGAATCTCCGCTTGCGCGCATTGGGTCTGGTGGCGGCCTTGCTCGCGTTGCCTGCCTCGGCCCACGAACAAACCGGGCTCATCGGCGGATTGACGAGCGGGATTCTGCATCCCTTGACTGGATTGGATCACCTGGTGGCGATGGTGGCTGTGGGCCTCTGGGGCGCTGAATTAGGCGTTCCCGCGCTGTGGTTACTGCCGATCATTTTTCCGCTCGTCATGGCGATCGGCGGTGTGCTGGGCGTGTTGGGCGTTCCATTGCCAGTGCCTGAGGTCTTCGTCGCGGTTTCGGGGCTGGTCTTAGGACTGGCGGTCGCGCTGCGGTGGAATCCTGGGCTTGGGGTCGCGGCGGGACTGGTCGCCATTTTCGCGGTGTTCCACGGTCACGCGCACGGCATGGAGTTGCCGCGGGCGGCCAATCCCTTGGGCTACGGCGTGGGCTTTGTGACCTCGACGGGCGTCTTGCACTTATGCGGCATCGGGATCGGCCTGTTGGCGTCGCGTCCGGGTTGGCAGGTGGTCTATCGCGGCAGCGGCGGCTTGATTGCGGTCATTGGTGCTTATTTCCTCATGCGTGCGCTCGGGGTGCTCTTATGAAACGCCAAGCTTGGGTGGTGAGTGCGGCGACCGTCGGTCTGCTGCTTTCGCTGAACGCCGATGCGCATATCGTGTCGGTTCGACTCGGCGATTTTTTCATGGGTGCGCTGCATCCCATGACGGATCCCATCGACTGGTTCGTCTGGTTAGGTCTGGCGCTGCTCGCGGCGCGCAGCGGTCGTGAGGCCGGCCGTTGGCTGGTGGTGGCCGTACCGTTGGCCTTAGCCGTCGGTCTGTGGGTCGTGATGCCGGCGGGGCGTTTGCCGCCTGCCTTCATCAGCGATGCGTTGCCCTTGCTCGCAGTGGGTTTGTTGCTGGCGTCGGGTTACCGCCTGCGCACAATGGGGTTGCTCGCTGCCGTCGCGGGCTTGATGGTCCTGCGCGGTGCGGCCAATGCCGCAGGGCTGCGGTTGGGCGCTGATGTGCCGCTGTATGTGGGCGGCTTAATGGGCGCAGGCTACGTCGCCATGACTTTGTTGGCCGCGCTCACCGCGCGCGGCATCGCCGATGAGGCCGCCGTGGCTTGGCGTCGGATCGGTGTCCGAGTGCTGGGCAGCTGGTTAGCCGCCGCCGGTCTCATGCTGTTCGCGCTCGGTTTACGCGGCTAGGGGTTACGTGCGCAAACGAGCCTCAGCGCAATTGCGCCAAGAGACCATCGCCCTGCGCCTGCACGTTCTTAAAGCCCGCCGCATGCAAGCGCTTGGCCACTTCGGCCGGCACGTCGCGACCGCTCGTGAGACGGTTCGGGCTGCCCACGTAGTGGAAGAGGCGGCCTTTAGGCGCGATCAGGCGCGCGAAGCGCTCGTAGAGCGGCCGTGAGTACAACTCTCCGGCGATGCCGAAGCGTGGCGGGTCATGCAAGATCGACCCGAAGGAGCGCGCCGGTAAGCGATCGAGGTGGTCCAGCACGCTGCCCGCCGTGAGCTCAAGCCGCGGATCTGGGCCCGGCGACCACGGATTGAGGGTGCGAAGCCAGCGGACTTCCGGACTGATCTCGAAGGAACGGATGCGCCTGGCGCCACGCTCCAAGGCTGCCACCGCGAAATAGCCCAGACCGCCGCAGGTATCTAAAACATCGACGCCGTCGACCTCCACGAGGCCGACCTTGGCGTGGGCATCGTCCATCGGTGACACTTTCTGCGACACCAGCATTTTGATGCCGTCGATCTCGAAGGTGGGTGGTCCCCACTCGGTGGGGACCAGTTTGTAAAGGCCCGTGCTAAAGCGTGCGACGGGCTCCCACGCGTTTTCGTTGCGGTAATACACCGTACGCTCGCGCACCCGTTCTGGAAAGCCGTAAGGCACCCCATCCAACCAAAAGCCATCGTCGGCTGGCATCACCTCGCGCGTGCTGCGACCGAGGTCCAGAGAGACGGCTGTGCGCAGCAGGTCGTGTTTGAACGCCCGCCGGATCGCCTCGACGGTCTGCAGGGTCAGCAGGAGCGGTGCGCTTAGCGGTGCACCCGAGGCGGCCGTCATGGATCCATACTCTGCAAGTACGCGGCCGGGGCGCGCGAAGGGTGCCGAGTGTACCGGCTTGGTGTCATTGCAGCAGCCACGCCGCAGCCCGTTCCGCAATCATGATCGTGGGCGCGTTGGTATTGCCCGAGACGATGCGCGGCATCACGGAGGCATCGGCGATGTGCAGGCCCTCAAGCCCGCGCACGGCCAGTCGCGCGTCGACCACCGCCGCATCATCGTCGCCCATGCGGCAGGTGCCCACGGGGTGGTAGAGGGTTTCCGCGCGCTCGCGAATGGACGCCCTTAAGGCGGCCTCACTGGCGTCGGCTGGATAGACCGTCTCGGCGCGCCACGCATCGAACGGCGCTTGCGCCAAGATCTCGAGGCCGAGACGGATGCCCTCGAGCAACACGGCCAGATCCTGCGGATGATCCAAGTATCGCGGCTCGATACGGGGGTGCACCGAGGGGTCAGCCGAGCGTAGCGAGAGCGTGCCGCGACTCTCGGGCCGCAGCAGTCCGCAGTGCAGGGTATAGCCGTGGCCAGGATGCCGACGCCGACCGTGGTCATCGATCTGGACCGGGGCAAAGTGGTATTGGATGTCGGGCCGACCGGCATCCGCGTAGCGGGTGCACAGGAATGCCCCGGCCTCGGCGACGTTCGAACTGCCGGGGCCGCGATGGGTGGCGAGATAGCGTAGGAGCACCGCGAGAGATTGGAACGGGCCGAAATCGTAGGTGTCGGGTCGTTTTGAGCGCACCAAAATGGTGTAGTCGATGTGGTCAGCCAGGTGACGACCGACGTCGGCCTGGTCGAGGTGGACCGGCACACCGACGGACTCCAGCTGCGCGGCAGGACCAATGCCTGAGAGCAGCAACAGGTGCGGCGAGCCGATCGCGCCGGACGAGAGGGTGACCTGCCCGCCGTCGTAACTCACCGCCTGGCCGTTCACCCAAGCATCCACGCCCAGTACCCGCCGGCCGTCCAGACGCACACGGGTCACCTGCGCGCCGGTCACGACGGTGAGGTTTGGACGATGTCGCACCGGATCCAGGAAGGCCTTGGAGGTGCTGGCGCGGCGACCTTTCCGTTGCGTGACTTGGTAGAGGCCAGCGCCGGTTTGGCTCAGGCCATTGAAATCGGTGTTGTGCGGATGACCCAGTGCCGTGCAGGCCTCGATAAACCGCTGCGAAAGCGGGTGCACGGAGCGCAGATCCGACACCGACAGCGGGCCGTCCACACCGTGGTACGCATCGGCGCCGCGTGCCTGGTCTTCCGAGGCGCGAAAGTAGGGCAGTACGCTGGCGTAATCCCAACCCTCGGCCAGCGTTGCCCACGCGTCGTAATCCTCGCGTTGGCCACGGATGTAGCACATCGCGTTCAAGGACGATGACCCACCCAGCACGCGGCCACGAGGCCACCACAACCGTCGAGCGCCGAGCGTGGGCACGGCCTCGGTGTGATAGCCCCAATCGGCGCCCGGCAGCGTATGAATTTTCGCAATGCCGGCCGGCATGCTGAACCATAAATGACCGTCGCGGCCGCCGGCCTCGAGCAACAATACGCGCCGGCTTGGATCCGCGCTCAGGCGATGGGCGAGCACGCAGCCGGCGGAACCGGCGCCCACGATGATGTGGTCGTAGCGGACTGAGTCCAAGGTGTACTCCCCTCGGGTGTGAATCCCCGTATTTGTGCATAAACACGTCAAATATGCGAGGCACGGTCAGCCCACGCGCTGCGCGAAGATGGCGCAGGGGTCACTCAGGGGGGGGCGATGGGGGGGCTGTGGTGTGGATTGATCTGGTATTCGGCGGTCGCATTGACGGTACGCGTCGGGCTTCGTGGCCTTGCGGTGGAGCCCACCGTCTGGCGCGCTTGGCCGTGGCGAGCGGCCGTGTTGACGGCCGCTTCGCTGATCGGCGTGGCCGTGCTCGAGCCCGTCTTAAGACATCTGGACATCCCGCGGTGGGCCGTGGCGCCGATCGCGTTTGCGCTCGCCTGGGTCGGCGTCTACGCGGCTGTCCTGTCGCAGGGTGCCGCAGCGGGGGGCGCCACGCGATGGCTGCGCGGTGCCCATGTACTCGATGAGGCGTCGATTGATGTGCCGTGGTGGCGCGCCATCCTCGCGCGCCTGATCGCGCCCCGCTCGACATCGGTCGCCACAGCGCCCGGCCTTCGAATCGGCGGCGTGGCCGTACCCGAGGCAGATGAGCCGAAGCACTTCAAATTCATCGGCACGACCGGGACGGGCAAAAGTACAGCGATCCATGCGGTACTCACGCAAGCGCTGGCGCGCGGCGATCGGGCCGTGATTGCTGATCCCGATGGCGGCTATTTGGCACGCACCTACGATCCGGCACGCGGAGATCGCATGCTGAATCCCTTCGATGCGCGCAGTGACGTCTGGCAACCCTTTGATGAAGTGGTGGCTGCCCATGATGCGCGTGAGTTGGCGCGGGCACTGGTGGGGTCTGCCAGTGGTGAGGCGGCTGCGTGGCATGGTTATGCCGAGACTTTTTTGGCCGCTGTGTTGGAGCGCTTGAAGGCGGCACCGACCGCCACGACGGCTGAACTCTACCGTGTGCTGTCGACGGCGCCGCTGACGGAGTTGCGCGCGCTGCTCGCGGGCACATCAGCGGCACCGCTCGTCGAGTCGGGCAACGAGCGGATGTTCGGCTCGGTGCGATCCATTGCGATGAGTCGCCTCGCGGCGCTGCCGGCGATCATGCATCAACAGGGTGCGACGCTGTCGGTGCGGCGCTGGATACGCGAAGGTACTGGCGTGCTGTATCTGCCCTATCAGGCGGACCAGATTGCGACGCTTCGACATCTGGTGTCGGCCTGGATGCGGCTGGCGATCTTTGAAACCATGACGCTTGGCGAAAGTGACCGACGCTTGTGGTTTATCGTCGATGAGTTGGATGCCTTGGGCGCGATTGACGGCTTGAAAGATGCCCTCGCACGCTTGCGTAAATTCGGCGGCCGTTGCGTCTTGGGCTTTCAGTCCATCGCCCAGGTCAGCGGCACCTACGGGGAGTCCGACGCGCGAACCATCGTCGAGAACTGTGCCACGACCTTGATCCTGCGCTGTTCAGCCTCCGATGGCGGGGGTACGGCGCGTTTCGCCTCGCAGTTGATCGGGCAGCGCGAGGTCGAACGCCTGCAAGAATCACGCAGTCGCGGCGAACGCGATGGGCGCGAGCGTATCTCGCTGACCCGGCAGATTGCGGTGGAGTCGGCGGTATTGCCGGCGGAGATTGAGGCGCTCCCTGATCTGCACGGTTATCTGAAGCAAGCCTCCAATCCGCTCTGGCGCCGTATCCGCCTCGAGCTGCCGCGATCATGAGGCTGAGCATCCCTCGCTGTGACTCACGCGCAAAGCGCGGCACGTCGCTCAGGGCTCGCCGCTGATCAAGCCGGTGGTCACGAGCGTCGGGGCGCGTCGATGGTGGGTGGCTTGCTCGTAGGCGTAGGCATAGCCGAGGAGTTCGCCGTCATGCCAACGACGCGCCGAAAATTCGAGACCGAACGGTAAACCGTTGGCATACCAGCCGCCCGGTACGACCACGGCAGGGACGCCGATCATATTCACCCAGCCCGTCGCCGAGTGTGGCCCTTCGGATAAGCGTCCGTCCTGCGCCAATGTTTCGTCCATGGGCGGCATCTGGATGGCGGGATAGACGAGGCCATCGAGGTGTAAACGATCGAAGACTTCATCATAGAGCTTGCGCGTGCGGTCGCGCGGGTCGCGCACGTTGGCGGCGTAGGCAGGATCGGACTCAATGAGGGCTTGCTGTAAACGCGTATCCCCAATATCCCGATTGGCGGCCTCTGCACCCGTCACCGCGGCAAAGCCGGCTTGCCCCGTGACCTGTTCGTACTCGGCCACCGAGTGGTACGCGGTAGGGCCGTAAGCGGCCAGGAAGCGGTCCGTTCCTTCGCGCACGTACGGGTAGGTGGCGATGCGGCTCGCGCTTGCCGCGAACTCATCGCCGAGTTCCTCGACAGCGACGATCGTGACGCCCAAATCCCGTAACTCCTGCAGCGCTTGTTCGAAAACGCGACGGGTCGGTGCCTGCAGCGGCATTGTGGCATCTAACTCGCGCGCCTTCGCCACGGACTCCGGGATCGCGGCGGGCACGCCGTGGAATGGGATACCGGTCCCGTTCAAAATAAAGGCCGGTACGCCCAACCGTTTGCCGGCGAGCGCGTTCGGCTTTAAGTACGGGTGATAGGGTCCGGCATCGCCGTGTTGCGCCGCGTTCTCGGTCGCCGGATCCTCCGGATCATCCCCGGCCATGACGCTCAGGATGGTCGCGGCGTCCTCCACGGTGCGGGTGATGGGCCCTGTGTTGTCGAGCAACCAGTCCAAGGGCGCAATGCCGGCGATGCTGACGAGCCCGCGGGTCGGGAAGACGCCCACCAAGGCGCTGGTCGCGGCAGGCATGCGAATCGAATTGCCGGTGTCTGTGCCGGTACCGGCCAACGCGAGGTTGCCGCTGACGCTGGTGACCGTGCCGCCCGACGAGCCACCCGGCGAGTAGCGCGGGTCATAGGCATTGCCGGTACGGCCAAAGGCACTCGAGCGGTTGGTGTCGGAGTTCGCGAGATCCGGCATGTTGGAATGACCGAGCACGATGGCCCCCGCGGCTTTGAGTCGGCGCACGATGGGGGCGTCTTGAGGGGCGATCAGTTCATGCCCGGGCAGCGTGTAGCCGGACCAGCCGGCGCTGGTAATCGTGCCTTGGATGGAGGTGTTGGCTTTGATCACCATCGGCACGCCCCACAGGGGTCCGGTGGGTATTCGGCCGGCCTTCAGTTCGGCATCGACTTGGGCCGCAGCGGCGAGGGACGGTGCGTCGAACACGGTCTCCACGGCGCGGTAGATGCCGTTGTACCGGTGGATGCGGTCGAGATACCACTGCACAACCGCCGTTGCCGTGTACCGGTGGTCGGTGTAGTCGCGGTGCAGCGTCGCAATGGAGACCTCGGGCAGATCTTGCTCGGGATCCGGGCGGTGGGTCGTGTTGGCGGGGGAGCCTACCGCGCTGAGTGGCAGGCAGGCGATGAGAGCAATGAACAAACGGCGCATGGGCGAACTCGGCGAGGCGACCGTCGGATCATACCCGTAACGACCGCTTAAGCCTCGACCGAGTCTGATCAGCCTGTGCGTCCTGAAGCGTCCCTCAGTGCGCGACGGGGGGCATGTCGATCGTGGCCAGATGCGTCGGATCATCACGCAGTCGCAAGTACAAATGGCCGTCTTTCGGGCGCGGTACGGCGACGGAGTCGCCCGGAAAGCCGGCTTCGAGCGTGACGACATCCGACCCGTCCGGATTCGCGGCGACCGCCGCGAGCAGATACAACTGACTGCCGGGCAAACTGCAGGGCTGTGGTGGCGTGGGCGGGCAAATCGGTGCCCTCAGCTGCGGTAGACGGACTAAGCGCCCCAAGGTCTGCCAGTCGGAGACCTCATCGCCGAGCCCCACCCGGTATCGAATCGGGCCAAAGGAGGACGCCCCGAAAGCCTTGGACAGATCCAAGGTCGCGACCAAGGTGCTGCGATCAACCAGCGTGAGCCCGCCACTCTTTAAATCGAGCCGCGCCTCGACGTCCGAATCCGGCACTTCCGTCTCAAGGCGGACCGTGGGTAAGAAGCGGGGTGGCGAATCGGCTTGCAGCGAAAAAGTGACGGTGCTTCGGATCGGTAGATCCGAGGGATCGCCGAGGTGGATCGCCAAGCCATCGGGATCACTCTCCACGCGAGTGCTCAAGGCCAAGCGATGCACTTGCGGGCGCGGCGAGAGGATCTCCATCGTTGTGCTGAGGCTGCGACCATCGCGCAAATGGGCGGTGGCTTTGACGGCCGATCCCGGCGACCACTGGGTCGTGACTTCAGCGTCGGTCACGAGTCTCAATTGTTTGGCGCTGGGCGTTGCGATGGGTTCAGCCTTAAAGGTGAGCCCGCCCACCTCGAGGTCATCGATTTGCCCTAATCCCTCACCGTCGAGGGTGACGGCCGTATCGCCGAGATGCAGGTGGGCTCGGTCGATCCGGCTGGGCTCCTGGAATGTGGTCAGTTCCAGGGCTTCGGCCGCGACGTCACCGAGATCATTCAGGATGACTTTCACGGAGCCGGCGCGCAGCCCGGCTAAGGGCAGACGCAGTTCCACCTCGCCCTTGTTGCCGATCGTCAGCGGTACCGGCCGTTCGTGGCCCGCGCTGTCGATGAGACGGGCATGGGCTAAGCAAGCGCCTTCGCCGGTGATCGGCAAGGTGACCTCGCGTCCGGCCACTACGCCTGCGCGTGCGGTGGCGTCGGCTTGCCATTCGCGGGCGTGGGGACTGGCTAAGCGAAACTTCGGCCCTGCAAAGCGATCAAAGCCCCAGTCGCCCATAATCTGCGCCGGTTGGGACTCGTCAACGCTGAGCCCGGCCGTGTCGGCGATGAGGTAGCCGCCATGCGGGGCATCGGCAATGGCCGGTAGATCAAAGGTCGTGCCATCGCTGCGCTGACCGTGCAAGACCGTGTTGTGCGCAAAACGCGTCGAGTAGACCAAGGCGTCACCCTCAACCGCCAGCACCATCGGCTCCCGTGCCGTGCAGTGGGCCGTATTGCCTTCGGGGGTGCGCAACAACGGCGGTGTGGGTCGCTCAATGGCCGGTAGTACCGCCACCAGCACAGACATAGGGTTATGGAATGAGGGCGGTGTGTTCAACATCAACACGACTTTGTTGTCGCGGATGGAGGGCAGTGCCGGGATGTATTGGTACTGCGCGGTGTGCATCGTGTCCATCAGGCGACCGAGATCGAGGATCGAGCCGATCACGGAGCTGTAATTGCCGGAGCCGAGCAGGGAGGTTTCGCCGGCATGAATCGCGAGATCGCGGCCGACACCCGTCGTCACCATCGACACCAAGGACTCGCCGTGGCCGTCATTCAAAATCAGGGCATCTGAGTTTTGCGTCAAACATGGCGCCTGCAGTGCCGGGATCCGATCTAGACATTTCTCATCGATCTTGATGGCGAGACTGCGCGCGATCAGCGGCGCTGCGGCCTTCACTTTCCCGGGATCCGTGAGGGCGAGGTCGCGCATCACCGCGAGGTAATAGTCGAGACGCGCGCGATCAAGACCGGCCTGGCGCAGCTGCTGTGCGGCGCGCACAAAAGCGCCGGGCTTGCCGCGCACCGCAGCGACCAGCGTGCGGTAATCACCGCCCGTTTGCGGCGCAAAAAACAGCATCATCTGTTGTGCGCCTTCAGGAATTTCTACCTCAATCCCGTTCCGGTCGCAGGGTGCCTTCCACGTATCGCAGCGATAGAACCAGTTCTCGGGCGGCGGGTCGGTGGGGCCGCGCAGGAAGGCCGCGACCATGATGTAGCGGGCATTCTTCGTGTCCGGCATGCTCGCGACGATCTTGATGCGATCATGGGGCGCCATCGCCGGCACTTCGGCGATCGGCAGCGTGGTGGTGCCGCGCGTGACTTGGATATTGACCGTGGGACCAACGAGATCAAAGGGCGTCTGCTCGACGGCCGCCGCCGCCGCTTGCGCGAGGCATGAAACGATTGCGACGCAAGCCAGCAGGGTGCTGACCCAGGACATCGGCGCGATACGGGTGCTCTTAAGCGTCACAGAACTCTCGGCAAGGTGACGTGGAGCGCACAGGGCCTCTTCCCTTAGGCTCCACACCCCGTCAATTATGGCACTGAACGCGGACGGCGCGGGTGCCGTTGCGGATCGACCGGCAGCCGTTGAGCCGTCGAGAGTCGCGACGTCGGGCGGATGGCCGCCGGCCTGGCGGCCATCCGCGTCTACGATCGACTTACTGGACGGTGAGCACGATCGTTGCGCTCTTGCTCAGGCTACCGGCAGTTCCCTTCAAGGTGATCGTGTAGGTGCCCACCGCGGCCGTGCTCGCCACTTTGAAGGTCAAGGTGGCGGTCGTGGCGCCGGTGAGCGACGACTTCGACGACGACACGGTAACGCCCGCCGGTTGACCGGAGGCCGTCAAACTGACGCGGCTGGCGTAGCCGCCCGTGACGGTCTCGGTCAGGGTAGCGGTCCCGCTCTTGCCGCGCGCCACGGTGAGGGTTGCCGGTGTGATCGCCAGGTTGAAGGTCGGCGGTACCGTCACGCTGGCATTGACGGTGGTGGTCGCACTCACGGTGCCATTGGTCGCCGTGATGGTGACGGGCACGGGGCCGCTGATCGGCGCTGATGCACTCGCCGTCAAGGTGAGCGTCGAGGCGCCGTAATTGGTCAGGCTGGCTGGGCTGAACGCGGCCGTGACCCCGCTCGGCAAGCCTTGCGCGGCCAAGGCCACGGTCCCCGTCAGTCCGCCGCTGGCCGCGACGTTGACGATCGTCGCGGCGCTGCCGCCGGTCGGGATCGCTAAGGCTCCACTCTGCGTGGCCACCGACAGCGCCGGACGGCTGACCACACCCGCTAAGGTGTTGACGAGTGCCGGTGTCGGGCTGCCCCAGCCGGTCACGAGGTCATAGCCGGTGGTTGCCGAATAACTGCCGGAGGTGCCGCTCGTGATGTCGTGGAAGTCGAGCGCGTAGGTGCTGCCCACCAGGTTTTGGTTGTACAGCGTTGGATTGAGAAAGCCGATCGGCGCTTGGCCGTTGGTGGCGAGTGCCTGATTCACGAGCGCCAAATACCCCGCCCACATCGGCGCGGCAAAGCTCGTGCCGCCGTAGGTATTGGCCGTGCAGGCCGTCTGGTTGGCGCAGACGTAGAAGGAGTAGTCGGCATTGGCGCTGATGTCGGGGCCGTTGCGCAGGGTGGTTGAGCCCTTGTTGGTGGCGTTAATGACGCCCGGTAACTGCTGCCAGGCGGGGATCGGGAAATTATTGGTGGTCACGCCACCGCCCGAAGCCGTCCATGCCGTCTCACCGGCCCAGGCGCCGCCGGCGCCGGTCGTCGTGAGCGACGTGCCGCCGACCGACACGACCCATGGATCGTCCGCAGGCCAGGGCGCCGATGCGCCGGTGGCCGTCCAGGTGGAGGCGTCGCCGGAGGCGGCGAGGAAGGTCTGACCTTGGGCGACCATGCGCAGGAAATACGGCTCAAGCGTGGCAGGGTCAGCTGGCGACCAGCCCCACGAGCAGCCGATGGTCAGCGGTAGGGGATTGGCCGCGACAATGGCGCCGATGATCGCCGTGTCGGTTGAACCGACGTACACGTTCAAGGCGGCAAGCCCCGGCGCCATACCGATCGCCTGCGTCATATCGAGCACTTGCTCGGTGTCATCACAGCGAGTTTTCGCGGACCCGGTGTAGTTGCAGGTGAGGCTGGTCTTGTCGGTGGCGATGAGATTGACCGGGACCGTGTTGGTTTGTCCGGCGTTGGTGAAGTAGGTGCTGAGGTCCGCCAGGTTCGCGCCGTAATACTCGATCAAGGCCACGATCTGACCGGCACCCGTGAGTGGGCCCGCGCCGTAATAGGCGGCGCGCATGTCCGAACCCAAATAGGAGGTTGATGGACCGGATCCCGTGGTCGCTTTGGCGACTGGGGTCGATGCGGCGCGGCTCGCCAAGCGGGGCTTCGGCAGGACGAAGTTGTCGAGTCCCGAGACGTGCCAGAGCGGGGTGCCGGTCGGCACGCTCAATTCGCGGTCCGGTGCGTGGTAGGTGCGATTTTCGGTGGGGTGGTTGTAGGTCGCGAGCCGAATCGCAAAGGTGCGCTCAATGGTGCTGACGGAGCCTTGCACCTGGACGTCCATCGAGTCGCGGCTACCGCCGGTGACGGTCAGGCCTTGCGACTGCGCAAAGTGCACCACGCGCGCGTAGTCTGCGGCGCTCGGTCCAAAGCGGCGTGTGAACTCCGCAACGCCGAGGAATTTCCGATAGTTCGGGCTGCCGGGCGTGATGACCTCTCGCGCGTAGCTGCGCAAACCCGGCAGGTCGGCGGGTGTCACCACAAGATCGAGGTTGAGCACCTGATCGGCACCCAAGTAACCGGTTTCGCGATGAGCGGCGGAGTCGCGATGCACAGCTTCATGTTGGTGATGGGTCGGCAGGGGGTCAGCGACGGCGACGCCGAGTGCGGCGAAAACACCGATCGAGACGTGTCGCAGCGGGGTCAGTATCGAGCGGAGGCGTGGAAAGAACACGACGGCTTCACCTACAACAGGAACTAGAAGCGTCGATTATTATGGTAAACGCGTGAAAAGCAAAATGGAGGCGTAGAAGCCTCCATTTTGTCTAGGACAATGCCGACGTTGTCTAACTTTAGACGCGCGTTCGACGCAATCTCAAGGCACGCAGGACGTCGGGATTTGCTCTTTGGGGACGCCCTCCAGTCCGCCGCACGACCAGTGGATCGTCCCATCGCGGTTCTGGTGGGGCACGTAGAGCATGCCGGCCTTGCCCGCGGCACCCACGTGGACGGACAGCGCCATGTTGCTGGGCTGCAGGTCGTACAAGAGTTGCACGGTCTCACCCTTAGGATTCCGGACCTCGCGACGGCTGTCGAGGCCGGCCTCATCCAGCGAGGCGGGTACCCGATGCGTGCGCAGGTAGTACGCGGCCAGCTCGTCTTTCACGGGGCCCGTCGCCAGGTCCGCCTGAGTCATCTGTGCGAGCATTTTTTGGTTCTGGTACTTCGGGATCGCAATGGCGGCGGTAATGCCGATCACGTAGAGGTAAATGAGCAGTGCCATGCCGGCGCCCACTTGGCCCGCATACGGAATGAGGCCGGCGAGCAGGTAAGCGAAGGGGTTGCGGCGGGGTAGCTCCGGTTGCTCATCCAGGACCCGCACGGTGCGCTTGGCGGTCCATGGATAGCTGCTCACGAGTTCATGGAAGGACATCCAGAAGCCCGTGCCGTCCAGCGCCTGTCTGCGCGCGCCATCCATGGACAGCGCAGCCCACTGGCGCTTGCCGGCCGCCAGTACCGCAACCGAGCGTGCCGCAGACTCACGGTCCGGGCAGCAGGCGAGGCCATGCAGGTCGCAGGTGGTTTCGCGGGCGCGCGATGATGCGGCGCCGAGCAGCGGCAAGCGCAAGGCCGGCCAGCGTAGGAAGGCTTTGACCGGATTGTCGTGCCGCAGGATGTGACCTAACTCATGACCGATATAGAAGCGCGCACCCGCGGGATTGCTGTCGGTTGCATCGACCACATCCGAATTGAGGATCACGTAACGATGACCCAAAAACCACGTCGCAAACGCGTTCAGGACGCCATTGCCGTTAAGAATGAATAGGCGTGGCGTCGGGCTGACACCGAGGGTGGCGCAGCAGGCCTCCAGTTGCTCATGCAGATGCGGCAACTGCACCGGAGTCACCTCAATGCCCTGACCGCGCAGGTGGGCGACGAAGGACAGGTGGGCGAGTAGGTAGCTTAAAAACAGTGCCAGGACGATCAGCACCGCAGTGACACCAAGCCCCAGGATGACGGCGAGGCCGCCGAGCCGAACCAGCACAACGCCGACGATAGTCCAAGCGAGGACCCCGAGCATCATGGATATCGGTGCCAGTTGCCGATCACGTCGCGAAATATTGACGTTCGTCGTCATTGCTATTCCCTTCAAAATGACTGCGGTGCGAGGCCGCGAGGCATTCTGACAGAACCCAGGCGCAGACCACCACGGTGCGTTGATGCGCGTATAGGCCCGATGAGTGCTTAAAAATGGCTGCGCATCGTGGGCAAGCGGCCGCGAGGAAGGGAGTGCTGATTGGTGTTGACGGCGTCCGCCACACGGCATTCGCCGACAGCATCGTCAATATCGGTTGGATTCCCACCGCAGCACGCGACCGCGCTGCGAGCCAAATTCAGGATTTGGCTCCCCCGGTTGGACTCGAACCAACGACCCAGCGATTAACAGTCGCTTGCTCTACCGACTGAGCTACAGGGGAACGGTAGACTTCTCATGCCCCCTTGTAGAGGGCGGCGCATTCTCGCGAGACACCACCCTGAAGTCAAGGACGAGCGATCAAAAATGAGGGCCAATGCGGTCATTGGCCCTCATGGACTCAGCTCAATAGGGCTCGCATCCGGGACACTGCCTTTTCCAGCGTCTCCATCGAGCAGGCAAAGGAGAGCCGCATGTGATCGGGAGCACCGAAGCCTGAGCCCGGCACGACCGCCACCAAGGCGTCGGTGATCAGTTTTTCAGCGAACGCATTGTCATCCGCGCAACCGAGCTTTTCCATCGCGCCCTTAACGTTCGCAAAGGCATAGAACGTACCGAACCCGGGCAGGCAAGACACGCCCGGCAGGCTGTTCAGCGCCGCGACGAGCCAGTCGTGACGGGCCTTAAAATGCTTGTTCATCTCGTGCACGCAGGTCTGGTCGCCGTTCAAGGCCACCGTCGCCGCGCGCTGGCTGATCGAGGTCGGGTTCGACGTGGATTGGCCCTGCAGGGTCGCCATGGCCTTAATGACATTGGCCGGACCGCCGCAGTAGCCGATTCGCCAGCCGGTCATGGCATAGCTCTTCGACACACCGTTGATGGTGATGGTGCGGTCATAGAGTGCCGGGCAGGCCGTGACGAGGCTGCAGAAGGGCTCAGGGCCCCACCAGATGTGCTCGTACATATCATCCGTGCCGATCACCACGTGCGGATGCTTCAGCAGCACCTCGCCGAGCGCGGCGAGTTCGGCGCGCGTGTAGGCGGCGCCCGTCGGGTTCGACGGGCTGTTCAGGATGAGGAGCTTGGTCTTTGGTGTGATCGCCGCATCCAGTTGCGCGGGGGTGATCTTGTAGCCTTGTTCGGGGCCTGCCGAGACGATCACGGGGACGCCACCGGCAATCAGGGCCATGTCCGGGTACGAGACCCAGAACGGCGCCGGGATGATGACTTCATCGCCATCGTCCAACAAGGCCTGCATCAGGTTAAAAATCGTGTGCTTGGCGCCAGCGGAGACCAGAATCTGGCTACGGTCGTACTTAAGACCATTGTCGCGCTCGAATTTCGCGATAATGGCGTCCTTGAGTTCCGGCGTGCCATCGACATTGGTGTATCGCGTCATGCCGGCGCGGATGGCCTCGATGCCCGCCTCGGCGATGTGCGTCGGGGTATCGAAGTCAGGCTCGCCGGCGCCAAGGCCGATGATGTCTTTGCCTTCCGCCTTCAATTTGGCCGCACGCGCAGTGACGGCGAGGGTGGGGGAGGGCTTGATGCGCTGCATGCGCGAGGCGAGTCTGATGGTCACGTCTATTCCGTAGGGCGTTGAAAACTGCGGGATTTTCCCGCAAATAGCCCAATCCCGCAATCAGGATCTTCCGACTATGGCTCGTCGCCGACCCGAAAACCCTCACTTTGAGCAGCGCCGTTTCCGACTGGCGGCTGAATACGAGCCTGCAGGTGACCAACCAAGCGCGATCAACGCACTGTGCGAAAACATCAGTTCTGGTCTGCGCTACCAGACGCTGCTCGGTGTCACCGGCTCGGGTAAAACCTTCACGATTGCCAACGTCATTGACCGCTTACAGCGGCCGACGATCGTGCTTGCCCATAACAAGACCTTGGCCGCGCAGCTCTACGGTGAGTTTCGCGAGTTCTTCCCGGACAACGCGGTCGAGTACTTTGTCTCCTATTACGATTACTACCAGCCGGAGGCCTACGTTCCCTCCTCGGATACCTTCATTGAGAAGGATGCTTCGATCAATGATCACATCGAGCAGATGCGGCTTTCGGCCACCAAAGCGCTGCTCGAACGGCCAGACGTCATCATTGTGGCGACGGTGTCGTCGATTTACGGCTTGGGTGATCCGGAGTCCTACCTGTCGATGGTTCTGCACCTCTCGCGCGGCGAACGCATGGATCAGCGCAAGATCCTGCACCGACTCACCGAGATGCAATACACCCGCAATGACATCGATTTGACTCAAGGCACCTACCGGGTTCGGGGTGATGTCATCGACGTGTTTCCCGCCGAATCCGAAAAGGAAGCGGTTCGGATTCAGCTCTTTGATGATGAGATTGATACCTTGTCTTGGTTCGACCCACTCACCGGTGAAACCCTCCGTCGCGTGCCGCGCACGACGATTTATCCATCCAGTCATTACGTGACGCCGAAAGAGCGACTGACGTCGGTTCTGGACGATATCAAGGACGAATTACGCGCTCGACTCGTGGTGCTCCGTGAGCAGTCGAAGTTGCTCGAGGCGCAACGCCTGGAACAACGCACCTTGTATGACCTTGAGATGATGAACGAGGTTGGCTATTGCTCAGGGATTGAAAACTACTCGCGCTATTTGTCGGGGCGCGCTCCGGGTGAGCCGCCGCCGTGCCTCTTTGATTACTTGCCCGAAGATGCACTCTTGGTCGTCGATGAAAGCCATGTCACGGTCTCGCAGTTAGGCGCCATGTACAAGGGCGATCGGTCCCGTAAAGAGACCTTGGTGGAATACGGCTTTCGCCTGCCCTCAGCACTTGATAACCGTCCACTCAAGTTCGAAGAGTGGGAGCGCCTGGCGCCGCAGATGATTTTCGTGTCCGCAACGCCGGCCAAATATGAACTCGCACACTCACCCGATGCGATCGTTGAGCAGGTCGTGCGACCCACCGGCCTGATTGATCCGGAGGTCGAAGTGCGACCGGTGCGCACTCAGGTTGACGATGTGTTATCCGAAATTCGTGCGACGGTTGCCCAGCAGGAACGTGTGTTGGTGACCACCCTGACCAAGCGCATGTCGGAGGATTTGACCGAGTATCTGCAGGAGCACGGCGTCAAGGTGCGCTACCTGCACTCCGATATTGAGACGGTGGAGCGCATGGAGATCATCCGGGATCTGCGCCTTGGTAAATTCGATGTGCTGGTTGGCATCAATTTGTTGCGCGAGGGACTCGATCTGCCGGAAGTGTCGTTGGTGGCGATCCTCGACGCCGATAAAGAGGGTTTCCTGCGTTCAGAAATGTCGCTGATCCAGACGATCGGTCGCGCCGCGCGTAACGTGAACGGGCGCGCGATCCTGTATGCGGATTCGATCACAGGTTCGATGCGTCGTGCGATGGATGAGACCAGTCGACGTCGTGAGCGACAAATCGCCTACAACACCTTGCATGGCATCACGCCACGAAGCATCAAAAAAGCGGTGCAGGATGTGATGGAAGGAGCGCGCTCAGCCGAGGAGCGTGGCGGCGTTGATTTGCCGCTCGGCGTCTTGAAGCCGGCGGAGATCCAGAAAAAGATCAAGAAACTCGAGGGCGAGATGATGAAGCTGGCGAAAAATCTCGAGTTTGAACAGGCGGCCCGGGTGCGCGATGAAATCGGTCGCTTACGGGAGGCCGAGTTGGCCTTGCGCAGTTGACCGGCCGGTCCTAAACCTGGGTTCTGATCCTGGCCGGCAAGGCAACAACCGCATCGGCGTCTAGGTGAGCCAGGTGGGGCGATTGTGCCGGTCATCGCTTTCGGGCTACAACGCATGCCTTTAGCGGAGCGGGTGGGTAGGTCACTTGAGCGTGCCCTGCATCCACCCGGTATGCTGTCGAGCGGACCTTATTCATCGAGGAGGAAGATGTTCATGTCCTTACGCGCCCTATTGGTGATTGCGATGTCCTTGGTCGCAACCGTGACGGTGGCCGAGCCACTGAAAACCCGCAATGTGATCTTTGTGGTCAGCGACGGTCTGCGTTGGCAGGAAATCTTCAATGGCGCCGATTCGGTGCTTCTGAACGATAAGGACGCTAACTGGACTGAGAATGCCGAACTCAAAGCGCGCTACTGGGACGAGGATCTGCAGAAGCGACGCGCCAAGCTCATGCCCTTTTTGTGGGGCACGATGGCGAAAGAGGGGCAGGTGTTTGGTAACCGCACCAAGGGCAGCCTCGCGACCGTCACCAATGACCAGTGGTTCTCATTCCCGGGTTACAACGAAATGTCCTCCGGTGTGGCGGACCCGAAGATCCGCTCCAATCAATACGGCGTGAATCCCAACGTGACCGTTTATGAATGGCTCAACAACTTGCCAGAACTCAAAGGCAAGGTGCAGATCTTTGGAACCTGGGACACCTTCCATCAGATTTTCAATGAAGAGCGCAGTCATCTGACGATTCGGGCGGGCCGTAATCTGGTGGATGCCAAGGACAAGAGCCCACGGGGCGAGTTGTTGCGCGAGCTGTACGAGACTCAGGTGGCGATGGAAGATCCGGATCCGACCGATGCGATGCTGCACATCGTTGTGCGTGATCATCTGACGAAGACGCATCCGCGCGTGCTCTTCATCGGCTACGGCGACACCGACAATTACGCCCATATGAAGCGCTATGACGGCCTGCTAGATGCGGCACACCACGTCGACGCATTCATTGGCGAACTATGGCGTCAGCTGCAGTCGATGCCGGAATACAAAGGTACAACCACGTTAATTTTCACGGCTGATCACGGCCGCGGTCGTGGGCGTCATGACTGGATTGATCACGGCGTCAAGCAGCCGGGATCCGATGAAATTTGGGTCGGTGTCTTG
This sequence comes from uncultured Pseudomonadota bacterium, assembly GCA_903879335.1. GTDB lineage: Bacteria > Pseudomonadota > Gammaproteobacteria > Steroidobacterales > Steroidobacteraceae > CAIKZZ01. Next base: position 54,386 of record CAIRLC010000010.1, read on the forward strand.
GGCCCGGATACACCGGCACTGGGTGAGCGTGAAAATGTCGCTCCAATCACCCAAGCGCAGTTAGCGGCCACCGTCGCGGCCTTCGTCGGTCAAGACTTCCGCGCCTTCAAGCCCGAAGCTGCACCGTCCTTGTTCGAGGCGCTCAGCGGTCACCACTGAGCGAAGGGTCGATGGATTGCGCCGCCGGAACAAGGTCCGGCGGCGCAGGCCGTAAGCCGGGCAATCCGGTGATCCGGCGCACTCCCCGAGCTCACCTGCAGCTCGGATCTTTAAGGCGCGCTGAGCTTGGCCCTGGCGAGCAGCCAGATGAGTTCAACGGCCCCGTAATTTGTGATCGCCGTCGCAACTTCGGCGAGGGCCAAAAACCTGCCCCTTAAACGTGAACTGCGTCGCGTCGCTGCACGCCGACAGATTGCAATCTTGATCATAACGATAGAAATGACATTCTCTGGCTGTTCAGCGAATGCGACTACCGAATGATCGAGGTGAGCGATGGGCGTACTCAGTTTTCTCGGCGCGGCGCGTCGCAAGACGGAAGCTCCGCAGAAGCAGGCTGATGTCGGCTATACACCCAAAGCCACGGTTGATACGGCGCTAGAGCGCATTGAAGCGCGCTTCGGTGCCCAAGTTGCGAGCGCTGGCGCACAGATTCGTGAAGCGTTTACCTGGCACCGTACTGGACGAAAGGCCGATGCCTTTGCTGCCTTTCAGAATTTGCTGAGTGACCCCAACATCGTCACCGACGTGAAGGCTCGTGTCGCCCTTGAGGGTGAGATCCACGGCCGTCTGCGCATGTGCTACGAGCGTGAAGGCTGCTTCAGTTCTGCATTGGTTGAGGCCGGAATGACCTATGCCTCCCGCGTCAAGGCGCTCGCGATCGAAAATCGGGAGGAGGCGCTCGCTCAGATGCGCAACCCCGATTTCTTTGACCGGTACTTCAAACCCCTACTGGAACGGGCGCGTCTCACGCACGCCAGCATCAAGTTCCGCTCTATCGTCGAAGCTCAGTTTAAATCGTTACCGATGGTGGACATGCAGGCGCTGCACGCGGCGCTGGAAGACTTCCGCTTGCATCCGCCACAGCCGCCTAAGCGCGTGGTTGAACGCGTGGCGGGGCGTTTGCACATCAGCGAAATCCACGGCGATTAAAGCCGCTGGCTCACCAACCCCGCGTGGTCGTAGCTTCGCGGGCAGCCGGATCCCGACGAAAAGCGTAGGCGTCCAACCAGTCTCCAGTGCGTCATGCACTTTCGATCCCAATCCCTGCGATCTAGCAATAGCTGCTTTGGTCAACCGGTGGCCTCAGCAATCTCCTCGGCGCTGAGATCAGGCACCGCCGGGTCAGGCTACTGATCGCCTCACCCAAGGCCACCTTGACACCCCAGTTCACCGCGGGTGGGGTCGAACGGGGTGTTAACGGCGGACGCGGTTTGGTTCCGTGTTCCGCCGCCAACAACCCCCCGGTCATCCGTTTTAACGCGCTGCGCCGTGTCGAAGTTTGTCGAGATAACGGTCACGCAACGCCGTCTGGCGCGTGGCCAAACTACGCGACTCACCGTTCAGCCACGCTGCCTCCACCAAGGAGGTCACTTCCAGTGGATCCGCTGTCCAAACGACAAGGTTTGCCTTCTCGCCGACGGCGATTCCGCCGAAGGCGGGGCCAGCGGCAAAGATCGACGCCGGTACGGTCGTGATGGCCGCAAAGGCTTTATTCCAACTCATCCCGTGAGCCACCGCGTTGCCAGCGCCCTGGCGCAGTTTTCGGGCCTCATGGGGTGAGTCGCTGCGCAGGCTGAACGCGACCGTGACGCCCGCGCGCTCGAGGCGGGCGCCATTTTCGAGGGTCGTTGCTAAGCGATCAAAGTCCGCTGGCAGCGCTTCTAAGGGGTCGATGATAACCGGTACCTTGGCGGCAGCCAGTTCTCGCGCCACACGCCAAGCCTCAGCCCCACCGCCGATGATCGCGCGAATTTTCTGTGCCGCGGCAAAGCGCAAGACCGCACGGATATCCGAAGCACGATCCACGTTAAATAAGACGGGTAGTTTTCCGGCGAGCACTTGGTTGAGGGTGGCACGGCCCGCATCGGTCAAACGACGCGGTTCACCCGGGCGCGGTGGATGGCGGGCTTCCTCAAAGGCATCGGTTAGGACGAGGAAGGCGGCAGCGCGGTTCTCACCGGCGAGTGCAGCACCGCCATGGCCTAGTTCTACCACCAAGGCGGTAGGCGCCTGCGGCGTCGCGCCGTCTAAGGTCACGATGTCGGCGACGCCGGCGATCACATTGCCGCCGTCGATATGGCCGTCTGGGTGCGACGCGAGCAGTGCGAAACCCACGCCTTCGACACGCGCGATTTCGACCGGCTCTGAATCCGGGTTGAAGGCGAGTGCTGGATCGAATTCGGGGCGCACACTGCCTAAATTCAGGCTGCCGTCGTTGGTGTCATGCTCGCCACTGATTTCGATCACGCCCAATGCACCGACGCCGCCAAAGAGTGCCGGCGTGATCCAATGCCCCTGCAGATCGACCACATGAGCGCCGGCCGGGATTTGCACCGTGTTGCCGATGGCGCGCACGCGCCCGTCGGTAATCACAACGCTCGCATCCGTCTGGCTGAGGCCGTTCGCGGTCACGACATGGGCATGCTGATACACCGTGGTGTCAGCCTGTGTCCCGACGGGCAGGCTCAGTGCGGTGACGAGGAGTGTCAGGGCGTGCTTCATGGGGCTTCTCCACGCAAGGCCGGTTGTCCCAGCAAGAAGTCAGATCTCGGAGTGGTGTGCGGATGCGCGCGATCAAATTGCAGTGCGCCATCGATATACACCTGTTCCGTCAACGCATAGCTGCTGAATGGGTCGCGATTCCAGACCACGACGTCGGCCATTTTGCCGAGCTCAAGCGATCCGGTGCGATCAGCAATGCCGAGCGCTTTGGCCGGGTTCAGGGTGATCCACCCCACAGCCCGCTCGGCTGGAATATCCAGCCCCATGGCTCGTCCTCGCGCCAACGCTTTAGCCGCTTCTTGGTTTAAGCGCTGAATGCCTTCCTCAGAATCGGAGTGGACGATGGCGCAACCATTTGGGGCTGCATCCACGAGGGCAATGTTTTCCTGAATGCCATCGAAGGACTCCATCTTGAAGCCCCACCAGTCGGCCCACATCGCGGCACAGATACCGTTCTCGGCCAGACGATTCGCGATCTTGTAGGCCTCCGTCGCGTGGTGGAACGCTGAGATGTGAAAGCCGAATTCCTTCGACATATCGATCATCGTCGCCATCTCATCGGCGCGATAGCAGTGAATTTGGACCCGAATATCTCCCTTCAGGGCGCCAGCTAAGGTCTCAAGACGCAGATCCCGCTTCGGCGGCTTCGCATCCTGAGCCTCTTTGCCACCGGCGCGGATCTTGGCTTCGTAATCGGCCTGATCCCGTAAGTAATCTTTGGCTTCGATCCACTGCGCACGATAACCGGCGACATTGCCCATGCGGGTCGAAGGGGCTTGGTTGTGGCCGCCATAGACGCGCTTGGGGTTCTCGCCGCAAGCCATCTTCAACCCATGCGGTGCGCCGGGGAACTTCATCGCTTGGTAAGTGACTGCCGGCACGTTTTTGACCACCACGCCACGTCCGCCGATCAGGTTGGCGGAACCAGGCAAAATCTCAAGCGAGGTCACGCCGCCTTCCACGGCACGTTCAAAGCCCGGATCGTTCGGCCAGATGGAATGCTCGGCCCAGACGTTGGCGGTGACCGGCGCGGTCGCCTCATTGCCATCCGACAGCGACGAGACCGCAGGGCTTGGGTACACACCCAGGTGCGAATGAATATCGATGATGCCCGGTGTGACCGTACGGCCGCGCGCATCCACCAGTGTCGCGCCCTCGGGAGCCGCGAGGTGGGGCCCGATGGCGGCAATAACACCATCTTTGAGCAGGATATCGGTGTCTTCCAGACGCTCACCGGTGCCGGTCAACACGGTGGCCCCATGGATGAGGACCGGTGCCGCGGTGGCGGCGGCGTAGGTGGACGGATAAGGGTCTGACGGCGCGGCGTGCGCCAGTAGGGACACGAATGAGGCCGCGACCAAAACGGTCAGTCGGCTGCCAAGTACACGATTCGCAGTCATGCGCAACGACTCCAAGGGCGACGGCCCCGAAGACGAGGAGTGTAACGCCGCCGAAGCGGCGTTGCAGGGTGCTGAGTTAAGGTTCGCGAGCGAGCGTGCGCGGCCCAACGTCCAGCGTGACGCCATCACTGAAGTGCACCGTCCGGGCCTCCGAGCCCGCGTTGTACGCCAGATGCGTGCGACGTCCGTTCTTCGTGAATACGCCATAGAGCGGCGTATCGGCCGTGACGCTGAAATCCGGGCGACCCATTTCGGTCAAACTTTGTATCCAGTAGAGCGTCTGCGTCCGAGTATTGCCGACCTCGACGCCGCCATGGCGGTCCCAGGCCTTCATGGCCGCGGCAGGATCAAGGAGGGCCTGATATTCGACCAGGACGTCTTGCCAAATATCCGGTGGTGTCCCATCGGTAATGCCGCGGGTCTGGTAGGCCTTCACCTCCACGGGTAGGGCTGCAAAGGCGCGTTCAATCGCGCTTGGATCACGGGCGAGATAGGTCGATGCCGTCGTGATCGGCAAGAGATTGATGCCCATGATCTGCCGGGGCTCTTCGGTCCACCACGTGTTGTAGCCGTACATACCCCCGAATACCATGCTGGCAAAGGGGCTGCCCAGTTCGGGTGCGAGGACATTTCGCGGCAGGTCAAACCAGTACTGTTGGACGGACGCGACCTCCGACGTGTACAGGTAGATCCCAAGGTCGCGCAGGGCGCGGTCATGGGTCGCTTCGCCGAGCAAGATGAGGCCTGCCCATGCGTTGATGGCTTCGGAGGAACTCTCCTGGTTGTTGCCGAAATCGCCGAGTTGAATACCCGACGCCCACGAGTGGCCCTCGTAAGGATCGAAATTACGCAGGAAAGGATAGTCAGCACGGCCGCGTTCGGTGGTGACGATGTCTTTCAACATCTCGTGCACCATTCCGCCCCAACGATCATCCGCCAACCACGACGGGTCACGCAGACCAATGGCGGCAGCGGCTTGCAGCCAGTAGCCGTAATGGAAGTGGTGGTCGTTGATCTGCGTGATGCTGCCGTACTCTTGCGGCAGGCCGAAGAGCGATCCAAAGGTTGGGTCGTAGGTGAAGTGTTGCGCGTGGCGACCGTCAAACCAATTTTCCAGGCGACTCTTCAGCGCCGAGAGCAGCTCATCGCGTTGTGCGAGCCGGCCTTGCGCCTCGGCGATGCCGGCCAGTTGTGAGATCGCACCCAGACCTTTGCCGATCCAGTAGGTGCCATGACCTTGTTTCATGAACACTTGGTCGGACTTCGCCACGTCACCGCCCAGTAGACCTTCCACCTGGGCGCGGACACCCGGGTCTGTGACGGCGCCCCAGCGCGGGAGGAGGCCGTTGAATGTGCGCTTTAAGGTGAAGGTGTTGGCCGCGATGATGCGAATCGGGCCGCGTACCGATTCAAAGGTTGGGCTCAAAGCCGGAGCGGCATCAGTGGCGCTCCATTGGTGCGGGAAAAGGCCCATGAGGGTGGTCGTCTCGCTGCCCTGCAGCGGACGCGTCTGCACCCGAAATGTATTCGTGACCGCTGCCGTCGCCTCATCGTAATGCCAGTCGACACGCGTTTCGGTGGGCAGTGCATAGGCGTGCTGAGCGAACAGCGCGATCGTTTCCGGCCGCGCATCTGGCAAGCCGGCGACGATCGCATAGCGCCCAGCATCGCTCAGGTGCAACACGACATCGGTGGGTGACTGGCGCTCGAATCGGCCGCTGGATGGGGCGTATACCCCATACCAGTGCCCATTAATCTGCACGGTGAGCGACTGACCGTCCGCCGACAGGTTCGGTTCGGTCGCGCTGGCGAAGTGAAAACGCAGGTCGCCCTCAGGTACCGCGTAGTAGCTGTACGGGCTGCCGTGCAGAACGGTGGCATCCAAGCCGCGCCCAGCCTCATCGGCAAGGCGCACGGTCACGAGCCAATCGTCATGCCGCGCGAGCGCGCTATGGGTGGGATGGATGCTCGTGGATGAGACTGAGATCGCGCTGGTGTGCGGGTAGCGTATGAAGCGCTTGCGGCCATCATCCTCAATGGCCACGACCTTCGTCGGCAAGCCAAGCTCAAAGCCGGATTCCGTTGGTCGATAGGTCAGCGGTTGGGCGTAGAGCGGCAGCGCCCAACGGTGGAATACCGTCGTCGAGTACCACTGATTGGTGGGCACGGCTTGGCCGGCAGCCTCGCCAACACGAAAGATCGGCGGCGGCGGCGGCGCTTCGAAGCCCAATTCGCTGGCCAAGGGTCGCGTGACGAATGCGCCGGCACCGCGTTTTTCCAAGCCGTCTGCGCTAGCCGAGTGGGCAAAGCTCGCGACGACACTGCTCAGTAAGGCGGCAAAGATCGTTGCGGGACGAACCCCCGCCGAACGAGAACCAAGGTTCGAGGGGCGGGGGCTAGGCATCGGGACCTCAGAAAATGAAATTCGCGCCGATCGTAATGGAATTGGCCGACCGACTGAGCCGTGGGTCGACGTTGTAGAACGCCGTGTTGTTCGGGAATGACAGCGGTGCCGGCAATTGCTTGTCAAAGGTCACCCGACCGAAGCCACCGTACATCTCCATGTGCTTGGAGAGTTCAGGCAATTTGCGATAGATGCCGACATTGACGAAGGTGGCGCTATTGGACTGGCCCCACTCGGTTGGGGTACGGACGTAGGCCTTGTTATAGCGCACGCCGCCGACCGTGTAGGTCCACAGTTTGTGCGTGTAGCCCAGTCCGAGCATGCCGTCCCACTCGATGGCGTGATGGCGCTGGAAGTCGGAGGCGTAGTTAAAGCCAGGCTGATCCCAGAAACAGTTGCTCGCCGTAGGACTCGTCGGGCCGTAATCGCACTGCTGCTGTTGGCCTGACCATTCGTTGCGCTTCACGCCGTAGCTCAACTTCCACGCCGGATTGAACCAGTGCGTGCCCTCGATGATGAGGACGTTCTCGGTGGGCGCCTTGTAATCCGGTGAGGTCGAAGGTCCGTTCGTATCGCCCTGGGCTCCGTAAAAAGCGCCCTTGGAGAAGGAACTCTGCCGACCGCCACTCGAGTCTTGGAAAATAATCTCCACCAGATTCTTCGCGTTTGAATACTGAATGAAGGCTTCGAACAAGCGAGGCGTGGGTCCCTCGACGACGGCGGAGCTTGGATTCAGCGGGGCGCGCGTTCGAGCGGTCGCACCCGTCAGTTCGAAGCGAATCTTGCCCACCCCAATTTCATACTCGCGCGTCGCGTAGCGAACTGCCTGCGGGAATACGCCGTAACCGGCGCCAGACTCGGCCCACGCGCTCGACAGACCCATCGGGTACGCGAACGAGTCCGAACGGGTCCAGGAGCGCGAGGTCATCTTACCCACGTCCAGACTGCCCAGTTTCGGGTAGGCGATGCCGGCATACAAATCGATCATGTAATTGCCGTAGATATCAGGTCCGTTGTTGCGGACGCGACTCGTGGCCCGGCCGGTGATTGACCATGCATTATCGAACTCGTGATTGACGCCCGCGGTCAGCATCGCAAGACCGAGGTTCGCCGTGGTTTGTCCCGATTGCCCAGGCTGGTTCAGCATGGGAGTGGGTGGGTTCAAGACACCGCGAGGATCATAGGATGATGGGTTCGACAGGCCGAGCGAGCAGTTGTCGCACATCGAGAATTCGTCTTTCGCGAAGCCGTTCAGCTCGATGTCGCCGAATTTAACGGCCTGCGCGCTACCCGCGCCGAGGGTCGTCGCTACAACGAGAGCGATGACGCTTCTAAATTTTGCTGTGGTCATGACTGTCTCCCGATTCATACGTCGCTCTGGGGGCATCATGGGTAGTACCCGGCGCCGTCATAGACGGGGTTGTTGCACACATCGCCCGCGGGTGTGCCGCATAGCGCATAGCGCGCGGTGCGCGAGGCATCCCACAAGCCCCAACCATCGTCCGTACCTTTCCACGCTTCGTCGAAGGCTTCAAAGTAGAAGATGGACACGGGGCCCGTGCCCGCGGCTTGCCAGCCATTCAGCAGATCGAGGTACCATTTCTGGTTGATCTGATTGGCCGTGAACAATTCGATCAACGAGTTGCCGTTCGTCTGTGTGGCCTTCCAACCGGTTTCACCGATCACGATCGGCAATGAGTTGCCGATGGTCACCGTATTGCCGTTGATATCGCGATAGAGGTAGTTCGCCACACTGTTGTAGCTCGTCACCGCATTTTGCAGCGAGGCGTTCATCATAGCGACCGCACGTCCAGGCCCCGTGGCGACACTCAACTGCTGCCAGTCCCAGCGACCGGCATTGCTCAGCGGATAGGTGTGGATCGAGACGAAGTCGAGCAGGGGCAAGACGAGGTCCGGCTTTTCACCCGATGACGTGAGGCCTGCATAGAACGTGTAGTCATCATCCGCCGTGACCGCTTGCTGCACTTGGCCACGCACCGTGAGGACGTAGCTGGCTAAACAGGAGGCTGGCAGGTTACCGGCGAATGAGGTTTCGTTGCCGATGCTGACCGATACGACATTGCTGTAAGCGTTGGCCAACGAAATGGCTTTGTTGATCTGTGATTGATTCACCGAGTCGACACAGGACGCTGGCGCACCCTCGAGGTAAATGCCCAGTTGGAAGCGCATCTCGGGGTAATTCGACTGAGCCAACGAGATGATCTTCTGCGCGACGTTGTCAGAACCGAAGAGGCGCAAGAGATTAAAACCCGCCGTATGCAGGAGCGACAAATCCTGCAGCACGGCGTCATCGGTCGGCATTTCACCCACGCCCGGTCCGCCCGAGCGATAGGCGCTGTAAGCCACGGCCTTGCCGGTGCGATAAATCGCGGGCAGCGGGCGACGGACGAAGGCCGAGCAATTGACAGACACCGAGGTCACGGCGCCAGAGGCGGTGCCTGAACCGTTGGTGACCGAGCACAGCTCGCCATTGGGTGGCGTCTTGACGGTGACCGCGTAAGCGCCGCCATCGTGGATCTTCTGGGCGAAGGTGAACGAGCCGTCTGCACCCACCGCCAAATCGTTGGCGCCATTATTTTGTAGGACGACGATGCCACCGTTGAGGCCGGTGGCGGCGCCGCCGACCGTGACGTCGGGTAAACAAGTGACGGCGACGTTCGTGACGTTAAAGGCGGCGGCGCCGGTGCCGCCACTCGTGACCGAACAGACGGCCCCTTCGGGCTGCGTTCGTATCGTGACGGCATATTGGGCGTTCGGAGCGATTTTCAGTGCGAAGGTGAATGCGCCGTTCGCACTGACCGTGAGTGGGTCGCCACCGTTATTGGCAAGCACCACGCTGCCGCCATTCAGACCCGATACGGTGCCACCGATCGAGACGTAGGAGGCGTTGTTCGACCAATTCTGCGAGCCGCCGCAGCCGGTGAGGGCGAGGCCCAGGCCGACGATCGACAGCCAGCGATGGCGGCGGAGTAGGGGGAGGACTTGATTCATTGCATTCACCGTCGTTACCTGCAGGCGGGCTTCATCAGAGCCGCGTCAGCCTCACAGGTCAACGGTCACTACTGTGCCCTTATTTGACCCCCAAGGCTTCCGCGGGCCGCCGTCACCGGTCAAGCCGTTGGGGCTTGAAGGCGAGCGACCGATTTGGAAAGCGCTTTCAAAAGTAGCGAAACGGTCTGGACTTTGTCAAATGCATGTTGAGCGTGGAGCGGAGTAAGATAGCCGGGCCCGGTTCAGCCGGCGGGCGTCTAGGGAGTGGGCAATGGCAACGGGTCGTAAGGCGACAGGCAAAAAGGCCGCGGCCACGTCGGTTCCCGACGGTGTCGTGACCCTGGAGATGGTGGCGGAGGAGGCGGGAGTGTCCCCGAGTACCGTCTCCCGTATCTTGAATGGCACCGCCAAAGTGCGCGAATCAAAGGTGCGTGCGGTCCGCGCGGCCATCTCGAAACTGCAGTTTCAGCCGAATCCGGTCGCGCGCTCGCTCGCTCGCGGGCGCTCCATGAGCGTCGGGGTCGTTATTCAAGCCATCGATTCGCCGTTCTACGGCGAGGCTTTGGCCGCGATTGAAAAAGGCCTGTTTCGTGCCGGGTACTCGGTCCTGTTCCTGTCCGGTCACTGGCGTGAGGACGACGAGCGCCGCTGCGTTGAGCATCTGCTCGCCCGTCGGGTCGAGGGCATCATTCTGGTCACGAGCTGTCTGCCAGACGCGGAACTCGTGCGGCTGGCCAAGCAAGTGCCGATCGTGCTGACCGGTCGCTCCATTGAGGCTGAACGCTCCTACAGCATGGACGCCGATTCGACCCCCGGTGCGCGCCTCGCCACCGAGTATTTGATCGGGCAAGGCCATCGCAAGATCGCCTTTATTGCTGGCCCAGCCGATCACCCGGACTCCCAGCAGCGACTGAATGGGTACAAGGCGGCTTTAGCGAACGCCAAGATCGCTTATTCGGCCAAGCTCGTGGTCCCCGGGGACTATACGGATGGCGGCGGACACCTCGCGATGAACCGGCTCTTGGACTCGAAGTCCGAGTTCACGGCCGTGTTCGCCGCGAATGACCAGATGGCCTATGGCGCGATGCTGGCCTTGCACCGACGCGGTTTGCGGGTGCCGCAGAATGTTTCGGTTGTCGGCTTCGATGACCTGCCCACGTCGTCTTACATCATTCCGCCGCTGACGACGGTGCACCGATCCATCAACGAGTTAGGCGAGGCTGCGGCTGAAGCGATGATCGACCTGTTGGATGGTCGCGTGCCGGTCTCCAAGCAGTCGAGTGCCACCTTGGCGATTAGGGAGTCCACCAAGCCGCTGCGCCACTGAGTTCAGGGGTGGTGCTGGTCGCGAAGGAAAGCCTCGAATGGCGGATGCCAGCTGTCTGCGTTGCGATTGAAAATGAAGTGCCCATTGTTTTTGTCGGCGGGCAATTCGATAAATTGATCTGCGTGGCCGGGATGGTGCCAAGCGTCAAACCAGCGCCGAGGCCAGCTTGGCCCCCAAAAGCGGTCGTTGGCGCTGAATAAAAAGAGTGCCGGTACCTGTGCCGTAGCCCCGAGATCGTGCAGTTCCCGTGACAGCGCGAGCGGATCGCACGGCGCATCGACGTGACGCAAGGAGTCGCCCCCATCGCCGCCCGCCACATTGACCACTGCCGATAATCCCGGCGGCGGGTCCGCGGCGAGGGCCAGGGCGATGAGTCCGCCGAAGGAGTCGCCGATGACGATAGCCTCGTGGGGGTTGGCCCACGGCGCCGATAAGGCATGGGACATGACCGCCTTCATTTCGGCTGCGGCAGCCCGCAGCGCAGCATGCGGCGCTTTATGGTCACAGGGTCCGGTGTCCTCAATATTCGGGCCAGCAGCGATGCCGTAGCCGATTCGGGTCGGGATGAGTACGGCGTAGCCGCGAGCGGCGAGATAGCGGGCATTGGCGGGAAAATCAACGCGGCCCATCCGTTGGTTTTCAAGGGCATCGACCCCCCGGCCATGGATAATTAACGCAAGTGAATGCCGGCGCTGATCATCCGGGCGTACCAGGAGTACGGGTACCGTTGCGTCGATCGAGATCGGCAGTACGCCGTGCATTGGGACATGGATCGTCTCCTCGATCACGGCGGCGCAAGCCGCCGCTGCGTGAAGACCGCCTAGCCAGAAAACCATCAAAGTCCATAAGCGCGACATGCCGTGATCGTAGCGTAGGCGTTGACATACGGGTCGGGCTTTGTGGTACTTTCCATGAAAGCGCTTTCTTGATTTAAGGCGCACGGTTAGCCATTTAAATAATTGCGCGCGGTTCCAGGGGGTCCCAATCCATGAACGCCATTGATCGTAAGTCGTCGAGCCGAATCACCGGTCTACTGGCTGCTGTGGCGGTTTTTGTTGCCGCCTGTGGTGGCGGTGGAGTGACGCCTGCGCCGTCTAGCGGTGGTGGTGGGACCGGCGGCGGTGGCGGCACGGGCGGTGGTGGTGGGACCACGGTCAGTGCATCGCCGTACATTTTATTTGCCTCGAACTACGTCGCTTACAACGCGCAGACGAATGGTGCCTACTTGCACTCCATTCAGGGCGGCGACCTCTATGCCGGTTTTGGGGGTAGCTACGCCTATGGGTGCTACTCGGCTTCGCAGGGCGACATGGACCGCACGCAGTTGTATATCGTCCAGGCGCAAGCCGATGGTGATGGCAATTGCAATGCGACCTCGTCGACAGCGCCGACTGCGGCCGGTGACTATGCGTTCGTGGCCGTTAAGGCGCCAGCCAGTAACGCAGCCGGCGTCACGTCAGTTCCGCCGGTCGATATTAGCCAGGCCAGCACCTTGTTGATCCAGATGGGTAATACCGTGACGCCCGATGCCATCCATGGCAATGCGAAGGTGTTCACGATCGTGCTCACGAACGATCCACAGGGTAACGGCTCGTCGGGCAACGCAACGGCCACCTGCAGCTATGATCAGACCCTTGCGACCATCGGTGCCGGCGGCCCGTCTGCGCTTGGCGTTCTCAACTATGCCATTCCGTTGGCCTCGTTTACCTGCTCGCCGGGTTCCATGTCGACCCTGCAGACGAGCGGGATTACCTCGGTGGCCGTGAAGTTCACGGGAGACAAGAATCCAAGCGCCGTGGCCGGTGAATACGACACGATCGCGTTGGGCTACATCGGCTTCATGAAGTAAACGCCATCTGACGTTGAGCATTGACGCTTAAGAAGAATTAGAACAAGGAAGACAGCGGGTCTATGAGCGCCAATCCTGATGAGCAACTGGCACCCACGCCGCTCGATCCTGAGCGCTTGGCCCGCAAATTCCCCTCAGACTTTATCTGGGGGGTCGCGACCAGCGCCTTCCAGATCGAAGGGACGGTGCCCGGCGATGGCCGTGGTGATTCGATCTGGGATACGTTTTGTGCGCGGCCCAGCGTTATTTTGGATGGCAGCGACGGCCGTGAAGCCTGTCAGCACTTAACGCGCTGGGAGGCCGATCTTGATCTGATCGCCTCGCTCGGGATCTCGAACTACCGTTTTTCGATCAGTTGGTCACGGGTGCAGCCAGAGGGGCACGGCGCGTGGAATGACGCTGGTCTTGCCTTCTACGATCGTCTTGTGGATGGCATGTTGGCGCGTGGCATCCAACCGCACGCGACCTTGTACCACTGGGATCTCCCGGAAGCCTTGCAGCAACTGGGTGGTTGGCAGTCTCGAGAGACCGTGCAGCGCTTTGTCGACTATGCGCGACGCATGGGCCAACTCTTAGGTGATCGGGTCGCGACCATCGCGACCCATAACGAGCCGTGGGTCGTTGCGACGCTTGGCCACCAGCAGGGCATCTTTGCGCCTGGGTTGCGTGACCGTCGAGCGGCCATGCAGGTCTCGCATCACCTGTTGCTGTCCCACGGTCTTTCGCTCAGTGCGCTCCGAGCGGACGGAGTGCCGGCGAAACTCGGCATTGTGCTCAATCAAGCGCCGGTGCATCCAGCGACTGCGTTAGTCGAAGATCGGGTGAAGGCCCAACTCGACGATGGCGAGTTGGTCCGTTGGTATATGGATCCGTTGCTGAAAGGCGGCTATCCTCAAGATGTGCTCGATCATTTAGGCGCTGATGCCCCTGACGTGCAGTCGGGCGATCTTGAAGCTATCGGTGTGCCGCTCGATTTTCTGGGTATCAATTACTACACCCGTAATATCGCGATCGCCGACGGGACCTATGACACCCGGACTAGTGGGCTTGAACTGACCGATATGGGTTGGGAAGTGTATCCCGCGGGGCTGACCGAACTGCTGATGCGCCTGCAACGCGACTATCGCTTGCCGCCGGTCTACATCACCGAAAATGGCGCAGCCTATGCAGATCGCTTCGAGGGTGGCGCGGTTCAGGATGCCGCTCGCGTGGGCTATCTGGGCTCGCACATTCAGGCTGTTGCGACCGCTCGTGACGCCGGCGTTGACGTGTGCGGGTATTTTGCCTGGAGCCTGCTCGACAACTTTGAGTGGGCGCATGGTTACACCAAACGGTTCGGGATCGTGCACGTAGACTATGCGACGCAGGCGCGAACGCCTAAGGCCAGCGCCTTTTGGTACCGAGATCTGTTGAAGGCCTTCCGAGAGCGTAAGGGTGGGATCGTACGGCGTGTCCAAAATCGCGAGCAGCCCTGAGTGTTTTGGAATGGATAATGCGCAGGCGAGTCAATCAGCGCATGTGTCGGGCTGGGATTTGCTCTGGTCCGATGACTTCGATGGCGCCGACTTGGATCGCACGTACTGGGAAGCGCAGTTCGGTAACGGATTCCATGACCCACGCGCAGATCAATGGGTCCCAGGTTGGGGTAACGGGGAATTACAGTATTACACCGACGCGCCGGAGAACTTATTCCTGCGCGACGGCTGTCTTGTGATTCGAGCGGTTGCGCAAGAGCGCGAAGGATGCCCATACACCTCGGCCCGGATTCGGACTTTCTCGTCGGCCGGACACGCTCTCTTTTCACAGGCCTACGGGCGGTTTGAGTGTCGTGCGCGTATCACGGCAGGGCAGGGCCTGTGGCCCGCCTTCTGGCTATTGCCGACCGATGAGCGCTATGGCGGCTGGGCCGCGTCGGGCGAAATCGATGTGCTCGAGGTCGTCGGTGCGCGTCCGCAGGAAATTCTGGGCAGTATCCATTTTGGCGCTACGTGGCCGCATCGCGATCATCGGACGGTGATTCATCAGTTCCCGGACCGCGGTACTGCGGAGGCCTTTCACGTTTACGCCGTGGAATGGGATCCCGGCGTGATTCGGTGGCTCGTGGACGGTCAGGTGTACGCCGAGCAGACCTTTTGGTGGAGCGCGAGTGGACGCGGTTCGGAGGGCGGTCTCGCGCCGAAGACGGCCGATGACCTCAATCCATGGCCTGCACCTTTTGATCAACCATTTCATATGGTCTTGAATCTTGCCGTTGGCGGTGGCTTGCCGGGACCCCCGGACCCTTCAACACCGTTTCCAGCCGAGTTTGTGATCGATTACGTCCGGGTCTATGCGCGAGCAGGTGGTTTATTGCCACTGGCTTCGCCGGGACCGGGTGAGGTGCCTTACGCAGGGATTGGCTGATGCACGCTTGCATCGCACTGCTGCTGAGGCGGACCGAATTTTTGAGGGTACAGTTATGAACGTGAGTCGCGGATTGCTTCGATTTATCGCAGGGATTGCGGCAGCCATGGGCCTTGCGGCCTGTCAGCCGGCATCGACGACTGCGCCCGCGCAGCCGAGCGTGGTGGCGATTGCGGCACTGCCAGCATCGTTCTCGTTGCCGGAAGGGCACACGCAGGCGATCGCGGTCCAAGCCGTGCTCTCAGATTCCACCAAGCCGCCGATCGACGTGACCTCCGGGTCATCCTTCTCGACCTCAGATGCCCGTGTGGCGACGGTCGATTCGCGTGGCATCGTGACCGCAATGCACAGTGGTTCGACGCAGATACATATACTGCATTCGCAATCCGGCAAGCAGACCACGGCCACAGTCACCGTCCCGCAGGCCGCACTGGCGGGGATTCTCATTTCGCCGTCGCAAGTCGCGGTCGCGCCTGGGGCGACAACCACGATCGGAATCACTGCCGTTTATGCGGACGCCGCGCAGTCTGCGTTGCTGTCTGGCGTCACCTTCGTATCCGCAGATCCCTCAATCGCGACGGTCGACGCGCAAGGTGTCATTACTGGCGTGAAGTCGGGATCGACGTCGATCACGGCGACAGACACGGCCTCCGGTAAGAGCGCGGTCGCGGCCGTGACCGTGGGGTCCAGTTATGCGGTGCTGTCCTTCAACGATCCTACGCAAATCTACGCGCTGACCCCCTTCGGTGGTGAATACGCGAGTTTGGTGTCTGCCGGCGTTCCACCGGGCGGCCCCGCCGGCACGGTGGTGAAGATCACGAAACCTGCGGGTGCGCCATGCTGGGCGGGCACAACGCTGTCCGTCGGTGGCCAGCTCTCCATCGGAACCTTGCCGTTCTCGGCATCCGCGACCGTCATCACGGTGCAGTACTACGCCCCAGCAGCAGGCTTAGACGTCAAACTGAAGGCCGAGAACGCATCGGATCCAGGAATTAGCGTCGAAGTGGACGTCATCACGACAGTGGCCGGCTGGCAGGTGCTCACCTTCGACTTCTCCAAGCAGGCGGCGGGCACCGCGGCTCTGGATCCCCGTCAGACGTATAACAAGCTGTCGATCTTCGGTGATTTCACCTGCTCCAGCAGCGGCGCTTCGCCGGGCGCGGATGAGGTGTTCTATGTGGGGCCTGTGACCTTCGTGGGCTCGTCTGGACCGTCGGCAGCGCCCTTGCCGTTGCCGATCCCGAGTTACGCGATCATGGATTTCAACACCAGCGGCGTGACCTACACGATGACGCCCTTTGGTGGCGCTGGCGCGTCGCTGACGCAGACGGCTGTCCCCGGTGGCGGTCCGTCCGGTTGGGTCGTTGGGTACGACAAGACGGCGGGTGCGCAGTGCTGGGCTGGCGCCACGATGTCCGTGGGCTACAACTTCTCCATCGGCACCGTGCCATTTGCGCCCGGGGCTACGAAGATCACGGTGCCGGTCTACGTGCCGGTGGCGGGCGTCGACATTAAACTGAAGCTTGAAGACGCCAATAATCCCGGTGTCACGGTCGAGACCGACGTGATTGCTTCATCTGTGGGTTGGCAGACATTGACCTTTGACATGGCGACACCGGCGCCCGGCACGGCGGCGCTGGATTACACCAAGACCTACAACAAGCTGTCGTTCTTCGGTGACTTCACCTGCAGTAATGGTGCCGCCGCGCCGACCGCCGATGAGGTCTTCTATGTGGGGCCATTGACCTTCGTGGGTGCGGCAGCACCCTGGGCGCCGCCACTCGTGGCGCCGGTCATCACGAGCACCTATCAGACGGTCAATTTCGATGATCCGACCAAGACCTATCCCACCTCAGATTTCGCGGGTGACGTGAGTAGCGTTGGTGCAGGCCCGGCGGGTAGTAGCGGCAGTGTGCTGAAGATCATTAAGAGCGCTAATTCAGCGCTCTACGCCGGCACGCTGGTCGGTGATTCGGGCACCTCGGCTGCGCCGACTGTTGGCCTCATTCCCTTTAGCGCGACTCGGACCACCTTCACGGTCAACGTCTGGGCGGCTCAAGCGGGCCTCGATGTGAAGCTCAAGTTCCAAGACGCTTCGGGGGCGCACACCGTTGAAACGGATGCGGTCACGACCGTTGCCGGGGCTTGGAGCCCATTGACCTTCAACTTGGCGAATCCGGCTCCAGGTACGCCTGCACTGGATCCGACGCAGAGCTTTACCACGATGGTGATCTTCCCAGACTTTGGCAGCACGCCGGTGGCGGATGAAGCGGCGATGTACTTTGATGACTTTACCTTGCTGCCCTAGTCACTGAGATAGCGCCGACCGCGCGGATGCGGTCGGCGCTATCGACTCGGGTGGGACCGAAATACACTGAAACGGGCTGTCGTTACGCTGAGGGGTTGCGTAAGGGCAAGCTGAACATGCGGAGCGCAGATAATGACAACGACCGACCGCGCACGATTATCGTTCTTCGATAAGATCGGCTACGGATTTGGGGACTTCGCGTCTAATTTCTTCTGGCAGATGTTTGCCATCTATATCGCGAAGTACTACACCGACGTCTTCATGCTCGGCGCTGCGGCCATGGGCACGATGATGCTGGTGACGCGCTCGGCCGATGCCATCATTGATCCATTGATTGGCATTGTGGCGGATCGCACCCGGACGCGCTTCGGTCGCTTTAGGCCTTATTTGCTGTGGTTTGCACTGCCCTTGGCCTTAGCGGCGGTCGCGACATTCACAGTGCCGGCGCTTGAGGGTGGAGCGAAATTAACCTACGCCTACATCACGCTGACCTTGCTGATGTTCTGCTACTCGGCCATCAACATTCCTTACTCCGCGCTCTTCGGCGTGTTGACATCCGATGCGACGGAACGCAGCACGGTGTCGGCCTATCGGTTTGTGTTTGGGTTTTTGCCGATCTTTATCCTGGTGAATGCCACGGATCCGATGGTGCGATATTTCGGGGGATCCAGTGTCGCGCCGCGTGGTTGGCAAGCCGCGATGATCGTGTACTCCGCGGTGGCCGTCGTCTTTTTTGTGCTGACGTTTTTGCTGACGCGAGAGCGGGTGCAGCCGGTCGCCGACCACCGCCAGAATCTCCGCCAGGATTTGCGCGACTTACGCGCGAACCGTCCGTGGATGATTTTGAGCCTCGTCGGCATTGCCGCCTTGACCTGCGGGAACATGCGCAGTGCCGTGATGTTGTACTACTTTGATTACGTCGTACCCGGCGGCCACGGGGCCTTCGGTACCGCAATGACCATCGGCGCGATTGCCTTTCTGGTCGGGGTTGCAGCCTCTGCGCCACTCGTCCATCGATTCGGTAAGAAGCCCTTTTATATGTGGTCGACGCTGGCCACGGCCGCTCTGCTGGTGGGCTTCTACTTCGTGCCCGTCACAAACTTGCACGCGATTTGGGTCATGCACGGTTTGATCAGCCTCGCGATCGCGCCCACCGCGCCCATTATTTGGTCGATGTATGCCGATACGGCTGATTATTCAGAATGGAAGAGCGATCGGCGCGCCACGGGTCTCGTGTTTTCAGCAGCCTCGTTCTCGCAGAAAGTCGGCTGGGCTTTCGGTGGCGCGGGTACTGGATGGTTATTGGAGTATTTCGGTTACCACCCGAATGTCGCCCAGTCACCGGGTACCGTGCAGGGCATCATGTTGATGATGAGCGTGATTCCAGCGGTGATCGCCGTGCTGGCCGCTGTCGCCTTGCGTTTCTACACTCTGGATGATGCGGCAGTGAGCCGGATGGCGCAGGAACTGGTACCGCGCCGGGCAGCGGCCAGCGCTTAATTTGGCTCAGCGTCGAGATGCTTGCGCAACACCAAGACGTTGCGGCCGTCTACGAGGGCGTAACTGACGGCATCCATCAGGGTGCGAATCAGATGGACGCCAAGACCGCCAATGGGCCGGTCTTCTAAGGGCGCGGTCACATCCGGTTCAGGCGCCGCTAGTGGATCAAACGGCGCCCCATTGTCGCGGATGGTCAGTTCGACCCACGAGTCTTCATGTCGCAACGTAAATTCGGCCCGCACATCGGGTCGATCGCGACTGCCGTGCATCACGACATTCATGAAGACCTCTTCCAGGGCCAATTCGAAGGGGAAGAGGGTCGCCGGCGGTAGCTGGCAATTGGACCAGAACTCGAGCAAAAAGGACTGCAGCGGCGCTAGCGCCGCTGCATCCGCGCCGACCTCAGTCCGAGACTCGCTCACGCGCTGCGTCCGACCTTTTCGAGCGCACCCGCGCGATCGGCCAGCACATCAATGATGCGACCGAAGCCACTGACATCGAATACTTCTTTGACCGCGGCCGTCAGTGCGTACACGGCAAACGGGACGTTGGCGGCTTTCGCTGCCCGTGCGCCGACGAGGAATACGCGCAAGCCGGCGCTTGACACGTAGTCAAGCGTCGCGCAGTCGAGGAGGACAGCATTCCCGGCAGCGGCGGCTGCAGCGATGGACGCTTCTAAATCCTTCTGAAATGCGCCTGCCGCTTCGAAATCGAGCCGGCCGGTGGCATGGATGGTGGTCGTTTTGTGGTCGTTATCGTGTGTGACGTTCACGGCGTAGCCTCTGAAATAAAACTCAGTGAATGGAAAGCATGATCGCGTGGGCGCGGACTTCAGCGTCCGCCCGGATCGCGGACTCGACGCCGCGGACCACGAGGTCCAGGCCGCCGATTTCAGCAATACGTTCTGCCAAGCGAGCAACTTCGGATTTGGACATGAAGGCTTCCAGCAAACCGCCGGCAACCGCCAGACCGATGAGCATGGAATCATCCGGTGTGGGCAGTCCCTCGGAGAGGAGGGCGGCCAGAATGCGCAGCTTGGCTTCCTTCTGCTCCTTGCCGCCGTCGTCGATCGGGTATCGGCGTGCGCGTAAGGCCCACAGGAAGCGCTTCTCAGCCTGATGCAGGATCCCGCGGCGCTGCAAATGAGCCAAGGTCATGCGAACGAGGTCCGGCGAGTCGCCCTGCAGCTCGAGCACCCAGCGCTCCGTGGTCTGCACGGGGCCTGCGGCAATGACTTCTAAGACCCGGTCCTGTGCTTCTAGGCCCGTGGGCTCGGTGCTCAAGACGTTCAGACCTTGCAGGTCCGCATCGACCCGGCCGGCTTTGTTGAGATCGACGATGCATGCACCCACCAAGGCCATCGCGAAATTCGGCGAACCGGCTGTGTAGGCGATTCGACCGTCGTCTTCAACGGCCAGCAGGGTGAGTTCCTCAGTAAGGCTGATCACGGCACTTCTCCCATTAAGGACCCCGATTATAGGCATGATCTTGCTCGGACGCTGTGACGCGACGCATCGCTAGTGCGTGATGTCACTCCATTCGGCGAATGTGGCGGCCTGACCGACCCGGCGACCATCGCGATCGAGGACGTTCCAAACGGTCGCGGATCGGATTTGGAAGCGACGGCCGGAGGCGGCAATACGGATGCCCGCGTAGTCATCGCAGTACCCCTCGACCATCACCCGGGCCAGCAGTCGAGTGCGCTCGGCTTGTTCATCCGCCTCAGCCGAATGTCGTGAGGGCAGGCCGACGAGCGTGCTCCAGGGGTATTCGAAGAGCCGTTGGGCGGTCCGATTGGCATAGATAAAGTGAGGGTCCTCGCGACCGTCGTGGGCGAGTAACACGAATGGCGCCTCGTACGCGCGCAGCGCGTACTCGGTGACAGACTCGCCATAGGCCCGCGAGAGTAGGGGTCGCCCGGTGAGGACCTCGTAGCTGGAGAGGATCGGCAGCGCGAGATCGGCGCGGTGATGGTTCACAGGGCTTGGGCTTGGATAGCCCGTTTCAGTGCGATCGAAAATGCTCAACGCAAGCCTCTCTAGAGATTATAAAAACTTGACAAGAATATGAAATCAATTAACTAAATTAGAAATAACTTGAAATTAAATTTCGAATTCTATGAATGGAAGAGAGTGTATTTAGAATTTTATATACACGTATAAACGGTTTTTTACGTGAGGCTCTGCGCGCGGTAGCGACTGGAATGGAGCGCCCACGTGGACGAGTGACCAGCGTCCCTCAGCGACCAGCTGGCCGAGCGCGGCATGGAAGTCCGGCTGCTCCACATCGGCGCGCAATGAAAAGATAGCGTACCCGCCAGGACGAAGGATGCGCGCTAACTCGTCCAGCGAGGACGCTGGCGCATGCCCAGGCGTGAAGGCCCCGGCCACCGTGACGGCATCGAAGCGCTCGTCAGCGTAGGGTAACGGTTCGCCCAAGGCCGCACACATCAGGGGGCCGTAGACCTTTTTGCGGCGGGCGACCTCAAGCATCCCCGACGACAGGTCCAGGCCTTCGACGTGGGTGAACCCATAGCGGGCGAGGTGCTCGCCGATCAGGCCGGTGCCGCAGGCGGCATCCAGAATGAGGGCATCACGGGGTAGCAACCAGGCGACGAGCCCGGCCACAATCTCAGGCATCCGCCAGTCGTGACTGCCAACCAAGACCTCGTCATAGCTCTCGGCAACGCGGTCGTACTCGGCGGCCAGTTCACTCGGCGTGCGGGCGGCGTAGACGCGGTCGGCGTCAAATAGGTCGGACATCAAAGTTCCCTCCTCCAGAGCGCGCAGTGTCTCGCGAGCGTGGAATTGTCTCAAGCACGCTATGGGCGCAAGGCTCGGCGGTGGCAAAATAGGGAGATGACTACGTTCATTCATCGCCCCTTGGCCGCCGTTCTGTTCGATCTCGACGGGACACTGCTCGACACCCTGCCGGATATCGCGACCGCATTGAATCGAGCGCTCATGGCCGAAGGGTATGACGCACTCCCCTTGGAGACGGTCCTTGAAGGGGTGGGGCGTGGCGCTGCGGTGCTGGTCGAGCGCATGACGGCCGGTCGGCCGGTGGATGCGGCGACTCGCGAGCGGATCTTGGCGGGCTTCTTTACGCATTATGAGGCGCTGCATCACGCGGCAGACGCAGCCGTCCAGCCCTTCCCCGGGGTGCGAGAGTGTCTCGATCAGTTGCGCGAACACGGCTATCGCTTGGCGGTTGTCACCAATAAGCGGCGGGACTTGGCCTTGCGCTCCCTCGCCGATGGCGGCGTCTTGGATGCCTTTGAGCTGGTGGTCGGTGGCGACACCTGCCGCGAGCGCAAGCCGCACCCGGAACCTTTATTGCACGCGCTGCAACAGATGGGCTTGCCGGTTGAGGCGGCCTTGATGGTCGGCGACTCCTCAAACGACGTGGATGCTGCCCGCGCTGCGGGGATCCCTGTGGTCGTTGTCCCCTACGGTTATAACGGTGGCGAAGATCCGCGCGCGCTGCCGGCCGATGCCCACGTCTCCGGACTTGCCGAACTGCCGGGCCTGCTGGCCGCCATCCCGGCGCAGGATTGGGCATAATCGCGGCTTATTGATTCCAAATCACTCGATCGAGGACTACCCGAATGGCTTTCATCTCGCTTCGCCAGCTCCTAGACCACGCCGCCGAGCACGACTATGGCGTGCCGGCTTTTAACGTCAATAATCTTGAGCAGGTCGTGGCGATCATGAGCGCCGCCCAAGAAACACGCAGCCCGGTCATCTTGCAGGCCTCCGCCGGCGCACGTAAATACGCCGGTGAGCCGTTCCTGCGTCACTTGATGCTCGCGGCCGTCGAGTCCTATCCGGACATCCCCGTGTGCGTCCACCAGGACCACGGCACGTCGCCTGCGGTCTGCCAAGCCTCGATCCGTTCGGGATTCTCGAGCGTGATGATGGATGGCTCGCTGATGAGCGATGGCAAGACGCCGTCGAGCTACGACTACAACGTGGGCGTCACCAAGCTTGTGGTTGAGATGGCGCACCCGGTCGGCGTGTCGGTCGAAGGCGAACTTGGCTGCTTGGGTTCGCTCGAGTCGGGTGAGGCCGGTGAGGAAGACGGCGTGGGCGCCGTCGGCAAACTCACGCACGACATGCTGCTCACGGATCCCGAACAGGCCCGTGACTTCGTGGCCAAGACGGGCGTTGATGCGCTGGCGATCGCCATCGGCACCAGCCACGGCGCCTACAAATTCTCGCGCAAGCCGACCGGCGACATCCTCGCGATCGACCGCATCGCCGCGATCCATGCCGCCTGCCCGAACACCCATTTGGTGATGCACGGTTCGTCCAGCGTGCCGCAGGAATGGCTGGCGGTCATTCGTGAGTTCGGTGGTGCGCTCAAGGAAACCTACGGCGTGCCGGTGGAAGAGATCCAGCGCGGCATCAAGAGCGGCGTGCGCAAGATCAACATCGACACGGACATTCGTTTGGCGATGACGGGCGCGATTCGTCGCCATTTTGCGCAGGATCCGGCCGAGTTCGATCCGCGCAAATATTTGGCGCCGGCGCAGAAGGCCGCTCAGTCCATCTGCAAGCTGCGCTTCGAGGCCTTTGGCACGGCCGGCCATGCCGAACGTATCAAGCCCTTGTCTTTTGATGCGATGGCAAAGAAGTACGCCTGATGCCCTCGAGCCGACCGGAGCACTGTACGGGCTCCGGTCGGTCGACGCATGACTCCGTCGGAGTCAGCGCGCCCATCCTTAATGCGCAGCGTCCGGGATCAAGCCGGTGAAATGTCCAAAGAACGCCAGCAAGTCCGTGGTTTCGGCGATTTGCTTGTCAGTGGGTTTTCCGGAGCCATGACCGGCGCGCGTCTCAATACGAATGATGCGCGGTCGGGTGCCCAAATCTAAGGACTGGAGTTTCGCGGTGTACTTGAAACTGTGTCCCGGTACGACGCGATCATCCGTGTCCGCCGTCACGACGAGTACGGCCGGGTAGTCGCGACCCGCGCGAATGTTGTGGTAAGGCGAATACGAGAGCAGGTTACGGAAGTGGACCTCCTCGTCTGGGCTACCGTAATCATCCACCCAATAACGACCCGCCGTGAATTCCGGATAGCGCAACATATCCATCACGCCCACTTCCGGGGCGGCCGCGGCAAATAGATCCGGTCGTTGATTGACGACGGCACCGACCAACAGACCCCCGTTAGAGCCCCCTAAGAGCGACAACTGTTGGCGGCTTGTGACTCCGGTCTTGATCAGATGCTCGGCGGCTGCAATGCAGTCGTCAAAGACGTTTTGCTTATTCAGTAAACGGCCACCGTCGTGCCACGCTTTGCCGTATTCGCCGCCACCCCGCAGGTTTGCTTGAACCCAGACACCGCCCATATCGAGCCAGGCCATCCGCGCAGGCGAGTAGTTGGGGGTCAGTGAGACATTAAACCCGCCGTAGCCGTAGACGATGGTCGGGTGCGGTCCTGCCGCCAGGTCACGGCGAGACACCACAAACATCGGTACACGCGTGCCGTCTTTGGACGTGTAGAACTCTTGACGAACCACGTAAGCCGCCGGATCGAAGGGCACGGCCGGCGCACGGAATACGGTCGATACCCCCGTCTCCAGATCGACGTGGTAGATCGATTGCGGCGTGGTGAAGCTGGTGTAGCCGTAATAACTATCACTGTGCTTCGGGTCGCTCTCAAAACCATCCACCGAGCCCAGCCCCGGCAGCGATAGGAGGCGCGGCTCACCGCCGTTCAGGGTGTAAGTGCGGACGACACTTTTGGCATCTTCCAGTGAGTTCACGACAATGCGTTGACCCACAATCGATGCGCTCTCCGCGGTGCCGCTGCTCTCGGCGATCACCGGCTCGAGCGCCGCATGCGGGTCCGAGACGTCAATCGACACAATCCGGTATCGCGGAGCATCGCGATTCGTGCGCCAGTACAGTCGGTCGCCGACGGAGCCGATCAGGGACCACGCATATTCAAGGCCCGGGAAGAGCACGCGAGGTGGGCCACCGTGCACCAGATCCTGCACGTGGATCTCATAGCGGTCGTCGGTGCCTTCCATCGTCGAGATGACCAGCCATCGACCGTCGTGCGTAATCTCGGCGCTGTGTGACCGACGCGGCTGATCAGGGGTGGCATAGACCAATGAATCCTCGCTTTGCGGGCTGCCAACGCGGTGGAAGTACACGGCCTGATTCAAATTGAGGCTTTGGAACTCGGCGCCGGCTTGCGGTGCGGGGAAGCGTGAATAGTAGAAGCCGGAACCATCCGGCGCCCAGACGAGCGCCGAGAACTTCACCCAACGCAGTTCGTCGGCGAGGGGCTTGCCGCTATCGACGTCGAGGAGATGGACGGTACGCCAGTCCGTGCCGCCATCTTGCACGGCATAAATGAGGCGACGTCCATCTTCAGATGGGGTCCATTCGGCCAGCGCCGTGGCGCCGTCTTTGGCCCATGGGTTCGGGTCAATCAAGACGCGAGGCTGTCCGCTCGGACCTTCTTGGACGAACAGGACCGATTGGTTTTGCAGGCCGGTGTTCAAACGATAGAAAAGCCGATTGCCTCGGCGAGTCGGTACGGTTTGACGTTCAAAGTTCCAGATCTTTTTGAGTGAGGCCTGCAAGGCGGCGCGACCGGGGAGCTTGTCCAGAACGCTTCGAGAGACTTCATTCTGGGCTTTGACCCAGGCTTCGACGTCCGGATCCGTGCGGACATCATTTTCGAGCCATCGGTAGGGATCATCAACCCGCGATCCGAATCGGTCGATGTGGACGTCCACGGTGCGGGTGACTGGGTACTGCGGTGGATTTTGTGGGTCGTTCATCACTGTACCTGCGAGTGCCGTTGCGGCCGTCAAAAGGATCCAGGGAGCTACATTGAAACCGAGACGCATAACGTACCTTCCGGGGTAAATCAAAACGGTTAAATCCGCGGCATCTTAGGGCGCCGCTGGAACGGGTTGCGAGGCAATCGCCTCGGCTTCGATCTCAACCCGATAGTTGCCGATGAGGCGACTGATCTCGAGTAAGACATTGGCCGGGCGGATCGAACCAAAGTATTGGCCATGCACACGGGATACGGCGTCGCAGTCGGCCGCGTCGGCTAGATAAACGCGCGTGACCACAACATCCTCCAGACGAGCGCCTAAGGCGGTGAGACTGGCGGCAATCTTGTCCAGCACGTAAGTGGCCTGCGCGGCGGCATCACCCGGCGCAACCACGGTATCCTCGCCATGGGTGGCCGTCGTGCCACTGACCAAGACTCGATCGCCGACCCGCAGCGCGCGGCTGTAGCCACAGATGGGCTCCCAGCGGCTGCCGCTCGAGACTCGGTATCGACCCGGCACGTCGTCGACGGGCTGTGCTGCATACACGCGCGGGAGTTGCGCCAGGTGATGACTCAGATCGCCCGACGCCGTTAAGAATGGCGGACGTCGATATTCATCGCCGCAGTCACCGGGCACGGCCCGGGTCTTTGCGAGCGCCGGTTCCAGCAGCGCGTGGTCTTCTGCCGACAGCCTGAAATCGAAGACCCGACAGTTGTCGGCCCGATGGTCTCGCTCACCCGGGCGCATGCCAACGATCGCGCAGGCGACGGCCGGTTGCTCGAGCACCCAACGGTTAGCCACGTTCGAGATCGAGACCTCATGGCGCTTCGCAATGGTGGATAGGGCGGACAACACCTGCTGGTAGGCGCTCCAGCCGCCGATGGCGTCAATGAACCGGCGGTACTTCATCTTGCTCCAATCCGTGATGCCATCGGCTGCAGGCTCAGCGACGCCGAGCCAGCGTTCGGACAGCAGTCCACCGGCCAAGGTGCCGTAGGCGAGCAGGCGGATGCCGTGTTGGGCGCAGACGCTCGTGAGTGCACCGGCCGCTCGGCGATCCAAAATGGAGAACGACACCTGATTGCTGATCAGTCGAATCCCGTGAGCGGCGACGAGGTGCAGATGTTGCGCATCGAAGTTCGTGACGCCGAGGTGACGAATGAGCCCCGCCCGTTGCAGTTGCGCCAGTTCATGCAGCGCATCGAGGTAGGCGGGGTGTTCAAAGGTCCACCAGTGGAACTGCAACAGGTCGATGCAGTCGACCCCGAGCCGCTGCAGGCGCTCCTCGACACCGGCACGGACAATGGCCGGTGTCATCGGTCCCGGCGTCGGGCACCATTTGGTGAATGCGTAGCCCCGACGGTCGCCCAACTCGCCGCGTCGTCCCCGCGCCAATAATTGCGCCGTGATGAGTTCGGCGCTGCCGTAATGATCAGCCATGTCAAAGGTGTCAAAGCCGGAGCGGGCGTAGTCGGCGAGTATTGCCGATGTCTCGATCGCGTCCAGCGGCGAACGATCTCGTTCCATATCGGCGACTTGCCAGAGTCCGGTGACGAGCCGACTGACCTCAAGATCATCGGTGAGGGCAATGCGAGCGGGTGTGTGGTTCATCGGGTCGATCCTTTAGCGCGCAGAGCGGCGACGTCCTCGGCGCTCAGTTGGCCGGTGGTGCGGACAGTGCCGTGGTCGATGCGCCAAAGACGGAATGGACCGGAGATATCTCCATACTCATCGAAGCTTACCGCACCGATGACGCCTTCGTAGCGGATCGGTCGACCCGCCTTCAACAGGCGACGCGCGCGGCGAAATTCATCGGCACCGGCGTGCACGACCTCGCCCTTCGGATCAGTCACGCGCCGCAAGCCAGCGCGGATACCGGCAGCATCGCGTTGCGGTGCGGCCAATAGCGCAAGTCCAGCCAATGCCGTCGCATCGTAACTACGATCGGCTGCCGGGCTTTCGGGGTCATCATTGGCCCGCGCGCGAAAAGCCCGCGCAAAATATTCACTGGACGCGCTCGCGACCGTACCGGAAGAGGTGCCGTAGGCCTCGTCCAGATATTTAGCGCCGACAGCCCGGATAAAGTCAGCGCTGTTCATGCCGTCGTTGAGCAGGAACCGACGGGGACCGCCGGCAGCGATCCACGCACGGGCGATGGTGGCACCGTCGACCGGCGTGGCTACGAGGTAAAGGGACTGCGGGTGAGTGGCGAGCGTGCGTGTCACCTCAGCTTGATAACTGCCTTGACGCTCGTTGTACGGGGTCATCGTCACCACTCGGCCGCCCAACGCTTGGTAGGCCCGCACGAATTCTTGCTGCAGTCCGCTGCCGAAATCGTTATTGGCGTAAATGATGGCGATATCGCGCAAGCCGTGGTCCAAGGCCTGCCTGGCGGCTGCGGTGCCTTGCAGCGCATCGGAGGTGATGGTGCGATAAAAAAGCCCGCCGGTTTTGCCGGCCCGCGCCAGTTCCGTCAGGCGCGGCGACGAGGCCGCCGTTGAGATCTGCACGACGTGGGCCGGCGCCGTCACTGAAGTCAGGATCGGCAATGTCGTTGCTGAGATAATGCCGCCGATCAACAAGGGCACGTGATGCAGCGTAATCAATTGGTTGGCGGCATCGACGGCGACAGTCGGCTCACTCTGGCTGTCTCGAATCTCTGCGCTGAAGGTGCAATCGGCCCCCTCTGCAGCCCCATTTAAATCGGTAAGGGCCAGATTGACGGCTTTGGCCGCGGCCTGACCGTAGGCGCCGGCTGCGCCGGTCAATTCCATGACGACGCCGAGTGGGACCGTGCATGCGGGGGCAGCCTGCGTGGTGGCGGCAGCGCTTAGGCTCAGTAAAGCAAGCGCGATCAGATGGGGGCGCATCGGGGATAAACCTTTGGTTCGGAGGTGGTGGGCATGCTGCATCACCACAAGGGCCTTGTCTGAATCGACGCGGGCCGCTACCGTCCAAAGTTTACGAAGGATCGGCGACGGATGAAAGGCGACGCGGAACAACGGTCGATGACGGACGATCGGCCGGTGCTCAGGGCTCGCGGACTCGTCCGTGCGTTTAATGGCATTCGCGCGGTGGACGCCGTGGACCTGTCCGTGTCGGCCGGCGAGATACTGGGTGTGATCGGTCCCAACGGCGCCGGTAAATCAACGCTTTTTAACCTCCTGGCCGGCGAGTTACTTCCAACCGCGGGGACGATCGAATTGTTGGGGGAGCGCGTCGAGCGGGCGCCCGCTGCGACCCGATTGGCCCAAGGTATGGGCCGTACGTTTCAGATTCCGCGTCCTTTTGGCGCGCTCTCGGTGCTTGAGAATGTCATGCTCGGCGCGCAAGACCACGCCGGCGAGCGCGTCTTCGCGAACTGGCTGGCGCCATCGCGCGTGCATGCCGCTGAGCGCGATGCCAAAGCGCGGGCGATGGAATTGTTAGCCTTCATGAAGTTGGCGCCGCTGGCCCGTGAACCCGCGCGGGTACTCTCCATCGGCCAGCGTAAGTTATTGGAACTGGCCCGAGTCATGATGGCGGCGCCGCGCGTCGTACTCCTGGACGAGCCCATGGCCGGCGTACACCCGGTCTTGGTCGAGACACTCAGCGAGCGCATCGCCGCATTGGCACGCGAAGGCACGACCTTCTTGCTGGTTGAACATCAATTGTCATTGATCGCTGCCGTGTGTCAGCGCGTGCTCGTCATGGCGGCCGGGCGAGTCTTGGTGTCAGGGTCTCCCGCAGCGGTATTGGCTGACCCACGTGTCGCTGAGGCTTATCTCGGTGGAGTCACGACGTGAGTTCGGCTTTAGAGGTGAAGGGCCTCCGGGCCGGCTATGAGCCCGGTAACCCGATCGTTCGGGATGCCGGCTTTTCGGTGCGCTCAGGCCAAGTACTGACCTTGATTGGCCCCAATGGTGCTGGGAAATCCACCTGCGTCCGTGCGGTGGCGGGACTGGTGAACGTAGAGGCGGGCGACATTCAATTGTGTGGGGTCGCGATCGACCCATTGCCGACCCATCGCCGCGTTGCGGCTGGGCTCGGGTTTGTGCCGCAAAGCGACAACGTCTTTGCCTCACTGAGCATCGCCGAGAACCTCGCGCTCGGCGCGCCGCGTGGTGCGGATGCGCAAGGCAAGATCCGGGCAGAATCACTGCTGGAGGCACTACCCGAACTCAGTGGCCAACGGTCTCGGTTGGCAGGCACGCTGTCGGGCGGGCAGCGGCAATTGTTGGCGATTGCGCGTGCGCTGATGGCCAATCCGAGCGTCTTACTGTTGGATGAGCCCACCGCCGGGCTTGCTCCCGCCGCCGTAACCCAAGTGCTCACCCAATTGCGGCGTCTGGCGGATGAGGGCCTGGCGATTGTGTTAGTCGAGCAGAATGTGCGCGCCGCGTTTCGAATCTCAGACCAGGTTGTGGTCTTGGTGCAGGGCACACCGGTGATGTCTGGCACACCGGATGCGCTCATCGCCGATCCTCAATTGACTGCTCTGTATCTGGGCGGCGGGTCCGTTTTATGAGTCTGCAAGTCTTGGCAGATGGCTTAATCCAAGGGTCGCTGATCGCCCTCGGCGCGGCCGGCGTGACGATGACCTACGGCACATTGCGCTTCGGCAACTTCGCCCATGGCGAGTTGATGTCGGCGGGTGCATATGCAGCGCTCGTCGTCGTGGGGGCCTTGGGCAGTGTCTGGCCGGCATCTCTGGTCACGCCGGACGGAATGACCGTGACAATCGCCTTAGGGGTCGGCCTCTTGATCGCCGCGCTCGGCTCCGGATTGGTCGCCAGTGTCATTGATCGCGTGGTTTTTAAACCTGTCCGCGATCGGGGTGTCGCGATTGCCGTGTCGATGGCCAGTTTCGGCGTGTCGATGGCGCTTCGAGCACTGTTAGAAACCATCTTCAGCGCGCGTCCGCGGTATTACAGCGAGGACCTGTCGATTGCATGGGAATTCGGCGATGTGCGGATTGCGCCCGATCAACTGGTGGTGGTCGCTGTCGTGGCGTTGATCTTCATGCTTTTGGGTTGGTTTTTGACGCGCTCACGCATCGGCCGTGAGATGCGTGCGGTGGGTGAAAACCCAACGCTTGCGGCCGTCGTCGGAATCGACGTCGCACAGGTGGTTCGAGCGACGTGGCTCTGTGGCGGCGCCGTCGCCGGCGCGGCGGGTGTCGGCTTGGGTCTCTTGGTACAAATCCGTCCGTCGATGGGTGCTGAATTGTTGCTGCCGATGTTTGCTGCTGCGATCGTTGGGGGCTTGGGCAGCCTGCGGGGTGCCTTATTGGGTGGCTTGTTGGTCGGTTGCGGTGAAGCCGCGGCGGTTGCCTACGTGGGTGCGCAGTGGCGGGCCGCGGTGTCGTTCGCCTTGCTCGTTCTGGTCTTGATGATCAGGCCTGCCGGGCTTTTTGGGAGACCCGAGTGAGTGGCGCGTTGAGTGGATGGCTTGCCTATGCCGCCTCCTTTGGCGTGCTCGTGCTGGTGCAGGGTGTGGCTTGCCTAGGCCTTAATCTGCAGTGGGGTCAAACGGGTCTTTTTAATGTCGGCGTGGCCGGTCTCGTTGCGGTGGGCGCCTACACCTCAGCGATCCTGACCAGCGCTGCGGTCGCCGGTCACAGTGGTGGGTTCGGCCTGCCGGTGGTCGTCGGCTGCCTCGGCGCCGTGTTGGTTGCGGGCGCCGTATCGGGATTGCTCGGCCTCCTGACCTTGCGCTTACGTACGGACTACCTGGCGATCACGACCTTTGGTGTCGCCGTGGTGATCGATCTACTGATCCGCAATCTGACCGGCTTGACCGGCGGTCCCTTGGGTATCGGCTTTATTCCACGCCCCTTTGAGTCACTCGGTTTAGGGGCGGATGCATTTCGCGCGGTCAGCTTCGTCTGGGTGGCGCTCGTCGTCTTGCTCGCCTATCTCCTGCTGGAGCGCTTAGTGGCGAGTCCGTGGGGTCGAGTGCTGCGGGCCTTGCGCGAAGATGAGCGGGCTGCCGCTGCGCTCGGTAAATCACCGACCCGCTATCGATTACAGTCCTTTGTGATCGGCGGTGCGCTGATGGGGCTCGCGGGCGCCCTGCAAGCGCATACCTTGGGCTTTATCGCACCGGAAAATTACAGCGCCGCGCTTACCTTCCAAGTGTGGGCCATGCTGATTATTGGGGGCTCCGGTAATAATCGCGGTGCGTTGTTGGGGAGTGTGTTGGTGGTCGCGCTGTGGAGTGCCACGGGATTGCTGGCTGCGAACGTATTGCCACCCGATTGGCAGGCGCGCGGAGCGGCACTGCGGATTGTGGCCATCGGCGTGCTGCTCGCAGCGGCGATCTTGTGGCGCCCGCGGGGCCTGATGGGCGAGTCCGTGACGGTGTCGCGTCACCTGGACCACGACTGAGGATGAACGATCGATTGGAGGGTTCCGTGGTGGATCCACGTGATCGCATGGCTCGGGTAGGGGTGGTTGAGCACGGCAACACTGCAGTGCTCGTGACGCTGGATGCCAGCGGCCACTTGCTGGATCGACGCACGATTGCATTGACCCGCAACTTGCCGACCCATCCGTATCACCACGAAGGCGCATGGGCAGTAGGCCGCTACTTGAACAGTCCATGGGCCAAACCGATCCGACTACCGGAGGCGGAAGTATTGATTGAGGCCGTGCACGCCGCTGCGCTGACAGGTGCAGCGGATGGTCTTGCGGCGCTGGCTGCATCGCTCGCCACGCCGATCGGACTCCTCGCGATCCGGCAATGCCCACCGCTTCCGCCGACGATTCGGGAGCGAATCATGGACCATCAGGCCGAAGTCATCGCGGATTCCGTCCTGTATCGGCAAGCCGTTGCGCAATCGGCAAAAGACCGAGGTTGGATCGTCGTGGAATACGATCGTGATCAGGTCTTTGATCAGGCAGCAACGATCTTGCCGTCGGGTGAGCTCGAGGCGTATTTACGTCGCCTCGGTCAGCGCGCGGGCACGCCGTGGCAAGCGCGCCATAAACTGGCAGCAGCGGCCGCACTGGCAGGCCGAGGCGCCGCTTTGGGCTGCTTCTAATTCACAGCGTCCGGTTTGAGATAGCGGTCGAAAAATTCCACCAGACGCCGAAACGCATAGCGAGTTTGCGCGAGGCCTTGTGTATCCCAGCCGTGCGGCGCGTCGGGCAAGACCGCCATTTCGAAGTTCTTATCCGCCAGGATGAGGCGTTGCGCCAGTGTGAGCGTGTCCTTCAATAGCACGGTGTCATCGCGCATGCCGTGGATGAACAGTAGCGGGTCTTGCAAGCCATCCGAGTACAGGAATGGCGACGCGGCGCGATAGCGCTCCGCGCGACTGACAGGATCCATCATGGTGCGCATCTCGCCGGTTTCGGCATGAAAGACATTCGTGGCCGGTGCGCCAGCGACGCCAGCGGCATAGGTGCCGGGGTGCTTCATGAGAGACATCGTGGTTAATAATCCACCGTAGGAACTCCCCCAAAGACCAATCCGCTTCTCATCGATATAGCCGGTGGCTGCGAGATACCGGGTGGCGCTGTAAAGATCCTCAACATCCACACCGCCGTAATCTTCCCGAATCCGTTGTCGGAATCCTTTGCCATGTCCAGAACTGCCGCTGATGTCGACGTTCATGATCACGTAGCCGTGGCGGACCAAGTATTGGTCCAGCGCCCAAGTCGGATGGTAAATCCGGCCACCGAAGCGATTGTGGGCCGTGTTGCTGTACACCGAACCGATGATTGCGGGGTAATGACGGTGCGGATCAAAGTCGGGCGGCAAGGTCAGCCGTGCATGGACGAGCGTGCCGTCGTGCACGTTCGGAAAGTCAACGTAATGGGCGACGGCCCACGGATACTGCTCGTACTCCGGCAGCGGAGAGTGCGTCACGCGTCGAGCGGGCTCGGATCCGCCACGAACGTTCAAGCGGCGTAGATACAGTTCGGGTGGCGTGCCGTCGCTGGAGTCAATTTCGGCGAGCCACTGTCCATCGGGTGAGGCGATCGGTTCGTGATAGCCGGGGTCTTGCGAGAGTGCGACCGGTTGACCGCCGAAGGGTAAAAAATACGGTTGACGATCTTCCGGTTGACTGCGATTGCTGATGTACAAGATCCCATGAGCGGCCGGGACTACAGCGGCCGAAAAGACGGCTGCCCGTCCATCGGTCAGTGGCGTCGGCTCGGCGCCATTCAGTGGGATTTGCCACAACTGGTAGTCCGCGTCACGATCTGACGTGAGGAATACGCTCCGGCCGTCCGGCGCCCAATCGGCCCACCATTCGGCCGTGACGTTGGCTGCGTCGCGTTCCTCGTACGGGGTGCGACCGGTTCCAGTCGAAGGGTCTAGCACCCGCAGCCAGCGATGTTTGATGTACAGGTCAGACCGATCCACCAGCAAGTGGCGACCGTCGGGTGACCACGCGATGCTGAACACTAAATCATCCGGCGCGCCGTCCAAGTCCATCCACACGGGATCGCCTCCCGCTGTCGCGACCACGCCCACGCGATAGCGCTCTGAGGGTTCGCCGGGAAAGGCGCGGCGTATCGTTGGCGCCTGCGTTTCAGCGCCTAAGTAGTCGGGAATGATGCGTTCGGGTATTGCGCGGGTATCGGCTTCCAGAAAAGCGATCTGGCGACCGTCAGGAGAGAGGCGAAATGATTCGACCATCACGTCATCGGGAACGTGGACGAGCGTGCGCACGACGGGTGCGCTTGCTGCCGTATCGACCAGCTTTAAGCCGTGGGCATCGGTGTAAGCGATGAGGGTCGACGTCGGTACTGCGGTGAGTTCGTGCGCGCCCGCGACGGTGGCCATCAGCCGCGTCGCGGGTGCAGATCCGGCGGTCGGCACGCGATAGAGCGCATCTTGTCGGGTGTACACCAGGGCGTCGCCGGCGGCCGTGAACGTGAAACTGGTGACCCCGGGGTCGCGCTCGCGGGCGGCCGTCGCTTGCAGGGCGACTTGGCGATCTGCATTCGCGGGCACGGTGAACGCCGCGGTGGCAGCCACTGGGCTCAGTCGTACTGCGGGATGCCCGGCGGTATCTGCAATCCAGAGGTCGCGCGTATTAGTGCCGGCCTCGCTCCACAAGAAGGCGACATGTCGGCTATCGGGTGACCACGCTGGCTTCTCGGGCGTAGAGCCGATGACCCACGGCAGGCTATACAAGCGCTCGAGCGACGGCGGCGACGCGATGGGCGTCGGTGCAGCGACGACAACCGTGCTCACCATCACTGAGCTGAGTAACGTGACAAACTTCATGGTGCCTCCGCCGGCAGCGGCAATAATTCCGGTAGTTCGCTGCGATCACCCCACATTTCCAAGCGGGTGAGGGCGAAGGGCACGTTGCCCTCGCGCCAGAGGTGATCCTGAAAGCGTTGCAGTGAGAACTGATCGCCCTCCCGGCGTCTCGCATCGGCTAGAAGCGCCAGAATTTGCGTCTTGCCGATCTGGTAGGAAATCGCTTGTCCAGGCGTGGCGGCAAAGCTCGCCGCTTCTTCCATGGCCGTCGCTGGGTCCATGGGTACTGTTCGCGCCAAATAGTCTGCTGCCTGCGTCAGCGTGAATTCGCCGAGCGCCAATTTCACATCGACTTCGACGCGAAGCGCACGCAATCGAGCGAAGCTGTAAATCGTCGAGCGGGTGCGGGGCTGATCGTCGAATAAGCCGGCTTGAAGCATCATTTCTTCGGCATAAAAGCCGATCCCTTCATTGGCGGCGGAGTCATAGAAATGGCGGCGAATGGGATCCGGGTGGCGCCATCCGAGGACCAGCTGGAAATAATGCCCGGGGACGCCTTCATGCACGACGATCGACCGTGGATCGCGTGCCGTCGACAAGTAGAAGTAGGGCAGATCAGGGCGGGGGCTGCGGATATAACTGACCGCATTCTCATGCAGTCGGGAGGGCCCCGTGAGATCGTCGCTGACGCCAAGAAACGCTAAGGGTTCCAAATAATCCGGAAGCAATTGATTCGTGTAGTGAGCGACATCCTCCGGGATCGTTAACAGGTGATGGGTGGTCAAGAAGTGTCGGATGTTCAGTTCTTGCTCGTGTTCAGCGGCAACTTGTGCGGCACTTGAACTGAAAATCGACGCTTGGGGCGTGCCCCGCAAGCGATTCTCCTCAATACCCTCGAAGGTGACTGCGCGCGACCATTCGGCGCGAGCCAAGGTAAGAAGACTTGGCGGGTCGTAAGGCAGCAACGCGACGTTATGCAGGAAATACGCATACGCCGCCGGACCAATGGCCGTATCGCTTCTGGCCTTCACGCGTTGCGTCTCCAGCCAATTACGGTACTCGTTAAGGGCGACGGCCGTCCGTTTTAAGAGCGAGCTCAGGCGTCTTTGATTATCCGGTGTGAACTGAGGCCCAAGCGTTTGAGCGAGGCGGTCGAGTTTCGTGTCGATTCCGCTCAAGTCTGAGACCGCAAGCCCGAGAAACGGTGCGCGCAGGTCCGTTAGGTTTTGACGGGCATCGGCTAAGGTTTTGGGGATGGCCTCCAGCCTATCCAGTACCGTCGCTTGTCGCTCGGCCGTGAAGGGCGGTGGCGGCAAAAGGACTTCATAGACGCTACCGAGGCTCTGGTCGATATAAAAACCGGGGTGACGGGCCCAGAGTCGCGATACATCCAATTCAAACCGAGCGCGGGCAATCGCCGATCCAATGAGTCGATAGTCGACTTGATCGGCTAAAGAAGCTTGTGGCTTCGGTTCCAAGCTTTTCCAACGTGTTTCAAAAGCCGTGACCGTATCGCGGTAGCGCTCGACGGTCGTCGCAGACCAATCGACCCGGAAGTGGCTCGGCCGTTCCAGCCGGGGGATGTCATCGCTTGTAAACGGTTGTTCCTGCGCACGCCACGCCCAGTAGTCGCGGTCTAGTGTTTGTACATCGTCCGCCTGAGCGGTGACCGCCCAGAAGAGACCCAACAGCAAGGCAATGCGCAGATAGCCGGTCACAGACGCTCTCCCAAGGGAATGCTCTAGAGTATACCGACGCCCAACGCGGTCTGAGACTCGGCACAGCCGCCGCTAGGCGCATCGATGCGACGACGGCAACGGTCTGCGCTATTCTCAGACGATCCTACTGATGACCGGAGTGCTCCATGTCCTCGTTACCTCGCGATCAGTCCAAGCTCGTTGTCCTCATTGCTGCCTGCATGGCCGGTCTTGGCCTTAACATGAACGCACCCGCCGCTGCAGTCACTCCGACGGTGCTGCATTGTGGTTCCGTGTGGGACGGCGTGACAGCGGGTCTGCGGGGCGAGTCCTATATTGAAATCAGCGGCGAACGCATCACCGCGATTCGGCCGGCGTCGAGCGGTCGTCCGACTGGGACGGTGACTGATCTGTCGAATATGACGTGTTTGCCCGGCTTGATTGATACGCACACGCATGTGCTGCTGCAAGGCGATATCACGGCGGCCGATTACGACGAGCAACTGTTAAAGCAGTCGCCCGAGTTGCGCACGATTTACGCGACCGTCAATGCGGCGCGCATGTTGTCGTGGGGTTTCACCTCCATCCGCGATATTGAAACGGAAGGCGCAGGCTATGCCGACGTCGACGTGAAGACCGCGATCGACCGCGGCATCATTCCAGGACCGCGGATGCAGACCGCCGGGCGCGCCATGGATGTGACCGGGGCCTATCCGCTCCTCGGCTACGCCCCGGCGGTGGTGGTGCCTAAAGGCGTGCAGGAAGTCGATGGCGCCGACGGTGGCCGACGCGCCGTGCGTGAGCAACTGTCGCATGGTGTGGACTGGATCAAGGTCTACTCGGATCGTAGCTACCGCGTTGAAGGCGATATGTTGAACGACATCCCCACCTTTACGCTCGACGAACTAAAAGCCATCGTCGATGAGACACACCGTCAGCGGCATTACATCGCCTCGCACGCGATGGCCTTACAGGGTGTCCATAATTCGGTCGAAGCGGGCGTGGACAGTATCGAGCACGGCGACTACATCAGTGATGCCGATCTCCAGACGATGGTCGCCAAAGGCATTTATTACGTGCCCACCATCTATGTCGGCGAATATGTCGCCGAAGGTCGCGCCGCGGCCGGCGCACCGGTGTGGTTGCAGATGATGAAGATTCACGAGGATACCTTCCGTCGCGCGCTCAAGTCGGGCGTCAAGATTGCCTTCGGGACGGACGTCGGTGGCTTTGATTGGAAGACCAATCCCGCAATCGAGTTCGGTCTGATGGTGCGCTATGGCATGACACCGGAGCAGGCCTTGCGGGCCGCAACGGTGACGGCAAGCAGCCTCTTACACGTGAACGATCGACTGGGCTCGCTTGAGCCCGGCAAACTCGCGGATATCGTCGCGGTGCCTGGCAACCCACTCACCGACGTCTCCCGATTAGAGCACGTCGGATTTGTGATGAAGGGTGGGGTCGCTGTCCATTCAGCGAAGTAGTTTTATCGCCATCGCGCGTGGATGGTCACTCGAGCTGACCGGTCTAGGTCAGCTCGAGTAGCCCAACATCGCAGAATCGTTGTGCGAGCGATAGCCGGACCTCGTCATCAATATCACCGGGAATATCGCGAATCCGAAAGCGCGCCGCGTTGACCATGAAGAGCACGCTCGATTCCGCCCCACGGTGGATATAGAGATGTCCGCCGGGATAAGCGACGTCTATTTTTTCGGTGTTCGCTGAC
This sequence comes from uncultured Pseudomonadota bacterium, assembly GCA_903879335.1. Taxonomy (GTDB): domain Bacteria; phylum Pseudomonadota; class Gammaproteobacteria; order Steroidobacterales; family Steroidobacteraceae; genus CAIKZZ01. Next base: position 92,742 of record CAIRLC010000010.1, read on the forward strand.
AGATGGCAAAAACTACGACTGCGCTGTCGTAGTTCGCTGTCGAGCGTCAAGCGTCGACTCGGCTCACTCGTCTCGCCAGCTAAAGATCCCACGGCCCGTGCCGAGCGTCGCTGTAGTGCTGCGTCTACGAAGCCCGGTGCCGCCACGGCCTCTTGCAGCGCCTGCGCCGCCCGTCGCAGGAGGTCGGGTAACGGGTCGAGGCGCCCCGTCGTCAGTTGCTGCGCCAAGATTGGAGTCGCCGTGACCCGCCAGCCGCGATCAAGATCAGAGACGTGATCAATCGCCGCAATCAGCGCTTCGCGCACGGTGAGCGGCGTAAAGCCAATCGACACGTGGATGGATTCCTCCTCTCCATCCACCGCATGGACCGTACCGCGCGGCAAATAGACGGCGTCGCCTGGCCCGACTTCGAATTTGGCGTGTTCGCCTAAGGAGGGAGGAGAGCTCGGGATGCGCTCCCAGGCGTTATCCAGGTTCGAGGGTGATTGCGCCACGAACCACCGCTTGCGCCCGACCAACTGGATCACCAAGAGGTCGTGGTCGTCCGAATGTACCGGGGCCTTCATCCCGCCGTGACTCCAAAACGCCGATGCTGTGACGGGTTTGTGTAAGAGCGCCTCAAGCGCCCGACAGGCCTCGTCCAGACGCGGCGAATAGGGGCGCAAGCTTGGAAAGCGCACGGAGTAGCGGCGCTCGTGGAAGGTGCGGATATGCGAGCGGAAAGCGGCAGCATCCGTGAAAGCGGTGAGCGCGGGAGGCGCAGCAGTCGGATTTGCCGAATGAAAGGTGAGTTGGGTGGCGAGTGGGTAGGCGTCCGTCAGCGTTTGCGCCGGATCAATGCCGAGGATCGAGAGCCGCTCCGTCGTGGCGGCCTTCGGTAGCTGTCGCCAAGGTCCGTCGGCGAGACTCTGTAGAAAGTCTTGTGCTGATAGGGGTGCGAGGAACCGATTGAGGGTCTCGAGGGCGTCAGGCAGTCGCATCGGGTCACCGGTCTTGAGTATCCCGCCGATTATGCCGCAAACGCGCCTCAAGCAGCCCTTGCGGGAGCCCCCAGGCTCGTCCATTCTCAACATCACAACGGCCGCCGGGCCACTTTAGCAGGACGTGTTATGCGCAATGTGTGGGGTTTGCTTCTCGCGATGAATGTGGCGGCGGCCGTGGCGACAGTCCCGGCAGCCGAGGTCGTGAGTCCTGATGCGAAGAGCGAGGCAGCAAAGGCGGAACCCGGACGCTTTAGTCCGTTCAAAGTCGAGTCAAAAACGGGCGCAGGCACCGTCACCGTCAATGGCCAGACCATTGCCTACCAATCCGTCGCCGGCACCCTCGTGGTGCATCAGAAGGGTTGGGATGATGTCCCCAAGGACCCTAAGGCTGACAAAGATCCCGCGGACGCGGAGGCATCCATGTTCTACGCCGCTTACTTCAAGCAGGGTGGCGGCAACCGTCCGATCACCTTCTTGTTCAATGGCGGGCCAGGTTCGTCGACCTTCTGGCTGCACATGGGTGCCTTCGGACCGAAGCGGATCATGGCCGTTTCGGATCGTCACTTGCCGGCCGCGCCGTACGAGATCGTGAACAATGTCGGCAGCTTGCTCGATGTCAGCGATCTGGTGTTCATCGATGCCCCGGGCACGGGCTTCAGTCGAATCGCGGGCAAGGAGGCTGAGAAGGCCTTTTTCGGCGTTGATGGCGATGCGAATGCCTTCGCCGATTTCATTACACTCTTTCTGACCAAGTACAGCCGATGGAACTCGCCGAAGTATATTTTCGGCGAGTCGTACGGCACACCGCGGGCAGCTGTCCTCGTGAATCTGTTGGAGAACGACCGATCCGTGGACGTGAACGGTGTGATCTTGCTCTCGCAGATCCTGAATTTTGATTTGTCGCCTGACGGTCCGAGCGCTAACCCGGGAATCGATCTGCCGTATCAGACCGCCTTGCCCACCTATGCTGCGACGGCTTGGTATCACAAAAAGGTGCCGGGCAATCCGGCCTCACTGGAATCCTTTCTCACCGATGTAGAACGCTTTGCGCTCGGCGATTATGCCACTGCGCTGGCGCAGGGTTCGGATCTGTCAGCGGCGCAACGGACTGCGATTGCGCAGCGCCTGCATGACTACACCGGACTGTCGACGGAATATATTGAGAAAGCGGATTTGCGCATCGATGGCGGTGAATTCCGGCAGCAATTGAAATTGGACGATGGTGAATCGACCGGCCGCTTGGATACGCGCTTTGCAGGACCCGTGCTTGATTCGCTCGCGCAGCGCGCAGGCTATGACCCGCAGTCCGCCTCCATTTCGAGCGCCTATGTCTCCGGTTACAACGACTACGCGCGTCGCGAGTTGCATTGGGGTGAAGATAAGATTTTTAAGCCCAGCATTTCCACTTATCGCACTTGGAATTGGCAGCACCAGCAGCCTGGATCCAGTGGCGCGGGCAGTTCGCGCCAGGGCGCGAACACAATGCCGGATCTCGCGAATGCGATGAAAGTGAATCCCAATCTGAAAATTCAATTGCACGCCGGTTATTACGATTTGGCGACGCCGTATTTCCAGGGCGTTTACGAAATGAAGCATTTGCCAATTTCTAAGGCATTGCAGTCGAATATCGAATATCAGTTTTATGACTCCGGTCATATGGTGTATGCGAAGGAGAGCTCCTTAAAGGTCTTGCACGATTCGGTCGCGGATTTCATCCGCCGTACGTCAGGAGCACACCAATGATCCGCCGAATTGTTGACATGGCCTGTCTAGGGCTTTGCGCAGGGCTGCTGAGCTGTACGTGGGTGTCGACGGTGCCGGCAGCGGTACCCGCGCCGGTCGATCGTGATTACCCAGGCGTGCTCTCGATTAACGTTGATGCCAGCGATGTAGAGCGGCGCATCGTGCGCGTGACGGAAACACTCACAGCGCCTCCCGAGGACTTGGTGCTTTATTATCCCAAATGGATTCCGGGGCAGCATGCGCCTGGCGGGCCGATCGATCGCTTAGCGGGACTCGTGATTCGGGCGGGTGGACAAACGCTGCACTGGCGGCGCGATCCGCTCGATACCAATGCCTTCCACGTGCAGGTGCCAGCGGGTACCGCTGCGCTGGATATACGCTACGACTATCTCTCACCAACCAGCTCAAAAGTGGCGCAGGCGGAGATGAGTCGGGACCTGATGTTTCTCGAATGGATTGAGGTCGGTCTCTATCCGGCTGGTTATTACGCACGCCGTATCCCGGTCGATGCCAGTCTCACGCTCGCCGAAGGTTGGGACTACGGCACGGCGCTTAAAACAGTACGCCGCGATAATGCATACGTTGAATTCGACCGAACTGATCTAGAAGCTTTCTTTGATAGCCCAGTGTATGCCGGTCGCTATGCCCTCCATATTGCTTTGGATCCGGGCGCCTCTGTGCCGGTCGTGCTGAATGCCTTCGCTGACCGACCGTCAGCGCTTAAGGTTCCGGAGTCTGAACTTCGGATCCACCGAGCACTGGTGCAGCAGGCCTACAAGCTCTACGGCGCGAAACACTACGCACATTATGATTTCCTGTTGTCGCTTTCGGATCAAATCGCACAGATTGGTACCGAGCATCATCAATCCAGTGAGAACGGACAAGATCCAGACTATTTCACGGATCGCGAAGCGACGATTGAAGGGCGTGATCTGCTGGCCCATGAGTACACCCATTCCTGGAATGGCAAGTTCCGCCGCCCGGCCGACCTGTGGACCCCAAGCTATGACGTGCCGATGCAGAACAGCTTGCTCTGGGTCTATGAAGGCCAAACCCAATATTGGGGTCAGGTTCTCGCTGCTCGTTCAGGCCTCTGGTCGCCGTCTGAAATGCGCGATGAGCTCGCGATGGTTGCGGCGTTTTACGCCGAGCAGGCCGGTCGTCGGTGGCGCCCGCTGGTCGATACGACTCAGGACGAGGTGATGAATGGACGGCGTCCGGAGTCCTGGCCGAGTTGGCAACGGTTTGAGGAGTATTACTCAGAAGGGCAGTTGATCTGGTTGGATGCCGATACCTTGATCCGAGAGCAAAGCGGTGGACACAAGTCACTCGATGATTTCGCTCGCTCGTTCTTTGGCGTTCAGGATGGGCGCGTGACGCCCCTGACCTATACGTTTGAGGACGTGGTTCAGGCCTTGAATGCCGTATGGCCGCATGATTGGGCCGCATTCCTCAATGCGCGCGTCAATGCGGTGGCCCCGGAGGCGCCGTTGGATGGACTACGCCGCGGTGGCTATCAGTTGGTCTATGACGATCAAGAGAATCCCTTTCTCAAGGCCGCGGATAAACACAAACACCGCCTGACACTGTCGTCCTCCTTAGGTCTTGTGGTGGATAGCGATGACGGGATGATTTCCGAGGTTGCCTGGGATGGGCCGGGTTTTCAGGCCGGGCTGTCCGAGGGGATGCAAATCGTGGCGGTCAATGGCATCAGCTTTAATGACGAGCGCTTTATCGAAGCGATTCGAACAGCGAAAAGTGATCCTCAGCCGATGGAATGGATCATTCGGCAAGCTGACCGGTTCAAAGTCATCGCTGTGGATTACCACGGCGGATTGCGTTACCCGCATCTGGTTCGAGATCCGAAAGTCCCCGCCCGGTTGGATGACATTTTGCGAGCACGAAGCTGAAGTGGCCTGTTAAAGTCTGCCTTCCTTGCATGAGGACGACCCGGGGGGGGGGCTGCGCGTTTCGACGGGGAAACGCCAGACGGTGAACAGATGACGTCGGCGCCTTGCGCTGGCGTCATCCGTGCTGTTGGTTGCTTGACGTTTACCCCTCAACCCCTGAGGACGTCCCGGCTGTCTTCCAGTTGGGGGGTAACGATGATCAGACTATTGAAGACTTGGGGTGTATGGACGGCAGTGGCCGCATTGTCGGGATTGTTCGCTGCATTCAGTGCGGCGGCCGATGATCTAGTGGTTAAGGCCGATGCGCCGGTGACCCCACTGAATCATTTTTGGGAACACATGTTCGGTTCCGGTCGGGCGGTTTTGGCCTTGCGTGACGATTATCGGCAGGATTTACGGGCGGTGCACGCCATCACCGATACGCAGTACGTCCGTTTCCATCATATTTTTTCCGATGAGATCGGGGTCTATAGCAAAGATAAGCAGGGTCACGATGTTTGGAATTTTTCCTACGTCGACCAGATTTATGACGGCTTGCTCGACATCGGTGTTCGTCCGTTCGTGGAACTGTCCTTCATGCCGGTCAAAATGTCGTCGGATCCCAATTTAAAGTTTGGTTTCTGGTATGGGCCGAATTTTGCGCCGCCAAAGTCCTATGCGAAGTGGGATGAGATGATGCAACGGTTTGCTGAGCATCTAATTGAACGGTACGGCATCGAAGAAGTCTCGACTTGGTATTTCGAGGTATGGAACGAACCCAATATCGGGTTCTGGGGTGGCATGCCGCATCGTGCGACCTATTATGAACTCTACGAACACACGGCTAAGGCGTTGAAGGCTGTCAACCCGCGTCTCAGGGTTGGTGGTCCTTCTACGGCTCAGGCGGCTTGGGTCGGACAGTTTTTGACCGACATGTCGAAGAAAGGTGTGCCGGTTGATTTCGCCTCATCCCACGTCTACGCCAACGACACGGCGGATAATGTTTTTGGTACGAATGAAGTGATCTCGCGCGAGCACATGGTGTGCCGCGCGACCCGAAAAGTGCACGACGAGATCGCGGCCTCGCCGCTGCCCAAGACCCCGTTCGTCATGAGCGAGTTCAACGCCAGTTACATGAATGAACCGGACGTGACCGACACCGTGTACATGGGACCTTGGCTCGCCAATATGATTCGCGAATGCGACGGGACTGTGGATGAGATGAGTTACTGGGCGTTCTCAGACGTCTTCGAAGAGCAGGGGATTGTTAAAACGCCGTTCTATGGTGGCTTTGGTCTGATCGCCGAGCGTGACATCCCCAAGCCTGCCTTCAACGCCTTTGCTTTGCTGCATCGCTTGGGCGATGAGCGCTTAGCCTTAGACAGCACGTCGGCCCTGGCGACGCGTGCCAAAGACGGTCATTTGGCCATTGCGGTCTGGAACTATGCGCCGCCCGATGGTGGTGAAGCGATCTACCATGGTCCATCCAAGGAGGCACGCCCACTTAAGCATTACTCGTTGAAGTTCGAGGGCGTTTCCGCTGATGCGGCGGTGCGAGTGTCGCGCGTCGATGACACGCACGGGAATGTGGTGGCGACATTCGATCGTATGGGACGACCGCCATTCCCATCGCGTGCACAAATTGCGGAGCTGCGGGCGAGTGCCGCCTTGCCGGCACCGGAAGTGACTCATCTGTCTGGCGGCCGTCTTGAACTCGATGTCCCGACGCATGGCCTAGTCTTGATTGAAACGGAGCAACGAGCTGTCACGGAATAGTCATCACGCGTGGTCTGGCAGGGTAGATAATTGAATGCGGGGTGCTTGTGCACCCCGCATTCTTTCTGGGCTAGAGGTCTTCTATGGGACGTTTATTCTGTGCTTGTGTGGTTCTGCTGTGTGCAGCCGAACTGCAGGCTCGACCGCAGGTGGTCGCCGTATTTGGCGATATGCCTTACGGCAAGTCAGCGGCAGATACGGTTCAGCTTGAGGCGACGCCACGCTTCATCGACGACATCAACGCCGAAAAATCGGTGTCCCTCGCGATTCACCTTGGGGACATCCACTCGGGCAAGCAACCCTGTACGGCCGCCTATGATCGTGCGGTGCTCGCGCAGTTTCAGCGTCTCACGGTGCCTTTGATTTACACGCCGGGTGACAACGAATGGATGGACTGCCATAAGCCCGGCGAGGGTGGCGGCAGTTGGAACAGCGAGAAGGGTGCCATCGACTATGCGCTCGATGCGGCCGGGCAATGGGTAGATTACGCCGGCGGCGATCCCATCGAAAATTTAGCGCTCGTTCGAGAACTCTACTTCCCTAAAGCCGGCCACACCCTCGGTCGCGATAAGCGAGTCCAGTCCCAAGCGACGGCCTACGCGCGCAGCTACCCCGCCGATGGCGATTTTGTCGAAAATGTTCGTTTCGTCGAGGACGGTGTGCTGTACGCATTCGTCAATATTCCGGGCGGCTCGAATAACGGCGAAGATCCGTGGTACGGCGCGCCGGAGCCGTCGAAACGCCAGCGGGACGAAATCGCGGCGCGCACGGGTGCGACCATTCGTTGGATTGAGGCAGCCTATCGCGAAGCCCGAAATAACGGGGCTCGAGCGGTCGTGATTGGCACACAGGCGGACCTATGGGACCTCGATGGACGTGATGCGAGCCATGTGGGCGCGTACGAGCCCTATGTCCAGGCGCTTGCCGAGGGCGCCAAGGCCTACGGACGCCCGGTACTGCTCCTGGTGGGTGACTCTCACGTGTATCGCTCGGATAACCCGTTTGAGGCCGGCTCACCGTGCTTGATTGAGCCCTCAGCCGGGCAGCCGGCAACGCCGTGCCAAGACGACGCGGCCGAGGCTCACCCGGGTTACCACGTTGCGAATATTCACCGGGTAGTGGTCCACGGCAGTTCGCTGCCGATGGAATGGCTGCAGCTCACGGTTGATTTGTCCAAGCACGCGCCTGCTGCCGAAAGTGCTTTTGGTCCCTTCGCGTGGACCCGACGCCATCCCTAGGCGGAGGCGTCAATGGCCGTCACCTCGGCCTAGGGCTCGGCATCGAACCCTCGGTGTGTGAGCCATCAAGGCTAATGTGTGATCCCGCTACAACCGGCGATTGCAGGACCTATTGCCGAGCCATGCTGGGCGATTCAAGTCCATGGCCGTTCGGGCCACGCTCTCGACGCCATAAGAGCACAACGGACGTCAGGGCGATGAGGCTCACCGCCCCAAAGAACAGCAGCATCACGGCGTAGCCTTCCGGGTGTTCTGCGCTGGCATGGGCATGGTCCGCGAGCGCGCCGGCGGCCACGTTCGAGGCCAAAATGCCGAAGGCCTGAATCACGGTGATCACGCCCAAGGCGGTACCGAGCCGTTGCGGTTCAACGATCAAGGTCGTCGACGGCCAGATGATCGCCGGCACCAAGGCCCAACTGATCCCCATGAGCACGGTCGAGACCCAAGGATTCCAATCGGTCAGTCCGAGCACCGCCAGAGTCACGGGCAGTAAGACCGTCCCAAAGCAGAGCAACAGCGCCCGGTGACCGAAGCGATCGGCCAGCAGGCCAAATAAGGGGGTTGCGAAAATCGCGGCCAAGAATACGCCGGAGTTGACCTGGCCTGCGGACTGCAGCGAGAGGTGCTTGGCGTGCTGCAGGTATTCAACGGCATAGGTTTGGCGGAACGGAAAGAACACCGAGGCATACAGGACGTGTAAGCCCAAGATGTACCAAAAGGAGGCGTCGAACTGAAACAACTCGCGCAGTTTGGGTAGGTGCTGCCCGGCCTCGGCTGCGGTGGTTCTCGACCGGCGCCCGTCGATCGCTAAAAAGAGCAGGGCTGCGACAAAGCCGGCCACCGTGATACCAACACCTAGCCACAAGGGTGGCTGCCAGCCGGCGTCATAGAGAGGCTTGGCCCACGTCGATGACGTGTTGCACATGAACGAGCCGACCCGGGCGAGCGATAAGAAGAGGGCGGTCGCCAGCGCAATCCCCGATCGTGGGAACCACAAAGCCAGACCCGCGACGAGCGCCATGAAGATCGCCCCCTCGCTGATGCCGAATAAGAAGCGTCCCAACCACATGACACGATACGGCTCACCGAGTGCCGTCAGAACCGCACCGAGGACGCCGACGCCTGCGGTCCAGCAGGCCATGCGGGCAGCGCCGAAGCGGTCAATGAGCACGCCGCCGACCAAGGCCAATAAGACGCTCGGCCAGTACATCGCGGCATTCAGATTTCCGATATCCGCTTGACTGAAGCCCCGCTGACGTTCCAAGAGGTCCGCCAGTTCGCCAATCACATCGGATTCGTAGTACGTCGCGAAGATCGCCATGGCCGCAAGACCGAGGGCCAGCCACCGCGCCGGTGATACCGGGAAGTCGTGGCTGTCATTGGCATCAGTCGCGGCGTGCGTCATCGGATTCGGGCCCCCTGGCGGACGAGTTCGTCCTGCAACGCGCCGATGTTAACCCGATCCAGTGCCTCGTCGCGCCGGATTGAGATGGCCGCCGCGACACCGGCCCCTTGGCCGCCCACCGCGCAGCACATCATGTTCCGAGCTGACGCATGCGAGATCAGATCACCGCCGATGGCGCGGCCAGCGACCAAGAGATTGCCGACACGCTTCGGCACGAGCGCGCGATAAGGCACGTGCCAGTAGCGGCCGGTTGTCGGCAGGATCAGCACGCCGTAGCCGTCGATGAACTCCGGAAAGATACCGATGGCGTCGTCAAAACGGCCTTGCTCACGCACGTCGGTCTCCGTGATGTTGTAGACCGCATCGATTTTTCGGGTGTCGCGGATACCGAGCGTCATGCCGAAATTACGCAACTTGGCCTTCTCGCAGCCGCCCATGTAGTGGCGCAGCGCGTTCATGGCGTGGATGGCTTGCGCGCGGCCGTCGATTTCGCCGCGGGTCAAATCATCGGGGTTGGTGCCGTCGAGACCCTGGATATGCACCAGATTCAGGTAGGTCAATTCGCCGGTATCCGACATCGTGCCCCACGTTCCGGCGATGGTTTTGAGATCCTCGGGGATTAAGCCGGCCTCAACCGCTTGTGCGAAAGGCTTGCGCAAGAACGGCGAGAAGAGATGATCTTCCTTACCGGAGGTTTCGTAATCCCACTCGTGGTTGCCGGACCAATCGCCGTAGGTTTGGGGGTCGGCATGCACCGCCTCGATGAAGCCCCGCTTGTCGACGCCCGACATGGAGAACATCACCGAGACAGACATCATTTTTTCTCGGGGTGTCATCACCGTGGGTGCACCGGCGCGATAGGCCAAATCGGCATCGCCCGTCGCGTCGATGACTCGTTTGGCGAGGATTGCCTCGCGCCCGGCCTTGCTCTCGGTATAGACGCCACGTATCGCGCCATCAACCACGATCGGCATGACGGCGGTTCGATGCAGCATCGGATGTATGCCTGCTTCGGCTACCAACTGATCGGCCACGTACTTGAACATTTCTGCGTCCAAGGCGGAGCTCGTCGATTGTGGTTCGGGAGAGGTTGCGCCCATCTCATGGGCGCGACGCTCAAGTTCAGGACCAATGCCTTCGCAGTCGACGGTACCTTCGCGCCGATACCAGGCAAAGCCTTCGACGCCGACTTGCGTGATATTGCCGCCGAAACAGCCGTAGCGCTCAAGCAGCGTTGTTTTGGCGCCCGCGCGTGCGGCCGCTAATGCTGCCGAGAGTCCGCCAGGTCCGCTGCCGACCACCAATACATCCGTCTCATGCACGACATCAATCGTGCGGCTCGCTTCAAGAATCGTCGCCATAGTCGGTCACCTCTCGCTAGAGGCGAAAGTATGCCTGAGTCGCATCTCCGGCAGATGACGCAGATGCTAATGCATCAACCCTCATGAGGTCCGATACCGAGTGACTGCATCGCCCAGCGCCGTTTTCAGTTCGCCCAACCACGGTTCGTAGTGACGCCATTGATCCAATCCTTCCCGATAAATCGGCTGCCGCACTTGCTCGGAACTTGCCGTTTTTACACTACGAACGTTCTTATGAAACTCAAGGCAGCCTTGTTCGAAGGGTAAACCTAAGAAATCAAGGATACGGCGCACGCTGCCCTCCAGATCATCCACCACGTCTTCGTGGTGCACACGCAGGATTTGTCCCGGTAGCGCCTCATCCCAGTGCTTCATGAGATCAAGATAGGTGCGGTAATAACGGGCGATATCATCGATGCTGTAGCAGAACTCCTGGCCGCGGGCGAACAGTTGTTTCAGATTGCCGAAACAGCACGCCATCGGTTCACGGCGGGCATCGATGATTTTGGCGTTCGGCAGAATGAGCTTGATTAAGCCCACATGCCGAAAGTTGTTCGGCATTTTGTCGATGAAGTAGGGCGGACTCGTTCGATAGATGCGGGTGTCGTCGATGTATTTCTGACCGAAGGCTTGGACTTCTTCTGGGCTCAACTCGGTCATGCTGTTGGGGTAGCGTGGGTTGTTGAGGTCCGGGTTCAAGCCCTGCAACTGCAAGGCGTAGCGTGGAATATTCGCAAGCTCCTGCGTTCCCTCAACCATGGAGTGGGAGGCCAAAATCTGCTCCAGCAGCGTCGAGCCCGCGCGTGGCAGTCCCAGAATGAAAATCGGATCGGGTGCGGGGCACCCCCAACCGCGTCTGGCGTCGAAGAACTCACGGGTGCAGACCTTGATCTGATTCGTGGTGTTCTGCTCCAGAAGATCGGCGCGGTATTTGCTCTCCGCACGCTTCATGGCATTGCCGCGCGCGTAGTAATGCCAACTCGTCTCGTAGTCCTTGCGGTCTTCGAAAGCTTTCCCGAGTGCAAAACAGATGTGGTATCGATCAATGGTCGCGAGCGACTCGTCGGTCTCGGCGTGGCGCAAGTGTGCGATGTCATCGTCGCTGAACTTGTAAGTTTTTAAGTTCGCGAGGCTCCAGTAGGCGTCGCCGAATCGAGGCCTGACTGCGATGGCGCGATGATAGGCGTCGATCGCTTCGGGGCGGCGGCCAACGGTCTTGTGCGAGTGACCGATCGACAGCAGCAAATCTGCCGCGAGCGGTGACGTCGGGTCGCTGTCGGCGAGCACCTCCGTGAACCGACGCACACCTTCATCGTGATCGCCAAGGCCCACCGTTGCGGTGGCGCGCAGCGTTCTGTAGTCGATGTTCTTCGGATCGATCGCAATCAAACAGTCGAATTCAGCAATCGCTTCGACATGTTTGTGCCGGTCAAGCAAGACGCACGCGTAGTCGCGGCGAAGTTCAACGTAATCCGGATCAAGCCGCACGGCCGCCTCCAGCAGCACCTCGGCCTCATCAAAAATTTCATGCGTGATAGCAATCCGCGCCAAGAGGCGCATGGCCTCTGGGTGGTCACCGTGCGTGACCAGATAGGCGCGTATGACGTTTTCCGCCGTGCTCAGGTCTCCTTCGCAAAAGAGGCCTGTCGCTTTGATGACGTCGGCCGGCATCGCCCCAAGGCGGCGCACGTGTTCAGACGCCATCTGTCTCTGCGCCTCCAGGCGCGACATCTTGTAGAGCCCCTCAAGCATGCTCCAGGTGGCCGGTAGGGCTGGGTTGATCCGCACGGCGTGCTCGTAGGCCTCAATCGCGCCACGGGCGTCTTTCAATGCCACGTAGCAGTGGCCGCGTTCTTGATAGAGGAGGCTGGACTTGGGGTGATAGCGTTCCATGGCCTCGAGGGTTTCGAGCGCCTCCTGCGTCAGCCGGCTGTGCCGTTCCGCCAGTGCCGTGAGGTAGAGGACGTCCCGGTTCTCCGGAACTCGCGCCAATAATGCGCGGGCCGCGGAAAGCGCTTCACCCAGCGCTTGGTCACGCAGCAGTCCGCGGATCCGCTCAACTTCGGCTGCAACGGGGTTCAAGGCAACGGTATTCGTCATATCCAGTCCACAAAAAACAAAGGCGGGCATCGCTGCCCGCCTTTGAGTTTACCGCAACCGGCGATGCCGGCTGCGGCAGGGGTCGCAAGTCGTATTAGAACTTGTAGCCCAACTTCACGCCAATGACGCGCGGACGCAGCGGCACTTCTGCCTTGATGAACTGGCCCGAGGTCGTGAACGTGCTGGCGTTCGAGTCCGACAGGTTGCTGCCGTACACGGTCGCCGTCCACGAGTCCTTCGACACGCCGAGCGACGCATCGAAGGTGTTGTAGGCCGGCATCTTGTAGCGGAGCCACGTCGTCGTCGGGATCAGGACACCTTCGCCCGAGGGGAAGCTCGACGGGGTGTTGTTCTGGTCGTCCATGTGGTTCATGCCCACCAACAGGAACGCCTTGTAATCACCCGATTCCCAGTCGTAACGCGCATGGAGGTTGTACTGCAACTTCGGCGAGAACGCCGGAGTTGAGCCCACCGTGCCGAGCGGATCTGGGATGTCGATGTTCTGGCCACCAACGCGAACCTGCGAGATGCACTGGCCAGCCGGAACCGGGTTGCCAGGCGTGTAGTACGTCGCGCCGGCCGAACGGATGCACGGCGAGTTGTTCTGCTTCGCATCGTTATTCGACATCGAGGCCATCAGGGTCAGGCCATCAGTCACCTTGGCGGTGATCTGCAGCTCGATACCCTTGACGCGGTAGGTCGCGCCGTTGACGCCGAACGTGGTGTTGCCATAGACCGGCGGGTTGTAGATCAGCGTCTGAACATCCTTCCAGTCCATCTGATACAGCGAGCCGTTGATCTGCAGGCGGCGGTTCAAGAAATCCGTCTTGAAACCGAGTTCCATGTTGTTCAGCGAGTCAGGCGCGTACGAGAGCGGCTTGACGTACTGCTTGACCTGGTAGGCACCGTCAACCGTGCTGGCGAGAACGCCCGACGGCAGAGCAACGCCATTGCCGTCGACCCAGAGCTTCGTCACGCCCTTGGTAGTACGGTTGAACGCGCCTGGGCGGTAGCCCTGCGAGTAGGTCGCATAGACCATCGCATCCGGCGTGATGTGCCAGGTCAGGTTCGCGCGGCTCTTGAAGCCAGAGAACGTCGCCGTGTGGAGTTCCTGGTTGCGCACGCCGGTGACCGGATCCGGGTCGAGACCGCCGCCGATCGGGGTCGCGACGCAGTCGCCGTTCGGAACGTTGACGCAGCCGCCGCCGGTGCCGTACTGCGAGCCGATTTCGTTTTCTTCGTACTTGTAGTAGCGGGTGCCGATCGTTGCGGTCAAGGTCTTCGGGATCAGGTCGTAATCGACCGATGCGAAGAACGCAGTCTGCTTGTAGCCACGCGCAAGATCTTCGCCGAAGTTCACGCCCGCATTGCGGGTGTTAGGGTTGATCGCCGCGTTAACCGGCGTCACGTTACCCAAGCAGATCGGGCCGCCCGCGAGGGCTGACGCAAGGTTGTCAGGGGTGCAGTCTGGGATCGACTTCTGGTAGAAATCCATCGAGTCCTTCACCTGGAAGTCCTCCCAGAACGCGCCCACGAGTGCGCGAACGCGCAGATCGTCTGGCGTTGAGAGACGGAACTCATGGCTCTGGTGGGTGTTCTCGATCTGATCCTTCCAGCCCATGACCGGCGAGTAGCAGGTCGCAGGACCGCTGCCGCCGAAGTTAGAGCCGCCGCCGCCGGTGCAGGAGTAGTAGAACCCACCCGGTGTACGGGTGTAGTTCGTGTAGTCCATGCTCTGCTCAACATGACGGCTGAGGTACGAGCCGGTGTATACCGCCTTGAGCGCCCCCAACTTGCCGTTCACGGTCCACGACGTCAGCGACGCGCGGTCCTTGTTGTAGGCCGGGAAGAACGAGGTCTCTTCGAGCTGGTTCAACGGGGTCAGGCCGACGCCGATCGGCATCTGCACGCTCATGCCTTCCGCGTCCATGTTCTGGTACGTCTGGCTGACGAGCACATCCCAATCGTCGTTAACCTGGTAGAGGGCCGATACGCGGGCACCGTTATAGGTGACCGGGTTCTGCGCCTTCTTGGCGATCGAGTAGTTGTTGTAGGTGTCGAGGTGCGCCGGGTACGACGACGAGTAGGCGCTAGGACCCGTATCCACCGCAGGATTGCGGGTGAAGGTGGTCGGCACGTTGTCGATGTAGCCACCGCGACGATCATTGTAGATCGCAGCGCGAACCGCCAACTTGTCGGCGATCAATGGCAGGTTGAGCACGCCGCTGACGGCCGTGTTCGGGTCGCCGTGCGCCGTGACGCCGTAGCCGGCTTCGAACGAGCCTTCGGTCTTGTTCAGCTTCGGCTTGTTGGTGATGTAGCGGATCGCGCCGGCTTCGGCGCCACCGCCGAACAGCGTGCCCTGAGGGCCTTCGAGAACTTCGACGCGCTCCATGTCGACCATGTAGATGTCCAGGTTACGCGCCGGGAAGGTCAGCGACTGGTCATCGAGGTAGGTGGCGACGTTCGGGAACGGCGCGATGGAGGCCGACGACTGACCGCCGGCGAAGCCGGCCGACAGGCCGCGCATGAAGATGTTGCCTTGACCTGGGCCGTTGGTGCCGAAGGTCACGTTCGGGAGCATCTTGATGACGTCGTCAAAGGTAGAGATGTTGAGCTTCGAGAGTGAGTCGCTGCCGATGGCCTGGATCGTGATTGGCACGTCCTGGATCGATTCATTGCGACGCTGCGCGGTAACGACGATCTCTTCGATGCCACCCGAGTCAGCAGCAACGGCGGTGCCGGCACTGGCGCTCAGAGCCGCGAGTACGGCATAGGCGATCTTGTGATTTGCTTTCAAGAACTTTCTCCCTAGGGGGTGAGTGTAAAAAACGCAACAAAACTGAGGCGATTTTTGCGGTCTGAGACGTAGCACCGACCACAAAAATTGACCGGATGGATAGGCGATATCGCGAGGAGTGGACTCCTTCTTGATGACCGCCGAACCCCCGGTCGGTACTTTCGTCGCACCGAAATCACGAATGAACGGAATATTGACGCCCCAAGGTTACAGTATTTTGACAATGTGAGCACCGTCACCGAACTGAAACGCCACGGTGGTGGTATACGCGGCGAGTCGCCAGGCCGTGTCCCGGGACGGACGGCGACGATCAGGCTGAATCCATCGCGTTGCGGATGTTGCAAACGAGCAACAGGCGCCCGCCGAGAGATCGTCCATGGCAGAATCCTTTGGCGTCATCCGCCGGATGTCGTTGGACTACATCGAATGATTGGGGGGGGCTGTGGCCCGAACGCTGCGTCAGAGACTTGAACATGCGCACCCTGCGATTTTCACGATCGCGGCAGGTTCGGCGGGATTCGCTGCCTATTTCGCGATGTACGCGTTCCGAAAGCCGTTTTCGGTGGCGACCTACGGTCATGTCCCGGGTTGGGATTTTGCGCTCGATTACAAGATCGCCCTGGTCCTTGCCCAGGTACTGGGCTACGCGATCTCTAAGATGATTGGAATCAAGGTGATCTCCGAATTGCCGCCTGAGCGCCGGCCCTTGGCGATCATCGGGCTCATTGCCGGCGCCTGGGTGTCCTTGATCCTGTTTGCGCTGGTGCCGGCCCCGTGGAACGTCGGCTTCATGTTCTTGAACGGGCTACCGCTCGGCATGATCTGGGGCCTCGTCTTTGGCTTCATGGAAGGCCGCCGGACCTCTGAGGTCTTGGGCGCCGTGGTCTGCGCAAGCTTTATTGTCTCGTCAGGTGCCGTCAAATCGGTTGGCAAGTGGCTCATGACCGGTTTCGATGTGCCCGTCCAGTGGATGCCGGCGGCGACCGGGACGGTCTTTATTCCCGTGTTGTTGCTGTCGGTCTGGGTCTTGAGCGCACTGCCGCCGCCCAGTGCTGAAGATGAAGCCGCGCGCATCAAGCGCGTCCCGATGGACGCCCGCGCCCGCGCCGCATTCCTCAAGCAGTATGGCCTCGGCATTTTGCTGCTCGTCATCACCTACGTTTTTGCCACCGCCTTGCGCGACTTCCGCGATAACTTTGCCGCCGAACTGTGGCTCGCCCTCGGTCGTGGCGACGGCGTCGCGATTTTCACGGCTAGCGAGTTACCGGTCGCGGCATTGGCGCTCGTCGTGCTGGGTCTCATTATCGTGGTCAAAGACAATGCCCGCGCGCTGATGGTGATTCATGGCGTGGTGTTTGGCGGGTTGTTCTTGCTCGGCGCCTCAACGCTTGGGTTTCGTTTGGGATATTTCGGGCCCGTGACCTGGATGATTCTGTCGGGCGCAGGCCTGTATATGGCCTATACGCCCTTCAACGCGATGCTTTTTGATCGGCTGGTAGCCGTCAGTGGGCGCGTAGGCACCGCGGGCTTTCTGATCTACGTGGCGGACACCGCCGGCTACTTCGGTAGCTCAGCGCTGCTGATTTGGCGCAACTTCGGGCTTGTATCCATGGATTGGCTCGAGGTCTACGTCAAAAGCGCCTACGCGATCAGTATTGCCGGCATGGTCTGTGTCGCCGGTGCAGCCCTGTATTTCTCAGGGCGGCACCGACGGTCAAACTCGGCGCCTTAACCGCGCTGTTCGGAGAAGCTGGCTGTCGCGAGGCTGTCCGCGGTCGACGCGCCTCGCGCTTTGATCGCGCGAATCTCGTTGACCAATTCCAACGCAGTCTTCTCGCAGGGCGGCAATTCCGCCGTGCTTTCGCTGAGCGGTGTGATGCGGTCGCCCCATCGCAGCAGATGCGATGAGAGCGTCAGACCACCACCGAAAGCCGGCATCAGGATAAGGTCGTTCGGCTGAACCCGGCCCTCTTCGACGGCCTCGACCAGCGCGACTGGCGCGGTTGCGGAACTCATGTTGCCGTATTTGTGGACCGTGAGAAAAACCTTCTCCATCGGGGCGCCTGCATATTTAGCAACCGCTTCGATGATGCGCAGATTCGCCTGATGGGGCACCACGAGAGCCACGTCATCAATCGTGACGCCGGCGCGCGTGAGCACATCAACCGACGCTTCGCTCATGCCGCGAACGGCTTTCTTGAAGATCTCCTGCCCATCGAAATCCCAGCGCGTCTGGCCGAAGTCAAGTCCGTGCAGCGCGTATTGAGTACCAATACCGCGCACGCGCAAAATTTGCCGCGCATCGGCGTAGCACTGCAATTTCTCTTTAATGACGCCTGATTCCGTGTCGCTGGCTTCGAGAAAAACCGCCGCGGCGCCGTCACCAAAGAGCACCGCAACGTTGCGGTTGTCCCAGTCCATATAGCGGGAGATGAGTTCAACGCCGAGCACTAAGGCGTTGCGCACCACTCCAGTTTTGATCATCGCGGTGCCAATCGACAACGCATACATAAAACTGGTGCAGGCGGTATTCACGTCCATGGCCGCGGCACGGGTCGCACCGATGCGTTGCTGCACGCCGGATGCCGTATTGGGGACGGCTTCATCGTTACTGACACTGCCGTAGATGACAAGGTCGACGTCGGCGCCCGTTTTGCCGGCGCAGGCGAGGGCACGCTCAGCGGCCACGATCGCCAATTCAACGCCCGGTACGTGCGACACGCGTCGCTCCACCATCCCGGTGCGGGATCGGATCCATTCGTCATCTGTCGGCAAGAAGGTGGCTAAGTCCGCATTCGTCAGTACAGCCGGAGGTAGGCATTTGCCCCAACCGGTAATCGCCGCATAGGTCACAAGGGTACCCTCCAATCGATGGGCGGATTCTGACTGGAAGCGCTGCGGATAGCACCTCCCCGGGGGTGAGTTTGCGGCGGTGTTAAGATGTCGGCCCACCGACACTTGGCCAGAATGATCGAGTATGCGCCGTCCGACACGCGCCCCGCTGTGGGCTCAATTGTTCTCATTGGACCCGCTGGGGCCGCTGACGATTCAGGCGCAATTGCGGGCCCAGATCGTCTCGGCGATTGGGGCCGGTCGGCTTGCCGCAGATGAAGCGATGCCTTCCAGTCGAGAGTTGGCCGAACACCTGAGTATTGCCCGTAATACCGTGGTCAGCGCCTACGCGC
The DNA here is from genome assembly GCA_903879335.1 of uncultured Pseudomonadota bacterium. GTDB lineage: Bacteria > Pseudomonadota > Gammaproteobacteria > Steroidobacterales > Steroidobacteraceae > CAIKZZ01. The sequence continues at coordinate 111,222 of CAIRLC010000010.1, forward strand.
AGTTGGCTGACGATGGTTACCTCGAGGCGCGTCCGCGCCGCGGCTACTTCATCAACCCACTGGCGTTGGCCATTAAGCCCTCGACCAAGGCCGCTCCCGTGGGCTCGATGACCGCGGTGGATTGGACCGAGCGCTTTCGAGTGCAACCGAGTCGGCAACGCAATATTTCCAAAGTGGCCGACTGGGAACGTTACGACTATCCCTTTATTTATGGTCAGTTTGATCCAAGCTTGTTCCCGGCCGCGGACTGGCGCACCTGTTGCCAAGAGGTGCTCGGCAAAACCGGGGCGCGCACCTGGGGGCAGGATCTCTTTACCCGCGATGATCCACAGCTGATCGATGAACTGCGCAATAAGGTCTTGCCCTTGCGCGGTGTCTGGGCCGATGCGGACGAAATTATCGTCACGATCGGCGCCCAACAGGCCTTATACCTATTGGCCGATCTCTTGGTTGGTAGCGACACGGTGGTCGGTCTTGAAAACCCGGGCTATCCCGATGCGCGCAATATTTTTGCACTGCGCACGAAGCGCTTAAAGCCATTGCCTGTCGACGCGCAAGGCCTCCAGATCGGGGCGGCGCTGAAGCACTGCAAATATGTCTACGTGACGCCCAGCCATCAGGCGCCGACCACGGTCACACTCCCGGTTGATCGACGGGTCGAGTTGCTGCGACGTGCCGAGCGCGATGATTTTTTGATCATCGAAGACGATTACGAGACCGAAATCAGTTTTTCAGGCCTACCGAACCCAGCGTTAAAAAGTCTGGACCGGTCGGGACGTGTGATTTATGTCGGCAGTCTCTCCAAGTCCTTTGCGCCGGGGATTCGGCTCGGCTATATCGTCGCACCGCGCCCACTGATTGCTGAATTGCGGGCGCTGCGGCGCTTAAATATTCGCCATCCTACGGCCTTCATTCAGCGCAGCATGGCGCGCTTTATTGCGCTTGGTCACTACGATTTATTGAGTCGCCGGCTGGTGGATGCCCATCGCGAGCGCGCAAGGATTCTGTCGGCCTCGGTCAGTGAGTTTGGTCTCGAGGCCGCTCATGTGCCGGTGAACGGCGGATCGTCGGTGTGGTTCGAAGGCCCAGTGTGGCTGAACGCGCACGAATGGGCCGAATCGGTCCGCGGGGAGGGCGTGCTGATTGAGCCGGGGGATGTGCATTACATGGACGAGCGGCCGCCCTTAAATCGCTTTCGGCTCGGTTACTCCTCGATCCCTCGCAGCCGAATTCAAGAGGGCGTGAGGCGGCTCGCGCTGTCATTGGCGAAACTGCGCCCCACCTAACTGGACCCATCGCCACCATTCGGCTGGTTCTACCCCGGCACCTTGGGAGCCCATAGCATTCGATCCCATTATTCTGAATGCTGGTGAAATCATGAGCATGACTGCCGATGCACAGGTCGCGCTGATCGCGCGTCTTTTTGACGCCTTCAACGCCCATGACGCTGACGGTGTCGGCGCATGCATGACGGACGACGTGGTCTTTGATGCAGCCGTCGGCGCTGAAGTCTACGGCACGCGTACGATCGGCCGAACGGCCGTCGCAGCGGGTTTTGCCAAGACGTTTAAGGATTTGCCCGATGTGCGCTGGGACGATGTCACCAGCTATCCGGGCGCCGATGACTACGTGACGACGACCTGGGTGATGCGTGCTACGCGCCCCGATGGTCTGCGTCTGGAAGTGGAAGGCATTGATCTTTTCACGTTGAAAGATGGTCTCGTGTCCAACAAGCGCGCTTTCCGTAAGGAGCGCCCACTGCAGAAGTGATGTTATGAGTACCGCTCCACAGACTGCATACGATCCGCTGTACGATCCCCTGAAGGACGCGACCCCAGGTCACGGCCGAGAATACGCGCCAACGTACTGGGTCGATAGCGCGGGACCCGCTCCCGAGGATGACGGCCCGATCCGCGCTGACGTGGATGTCGAAGTGGCAGTGATCGGTTCGGGTTACACCGGCCTGTCGGCCGCCGTGCACCTGGCCCGCGACCACGGCATCAGCGCCGTGGTGCTTGAGGCTAATCGTGTCGCCTTTGGGTGTAGCACCCGTAACGGTGGCCAGGGTCAGTTCGCGACCGGACGTTTGAAGCGTTCGGGCTGGATCGACCGTTGGGGCGTTGATATCGCCCGTGGGATGCACGCGGAATGCATGGAAGCGTTTGATCTCTTCCGATCGCTGCTCGCTGAACCCTTGGTTCAGCCCGACGCCGTCGATGACGGACATATCTACGCGGCGCATCGGCCTTGGGCCCTTGAAAAACTCAAAGCCGAAGTGCAAGTGCTCAATGACGTCTTCAACTATCCAGCCAAAGTGCTGACGGCGGAAGAGACGCGCGAGCAGCACTTCTTTGACCGCGAATGCTGTGGCGCGCAGTTCGAACCCGATGGCGTGGCCGTGCACCCGGCGAAGTACGCGTTTGGTTTGTTGCGCCTGGCGCGCAGTCTCGGCGTGAAGGTACACCCGTCGAGCCCGGTCCAAGGTTGGCGTCGTCAGGGGGATCGTTACATCCTCTCAACGCCCGGCGGTGATGTACGTGCCAAGCGCGTCATTGTGGCCACCGCCGGCTACACGGCGCCGGGCCTGCATGCGCTGACCCGCCACCGGCTCTTTCCGATCCTGTCGAACTCGATCGTCACGCGTCCATTGAGCGACGACGAGATTGCCGATTGTGGGTTTAAGTCCGGAGCCTTCTACACCGATACGCGCATCCTCCGGCACTACTATCGCTTCATTGCGAGTGCTAAGCGCGTCCAGATCGGTAGTCGCAGCGCCGTGTACGGTCGCGATGCAGCCAATCCAAAGCACCTGGCCCGGTTACGCGGTGCGCTCGGGCGTAAGTTCCCGGCGCTGGACGGTATCGACCTCGACTACTCGTGGTGGGGCTGGGTCGACGTCGGCCACGACATGATGCCGCGGATTTTTAAGCCCGATGCGAATGAACATATTTATTACTCGCTCGCCTACGGCGGCAACGGAGTCATGTACTCCGCGCAGGCTGGGCGCCGCGTGGCGGCCTTGTGCGCAGGCCAAGCGATGCCGGCATTGCCGATTTTCCAGTCGGTCTTGCCGACGGAAGGCGTGTTAACGCCATTCCGTCGCCTCGGCCAACAGTTACTGTACATCTGGTATTTCACTAACGATGAGCGGCCCTAATCGAACGCGTTTTGGGCGTGATTTGTGCCGTAGGGATTGACCCGAACAAGGGGGAATTGCTGATGAAGATGACGACTGAAGAGGCTTTCGTAAAGGTTCTGCAACGCCACGGTATCGAGCATGCCTTTGGCATCATCGGTTCGGCGTTTATGCCGGTCTCTGACCTGTTCCCCAAAGCCGGTATTACCTTCTGGGACGTCGCCCATGAAACGAACGGCGGCATGATCTGCGACGGATACACCCGCACGACCGGCAAGATCGCGATGGCGATTGCGCAAAACGGCCCTGGCGTGACCGGTTTCGTGACGGCGATCAAGACCGCGTACTGGAACCACACGCCAATGTTGCTCGTGACGCCGCAAGCGGCGAACAAGACCATCGGTCAGGGTGGCTTCCAAGAAGTGGAGCAGATGGCGCTCTTCCGCGACATGGTCTGCTACCAAGAAGAAGTGCGCGATGCGTCGCGCATTCCCGAAGTACTTAACCGCGTGATCTGCAAGGCGAAGCGCCTGTCAGGTCCTGCCCAGATCAATATCCCGCGTGATTTCTTCACGCAGGTCATTGATGTGGCACTGCCTGAAGTCGTGGAATTTGAGCGTCCGCAGGGCGGCGCTAAGGCGATCGCCGAAGCCGCTGAGTTGCTCTCAAAGGCCAAGAAGCCCGTCATCCTGTCGGGTGCGGGCGTCGTGCTTGGCAATGCGATCCCGGACCTCGTGGCCCTCGCTGAAAAGCTGGATGCAGCCGTCTGCAACAACTACCAGCACAACGACTCCTTCCCAGGCAGCCACCGCTTGGCGGCCGGCCCACTGGGCTATAACGGCTCGAAGGCCGCGATGCGCCTGATTGCCGAAGCCGACGTCGTGCTCGCTTTGGGGACCCGCCTGAATCCGTTCTCGACACTGCCAGGCTACGGCCTTGATTACTGGCCGAAGACGGCGAAGGTCATCCAGGTCGACATCAATGCCGACCGCATCGGGCTCACAAAGCCGGTGGCGGTGGCCATTTGCGGTGACTCCAAGCTCGTGGCGCGCCAGTTGTTGGCCCAGTTGGCGCCGACCGCGGGTGACGCGGGTCGTGCGGAACGCGTCGCCAAGATCGCGGCGGAAAAAGCCGCTTGGGCGACGGAACTCGCTGGCTTGGATCATGAAGATGACGATCCAGGCACCGACTGGAACGCGGAGTGCCGGGCACGCGAGCCGGAGCACATGGCGCCGCGTCAGGCCTGGCGCGCCATCATGGCTGGATTGCCGAAGGACGCGATCATCTCCTCCGATATCGGCAACAACTGCGCCATCGGTAACGCCTACCCCTCCTTCGAGAAGGGTCGGAAGTACCTCGCGCCAGGTCTCTTCGGTCCGTGCGGCTACGGCTTTCCGTCGATTATCGGTGCGAAGATCGGTAACCCCGATGTACCGGTCGTCGGCTTCGCCGGTGACGGCGCCTTCGGCATCTCGATGAACGAGATGACCTCGGTGGGTCGTGACGAGTGGCCGGCGATCACGATGGTGATCTTCCGCAACTACCAGTGGGGCGCCGAAAAGCGCAATTCGATCCTTTGGTACGACAACAACTTTGTTGGCACTGAGCTCGATCCGAACCTGTCCTACGCACGCGTGGCCGAAGGCTGTGGACACAAGGGTGTTTGTGCTCGCACCACTGAAGAATTGACCGCGGCCTTGCGCACCGCTTGTGAAGAACAGCAGAAGGGCATCACGACCTTCATCGAAGTGCTGCTCAACCAGGAACTCGGTGAGCCGTTCCGTCGCGATGCGATGAAGAAGCCCGTCGTTGTCGCCGGCATCAGCCGCGACGATATGCGTCAGCAGATCGTCGAGTAAATCGGCTGCAGGGGCGCCAGGGATGACCTTGCGCCCCCTTTCTTAGGCCCTGAGACGGGGACTCACCGTGCACCTGAAAGATAAGCTCCCCGGGCTTGCGCTTGCCGCGATCGTCGCGAGTGCCTCAAAACTGTTGGCCGCGGCGCCCTGGGCCCAGGCCCACGGGTTCAGTCCGCTGACGCTGGCCATTGTTTTAGGCCTGCTGGCGGGTAATACCTTTTATCCGGCCATCGCCGCAAAAGCGGGAGCCGGCATCGGTTTTTCACGACAGACCATTTTAAGAACGGGCGTCGTTCTTTATGGCTTCCGGTTGACCCTGCAACAAGTGGGCAGCGTGGGCTGGGCTGGTGTTTTGATTGACGCGGTCGTGGTCCTCATGACGGTGGTCATCGCCTACCAAGTGGGTACACGTTGGTTAAAAATGGACCGGACCTCGGCACTGTTGGTCGGATCCGGCAGCGCCATCTGCGGCGCGGCCGCGGTGTTGGCCACAGAACCTGTGGTGCGAGGCAAGTCGGAACAGGTGAGTGTCGCGGTCGCAGGCGTTGTCATTTTTGGCACGCTGTCGATGTTCTTATACCCATTGCTGTACGCGCTGGATGGCGTTCGCGCCTACATCCCCGGCGGTCCACACGGCTTCGGCGTTTATATCGGTTCGACCATTCATGAGGTTGCCCAGGTGGTCGCCGCGGGTCGTCAGGTGGGTCCGGAGGCGGCAGGACCGGCCCTGATTGCCAAGATGACTCGCGTCTTCATGTTGGCCCCATTTTTGGTGGGCCTTGCGCTGTGGATGCGCGGTCGGGGCGAAGACCACGAGTCTTCAATGAGCACGAAGCAAGCCTTGGCCGCCGTGCCGACCTTCGCGTTTTATTTCGTTGGGGCGGTGTTCCTCAACTCACTCAATGCGGCGATGGGGTGGTTCTCCGCAGCCGTCACCGATGGTCTATTCAATGTGGCGGTCTTCTTGTTGTCGATGGCGATGGCGGCGCTCGGCATGTCCACCCACTTCGGTACCTTGCGCCGTGCCGGTGGTAAACCGCTGCTCCTGACCGGGATCTTATTTATTTGGTTAGTCGTGGGCGGCGCCGCACTGAATCACTACGTGTTAGGAGCGTGGCGCTAAAGACCCCGGCCTTAAGCCGGGGTGATCGGTTCCTGCGCCAAAACCGCAACGTGGGTAGGGCTCAGGCCATCGGCCGCGAGTCCTGCGCGCAAGCCCTGCCGATCGCTCGCCACGCGATTTTGGCTGGCTTTGAATTTCCCCACCATCGACGTCACCTCAATGGTGAAGCCGACGATCGCGGCCAACATGCCCTCGATATAGTCAGGCGGCGCGTCCGATACCGCCCAAGGGTGGGCGCGGGGGCCCTCATGCCGGTTCGTCAGTTGGGTGACGATCTTCAGCAAGGGTTCAGGCTCGCGCGTCCATCGAATGTGGCCGCGCACATGCACCGCCTCATAGTTCCACGTCGGCACCGCTTTGCCGTGCTCGGCTTTGGACGGGTAGTGGTTCGGCGTGATGTAAGCATCAATCGCGCGAAAGACCGCGAGCACCTCACCGCCGTCGGCAACATGCTTGTGCATCGGGTTTGCTCGGGCGATGTGTCCGAGCAATTCGAGTTTCCCGTCCCGTTCGACCAGTTCAACCGGGATGTGATCTGCGGTGGGTACGCCGTCCGCCAGGGTGATCAGCACGGCCAGCGGATGATCGCGGATGACGGGCGCCAGCAGGACTGGGTCATCGACGCGAAAGTGGTTGGGTAAGTACATGCGGCGCGGCCTCTCAAGGATCAGACGAGCCGAAACGATGCCCTGACGTGATCGTGATGTACAGGTTATTTTCTTTACTACACGGACGGGACGCGTAATGCTTCCAAACGGGAGAGGGGATACAAACGATGAGTGAACAAGAATTACCAAGCATCGATAGCGCCGAGACTGGGCTGCAGCGCTCACTGAAAGAGCGACATATGCGCATGATTGCGCTCGGCGGCGTCATCGGCGCGGGCCTCTTTGTGGGTAGCGGCGTCGTGGTGCAGGCGACCGGACCCGCCGCCGTTTTCTCCTTTGCGCTGACCGGACTCTTGGTCGTGCTGGTCATGCGGATGCTCGGCGAAATGGCGGCTGCGTTTCCGGCGGTGGGCGGCTTCTATGAGTACAACCGACTGGCCTTGGGCGAATTTGCCGGCTTCATGACCGGGTGGATGTACTGGTACTTCTGGATCATTGTGGTGGCCTTCGAGGCGGTTGCGGGTACCAAGCTGCTCGTCGGTTGGTTTGGAAGCTCGTTACCCGGCATTCAGCCGTGGGAATACACCCTCGGACTCACCACGGTGTTCACCATCGTGAATCTGCTGTCCGTGCGCTCCTGGGGTGAGGCTGAATACTGGTTCGCATCGATCAAGGTCGCGGCCATCACGCTCTTTCTGGTCATCGGCGTCGTCGTCGTGCTCGGCCTTTGGCACGGCGTGCCAGGCGGTTTTCATCTGCTGACCGAGAATGGTGGCTTCATGCCTAAGGGCATTGGTCCTGTGCTGACGGGTGCAGTGGCGGCCACTGGATTTTATTTTGGTTCCGAAATTGTCACGGTCGCGGCCGCTGAATCCGCAGAACCCGAGCGGGCGATTGCGCGGGCGACACAGTCCGTGGTGTCGCGCGTGCTGGTGTTTTACGTCGGTTCTATATTTCTGGTGGTGTGCATCGTGCCGTGGAATACCCCGGCCATGGCCACCCCGTACGTCAGTGTCCTGGATGCGCTGCACGTGCCCTATGCCGGGACTGCGATGGGCATCGTGATCCTGACCGCGGTGTTGTCATGCCTGAATAGCGGTGTCTTCGCCTCATCCCGCATGATGATGGCACTGGCGCGTCGCGGCGATGCGCCGAGTATTTTCGCGCGCTTGGACCGTCGTGGCGTGCCGGTGGCGTCCATCCTCGCCAGCATGACCTTCGCCTTTGTTGCCGTCTTCATGAACTACTTGTCGCCGGACAAAGTGTTCAAGTTTTTGGTCGACTCCTACGGCACGGTGGCTATCTTTGTGTATGTACTGATCGCCTTCGCGGAACTGGGCTTACGACGCCGTTTGGAGCGGGAGGCACCCGAGCGTCTGAAGGTGCGCATGTGGGCATTCCCATGGCTCACCATCCTCGCGATCGTCATGATGTTCTCGGTGCTTGGCGCCATGGCATTTATCCCCGAGCAGCAGAATCCTTTGCTGTTCGGTCTGATCAGCGCCGCGGTGATGGCCTTAGGTTACCTCTTTTTTCGGCGCGGTCGGACGGCCTGATTGAGACATACGGGGTGGGTCACTCCACCCCGTACTGGCGAACGAGGTAGTCGACAATTTTGCCGGCTTCTTCATCGTTGACGGGTGCACCGAAGGCCTTGGTCATCTTCTTGACCTCAGCCTCCCAATTGGCCCGCTTGAGGAATCCGCCGTTCATCTGGATGTAGTCGGCCGAATGACAGATGGAGCACCGTGCCATCACCAGCGCGGTATCGGTATCGGGGCTGAGCGCAACCTTGCTCTCATCAGCCAGGGTGACACCGCTGATGCACAGTCCGAGGAATACCGCGCTGAGCATTGAGACATTACGCATGGACGGATCCTCCTTAGACGACGGTCAGCGTGACCGCTTGGATCACGTTGTTGTGATAACCCGGGTTGTTAAAAATCAGTTCCGATACCTGCGTGCTGCCCTGTCGATTCGTGGCGCGGGCCATCAGCACCAATGGCCCCGGATCCTGCGCGTTGAGACCGAACTGCCACGTCCGGAATGAAAAACGACCCAGATCGTCGCCGAGATCCGCCACATTCCAGCTTCGTCCACCATCGCGCGAGACCTCAACACGGCGGATGCCGGCGCCTGAATCCCAAGCCAGGCCCTTCAAGGTCAGCGGGCTGCCGCGAGATACCCGCTGGCCATCGGCATGACTCGTGATCACGGAATTGACGACGATTTCCGTGATTGGCGTCGTGGCGTCGTTTTCTTGTGAGATAAATCGATCAGCGAACGCGAACTTACCTTTTGGAATGCGGTATGCGCTCGCCATCCAGAAATTGGCCAGTGGCTTACGCAGCGCTTGGATCGAAACCACTTGTTTCATCCAATAGGTCGCTGTCCAACCCGGCACGATCAAGCGTGCCGGGTAGCCATTGTGATGGGGCAGAGGCTCACCATTCATCGCATACGCAATGATGGTGTTCTCGTCCACGGCCTTCCAGACCGGGATGCTCTTGATGAAATCAGGCGTCACATCCAGCGCGGGCCGATCCGCCCCATCAAACGCAATTTCGACCGTCTCTTTCGACAGTCCAGCGCGCTCCAAGACGTCTTTGAGTCGAACACCGGTCCAGCGCGCATTGCCCATTGCGCCGTAGCCCCATTCAACCCCGGGGACGTGAGGGTCGGAAAGACCGCGACGATTGCCTGAACATTGGCAGACGGCCACGAGTTCGACCGCTTCAAAGTCGCTCTTGAGTTGGTCGAGGGTCAGCTCATAGGGTTTCGTCGCGCCGTCACCCCCAATCGTCAGCCGCCATTCCCGGGCGTCGACCTCAGTGATACCCATCAAATGCCAACGAACGAAGAATCTGTCGTTTGGGGTAATGGCCGAACTGAAATCTGCGAGCGGGGTTTCGTAATTCGGGGGTCGGTAAGAGCGCTTAATCAGGGGCTGTTTGCCCGGCAGTCGTTCGAGCGTCGCTGAGTCGATGGCGCCTTGGGGTAGGGCCGCGCGGGCCACTTGGCCTGCGATACCGGTGCTGAACGCGAGGCCCCCGAGGGCGGTCTGTAGAAGTGTGCGACGTGTCGTCATGTGGTGCCCCCTGCAATGTTTCCCGTAGCCCCCGCCGTAGGCCAAGTGTCTTCGACCTACGGCGTTCCTGCAACTTACCAGGGCAGTGAGTACGTTTTCGTGTTGGTGAAGCTCTTCATGGCTTCCTGGACGCCTTCCTTGATGCCGGTGCCAGAATCCTTAATGCCACCGAAGGGTGTGACCTCCAGGCGGTAGCCCGGGACTTCACGCACGTTGACCGTGCCGACATGCAGTTCGGTCACGAAACGGGTGATGTAGTCCAGTCGATTGGTGCAGACCGCCGAAGACAACCCATAAGCCGTCGAATTCACCAGTTCGATCGCTTCATCAATCGAGGAGAAGCGAATCACCGGAGATACCGGACCGAAGGTTTCGGTTTTGACGACAGGCATGTCGGCCGTGACTTGATCTAAGACCGTCGGCGAGTACAGAGCGCCCTGGCGGATATTGCCGACCAGCAATTGGGCGCCGCGACTGATCGCGTCATTGACCTTTGCTTCAAATTCCTTGGCGGCTTCTTCATCGATGACCGTGCCCACGTCGGTCTTCGGGTCCATCGGGTCGCCAAAGGTGATGGCTTTGGTCTTTTCAACCAGCAGCTCGACGAAGCGGTCGGCAACGTGGGTGTGCACCAATATCCGTTTCACAGCCGTGCAGCGCTGGCCAGAATTTTTATACGAGCCCGCGACCGCGAGCGTGGCGGCCTCCTCGATATCGGCATCTTCCATGACGATGATGGGGTCATTGCCGCCGAGTTCGAGGACTTGCCGCTTGTATACGGCTTTTGCAGCGATGTACTTACCGATGGGCACGCCGCCGGTAAAAGTGACGACATCGACGTCAGCGTGGGTCAACAGTTCATCCGCGATTTCCTTTGGGTCGCCGGTGATGACTTGGAACATCTCAGGTGGAAGACCTGCATCAACCAGCAAGTCGGCCAGCAACATCGCGGTCAACGGTGTTTTCTCGGATGGCTTCAGTACCATCCGATTGTTCGTCGCGATCGACGGCGCTACCTTGTGCGCGACCTGGTTGAGTGGGTGATTGAATGGCGTAATCGCCGTAATGACACCCAATAACGGTTCACGCATCGTGTAAACGCGACGCTTCTTGCCATGGGGCGTGAGATCGCAGGAGAAAATCTGACCGTCATCGACTAAGGCCGCATTGCCGGCAAAGGTGAAGACGTCACAGGCCCGACCGACTTCGTAAATCGAGTCTTTTTTGGATAAGCCGCTTTCTGCCGTAATGAGGTCAGAAATCTCAGCGGTTCGCTCGCGGATCACGGCCGCTGCACGCAGACAAATTTGCGAGCGCTCAAAGCGCGTGAGGGTGGGTTTGTAAGCGCGTGCGGCCGCGATCGTGGCGCGGACGTCCTCGATGCTGGCCATCGGCACGGACCCTGCCACGCCTCCGGTGTACGGGTTCATCACAGTGAGCAATCGATCGGCTTTCTTGCAGGTGCGGCCGATGCGCAGGGTGTCGTAATGCATGAGATTCATCCAGCGAGGTTAAGGACCCAATCGAAGGCATCGAAGTTGCGCCAACGGCGCGTGACATCGAGGTTTGCCACGGGGCGGTTCATGATCAGGGGCACGTGTTGTTCGGAGATGCCGCCGTGGGAGCGCAGGGGTACGTCGAGCCCTGAGAGGTCGTGTTTGGCGCGCGAAGTACCGATCACCACTGAGCGTTCGGAGACGACGACCAGATCGCCGATTCGATCCGGCGCCAGTTCAAAGCGCGCAGCGGCCTCGGCCTTGGTCAGGACGGTCTCGATGCCCTTTTGTGCGGCGATGTAGCTGATAATTGCCGGCGTATCCGACCCGGCCGGCAAATGCACCGTGGCGTAGGAGCCGAGCGCGCCGTGGTGAACCACATACGGATCCGTGATCGGCAGAATCACGCGACTCAGGCCCGCGCCCAGCCGTTTATCGAGCATGTCCTGCAGATAAAGGACGTCAGGCGACGCATCCATGAAGGTCTTGGCGTTCATGCCGTGGTCGGCGGTGAGGGCAATCACACAGCCGAGCTCATCCAAGCGCGCCAGATAGCCATCCATCATGTGATAGAAGTCGTTGGCGCCGGGGGTGCCCGGGGCGTGCTTGTGTTGGATGTAATCCGTGGTCGACAGGTACATCACATCCGGTCGGCGAGTCTCCATCAGCCGCACGCCGGCGGCAAAGACGAATTCCGACAGATCTGCGCTGTAGACCGAGGGGAGCGGCTTGCCGACCAAGTCCAAGACGCCTTCAATGCCGTGCTCCGCCTCGGTCGTGGTGTCCGCTTTTTCGGAGGAGAAGCAGATGCCTTTTAAGCCTTTGCCCAGCAATTTGCGCAATTTGTCCTTCGCGGTGACGACCGCGACGCTGGCGCCTGCCTCGGCCAAGGTGGCGAGGATCGTGGGTGCTCTGAGCCACTTCGGGTCATTCATCATGACCTCCGTGCCGGTCTCCGGATCCCAGAGATAATTGCCGCAAATGCCATGCACCGACGGCGGCGCACCGGTCACGATCGATAAGTTATTGGGGTTGGTAAAGGTCGGCACGACGCAGTCGGCGATGAGCGCAGTGCCGGTGGCGAGTACGCTTTTTAGGTACGGCATGACGCCGGCGGCCACCGCTTGGGCCAAATAGTCCGGTTCACAGCCATCGACGCAGACCACGACCACCGGTTGTTTTGGGGTGTGGTAGGTACGGCCGTTGACGCTGATTTCACTCATGTGGGCATCCATTCAAAATCGTTGTAATTGAGGGCGAGTTAAACACGAAGCCGCCTAAATTGTCGACAGTTGACAGAATGAGATCTAGGCGGAGGTCTTGTCGGCTTTACCTGCGCTTGCGGCGAGGCTAGCAAGCCGGCGGTCCCATGGACGAACGGCGCGGCTTTCATCCTCGGCGCGTTCCTGTCGGCGGATGGCATTGCGCACGATCATCGAACCGACATAGCGGATCGGTTCGGGCGGGAATCGACCCAGCGGGCCGGCGGTTAAGGGGCTGCGCGTCCAGTCGTTGTCGAGACCCAAGGCCAATGACGACAGGATTTCGCCGCCCATCCGCGTCGGACCCACGCCGTTTCCGGAGTAACCAAAGCCGTACCAGACGTTACTGTGGCCGGGTAACGACCCAAAAAAAGGCAGGCCGGTGACTGAGCGATCCGATGGGCCGTTCCAGCTTGCCGCGATGGGGGTGTGAGAGAATTCCGGGACGAAACTGCGCAGCGCCTTTTGCAGGGATTCGGCATAGGGAGACGGTTGATCAAACACATCCAGCATCCGACCGCCGAATGCAAAGGTATTGCCGCCCTTGCCGAGCATCAGTCGGCCGTCGCTGGTGCTCCGGTAGTAGTGTACGAAGGTGCGCGAATCCAGCACTGAGATGCCGCGATCCAGTCCACTGCGGGTCAGCGCTGTCGGATTGGGTTCGGTAATCACCATATCCGACGAGACGATCGCGATCGAGCGCCGGAAGCTTGGAAACAGCGTACCCATCCAAGCGTTCACGGCGATGACCGCACGATCGGCGGTGATTCGCCCGCGAGGCGTCTCTAACTGCACGCGCTGACCGCCCGTGAGCCGACTCAAGGGCGTACCCTCATAGAGTCGCACGCCAAGGTCGCGCGCCACGCGGCGCAGGCCGCGCACCAGTTTCCCCGGTTGCACGCTGGCTGCCACCGGCGAGTACCAGCCTTCCAAGTGTGCACGGGACCCTGCTCGACGGCGCACCTCATCGGTTGCTAAGCGCGTCCACTGCGAGAGACCACGCTCCTCAAGCGCGCGCATGACTCCGTCTGAGGCGCCGACCTGCGCTTGGGAGGTCGCGGTATAGAGCGTGCCGTCTAGCCGCCAGTCGCAGTCAATGCGGTGCAAGCGCACAAAGGCGTCGATATCCAAGATCGCTTGCTCTGATGCGCGGACCAGTCGTGCCGCTTCCGTCTCGCCATAGAGGCGGACGAGTGTGGGCAGTTTGGTCGACCACGACAGTACGCAGCCGCCATTACGACCGCTCGCACCGCCACCGACGATGTCAGCATCGATGATCACGACGTCAAGATCGGGTTGCTGCTGTTTCGCGCGGATCGCGGTCCAAAACCCCGTGTACCCGCCACCGACAATCGCCAGATCAGCGCGTATTGCAGCGCTGAGCGGTCGCGCGGCAAGTTCAGTTTCGCCGGACAACGCTTCGGCGATCCAAAAGGGTCGGGCCTGGCGATTCATCGCGGCGGCCGCGCGCTGACAGGATCAGCCGCCTTGTGCATGCGCGCCCGGCTATCGGCTGCGTGCGTTCGCAATAGCCGACCTGCACGCGTCGGATCCCGCGCTTCGATGGCCTCCACAATCGCGGCGTGCTCGGCGATCGACACAGCAAAGCCACCGCCCTCAGTGAGGCCGCGCAATCGGTAGAGCAGCAGTTCCTTGGTCAGTCGGCGGTAAGTCGCCGACAAATGGCTATTGCCCACAGCGTCCACCAAGGCATCGTGAAAGCTCAAGTTGAGCGCGTGATAACGCTTGATATCCGCCGCCTGCGTGGCGTCAGCCATCTCCGCAAGTAAGGACTTGAGTTTCAGCAAAGCCTGCTCGTCGATTCTCTCCGCCAGCCGACGACCAATGAACTCATCCAACACTTCACGCAAGTCATAGACTTCATCGGCCTCGACGAGCGTGACCTCTCGGACGAAGACGCCACGATTGCGTTCGGCGCGCACGATGCCGCATTCCTCAAGCGCACGCAGTGCTTCGCGTACCGGGCCGCGACTGGTGCCAAAACGCTCTGCCAAGGCCACTTCGTTGATCCGCTGTCCCACGGGCAGGTCACCGGCCAGGATCAGGCGCTCAATCTCGGCTTGCACCACCGAGGGCAGGGAATGGGCCTGAAGGATTTGCAGGGCGCTGGCGGGAGCACTCATGGGGGTTCTCGTAACGGGCCGGACTGACGCAAGGGTTGAAAGTGTCGACAGATGACACTTGAGGAGTTTACAGTATTCCCATGTGGCCGCTAGACCCTCGCACTGTGCCCGCCCATGCCGGGTCCGTAGGAGTTTCCTGATGACTGTTCCCTATCTGCTGACCCCGGGTCCCCTCACGATTTCGCGTGAGACGAAAGAAGCGATGCTGAGGGATTGGGGCTCGTGGGACGCTGATTTCAACGCGATCACGGGCCGGATCCGCGCCCGCCTCGTGGCGATCGTGCACGGGGAAGAAACCCACGAATGCGTGCCGATGCAGGGCAGTGGCACGTTTTCGGTTGAGGCGGCCATAGGCACGCTGGTACCGCGGCAGGGAGGCCATCTGCTGGTGCCGCAGAACGGGGCCTATTGCCAGCGTATCGCCCGGATGGCTCGGATCCTCGGGCTGACAGTCACGACGATCGACTATGCCGAAGATGCGCCCATGGTCGCGGCTGACATTGATCGCGTGCTCTCGGCCGATCCATCGATTACCCATGTCGCCGTGGTCCACTGCGAGACCAGTGCAGGCATCCTAAACCCTTTGGACGCGATCGCTGGGGTCGTAGAACGGCATGGACGTGGTCTCATCATTGATGCGATGAGTTCCTTTGGTGCATTGGAGATCGATGCCCGCAAGATTCGCTTTGATGCCGTCATTGCGGCTTCGGGCAAGTGTCTTGAAGGCCCACCCGGGATGGGTTTTGTGATCGCGCGCCGGCAAGCGCTGGAGGCCGCGAAGGACAACTGCCATTCGCTGGCCTTGGACCTGTACGACCAGTGGGTCTACATGCAGAAGACCACCCAGTGGCGCTATACGCCGCCGACCCATGTGGTGGCTGCCTTCGACTGCGCCATTGAGCAGTATTTGGCCGAAGGTGGTCGCGCGGCACGTGGGGCTCGCTACGCAGCGAACTGTCGCACCTTAATCGACGGCATGGCGCGGCTTGGCTTGAAGAGTTTCCTGGCCCCGGAAGTGCAGGCGCCGATCATCGTTACCTTTCATGCGCCGAGCTCACCCAACTACGAGTTCAAGCGTTTCTATAACGCCGTCAAGGCTCGCGGCTACATCCTCTACCCAGGTAAGTTGACGACTCTGGAGACTTTCCGCGTGGGTTGCATGGGCCAGCTCGGCGAACGGGGCATTGCAGGCGCCGTGGATGCGGTGGAAGCGGTGATCTCGACCTTATAAGTCAATGTGAGACCTTGTCGTCAAAGCTGCGGTTCGGCAATGGGGTTGCTGCGGCGTTCAGGGACTGTCCTCGAAGGCATAGTCGCGCACGTGCCAGCCGCGCGCTGACAACTGCCGTTGTGCTTCATCACTGACCGCACCGGTGATCCATAAGTGCGCGGCAGACGTGGTCGCCGGCAGGCCGGCGTGCAAGACGCGCTCGCCCGCATCAACCAAAGGCGTCCAGTAGAGGGACTCCACGGCGACGACGACAACGATCCCGCTACCGTCTGCATAGGTAGCCCCTGGAAGACGAATTGAGGGCAAGACCGCGCCCAGCGCGTGCTGGCGGTGTAACCCAGTCAAGCGCTCCACGCCGCTCACATAGATATCGGCTTCATCGGCCGATTTGAGGCGTGTGACCTGCCGGAAAAAGACGGCCCGTCCCTGTACCCCGCCCAGGCCTGCCGCCGCCGTCGCCAGCCGTAACTGACGCGTCGGCGTGAGTACCATCGAGCTTTCAAAGTCGTCCACTTCCTCAGCGCTTAGGCCGTAGCCCAGCAAGGCCTCCCGGCGCAGCTCGCGTAGCACGGCCGGGTCCTCGTGGTACACGTTATCCATGACCCGCTGCAGATCGCCGGAGAATGGAATCGATGGGAGTGAGGCAAACCGGAGTCCTAGGGACGTCGCTGACTCGACCCGTGCGATATGTCGCACGACGCGGCGTAAGGCCTCGTTGTCAGTGTAGGGATCAACGCCGAGTCGCTCGTACCAGGCACGTTCATCGGCGGATAGACCGAGGTAATGATCCGCATAGCGGCTCGCCGCTTGACCCGCGCGTCGAGCTTTATCGTGTAATGGATCGTCGCTCGGCTCATGCTGATCGTTGTCTTTTTCGTGGACGGCTTTGCTGGCAGAGCGACTGAACTGACGCGCCTGTGCGGCCGTGCCCCGGAACAGGTTGACGATGCCGCGCGGTAAACCTTGCACGAGGCCAATCGGATCACGCGCAGCATCGGCCACCGTTCTGAAGGTTCCCTCGACGCGGCGACGTGTGGTATCGGCGATCACGTCAAGATCATTGGTGTCGGAGGCCACTTCAAGTGCATGGATCTCCCGAAGACGAGCCTGCAGTTCGCGGTGGCCATAGGCCAACATCGGCCCGAATTTAGTGTCCAGCGAATATTGGTGCATCAATCCGTCCGTGGTGATCGGATCCTTGACGGTGAAGAAAATGCCCACCTGTTCAGCCGGTGGTAACACATCCACCGCGCGCCATTGCGGTGTCTCGTAAGCCATTGCCGCGTCCGCTGCGAGGATGGCCAGGAGGAACAGTGTGGCGCGGGTGGACATAGATCACCTCAGCGTGGAGCGATGCGTCCGTCGAGTGTGGTCAGGCTACCGTACAGATCTGGCCGTCGATCCCGGAATACACCCCACGTGGTGCGCAAGGCCCGGACGGCGTCCAGATCGAAGGTGGAGGTCAGGATCTGTGCCGAGCTGCGATCGGCGCACTCGATGAGGTCGCCGGTGGGACCGGCAATGAACGACGAACCATAGAAAGTGACCGTCGTCGCGCCTTCGGTTTCTGCGCCAATGCGGTTGGAGGCGATCACCGGCACGATATTCGCCGCTGCGTGGCCGCGCATGACCATTTGCCAGTGCGACATCGAGTCGTAACTGGGATCAGCCGGTTCACTGCCGATGGCGGTGGGATACAGCAGGAACTCAGCGCCATCGAGCACCAGCGCCCGCGCGGTCTCCGGGAACCATTGGTCCCAACAGATGCCGAGTCCTAAACGACCGTAGGCAGTATCGAGCGCTTTGAAGCCGGTATCTCCCGGCGAGAAGTAATACTTTTCTTCATAGCCTGGATTTTGTGGGATATGGCTCTTTCGATAGACCCCCGCCGTGCGTCCATCGGCATCGAGGACGACCGTGGTATTGAATAGCGCAAGTCCGGCGCGTTCATACACGGAGACCGGAATCACCACGCCGAGCTCACGGGCGATCGTGCGGAATCGTTCCACCGTCGGATGGTCGGCAATCGGCTTTGCGAGCGCTAAAAACCGTGGATGCTGGATCGAGCAGAAGTACGGCGTTTCAAACAGTTCTTGCGGCAGGATGACCTGGGCCCCTTGGGCGGCCGCGGCGCGCACAAGCGACTCCGCCGTATCCAGCGTTTGATCCTGGTCCCAGGTGCACGCAAATTGCAGCGCAGCAAAAGTCACGGGTCTCACAATCTCTCCTTAGCCTCGAGGCGAGCTCTAGAGTACTCCGAAGTCCTTGCTATCGCCTCCGTCCGCGGGGCGTGCGTGTATGCTCTCCCTTTCGCCGTTCGGGGGTACATCATCATGCGCGTTCATCGGGCTTCTGGCTGGGCTA
This sequence comes from uncultured Pseudomonadota bacterium, assembly GCA_903879335.1. Classification (GTDB taxonomy): domain Bacteria; phylum Pseudomonadota; class Gammaproteobacteria; order Steroidobacterales; family Steroidobacteraceae; genus CAIKZZ01. The sequence continues at coordinate 129,533 of CAIRLC010000010.1, forward strand.
GTCGTGTTTTGGGGGTCATCGTTGCCGCACTGGTGACGAGTGCCGGGTTCGCGGAACCCGCATCGGATCCACAGCCGGTCATCGATGGCTTGCATTGGCGCATGGTCGGCCCGTTCCGCGGTGGTCGAACTCGTGCGGTGGCTGGTGTGCCCGGTCGACGGTCCACCTTTTACGTCGGCGCTGTGAACGGCGGCGTGTGGAAAACCGACGACTCGGGTCGAACTTGGGTGCCGATCTTCGATGATCAACCGACCCAGTCGATTGGTGCTATCGCGGTGGCGCCATCCGCGCCGGACACCGTGTACGTCGGTAGCGGGGAAGGCTTGCACCGGCCTGATCTGTCCGTGGGCAATGGCATGTACCGATCTGACGATGCAGGTCGTCACTGGCGCTACCTAGGGTTACCGGACGCTCAGCAAATCCCGGAAATCGCGATTGATCCGCGCACGCCGCAGACGGTCTACGCAGCGGTCCTGGGGCATCCGTTCGGACCCAGCGAACAACGAGGCGTGTATCGGTCGCGCGATGGGGGCGCCCACTGGGATCTCGTCCTGAAACTCGACGCGCATACAGGCGCCAATGGCGTCGTCGTCGACCCCAAGCATCCCGACACCGTCTACGCGACGCTCTGGGAAGACCGTCTGGGTCCCTGGGAGGACGGCAACGAGTATCACGGCACCGCCTGCGGACTGTATCGCTCAGACGACGGTGGCGATCACTGGGTGCGCCTCGGTGCGGACTTCCCGAAGAACACGACGCAGATCAATCTGTCGATCGCTCCGAGTCGACCCGATCGCTTGTACGCGATGGTGGCGACGACCGATCCGGGTGATTACAACTCATCCGCTGGGCTCAGCCTGTGGCGATCAGAAGATGGTGGTCGCCACTTTAAGCAGACGACCACCGACCCGCGCGCCGTATTGCGCATCGGCGGCGGTGACCATGCGATCGTGCGTGTCGATCCCAACGATCCGGACACGATCTATACCGCGAGTATCGTGGCGATGCAGTCGCATGATGGCGGTCAAACCTTCACCTACCTGCGCGGTGGGCCCGGTGGCGACGACTACCAGAACCTATGGGTGAGCCCGGATGATAGTCAAATCATTGCCCTGGTCGGTGACCAAGGCGCGTTGATCTCGCAAAACGCAGGACGCACCTGGTCCAGCTGGCTCGTGCAACCGACGGCGCAGCTCTACCACGCCAGCGTCACGCCCACCTTCCCGGTCCGGATTTGCTCTGGACAGCAGGAGAGTGGTTCGGTCTGTATCAGCAGCCGAGGCAACGACGGTGAGATCACGGCCCGTGATTGGCATCCCGTGGGTGCCATGGAATATGGCTATATCGCCCCCGATCCCTTGGACCCTGACCTCATCTACGGCGCCGGCCGCAATGAAGTCACGCGCTTCCATGTCTCAACGGGGCGGGTGGAGAACATCACGCCGTTTATCGGTAAGGCGGCAGGCATTCGTACCGTGCGAACCGAACCGCTGATGTTCTCGCCGATCGATCAGCATGTGCTGTATTTCGCAGCAAGCCGTTTGTTCCGAACTGCAGATGGCGGTCGTCACTGGTCGATCATCAGCCCGGAATTGTCGCGCGAGAACCCGGAGATGCCGGCGAGCGTGCTGGATCACCATCCGGTGGATGCGGACAAACAGCGTGGCTCGATTTACGCGCTCGCACCCTCTGCGCGCGCGGCTGGTTTGTTGTGGGCGGGTACCGATGATGGGCTGATCTGGCGCACCGAAGACGAGGGTGCGCACTGGGTTAACGTGACGCCCCCAACGCTCACCGCATGGAGCAAGGTCACGCAAATTGAGGCGTCCCACTCGGATCCGCAGACCGCCTATGCCTCTGTCAGTCGATTACGCATCGATGATCAGACGGCCTACATTTATCGCACGACGAACGGCGGTGCCCATTGGGAGACGATCACGCGCGGGCTTGAGGGGGCTGGTCCGGTCAATGCGGTGCGCGAGGATCCGCGCCGCAAGGGCTTGCTGTATGCGGCGACCGAATTGGGTGTCTGGGTGTCCTTGGATGCCGGCGCACAATGGCACCCTCTGAACAACAACCTGCCGCACACCTCAGCCCGCGATCTCATCGTTCACGACAATGATTTGATCGTGGCCACGCACGGTCGCGGCTTTTGGGTCTTGGATGACGTCACTCGCCTGCGCGCGTGGCAGCCAGGTGTGCTCGATGCGCCATGGTTGGTGCCGCCGTCACCCGCACTGCGGGTCGCCCGCAGTACGTGGAGCGATACGCCGATCGCGCCGGATGAACCGGTGGGCGAGAATCCTCCCGCCGGCGCCGTGATCGACTACGGCCTGCCGGCGCCCGGCGGTGGCCCTTTGCACGTGCGCATTTTGGATGAGCACGGCGGACTCGTCCGCGAATATGCGGATAGCGATGCCCAAGAGCCTTCGGACGAGGAGTTAGCGCGCGGCTTGATTCCGACGTGGTGGATTGAAGTGCATCACCCCTTGTCGACGGCAGCCGGCATGCATCGCCTGGTGTGGGACTTGCGCTTGCCAGCGCCACGCACGACCACTAAGGGTTTCCCGAGCAGCGCGGTGGTGCACGGCACGCCGCGTGAGCCGGAGGGCCTCTTCGTGCCGCCAGGCCGGTATACGGTTGAACTCGCGAGTCGCACGGTCATTACGCGAGCGCCTCTAGAGGTGCTGCGTGATCCCCGTCTGGATGCGAACGCGGAGAACCGGATCATCGCGCAGTACGCAACCTTACGGCCCCTCTATACGGCGTTTGACTTGGCTGCCTATCACGAGGGCGTCTTGCGCTCACTCTTGCAGCAAATCGCAACGATGCAGGACCGAGTGGCTAAGCACTCGGCTGCTTTCGAAACGCTGGAACAGACGGCCAAGACATTGCACGCCTTGCTCGACGATGCCCCAAAAGGCAAGTCGGGCCTGGGCGTGGCGAGCCTGATGCGCCAGTTAGGCGAGCTTTATGGCGCGCTGACGCGAGGCGACGAACCGCCCAATGACGCACAGGCGATCGCGCTGGCTGGCGTATTGGAGCAGGCAGGCCCGATTCTGCTGCGATCCGCTCAAGCGATCGAATCTATTCGCAGTGTCAACGCACGGCTCAAGACGGCAGGCCTAACGCTGAATGTGGCGCTGCCGCCGGTGCAGGACGGCAAGACCGCCAACGTGGACGAAGACTGACGCGAGTCCTCGTCCACGAGAGCAACGCGCGGTTATTGGACCGCGCGTTGCTTGAATCGACTGACGCCACCTTCGACCAACACGAAGAGGAGCGGTACGAAGCACAGGGCGAGCCCCGTCGCCGTGAGCACACCACCGACCACCGCATTGCCAATGGCCTTTTGCGCGCCGGAGCCGGCGCCGGTGGCAAGTGCGAGTGGTAGCACGCCAAAGCCGAAAGCCAGCGAGGTCATGATGATCGGCCGCAGTCGAATCCGTACAGCTTCGAGCGCTGACTCGGTGAGCGATTTGCCGCCGCGATGCAGGGTGGTGGCGAATTCCACGATCAGAATAGCGTTCTTGGCGGCCAGTCCCATCGTCGTCAGCAAACCGATCTGGAAGTAGATGTCGTTGTTCAGTCCCCGCAACGCAGTGGCCAGAAGGGCGCCAATCACGCCCAAGGGCACCACGAGGATGACCGCAAACGGGATCGTCCAGCTCTCATAGAGCGCTGCGAGCATTAAGAACACGACAAGCATGGATAGACCGTAGAGGAGCGGCGCTTCAGCGCCGGATTCTTTCTCCTGCAAGGAAATGCCCGTCCACTGATAACCCACGCCCGGGCCCAGTTGACCGACGAGTCGCTCCATCGTGCGCATGGCCTCGCCGGTGCTGTGACCGGGCGCGGCTGCGCCTTGGATGTCTAGAGCCGAACTGCCGTTGTAGCGCTCAAGACGGGGGGATCCTTTGCTCCAATGGGATTGAGCGAAGGCGGTGAAGGGCACCATTTGCGCGCCGGCATTGCGGATATACCAACGGCTCAGGTCTTCAGGCACGCCGCGGAAGGGCGCATCGCCTTGCAGGTACACCTTCTTGATACGGCCTTGGTCGATGAAATCGTTGACGTACGTGCCGCCCCAAGCGCTCGTCAGGGTAGCGTTCACATCGGCAAGGGAGAGCCCCAAGGTGCTGACCTTCGCCGCGTCAACATCGATCTTGAGTTGCGTCGTATCGTCCTGCCCGTTTGGGCGTACACCGACGATTGATTTCTCTTTTGAAGCCATGCCGAGCAACTGATTACGCGCCGCCATGAGTTTCTCGTGGCCGATGCCACCGGTATCGAGTAACTCAAGGTCATAGCCGGTGGCGTTACCCAATTCCTGCACAGGCGGTGGGACGAGCGTATAGATCGACGCATCACGTACGGTTGAAAAATAGGCCATCGCTCGGCGGGCTAGAGCCTGCGCCGATTGGCTGGGTTCGGGGCGCTCATCAAAAGACTTTAAGCGGACAAAGGCGATACCGGAGTTTTGACCCGAGCCCGAGTAACCATACCCTGTGATCGTGAACAACGATTTGAGCAAACTCTGTTCATGGTCCATGAAATAGGCGCGAACCTGGTCTAAGGCCGCCAAGGTGCGCTCTTGCGTGGCCCCCGGCGGTAACTGTACGGATACGACCACGGCGCCTTGATCTTCATCCGGTAGGAAGGCCCCGGGGATTTTCAAGAACAGCAGTGCGATAGCCACCAGTATGGCCGCATAGATCGCCGTCCAGCGGCGACCCTGTCCCAAAATTCGCTGAACAACGCCGCGATAGCGTAGCGCGAGACGCTCGAAACCACGGTCGAAGGCGGCCAGCGGTCCGCTACGCTCGACTCCATCGGCATGGGCCGCCGCTGGGTTCAGCAGAGTCGCGCACAATGCCGGTGTCAAGACCAGGGCGACCAAGACCGAGAGGCCCATGGCTGCCACAATCGTGACCGAGAACTGTCGGTAGATCACGCCCTGCGATCCACCGAAAAACGCCATCGGTATAAACACGGCCGACAAGACGAGCGCCACGCCAATGAGGGCGCTTGTGATTTGGTCCATTGAGCGGCGTGTGGCATCGATGGCAGCGATCTGCTCTTCCCGCATGATGCGTTCGACGTTCTCCACCACCACGATCGCGTCATCGACCAATAGTCCAATGGCGAGCACGAGTGCGAACATCGTCAGTGTGTTGATCGTATAGCCAAAGAACGCGAGTACCCCGAAGGTACCGAGCAGGACGACCGGCACTGCGATCGTCGGAATGATGGTCGCGCGCCAACTCTGCAAGAACAGATACATGACGAGAAACACGAGCGCGATGGCCTCGATGAGGGTCTTCACAACTTCTCGGATCGACTGCTTCACGTAAGGCGTTATATCCAGTGGCAGCACGGCGTGGTAGCCGGCGGGGAAGTTCGCTGACAACGCCGCGAACTCCGCTTTGACGGCTTCCGCGGTTTCCAGCGCGTTGGCGCCAGGGGCCAGGCGCACCGCGAATCCAGAGGCAGGATGCCCAAAGAATTTAGCCGCGAAGGCATAACTCTCTGCGCCCAATTCGACTCGGGCGATATCGCCCAGATAGACGACGGCGCCGCCGACATTGGCTTTGATCACAATCTGCCGGAATTGATCGGCCGTCTGGAGCCGAGACTGTGCAGTGATGGTCGCGTTCAGGCCGATACCGGGAACGGCCGGCGCTCCGCCGATCTGGCCTGCGGTCACCTGCGTGTTCTGCGCGCGTATCGCGCTGACCACATCACCCGGCATGAGGCTGTAGGCCGCCAATTTTGCCGGATCGAGCCAAATGCGCATAGCATGCTGAGTACCGAACGAGATGGTCTCGCCGACGCCGGGAACGCGGCTGACCGGGTCCAGTACGTTTTGCGCCAGATAGTCGGCAATATCGGCAGAACTGACTTTGGGGTCGTCGCTGTACACGCTACCCGCGAGTAGAAAGCTGCGCGCGGTCTTTTGCACGTACACGCCTTGGGCCTGCACTTCTTGCGGCAACAGGGGCACCGCCGCTTGCAGCTTGTTTTGCACCTGCACTTGCGCGATGTCGATGTTGGTCCCGGCCTTGAAGGTCAGCACCACGCTCGCGGAACCTGAGGATTCGCTCGACGAAGACATGTACTTGAGCCCGTCGAGCCCCTTCATCTTCTGTTCGATGACTTGGGTGACGCTGTCTTCGATGCTCTTGGCGGAGGCGCCGGGGTAGCTGGCGCTGATGCCCACTTGGGGCTCGGCGATCGTTGGGTACTGCTGCACCGGTAAGGTGAGGATCGCCCCGGTGCCGGCGAGCATGATGACGATAGCAATGACCCACGCGAAGATGGGTCGATCAATGAAAAACCGAGACAACATGGGTATAGCCTCAGTGCTGGGCGGCGGGTATGGCCGCGGCGGGTGCCGTGCCAGCCGGTACGGGCTTCACGGGCAGTCCCGGGCGCAACTTCCCGAGTCCTTCCACCACTACGCGATCCTGCACCGCTAAGCCGGATGCGACGATCCAGCGTGCGCCATGCGCGGGGCCGAGGACGACCGGCCGAATCTCGATTTGGCCATTCGCGTTGACGAGCGTTAACGTCGCTTCGCCACTGGGGGTGCGACTGACGGCGGACTGTGGCACCAGGAAAGCGTTCTTAATGGTCGCGGTATTGATCCGCGCGCGGGCGTAGGTGCCTGGCAACAGCAGTCCTTCGGGGTTCGGGAAAATCGCGCGCACGTTCACGGCACCGGTGCCGGCGTCGACCGTGATCTCGGCGAATTCGAGCTTGCCGGTGTGAGCGTAGGTTGAACCATCCTCCAACAGCAAGGTCACCGGCAGGGTCTGGACTGCACGGGTCAATTGACCGGCGGACTCTGCCTTGCGCAGCGCCAAGATATCAGTCGCCGACTCGGTCAGGTCGACATAGACGCTCTGATAGTCTTGAATCGTTGCAATGGGGCTGGTCTGTTTGGCGGTGACGAGCGCACCGGCCGTGACGAGGCTGCGGCCGATGCGGCCACTGATCGGCGCGCGCACCTTGGTGTACTCAAGGCTGATCTTTGCAGTTTCCACCTGGTCACGGGCGACTTCGACTGCGGCCTCGGCTTGGCTGGCGAGCGCCTGCACCTCATCGAAGGCGTCCCGACTGATGGCACCGCTGTCGACGATGCGGGCGTATCGCTCGGCTCGTTGACGCGCCACCTTGGCGGCGGCTTCCGCCGACGCCAGTTGCGCTTTGGCGCTGTCATAGGTGGCTTGGAAGGGGGCAGGATCAATCTGGTACAGCGCTTGACCGGCCTTGACCAGCGAGCCTTCTTCGAACAAGCGCGCCCGCACCACACCATCCACCTGCGGACGCACCTCCGCCGTTTGCCAGGCGTTGATGCGGCCAGTCAGTTCGGTGTCGAGGGTGACGTTTTCGGCTTCGATGACCTGATAGCCGACTTCGATGGGGCCTCCCATGAAGCCTCCTTTGCCGCCCGCGCCGGGTGCCGAGCCGCCGCCGCAGGCGGCCAGCACGGTGACGAGAAACAGGCTGCAAGGGAATAAGCGAGCGCGATGCGTGAGTGTCAGCATAAAAAATCTCGGGCAATTTCAGCCGGTGGATTTGGGCGCGATGGCGGCTTCCTACGAAGCGGACACGGCAAACAGCCGAATAGTGTGCGGTTGAGCCCGGTTTTTGTCCATTTGATTCTTTGAATTCAAGTGCTTAACTCATTGGGATGAGTCGCTCTTGCGGCATCGAGCGGCGCTCGCGGGCGCGCCCCGTGGAAGCGCTCGTCGACCGTACCGGTGTTTTGGCGGTGGCTCAGACAGTTCAATGCTCCCCGATTCGGTCTCAAGCGATAGGCATGGGCATTGTTGCGACACCCCGGTAGGCTCAAGGGTGGTCGCTGTTTGGATTCGCTATGCCGCACGACACTGCACGGTTTCCACGCCCGGCGCCGACTTGGTCGGTGGTGGGCTACTTTGTGCCCTTGACGGTGCTCTTGTACCTCATCGATCCAGTAGGACCCTTTTTCGACATTGCCGCCACGGTCGTGCTGAAACATCAATTGCACGCATCGCTGTCGGAGACCACGCATTTCCGCCTCTGGACGGCCTTGCCGGTGTATGGCGGCCTTGTCTTTGGCTTGATCCGGGATCGCATGAGCCCCTTCGGCCGTGGCGATCGGGGCTACTTCTTGGTGGCTGGCAGTCTGCTCATGCTGCTGATGGTGTGGATGGCAGCACAGCCATTGACCTACACGCGGATGACGCTGGGTGTGGTGTTGGCCATGATCCTGACGCGGTTCTTAGTGGCCGCCTATCAGGGTTTAATGGCTTGGCAGGCCCAGCACTGGGCGATGTCCGGGCGTATGGCTGCGGTCTGGCAGTTCACGACCTATGCCACGGCCCTAGGCCTTGTGGCCTTGTCCGGCCTGACCGCCCAGCACGGCTCGTCGACCGCGGTCTTCCTCTGCGTGGCGATCGCCGCCGCCGGTATCGTGCTCTATGCCCTGTGGCGACCGCACCGCATTTATGACGGCGCTGATCTCGCGCACGCAGCGAGTTCTAGACGCCTGACGGCCGATCTTAAGCGCCTTTTTCGCTACCCAGCCATCTACCCGGCAATGGCGGCCATGCTCATGTTTCAGTTCAGTCCCGGTCAGGGGGTCGTGCTGCAGTTCTACCTGGTGGATCACTTGAAGGCGTCCGAGGCGATGTATGGTTATTGGTACGCGGCCTTCCTCGCCGGTTTTCTGCCGATGTTCGTGCTGTATGGCTTTCTCTGCCGGCGCCTGAGTTTCGATCGCTTGCTGCGGTGGAGTGCCGTCATCGCGATCCCGCAGGTGCTGCCGCTCGCGTTTATCCACAGTGCAGTCGGTGCCTTGTGGCTTGCGGTGCCCATGGGGCTCATGGGTGGGCTCTTCTGGGCCGCGCTGCATGACCTCGCGATTCGCTCCTGTCCGCCGGCTTTGCAAGGCGCGCTGATGATGATTGTCTCAGGCGTGAATGCGCTCGGAACCCGTGCCGGCGACCTGATCGGGGCGCAGGTCTATGCCAGTGATCCCGAGCACGGATTCCTCTGGTGCGCCTTGCTGACCACCGTGGTCTACACGGCGATCCTCGCGGTGATTCGGGCCGTACCGGCGCAGGTGAGCGCGACGGTGGAGGGCACCGGTTGGAGTGCTCATGGGCTAGATCATTGCGAAAGTGAGGGGCGCCAATCTGCTTGATATTGCAGGTATAAATAATCTGCAAATATCGGAAAATAAATAATTTAATCCATTCATACCGATTTTTAATCAACAAACTAAACGGGATTTAATTCGACGATCTATACTTGCATTCACTATTGATCTTGGGGGGCAACCGTGGCCACCTACGAAGAAAAACTGAATGGATCGCTGGCCCGATTACAGACCCTAACGAAGGGTGGTCGGACGGTCTTTGCTGCCCGGGAAATGGGTCGCGTCCATCGCGATCGGCTGATCGCGGCAGGTCACCTGACCCGCATCATCGGCGGTTGGATGCTGCGGTCACGGCCCGGCATGGACCCCAACGACGGCATCGATTGGTGGGCCTCCTACTGGACATTCTGTGCGACGTATTGCGAGTCCCGATTTGGCACGGCCTGGCACTTGTCGGCCGAACAGTCGGTGCTCTTGCACGTGGACGATACGGTGGTCCCTGCCGAGTTGGTCGTCTGTGCGCCCAAGGGGCAGAACAATGACCTGGAGTTGCTGCACGGGACAGCGCTCTACGACTTGCGGGAGGCCACTCCACCGGCCGTCGACGATCTGGTGGTGCGCAATGGTCTTCGGCTCTACACCTTGGATGCGGCCTTGGTTAAAGTGCCCGAGGGCTTCTACGTCGCTCATCCGCTTGAGGCGCAGTTGGCCTTGCGGGCGATACCCGATGCGTCTGGCTTGTTGCGGCGGCTGCTGCGGACCGGCCAACCCATTGTGGCTGGGAGGTTGGCTGGGGCCCTGCGGCACATCGGCCGCATCGATCTGACCGACGACATCATGGCGACCATGCGCAGTGCCGGGCATGTCCTCGTTGAGCGCAATCCCTTCACGTCACCACGCCTTCCGATTGCGGCACGTCGTGGCTCTGCGTCGATCGTGGCCCGCTTGGCCGGACTCTATGCGTTGGGTCGAGCTTCGATTGCCGATCACGCGCCGGTGGCGCCCGGACGAATCGCCAATCCGAACCATTACCTGGAGTCACTGACCCAGCGGCAGGCGGATGACGCATTTCATGGCCTTTGGCTGGAGGGTCTGGTCGTCACCCATGAGGCGATCCAACAAGCTGCAGTCGGCGCGCAGGCGCCGCCGCGCCGCGGCGAGGTACGGGATCTCACCACATTGACCGCGCTCGGCGAACTCCAGGCGTTCCGGGCGGTGTCACGTTCTATCGGCGCGATCCTCGGCGGCGCGCCCTTGATGGAGGTGCTGCGAGAGGCCCATCGAGAATGGCATCGCGAGTTCTTACAGCCGCGAGTGAGCGCCCGATTGACCCCGGTGGCGGCGCTCGCGGGCTATCGGGACGATCCTTACTACCTGTCCGGGTCGCGTTTCGTGCCGCCGGAACCGCAGTCCATGCGGGCAGCCATGCCGGCACTCTTCGATCTGCTGGAAGGTGACAGTGATCCCTTTCTGCGCGCCGTATTGGCCCGTTGGCTCGTCTGTTACCTGCATCCGTATCGAGAGGGTAATGATCGAATCGCACACTTTTTGATGAATGCGTTTTTGGCCACGGGAGGCTGGCAGTGGCTGACCCTACGCGGCACCGATCAGGATCGATATCGCGACGCGCTTGAGCGCGCCAACCTGAGTTACGACTTGGGCCCCTTGGCGGCCTTGATCCGCGAGGGCTTAGTGCCCGTCAGTTCCACAGTGGACGGCGCAATCGCGACGGCAGCACCGGCCGTCGAGATATCGCCTGAGGCGATTGCGGGTGTTGAGCCCATCGTCACAGCCGATACCCCCGAGTCCGTCTCGGCCCCTGCATGGGTCGAGGTGGAGTTGGATGCTGCAGCTCCAGCGGTGATGCCGGTGGCGGAGCTCGCAACATCGCCAGATGTGGAGGCGGGCGGAAGTCAGGCGGTGGCTGCCGACCCCGCCGATACGGCGAAGGCCTCGACGGCGGCTGAGCCGGCTATTCCGACCAAAAAGTCAGCTAAGGCTGCTAAAACCACGAAGAAATACGCGCCGAAGCCCACGCAAATCGGGCTTTTCGGGGACTAAGTCGGGCGATCCGCCGTTGTGGGTGCTGAGTCGGGGTGCAGCGCCTCATCGAAGGCGCGCGCCGCAGAGATCATGTCGGCCCAAACGTCGCTGCTCGCCCGTTCGCGGTATTGATCAGTCTTGAAGACGCGGTGGGCTTTGAAGGCCAGTCCCGCGATCGCAATCGGTGAGCTTGGCACGCGAATCGACGTCAGTGCCCGAGCAGGGCCGAGGATGAAGGTCGCTGCCGATTTAATGGCCTCATGGGTGGCCCGATCGTCGTCAGTGGCATATGAAAATTGCCAGGCCGCGATGCGCGCATTGATCAGCGCTTTGTCTGCGCCTGCTGACGATAAACCTGCTGCGGTGAATAGTCGGCAGTCAAAATCCCGGCACGTTTGCGGTCGGAGGTCATAGACCGTGCAGCGCTCTGCTTTCAGCATTGGGCAAGTGCCGTCCGCTTCATACCCCATGTAGCGCAACCCCGATGGTGCGTTGGGCGGGTCGATGAGGTGCTCGATGGGAATGAGCGGGATTACGGCAGCGTCCGTCCGGCGCAGCGCGATCGGCCAGAATGAACTGCAGCAGCCGACGCATGTGCCGCAGGGCACGTCATTGCCCACGTCCCCACGCAGCGAGGCCGTGATTGCGCGCATCCACTCACCGAAATCACCCGCAGGAATAACCGCTTGAGGCGATGTCGCCGGTGTCGTTGCGTCGGCATGGGGCGATACAGGTTCAGTCGTGCTCGATGAATTCACAGCGAAACTCGCGTAGAGGGAGATGCGGCTCAGTTAGGTTTCGTCATCAGTTTTACCGAATTAACAAAACTTCAATCCAGAAGCGATCGCAAACGTCCGTTTGACTTAAGTTCCTCATGGCTCTGTCACACGAATGACACATGTCACATGGATTATACCGGCCCGCGGGGGGGGTGGCGACAGCGCGCATGACCATGGGACGTATCGATCCAAGGCGCGCATACACGTACATATCGATGACGGTTCACCCTTTTTCTCAATGGAGTCCTCATGCCTAATTTGAATATGCGCGCAGCGGCTTTACTCGCTGCAGCCGTATCCACCGTGCTCGGCGCTGCCGCTGCGCAAGCGTCCGAAGCGGATGCCGGTCCAAAAAACGCGCTTGAAGAAGTGGTCGTACAGGCTCAGCGCACGACCCTTGAATTGGCACGCGAGGCGCAGGAAGACGCTCCGAATCTGATTGAATTAACGACGGCCGAGCAGATCCGCAAGCTTCCCGACGTCAACACCGGCGAAGCGGTGCGCCGCTTACCGGGTATCTCCTTGGAGACTGATACGGGCGAAGGCCGTTACGTCAATATCCGTGGACTTGACGCGGACTTGAACAGCACGACTTTCGGTGGACTGCGCTTGCCGCCGACGAACACGAGCTCCCCATCGGGTGCTGGTCGTGCGGTTGCCTTCGACTCGATCCCGGTGGGTTTCATCGGCGCGATCAAGTTGACCAAGAGCAACTTGCCAGAACAAGACGCGGAAGCCTTGGGCGGCACGATCGATATCACACCGAAGACCGCGCCGCGCGATGGCAAAGCCTTTGCGGATTTCAAAATTGGCTCAGGTCAAGAGACGCAGCGTAAGACCGGAATCACGGATTTGGCCTTCACGGCCGGTACGCGCTTTGGCGGCCCAACGGATGGCTATCAGCCGTTCAGCATCCTGGTGACTGGCTCAATCTATAACGATGGCCGCGGCATCGATGATGCGGAAGCGGGTTTCTATGATGAGCAGGGTGACGGCGTTGCCGACAAAGTGATCGCGGGCTTCGAACAGCGTTACTACCAATATCATCGTCGTCGGCACGGTTACGGTATTGACTTAGGATTCGATCCGGATCAGAACAATCACTACTTTGTTCGTTATTACGATGCCGGATATACGGAATACAAATTCCGTCAGATGGTGCAGTGGAACCTGTCGGATCCCCTCGGAACGGTGTTCGACGCCAATGGCAATCCACTGCCGAATCAGGTCGTCTACCCTGACCCATCGAATCCGAAGGGTTTCGTGCAGATGGTCGATTCGCTGCGCTCCAACGTACAGGTTGAGAAAGAGACACTGACGCAGCGCGTCGCTGAGTTCGGCGGGTCGAACAAGATTGGCGATGCCAAATTGGACTACCACGTCGGTTACACCAAGGGCAGTTACTACATGCCTTTGAACTACAACTTCAGCTTCAATAATGGTGCCGTGAATCTGGCCCGCTACGACAATACGACCAATGCCAATTGGCCGACGATCAGCGTGGTGGACCCGAGCGGATACAACGTGCTGGATCCAAACGGCTATGCACTGCGCAAGATGACCAACAGCACGCAGAACATTGATGATCACGAGTGGGGTATCGGCGCGAACCTGTCGATTCCGACCCATTACACGTCGGGTGAAGACGAACAGCTGAAGTTCGGTATCAATGCCCGTCTGCGCACGAAGTCCGGCGAGGCCTCCAGTTACGCGATCCCGGTTGGCACGGGCGCTGATCGCGCTGGCAGCATCAGCTTAGCGTCGGTCGCAACCGGCAGTCCGGTGAGCTATTACGGTGGCCACTACGGCATCACGCCATTGGCAAGCCAGGGTGCGTTGCTGGATTATTATCAGCAGAACATCGGTCTACAGACCACGGATCCGGTGGCCAATCAGTTTAATTCCGTGAACGATAAAGAGGACGTCTACGCAGCCTATGGCCAGTACCAGTTTGGCTTTGGCAAGCTGGGCGTGGTGGCGGGGTTACGTGTCGAGGAGACGCGGGCGACCTACTCGGCCTATCGTCAGGACGGCACCGGCTTGACCTGCCCGGTCGATCAAAACTGCCCGGTGTCGAACAGCCGCAGCTATACCGATCTCTTCCCGACGGCTCAGTTGCGCTACGAGTTTGATGAGAATCTGATCGGCCGCGCCGCAATTTCCTCGACGATCGCGCGTCCGGGCTTCCAGCAGATTACACCGACCACCAGCATCGACAACAACGGTAACGAAACGACGGGCAACCCGAACTTGAAGCCGACAACGGCGACCGGTTTTGATTTGTCGCTCGAGAAGTATCTCCCGCATGCGGGCATCGCGTCCGTGGGTCTTTTCGCGAAAGACATCAAGGACTACATCGTGACGCAGTCGGTGCCACTCGGTGGCCAGAACACCGGTGGTAATCTCGGTATCGCGAAACTGTTCTCCTTCACCAACGGCAAGCCGGCACACGTCTACGGGCTTGAGGCGAATTTTGTGAAGCGGTTCCGTGATGATCTGCCGGGTGCTTGGGGTGGACTCGGTGTCGGTACGAACGTCACGCTCGTCTCGTCGGGATTCAAGGTCCCGGTACTCGACGCGAACGGAAATTCGACGCTGACGCGCGACTCGATCCTCCCATCGACGTCGCGCACCACCGGCAACTTCGAGGTCATGTATGAGCACGCCGGTCTCAATTTGACGCTCGGTGCGTACTACACGAGCCGTAATATTTTCGCGATGGGCCCTGCAGCCAGCAATGATGTCTGGACGCAGGAGCGTTTCTCGATCGACTTTGGCGGGAGTTACGCGATTTCGGAGCAGGTGTCGGGTTACTTGAACGTCAAGAACATCACGAACACCGCGCTGAAATTTACGGAAGGTCAGGGCGAAGATCGCGTCATTCAACGCGAGTTCTATGGCCCGACGATCCAGTTTGGTGTGAACGTCCGTCTCTGATCCGCAGCATCACCGAAGGGCAGGGCATGGATGCCTTGCCCTTCGGCTGTCTCTTTGCCTAGCTGTCCATGATTTCGCCATGCCGACAGGCCTGAATGGTCTGATCGCTTTGGTTTTTCTATCAGGTGGCTGTCTTGACCTTCTCGCGGGCGCGGTGGAATTCTTCCCAGCCCTGATAACCTAAAAATTGATTGTCATCGAAGAACAAGACAGCGCCCTGCATGATGAAGAGATATTCCGTATCTTCAAGGGCAGTCGTGGCGTGGTGGATCATGCCGTTAGCCTCGTACAAGTAATCGCCAGGGCCGATGGTCGTGCCGCGAACCTCAAGCTTGCCTTTTAGGACGAAGGTGTGGGCATCTCCGAGGTGTTTATGGGGCGGCACTACGGCTCCTTTTAAGCAGCGGAATAAGAGGGTCACGCGCCCGCTTTCAGGGCCGGTCCAGAGCACTTTCATGAAGGATCGCTCGGGATCGAACGATTGGGGTGTCCACGGCATCTCACCGGTTCGAACTAAGGCTTCCATGAGTTCCGAGTTCACCGGGGAGATATCTTGCGGCAATGCCATGATGGTTTCCTTGAGGTGGTTGGGTGCGATGTCGGGGCAATCCCGGTGTTTGGGCCCCATGGTCGCTGAGACCGTCGGCGAGCCTACCGGTTACTCTTCAGCGGTCTGG
This sequence comes from uncultured Pseudomonadota bacterium, assembly GCA_903879335.1. GTDB lineage: Bacteria > Pseudomonadota > Gammaproteobacteria > Steroidobacterales > Steroidobacteraceae > CAIKZZ01. The sequence continues at coordinate 145,117 of CAIRLC010000010.1, forward strand.
AGCCCCTGATTGGGGAGGCTAGGGGCGGATTGGGCGCTAAACCCGACCCAGAGGGAAATGCCCTGTGCTGTCAGTCTTCAATCGTGCTGCCCGTCTGGGGTTCAGTCCTGCAGCGGTGCATAGTGTGTGCACTGTCCCCGTCGCTCCGGAGTGCTGCCATGTCTCGTGTTTGCCGCCGCATCGTCACCGGTCATGACGAGACGGGAAAATCGGTCGTGTTGTCAGACTCAAGCCCGCTCCAGCACCACGCGATGCGCGGGCCGGCCATTGGTGCCGACTTTCACGAACTCTGGAGCAGCGAGACCGCGGTCCCCGAGCTGTCTGCCGTGCCCGGCCGCGAGCCGACGGAGCGCCCCTTCCAATTGATGCCCGCGGCGGGTCATCTACTGCGGATTTTGGATGTATATCCGCTCAGTGACGGGGGTCGCCGTACGCCGATGCACCGGACTCGCACGCTCGACTATGTGGTGGTGATCGAAGGTGAATTGGTGTTGATCTTGGATGACAGCGAGGTTGTGCTACACCCGGGCGACGTGGTGGTGCAGCGTGGTACCGACCATGCGTGGGAGAACCGCTCAAGCGCCGTTGCACGGGCGGCGTTCTTCCATATCGACGCCATCTTCAGTCCTGACTTACTGGCCGTGCTGCCGAAGCCGCTCAATCTGATGACCTGAGGGGCTCGCTTAGCCTAGAGGTGGTTGGCGCTGGTGCCAGTCGGTCACCTGCTGATAGGCGTGGGCGAGTGCAAGCACGCGCGACTCTTGGAAACTCGGTCCGGCGATCTGCAGTCCGATGGGCATCCCATCTTGCGTAAACCCACAGGGTACCGAGATCGCCGGTAAGCCCAGCACGTCAAACATGTGCGTGTTGCGGAATTCCAAAGGCGTGCCGTTGGCCGGTAAGGGTGGGTCTTCAGCACCGGCACTAATATCTATCGGTGCAATCGCCGTGGTTGGCGTGACGATTAAGTCGACCGAATTAAACACGTCGTCGGCCCTCAACCTCAGCGCATTCATCTCCCGCAGGGCTCGGATATAGTCCGTCGACGTGATGGACGCCGAGTGCGCTAAGCGCTGCCGCGTCATGGCTTGATAGCGTCCCGGCGTCTGGCTGAAATGCGGATAGTGGTATGCATACGCCTCCGCCGAGGCGATGGTCATCAGCAGATTGTTGTAGGGGAGTTCAACATCGCAACGTCCGGCGGTCAGCGTTACAAGGACGTCGATCGCGGTGCTGACTGCCGTTTCGATGTCGGGGTCCAGATCCTCAAAATACGGCTGAACCACTCGACCGAGCCTGAGTGTGCGGGTGGGTTGGCACAGTTTGCGCGTGTACTCATCCACGTCGATCGTGGCACTGGCAGGATCGAGTGCGTCATGACCGGCCAGCGCCTCGAGCAGAATGGCCGTGCCCATTGCGGACCGAGCGAGCGGTCCGACGTGGTCCAATGACCACGAGAGCGGGATGACACCGCGGGTACTGACCCGACCATAGGTGGCTTTAAGTCCGGTGACGCCGCAGTAGGCGGCGGGGTGTCGAACGGAGGCTGCGGTGTCGGTGCCTAGGGCGCCTAAACACAGTCCAGCCGCGACCGCGACGCCTGATCCGCCCGAAGAGCCGCCCGCGATGCGGTTGGGGTTCCAAGGATTGCGCACCGGGCCGAAATGGCTCGGTACACAGGTGCCGCCATAGGCGAATTCATGCAAATTCAACTTGCCCAATAACACCGCGCCACAAGATTTCAGACGACGGACCACTTCGGCGTCCACCGTGGGCACCCGATCCTGGTAAACCGCACTTGCGGCGGTCGTGGCTACGCCTGCTGTGTCGATCAGATCTTTGAGGGCGAGCGGCATCCCGTGGAGCGGGCCGCGCCAATGGCCCGCTTGGATCTCGGCCTCAGCGACTCGGGCTTGCTCCAGCGCGGATTCCGCGGTGACCGAGATGAAGGCGTTCAGGATCGGATTGAGTCGCTCGATACGGTCGAGGCAGCTTTGCGTCAATTCAACGGGCGATAGGCGTCGATCACGGATGGCTTGCGCGGCGTCTTCAAGTCCTAATAACTGCGTCATCGTGAGTCCTCATTCAAACGAGTCGTAACCGCTCGATAGGCGTACACGGGTATTGCGATGGCGCGCGACGATAGACGCTTGATCCACCCGTCCACACAATCTCAGTCGCCCATCTCCGCGCGGTAGCGCGCTCGAGCCTCGGCAATCTCCCGCTCGGCCTCGATGGTTTCGAGCACCGCCGCGACATCCGCAGGTCCCGCCTCATCCACGTATATGCCCGTGAGCGGGCGTTCGGGCGTCAGTAGATTGGCTTCATAGAGCGACCAGATCTCTTTGGCGTATTGCGTCTCGGCCAGTTCAGGGGCTGCGCGAGCGAAAGTGTCGCGCATGTTGTTGACGTCGCGCTCAAACATGGCAAAGGCATTGTTGTTGCCGGCCGCATTCACGGCCTGCGGTAGGTCGATGATCACCGGTCCGTTTTGATCGACCAGCACGTTGTATTCCGACAGGTCTCCGTGGATCAGGCCTACGCATAAACAGCGCACGATCTGCAGGATCATGAAAGCGTGCCAGCTCTGGGCTTGCTCTGCGCTCATGCTGACTTCATTGATCCGAGGCGCGGGGCGGCCGTCGGCATCGCTGACGAGCTCCATGAGCAGGACCCCCTCGTGGACGCCGTACGGCGTCGGGACTCGGACCCCGGCATTGGCGAGCCGATAGAGTGCGTCGACTTCCGCGTTCTTCCACTCGGCCTCTTCAACCTCCCGCCCGTGGCGGCCGCGCCGTTGCTTGGCGCGCGCATCGCGACTGCCGCGTGACTTACGACCCTCTTGGTACTGAGCGAGTTTGTGAAAGCCGCGGTGTTCGGCATCCTTGTAGACCTTCGCGCAACGTAATTCGTCTGCGCATGCCACCACATAGACCGAGGCTTCTTTGCCGCTTTTTAACTGACGGACAACACGATCAATGATCCCTTCATCAAGGAGAGGCTGTAATGGCTTCGGAGTCTTCATGGCTCATTCTGACCGACTTAGGTGCCAATGCCCATCGGCAAACCACACAAGCCCGCAGGTTCCTGCAGCATATCGGTGACTTCTGGTATGACGAATGGGTTCTCGTCAGGGATTCGCGCGTTCTTCATCGATCAAGCGACGCACCTCGGCCTCCAGATCAGTGAGCGGAACCGGCCCGCCCCCGAGTACGCGGTCGTGGAATCGTCGGACGTCAAAGCGAGGACCGAGGGCACGTTGCGCCTCCTCGCGCAAGGCGCGGATCTTGAGTTCCCCCACCTTGTAGGCCAATGCCTGGCCCGGATAGGCGACGTAGCGCTCGACCTCGTCACGCGCCTGATCTTCGGTCATGGACGAGTGATCCATCATCCAGCGAACACCGTCGGCGACGCTCCAACCGAAGGCATGTAAGCCTGTGTCGATCACGAGCCGATTAGCCCGAAGTAGGGCGTAGTTCAGGTGTCCGTAATACTGCCAAGGATCGTCAAAGAGCCCCACCTCAAGTCCTAAAGACTCGGCGTACAGTCCCCATCCTTCAATGAACGCCGTGTAATTGCCGGAGCGACGAAAAGCGGGTAGATCACGCTGCTCCAACGCGACGGCGGCTTGAAAATGATGCCCCGGGCGCCCCTCGTGGAGGGAGATCGTCATGACGTTGTAGCGATCCTGCACGCCCGCCGCCGTGGTGTTCATCCACAGGATCCCCGGTCGCGACCCATCCGCAGCCGGAGCCGCGTAGTCGCCGTTGCCTTGGAAGGTTGCCGCGGATTCGGGCGGCAGGGGCCTGATCTCATAAGGTATGGCGGGGACATGACCGAATAGGGAGGGCAGGTGAGCGACGATCCGGTCGGCCGCCGCGCGGTACGCCGGAATCACCTCCGCGGGCGAGGCAAAGCGCAGCGTCGGGTCCGAGCGGACGTGCGCGAGAAAGTGGGCGCGAGTGCCGTCATAGCCGACACGGGACTGGACCCCGTCCATGGCGGCAAGGATGCGCTCCACTTCGGTGCGACCCAAGGCGTGGATCTCCTCCGGCGTGAGATCCGTGGTCGTGTGGAAGCGGATCAGATGCCGATACAGGGCAAGCCCTTCGGGCAAGGCCGATAGCCCGACGCTCTCGCGGGCCTTCGGGAGGTAGTCGGTGGCGAGGTAGTCATAGAGACGCTGATAGGCCGGTTGGATCACCGTACGGATTTTCTTGCGATATGCCCGTTCGAGCCGAGCGCGATCAGCGTCGGATATGGCGGTGGGTAACGCCGCGATCGGATGCCAGAACTCCGTTCGCTCGGGTTCTCGGTTCAGGTGGACCGCCAATTGCGGCAGCATCCGTTCGACGACCATGCGCGGTAGCACGACACCGGTGTTTACACCTTCCTTCAAACGACCAATCGCGTCGTCGACCCATTGGCTAAAGGCATCAGCCCGCCCGAGGGCGAGGTCGTAATCCTCGAGGGTCTTGAATGGGACGGCGCCCGATCCTGCGGCATCCTGCGCATAGACGAGGTGCGGGCCTTGAAAGTGATCCGTCGGTAGGCGACGAGCCATCTCAAAGAGGGCACTGTCGTAATAGGCCAAATCCGCATCTATCGCGCGTTCAAGGATGACAAGGCTGCGTTGGTCGTCGGCATCGACCGTTCTCCTGTTTATCGCCCGCACCTCGTCCCGGTACCGGGTGAGGGTGGAGAGCTGATCCTCCCGCCAGCGGTCCTGCAAGGACTCGTCGAAGCGGTTCATAGCGCTCCGTTCGCCCAATTGGATGGCTTGGCCCGGATTGAGGCGAAGGGTGTCCTGCCAATAGGCCGTATAGAGTTCTGGCAACGGACGAGCAATGGCCATCTGTGGGAGTACTAGCGCGGCCAAGAAGAGCAGAGCGCGCGTGACGACAGCGACGGAGCAGAACATGGATCACCCATCAAAGTGGCGAAGCAGATAGCCGGCCGCTGACTTTACGGGGCGGAGGGCTGGGACGAAAGTCCAACCGCTACCCGGCATGCCGGAGGTTCAGGTCAACACCATCGACGAGCCGCCTTAGGCCAAAGACCCACGAGACGTGTCCGTTGAGTGGTGCTGCTGAGGATGCATGACGTACGACAATCAGGAAAACGCCACGACCGGCGGGATGTATCTCTGTAGGGAGGTCTCCGGGAGCACGGGGTCCGTGTATCCGTGCATCAGCTGCCAAAGCGATTGGGGGTTTATATAAAGGGGCGGGCGATGAGTCGTTTTCTTTGGGGTTTGCAACAATGAATATCCCCCAAGAATGCAGGTATGGCACTGACTTGAGCGTGATACTTGATTGTTGTCGAATTATGGTTAATTGACGCGGATCCTGACGCCGACCGGCGAAGTCAAGGTCGAGACCCTGAAACCCGGGGATACGGTGGTGACGCGCTTTGGGGGCCTGCAGACCCTCCGCTGGATCGGTCGCCAGAGCTTCCGGGGTGAAGCGATCAAGGATGACTGGAAGAATATTCCGGTCCATATCCGGCCGGGGGC
>CAIRLC010000011.1 GCA_903879335.1 uncultured Pseudomonadota bacterium
ACTTTCTTGTCGGCGCCGAGCGTATGACCCGGATTCGAGAAGAAGATCGAGCGAACGAGGTCTAAGTTTGCGACCGGATTACCATACGCATAATCGACTGGGCTGCCCAAACCGTCGACGACGTAGTCGACCTGACCCGTGACCGCATTGTAAGCACCACCACCTTCTTTCTTCTTGTGGCAATCAGTCCATTCGTTGTCGCCCGGTGTATAGACGAGGGGTTTCGTGTACGCCGCCCACAGGTTGAAGATCGTCGTATCGTAGGTGCTGGTGCAGTACGTCTTACCCGAATGTATATCACCCACGTGCAGGACGAGTGAGACCGCAGCATCCGCATTGACTGCATTCACGAACGCCGGCGTCGCGAGGACTTGAGCCGTGTCGGTCGGGCTAGTGCCGTAGGGAGAATCGCCATAGACCGCGACGGTGATCGGCTTCGCCGTGGCCAGCGAAACCAACAGCGTGGCGACCGAGGTCGCGAGAACGGATGAAATCTTAAGCATAGAAACCCCTGGAGCTATCATTTGGCGCGCCGTCATCTGACGAAGCGGCTACCACTGTCGCTGTCACAGGTATCAAAATTTTGACAACCAGATGAATATTTGCTGACGGAAGGCCCATGCCGATCGGGCATTGAGACCCGCCTTGCAGCGGGTTGCTGACCCGATGGACGCCAGTGCCATTAGCGGATCGTTGCCGGGCTACGCCCTGAAGCTAGCGGCGACCGTCGACTATCCAGAGAGCATGCCGATCAACGCACGGCGCGATGGAAGGTCCGCGAGGGCAGCTGATTGTTGTCCGCCAACCAAGTCAAGGTTTGGGTGACAGGCATCGGCTTCGCCCAGAGGTATCCTTGGGCTCTCTCATAACCCAAGCTTGCCAACGTGTCGGCTTGGCTTTGCGTTTCGACACCTTCAGCAACGGCCGACATCCGACAACTCTGCGCCATCGCGAGCAGTGCCACGCAAACCGATTGATCACGCGCGTTCGTCTCCACGTTCTCGACAAAATGTCGATCGATTTTGACCGAATCAAACGGCAGTGATTGAAGATAACTGAGCGATGCGTGGCCAGTACCAAAGTCGTCTAGCGACAGATGCAAACCTAGACGTTTTATCTCTCGCAACACGTCCCCGGCCGCACCGGTCGAATCTAACCAATGGGATTCCGTCACTTCAAGACAGAACCGATCTGCAACGTCGGCATGACGTTCAACCAACGACTTTAAGCCGGTCAGGAAATTGCGACTTAATAATTGGCGGACCGATACGTTCACGTTGAGATAACACGCATCGAGTTCTCGGTGTTGCTCGAGAATTTCAAATCCGCGTCGGAGCATGCGATGACCGATTTCGTGGATCAGGCCCGTCTGCTCAGCCACGCTGATGCATTCGCTGACCGATACGCCGCGCAATGCAGGCGTCTTTAGCCGTAGCAGTAATTCAAATCCTTGCACGCGACCGTCAACGATCGACACGATCGGTTGCAGATGCGGATCCAGCGCATCCTCCTGATTCAGCGCTGCCGTCATATCCCGGGCAAGACGCTTCCTAAAGGCCCAGCCCTGCGTATCCTCCCAGGCGGCCGAGACATAGCGGTCACCGCCGAGTGTCTTTGCGCGCCGGGACATTTCATCGCTTTGGGAGACCAACGCGTCAAAGGTCGATTCCGGCGCACGACTCAAAACGTCGATTAATCCGGCAGAAAATCGAATCTCCACATTGAGAGCGCCCATCTGCAATGAAGTGCTGAGCGAATGTCTCAACTGATCCAGTTTTTCGTGCACCACGTCTAATGCGTCCGTTGAGAGCACTATGAATTCATCGCCGCCGAAACGGACGATCAAATTGTGCCCACCGAAATGATGCCGCATCTTTTCCGCCACCGAGACCAACAAGGCATCACCAAGAATGTGCCCGAAGGTGTCGTTCACGGATTTGAAATTATCCAGATCAATGAAAATGACCGACAAGGCTCTGCGCTGTTCATGCGCCTGCGCCAGCCACACAGGACCCTCCTGCTCGAGCATTCGACGATTGCCGAGTCCAGTCAACGCATCGTGCGTTGCTTGATAGCGTTGCAATGTCTCCTCGTTATAGCGCTCGATCGCGAGTGCGGCGAGCACCGCGAAATGGTCAACGAGCTCCTCGTCATCCCGTGACATCGGACGTACATCACTGTGATACATCCCAAATACGCCCAATAGCGCGCCGTCACGGCTGGCCAAGAGCGGGGAAGACCACGCTGAGCGGATGTCGTAGGCTCGGCAGACCGCATGAAATTCAGACCACCGCGGATCCTTGAACACGTCTTCGCTGATGATGCGTCGCTTTTCGAACGCACACGCACCGCAACTGCCGGCCATCGGCGCCGGAATGAGCCCGTCCACAATGTCTGCGAAAGAGTCGGGTAGGGCCCCGTAACCACCGCGGCCTAAGCGGCCGCGCTTTGAGTCCCATCGAAGGATTGATCCCTTCATTCCGGGAATCCAGTCCTCCGCAAAGCGGGCAATTGCGCCGAGCGATTCATGGATCGGCGCGTTTTTTGAAATCAACGCCAACACGTCGCGCTGTGCATCCAGCAAACGAGCGATACGTGTGGATTCGCTTGGCAGGATCGAACGATGGATGGAATTCACCGGAGCCTCGTCTAGACATGGATTGGTGTAAACGCATCGACAACGAGCTGTTTTACGATCTTCAAGTGACTTGTAGTTGGGTCGGGCCTGACAATATAGGCAAAAAAAGGCTCCGATCAAACATGTTTTCTAAATCAACCCACGACTTTTTGTTCGGTGCGGAGAATTCCGATCTGTCACCAAATTGCCATGATGGGCTTGATATCGTTGTTAGATTGCTTTGGCGAAATTCCCGCGATTTCAATGCCGCGAACTGGAGGCCGAAGCCCCACGTGAGGCATTTTCAGGCCACTGAATCGCCTCACCATTCGGCCCCATCCATTGCGGCGGCCGATCCGGACAATCACCGTAACTTATTGTTTTGACGGCTCGGATGGCATTTTTTGCCTTTACAGAAACGATGAGTTAACGCAACATCTAACGATTGCGTTTAACCATGCAGCAGCGGATTTAGGCTGCGAGAGAGACTCATGATGTCAGGCCCGTTTTCCCTTTTTGCTAGCCGTTGCGTGCGATGCGTTGTTCTGATCAGCACTCTGTCGGCGTTTATGTTGGGCTGCAGCAAAAAACCGGATACCACTGGCACGGCTCCTTCTACCCAACCGGCCGTCACGGTTGTCGCGGCCACCACTCGGAGCTTGTCGACCACCGAATCCTTCGTGGGTGAGGTGCGGGGCAAACAGGACGTCGAGATCCGCGCGCGGGTTCAAGGCTATCTCGAGGGCATCCACTTCGATCCGGGTGCCCCAGTCCGTAAAGGTCAACTGCTGTTTACGATCGACCCAAAGCCCTTCGAGGCCGCGCTCGCTCACGCCAAAGCGGCGTATACGCAGGCACAGGTCGAGGCCACGCGTGCCAAAGCTGATGCCGAACGGTTCACTGACCTCGCAGCGCGCGGCCTCGTGGCACGCAAGCAAGGTGATGATGCACGCGCCCAAGCCGAGGCTGCAGCGGCTAATGTTCAGGCTGCCCACGCGGTCGTACGCGCGAAAGAAATCGATCTGGGCTACACCCGGATCACCTCGCCGCTTAACGGCATCGCAGGGCTCGTCGGCCCCTCCGTCGGCAACGTGGTCGGCACCGCCGCTGACGCGCCGCTCACCGTGGTCTCGGATCTCACGTCGGTCAAGGTGCGTTTCTCAGTGGCCGAAGCCGACTATTTGCGCATTTTCCGCGAGCGTGCGTCGCAAGCCGCTGCCGGAAAAAAAGCCCAGACGGTGGTGGCGCATCTGATTCTGGCCGATGGCTCGGTCTATCCGGAGACTGGTCGCATCGTGTCGACCGATCGCAGCATCGATGCGAAGACCGGATCGCTCAAAATTGAAGCGGAGTTCCCGAACCCGTCCCAACTGTTGAAGCCGGGGCAATTCGCGCGGATCTTCGGCAAGACGGGTTCCGTGGATGACGTTTTGGTGATCCCGCAGCGGGCCGTCACGCTCGTGCAAGGCGTGCCCACCGTGTTCGTCGTCGGTGCTGGGGAAGCCGTTGAGCAAAAACGCATTGAGGGCAAAGAAGCACCAGGCGGTCTCTTTCGCATCGAGTCCGGCCTCAACGCCGGCGAGCGTGTCGTGGTCGACGGGCAGTTGAAGATCCGTCCGGGCGTCGCCGTCAGCGCAACGGAGATCGCGCTCGACAAGGCCATCGGCGCATCCGCCGAAACCCCGGCCCCTGCCGCACAGTAAGCCGGAGATCGCCATGGCGGAATTATTCATTCGCAGACCGATCCTCGCCTTCGTTCTGTCCATCCTGATCGTGCTGATGGGCTTGATCACGCTGCGCGGCCTCGCGATTGAGGAATACCCGAACGTCACGCCACCGCAGATTCAAGTGCAGGCCATCTACCCAGGCGCCGACGCGCAAACAGTCGAGGAAACCGTCGCCGTCCCACTCGAGCAGGCCATCAACGGCATTGAGCACATGCTCTATATGCAAGCCAAGGCCTCGAACGATGGGCGTCTGAGCCTGTCCATTGCCTTTGAAACCGGTACCGATCTCGATACCGCAAGCACGCTCGTACAAAACCGCGTTGCTCAAGCGCAGTCTCGCTTGCCCGAAGACGTGACCCGCCAGGGCGTCACGGTCATGAAATCGATGACCAACATCTTGATGCTGGTCTCGCTGTACTCACCCCAAGGCACTTACGATCAGACCTTCCTCGCCAACTATGCCAGCCTCAATGTGCGTGACCAGTTGCTGCGAGTGCCTGGGATTGGCCAAGTCGACCTTTTGGGCGCGAACGACTATTCGATGCGCGTCTGGCTTGATCCGGCCCGACTGGCCAGTCGTTCATTGACGGTTGCCGATGTGATCGGTGCCATTCGTGAACAGAACATCCTCATCCCCGCAGGACAAGTGGGTGCCCCGCCACAGGCGGCCGGCGTGGAGTACCAGTTGTCCGTGCGCGCGCCGGGTCGACTCTCGGACCCCAAACAGTTTGAAGACATCATCATCCGCACCGGCGCTGACGGCGGCCAAATTAAGGTGCGCGACGTCGGCCGGGTCGAGCTTGGCTCACAGAGCTACAGCATGGTGACTCGCCTCGGCGGCAAGCCGACCGGCGTGCTGGCGATCTATCAGACGCCCGGCGGCGATGCGCTCGCCTCCGCCCACGGTATTGTTCAAAAGCTCAAAGAGCTGAAGGATGGCTTCCCGGCTGACGTCGATTTCAGCGTTCCCTACGACACTACCCCACCGATCACAGCGTCAATTCACGAGATCGAGCACACCTTTGGGGAAGCCGTCTTACTCGTGGTGTTGGTCGTCTTCTTGTTCTTGCAGGACTGGCGCGCAACCCTGATTCCACTGCTCACAGTACCCGTATCGCTGATCGGTACCTTCGCCTTCTTCCCGATGCTGGGCTTCTCCATCAACGTGCTGACGATGTTCGGCTTGGTGCTGGCCATCGGTATCGTGGTTGACGATGCGATCGTCGTGGTGGAAGCGGTGATGCACCACCTCGAACATGGTTTAGACCGTCGGGCAGCCACCGTTAAGGCGATGCAGGAGGTCTCCGGGCCGGTGATCGCCATCGCGCTCATCCTCTGCGCGGTCTTTGTCCCTGTAGCCATGATGGGTGGTCTCACCGGACAGCTCTACAAACAATTCGCGATGACAATCGCGATCTCCGTCGTGCTGTCGGCAATTAGTGCCCTGACGCTCTCACCGGCGCTGTGCTCGCTGCTTTTGAATAAACCGATCCCGTCGCGGGGCGTGCTCGGTCGATTGTTCAGCGGCTTTAATGCCGGCTTTGATCGCGCGACCCGCAGCTATTCGGGTCTGGCGGCGACCATTGCGCGACGCGGAGTCATCGGCATTGCGCTGGTTGTGGCCGTCATGTTTGGCACCGGCGGCCTGCTCAAGACGCTGCCGAGCAGCCTACTCCCGGGTGAGGATAAAGGTGTGTTCCTCATCAACATCGGTCTACCCGATGCGGCCTCCATCGAGCGCAGCGACCGCGTCGCCCGACAAGTGGAACAGATCCTCGCCGACGAACCGACGGTCCGGCAATACACGACCGTGACCGGCTTCAGCGGCCTGACCGGCACCGCCGCTTCAAGCTCTGGCACACTGTTCGTGAGCTTAAAGCCATGGGATGAGCGTAAAGATCACAGCCAGCATTTGGATGCGATTCTCAATCGCGTCAATGCGAAGCTCGCGGCGATCCCAGAAGCTCGGGCATTCGCCTTTGGCATGCCGCCCATTCCGGGACTCGGTAGTGCCAGCGGCTTTACCTTCGAATTGCAGGATCGCGGTGGCGGCACCCCCAAAGAACTGGCGGCCAATACCCAATCCTTCCTGATGGCCGCTGCGCAACGTCCGGAACTCGTCGGTCTATACACCGGTTACTCGGCACGCGTGCCGCAAATCAGCGTCGACATCGACCGCGAACAGGTGCGCAAACTGGGCGTCCCCATCGACAGCGTCTTCACCACGCTGCAGGCCTCGCTCGGTGGCGCCTACGTGAACGACTTCGCGCTCTTTGGCCGGACCTTCAAAGTCTACGCGCAGGCGGATGCGCCTTATCGACGGGACCCCGAGGATATCGGACGGTTCTTCGCGCGATCCACGACCGGGCAGATGGTGCCGATGTCGAACCTGGTGCGCGTCGGTCGCACCGAAGGTCCGGAATACACCACACGCTTCAATTTATACCGCGCGGCAGAAATCACCGGCCAACCGGCACCGGGCCGCAGTTCCGGCGAAGCGATGCAGGCACTTGCGGAGGTTGCACATGCCACCTTACCCGCGTCCTACGGTTTTGATTGGTCCGGCCTGTCATTCCAAGAGCAGCGCGCAGCAGGTCAAGCATCGGCCGTCTTTGGAATGGCGATACTCTTCGTCTTCCTGCTGTTGGCCGCGCTCTATGAGAGTTGGTCGCTCCCCTTTGCCGTGTTGCTTGGAACGCCATTCGCGCTCTTTGGCGCCTTGGGTGGAACGGCGTTGCTCGGTTTGACCAACAACGTCTATACGCAAGTCGGCATCGTGCTCCTCATTGGACTTGCGGCGAAAAACGCCATTCTCATCGTCGAATTTGCGAAAGCCAAACACGAGGAAGGGCTGAGTGCGTTTGATGCCGCGATTGAATCGGCCCGACTGCGGTTCAGGCCGATTCTGATGACATCTTTCGCGTTCATTCTGGGCTGCTTGCCGCTGGTCCTCGCTTCAGGCTCTGGGGCCGCGGCGCGTCTAGCCCTTGGGTCGGCGGTGGTGTTCGGCATGACCTTCGCAACGGTGCTCGGCGTCTTCCTCGTGCCGTTCTTATACGTCTATGTGCAGAAACTGACCGGACGAGCCGGCCCCCTCAGTCCGACCAAGGGCGCCTAGAGTAGATGAGTTGGACGAGATGGCGGTAAGCCGCCATCTCGTCTGGAGCGGCCTAAACGCCCAACTCTGGGTGTCGCGCGCGCTGCACGGCAATCAGAACAACTGCCGTGTTGACTCTACGCTTGTGATTTCCGGTTCACAGGGTCTGCGGTGATCGGCCGCCGACCCTGATCGACTGGCGATGGGCTACGGATTGATGGGCTTGCCTGCCTGAGGTGCCGAAACCCACGGTCGGGCATGCGCTTGAGTCGACTGTGATCGCGAACTAAACGACTTTAGAACCGCGCCTCTCAGGGCATGAAAATCCGCCGACATTCGAGGCTCCGCGTCGATTCTCTCCCAATACACTTGGGCCAGTTCGCGAGCTTGCTCCCACACCGAGAGCGTGTCTGACGTTGGATGCGGCATCGTAAATGTTCGCTCGACAATCTGGTCAATCGCGGGCGCGAACAGCATGGGTAGCATGTCGTCAACCGGCGCCCTGATTAAATGTCCGTCGTAGCGATCAAACAAAGCCAGATTGTCAAAGTGACGATCATGATTGCCATTCAGTTGGCCGAACGCATACAGAATACGAATCTCAATCGCGCACTGCGCCGACAATACCTCGTCTTTTGGAAATAGTTTGAACGGGAGACGGTGATCCCGTAGTCGGATAAATGCCTCAGCGCAATGTGTTCGGCGAGCAGAAGCTCCGACCAACGTTAACCTATGGGAGTCGAATGGACAGGTGAGAATTTGACGAGAACCTGATGCGCGGTTGAGGCCGACGGGAGCGTCGTCGTAAATTTCAGATGCTCGCCGTGAGCATAGGATCCGATCAGGTGGCCCGCGATCGCGGCGTCTGTGCGTCGCGGATACTGTTTCGCACGTTCCACCGGCTCAATCATCATTGGCGAACGAATTCTCTCCAAGTAACAGTCCAAGGCCTCATGACCAACAATGAGGTCGCTCACCGTGTCGAAGCCTCTACTCGTAAGATAGATCTGATAGTCATCGTCAGACCAGTCCACCACACGTGGAGGCAGCTCGAGCTCAGGCCAAATCCGCGACACCGATCGGCCGAAGGAAGCCGCTGGGTCACTGTTCTTTTACACAATAGGGCAAATAATCAGTGAGTGCTTGAAGCGCGGGTTTTGCGCTCTTGAGGAAGTAATGACGCGGCTTGATCGCCGTGAGCTCGCCGATCTCGTGCACTCCTCCCGCCTCATCCACCTGAAAAATGGGCCCAGCGGTGGCCGCACGCGCTTTCCTTGCGCATCACGTATCGGGTTTGCGCGATGCGCCCATTCTGAGGATGCGGCCTTCCTGTTGAAGCACCGTGATTGTCGGCGACCACGTTGGCTGGGAAACACCCCTCACGCCCATGAGCTCGGCTGCGGTTGCGGGGCCTAAGGCGAGGGCGTAATTGGGGATTTTTTGATTCCCATTATGAATAGATAATAGGATAACTAAAAAATATATTAAATATTAAAACCAACGAGTTACGTGGATTCGTTTTGAATTTGTGAATAGAAAAATGAATGTGTAACCGACTCATCGTCGCCCGGTTTGAGGCCATGCTGCCAGCCCGTTCAATCCAAAGGAAGCGGCGCACCCCATGCACTCGCAACCGCACCGAGGTCGGCTGCAGATCGCCTGAGCGTGGATGTCCGTAGCCATCCGCGATTGGACAAGGTGACCTGCGGACCTCGAGTTAGGCTTCACCCGCGCGCAGGGTCGATGCATCGAACGAAAGATCGCCCTCAACCCAGGTATCTCGATCCCGAATAATCGCCTGAGCGGGCAAGGTGTCGGTCGCCGTCGTAATCCCCGACACTTTCTGGATCGCCGTGCCAACGGCAAAAATTTCGATCAGATTGGAGCCCAGCTCGACGACATAGGTCTTGATGCCAACGACACTGTCCGCGCCGAGCGCTTTGGCCTCACTGTTGAGGCGATTGAACACCTCCTCGCGGGCGTCGTACACGAGTTGGGTGAGTTCCGGGATCTCGCCCTTCGATAGGCCACGAAACGCCGCGACCAATCCGCCGATCGCGCCGAGCGAATAGACCGACGTTGAAATCAGTAGCTTTAACGGCGCGTAGCCCATGCGCGATAAACCCCACAGTTCTTCGCCCGTGAGATCGCTGGTCACAATCGTTGCCGAGTTGCTGCGCGGGAGGGCTGGTTGATGAGCCGCCGTACCAACCATATACATTTCATGCACACCGGCAAAGCGCAGCACGTGAGTCCGTATCCCCACCACGGCATTCGCCCCGGCGTCCCGCGCCTGTGCGACCAGTCGCTCCAACGCCTGGTGACGCGTGACGTTAAAGACATCGCTGAATTCCCGGATCTCGCCGCGCACCAAAGTTTTGAGATTGCCCAGCAGACCGCCGCCCACACCCACGGAATAGGCAATGTTGCCGAACGCATGCGCCAGCGGCGCGTACCCCGCATCCATGTGGCAGTACAGCTCTTGCGCACCACCTGCACTGCTGAAGAAAGCCGTCGAGTTCTGGGCGTGTACACCGGAGCCCATAAAGAGGAATTCCGTATTGCCCGTCAGAGATCGCAGGTCAGAGCTGACACCCACCAACCCACTGACGCCTTCGGCTCGGGCTTCATTGACCAACCGCTCAAACGCAGCCGCGCGCCCCTCGTGGATGATGCGCGTGACGTCATCGACCTCTCCGCCGACGATGCCCGAAAACGCGGCACGCATGCCGCGCAGGAGCCCGAGGCTCTGCACGCTGTTGCCCACATACAGCCCCTGCGGTCGTAACTGCTTCA
Source organism: uncultured Pseudomonadota bacterium (assembly GCA_903879335.1). GTDB lineage: Bacteria > Pseudomonadota > Gammaproteobacteria > Steroidobacterales > Steroidobacteraceae > CAIKZZ01. Next base: position 10,238 of record CAIRLC010000011.1, read on the forward strand.
AGTGCAAGCAGTAGAGCTCGTTTCCGGACAATCCCGTGAGGTGGAACATGGCTGACATGGCGAGACTCTCCCCGTGCGGCTGCAGATCTCAGATGAGCCTACGTCAAATTCCCAGTCCGTGGCGACCAGGTTGAGCATGGTTGATTGGACAGAGGCCACAGATCAGGAAGTCAAAGACACTAAGCGGGTCATATGCGGCAGCGGGCGACTCCGTGAGTTTCATTTTTGCAACATCTGGTCCCAGGCGGTAAATCTCGTTAGAGTTCGGCGTCACTCGCTTCACACCGACCATCCATGCTCGACGGAGTCAGCCCTCTATGCGCACTGTGAATCCTCGTCCCGCCCTACGACGGGCCATCGGCCTGACGCTGGCCCTCGCGACTGCCTTTGCCGTCGATGCCGAACCCGCGGGGCCACCACAGACTTCCGCCAGCGATGCGATGGAAGTCGTGGTCACCGGTTCGCTGATTCGTCGCACCGATGCGGAAACCGCAAGTCCGGTGACGGTGATCACCGCCGATGATCTGGTGAAGTCGGGCTACACCGCGATTTCAGACGTCTTGCGCAATATCAGCGCGAACGGTGCCAACAATCTGAGCCAGGGATTCAACGGCGCATTCGCCGCCGGGGCCTCGGGCATCTCCTTGCGCGGCCTCTCGGTGGGCGCGACTTTAACGCTGATCGACGGTCACAAGATGGTGGGGTATCCACTCACCGACGACGGTGAGCGCAATTTTGTCGATCTCTCGGCGATCCCCTTCAACGCGGTCGAGCGCATCGAAGTGCTGAAGGACGGCGCGTCTGCCGAATACGGCTCAAACGCCTTGGCGGGTGTCGTTAATATCATACTCAAGAAGCGCTACAGCGGGGCTGAGGTGTCAGCCGAAGTGGCGAACTCCGCCAAGAACGATGGCAAGCAGGTCCATATCGGTGGCCTCTGGGGTCAGGGCGACCTCGGCACAGACGGCTACAACTGGTATGTCACGAGTGAACTGCGCCACCAAGGCGAGATTCTGCTGTCGCACCGCGACGGCTTGTGGACGAACTTCAACTGGCTCAATTACGGCGGTCTCAACGGCACGCCGGGCGCAGGCAGTAACCCGCTCGTGTCCTTCCCAGCCAGCACGACTGGTTACATCCTGGATCCCAACGGTACTGATGTAACCTATTTACCCGGCTGCACCGCGGCGCAGCAGGCCGCCGATCAGTGCACGTTCGTACCGCGTGGCCTGCAGATTCAACCGACCACGAGCAGCGCCAACGTCCTTAGCAAATTCACCAAGAACCTCCCGAACGATTGGCAATCCATCACGACCGCGTCGGTATTCCACACCACCGCGCAACAGTCTGGCGGGTACTCGAGCGTCTACCCCAACCCATTCACGTTTATCGGCTATCCACAGAATGGCAGCCCGACACTGCATAACTACCCAACGGCGACCCTGCCGGCCAACTACCCTGGGAACCCGTATGGGGCACCAGCCGCCTTCGTCTACACCTTCGCGAATATGGGCTCGCAGATCACCGACGTGCGCACGGACACCTATCGACTGGTTGAGGAACTGAACGGCCACGCCAAGGGGTGGGATCTGAGCCTGTCGGCCGGTGTCATGTACTCCCATTTATCGGAAAGCATCAGCAACTCAATCGCGCCGACCTTGCTGCAAAACGCACTGAATAGCGGCTATATCTTGGGTTCCGGTAATGAGCATGCGCTGTTCGCTCCAGCCGGTGACGCGACGTCCGCCAGCTACCTGTACTACGTGAGCGCCAACGGCTCTCGCAAACTCGCCGCCTTGCCCGGTGGCGACCTGATGCTGGCGATCGGTGCCGAAATTAACGAGAACAAAGACAACGCGAACGCGCCAGCCGCATCGGTGAATGGCACGCAAAACTTCAACAACGCCTGGGCCCTAGGTTCCCAAACCGACCAAGCCATCTTTACAGAGTTGGATGCGCCGCTCTCCCACACGCTCGACGTGAATGCGGCGCTGCGTTACGACCACTACAACACCGGTTCTGGCGGCCAAGCGACGCCGAAACTCGGCTTCAAGTACACGCCGGTGTCGTCGCTGTCCTTCCGGGGCACTTGGGGCAAGGGGTTTCGAGCGCCCAGCATCCCGGAGCTGAACTCCGGTCTGGCCTTCGGTGCGGGCTCCATCACGGACCCGACGCTGTGCCCGAACTATGCGAACGGCATTGCCTCATCACCCGGCAACTTCCCAAGCCAATGCCAAGCTCCGCTATCCGGGGTACAGCCGGGTAATCGTGCACTCAAGCCTGAGAAGACCACTAACCTCACGCTCGGTGTTGTATTTGAGCCCTTGAAGAACTTCAGCGTGTCGGTCGACTACTACGACATCAAGATCAATCAAGACATCATCAGCGCCTTTGAGGCCGGCAATCTCGGCGTCAATGTGCCTGGCCAGGAGTTGGTCCGTGGTCCATCGCAGAACTTGACCTACATCCTGCCGGACGGAAGTTCAACCATCGCGAGCACGAGTTCAATCTATGGTGTCGGACCCATCGCGTACCTGACCTTCCCCTATCTGAACGCGAGCTCGGACGAGACGAAGGGCATTGATCTCGATGCGCGGTATCGGTTGGATCTCGGCGGTGCCGGTAGCTTGACGGCGACCGCCACCTTCACGCACATGATCTCGTACAAGCTGATCGCGAATGGTTCGAGCTACGAACTCGCCGGCACCCATGGCCCATCGGGCGTATCGGGCGATACGGGCAATCCGAAGGACCGCGGCAATGTCTCGCTCACCTGGGACCGTAATGCGTTGTCACTGACTGCAACCGTCAATTATGTCAGCAGCTTTAGTGTGGTAGATCCCTCCGTGCCCTACGAGCTGACCTGCGTCGATGCGATCGCCTATGGCAACGGCCGACCAAACTTCCTCGGAACCGCCAATCTGCCGCAATCGTTCTGCCAGGTTGGTAGCTTCACCACCGTCGATCTGTACGCGCGTTATGACGTCAGTGATCACCTGCAGCTGCACGCTTCGGCGCTGAACGCGTTCAATAAGGCGCCGCCATTAGACCTGACCACCTACGGCAGTGTCGCCGCCTTCAATCCGTCCTTCCACCAGGCCGGCGCCATCGGCACCTATTTCACAGTCGGCGCAAACTACAAATTTAACTAGACCAAAATCGATATTGGCAGACAAATAAAACGGCCTCTGACGAGGCCGTTTTTTCTTATTCGGCATCTTGGAATCAGTTGTCGAACAGGAGCGAGCAAAGCCCGTCCATAGGCGGAAGTGACCTATCCCCTCAATAATTCCCCAGTCGAACACCGATTCGTCGAGGCATCAGCTTGACGACTCGGCTCGGCCTGCCAACAGCTACCGTCCGGCGAGAATTTTTGGCCAGACTCGGGTTCACCGCAGCGAAACCGCCGCGCTGAAGCACCAGCATCTCAAACACGATTCCACTTGCACATGGCCCGCATTACGTCGTGTTTCAGATTCTGAGCATCTTGACGTTGCTGCTCACCGGTTTACCCATTTTCGCGGCCGATGGTGCCAGTGCGCGTCTGCGTGTCCAGTTGAAATGGATCGACCAAGCGCAATGGCACTTCATAAGCGGCTCGTTTAGGCCGACTCCAACGTGCCTCTCTCGGGAGTCTCTATGATTATCTTTGGCTGCGTCAAATTTCGCTGATCATATTCAACGGGTTCAAATTTCAAGGCAGGGGGATCAGTTGAGAGCGCCTCAATTGGGAGCTCGAACTCCCCGAAGCCCTCTCCAACGTAGACAGCTAAGAAGTTAATATCAGCTGATGAGTCAATCTTCCGCCCTCGTCCATTTCACCTCGCTCGACTGGAGCATCATCGCTCTGTCGATCGTGATTAGTTTTCTGCCCGCTCTGTTCTTCTTTAAAAGAGCAGGGCGCAATACCAGCGAATTCTTCACCTCCGGGCGCGCCGCACCGTGGTGGTTGGTGGGCATTTCGATGGTGGCGACAACCTTCAGCACCGACACGCCCAATCTGGTCACCAATTTGGTACGCCAAGGTGGCGTTTCATCCAATTGGCTGTGGTGGAGTTTTCTCCTCACCGGCATGTTGACGGTCTTCCTGTATGCCGGACTTTGGCGCCGCTCAGGCGTGCTCACCGACCTCGAGTTTTACGAATTGCGCTATTCGGGGCGCGCGGCTCAAGCCTTGCGGGCATTTCGTGCCGTCTTTCTCGGACTGTTCTTCAACTGCATCATCATCGCGGCGGTGAATCTGTCGGCAGCCAAGATCGGCAACGTCCTGCTCGGCTGGCCCATGGAGCAGACGCTGATGGTCTGCGGGGTCATGACCATCTTCTTTGCGTCGGTGTCCGGTCTTTGGGGCGTGCTGGTCACCGACACCTTGCAATTCGGTATCACCATGACCGGCACCTTCGCCATGGCGTACTTTGCGCTGCAGCAACCCGTTGTTGGTGGCTTGAGCGGACTTTTGGCGCATATCCCAGCACACAAGCTCGCGCTGTTGCCTGATTTCGGCGATTGGCCAACCACCCTCTCGGTACTGGTTCTACCATTGACCGTGCTGTGGTGGAGCGTCTGGTACCCCGGTTCTGAGCCGGGGGGCGGCTCATATATTGCCCAACGTATGCTGGCTGCTCGAAGCGAGCGGGACTCGATAACCGGCACCCTGCTGTTCCAGGTGCTGCACTACGCCCTCCGTCCATGGCCCTGGATCCTCGTCGCCTTGGCCTCAACGCTGATTTACCCCCGACTGGAGGACATCGCGGCGGCGTTCCCCTACGTGGATGAGCGATTGATCGGTGACGATATTGCCTATCCTGCAATGATGCGGTTCTTGCCGGCGGGCTTTCTCGGTTTTGTCGTGGCCGGCACGCTGGCCGCCTACCGCTCGACCGTCGAGACGCATCTAAATTGGGGTACATCGTATCTCGTGCACGATTTCTACAGACGGTTCCTGCGTCCTAGCCAATCGGAAGCCCACTACGTTTTAGCCGGTCGCTGTGTGACGGCGGCCTTGATGCTCATCGCGGCGGTCACTACGTACGCGCTTGGCACGGCCAAGGAAGCCTTCAACCTCATCCTGTCGATTGGCGCGGGCACGGGGCTTTTGTACCTGTTGCGATGGTATTGGTGGCGCATCACCGCATGGAGCGAGATTGCCGCCATGGTGTGTTCGTTCCTCGTGGCGATCGCGTTTTTTTGCGCCCGGAAAATGGGTCACAACATTCCGGAGACGGTGAGTTTGTTGACCTCGGTTGGTGTCACCACCGTCGTCTGGGTCAGCGTCGCGATATACGGGCCTGCGACCGAAGAGGCCACGCTCGATCGGTTTTACACCTTGACCCGGCCGGGTGGCGGCGGGTGGGCCCCGATTCGCGCCCGCACGGCGGCAGTGGAGACTCAAGATTCCTTGCCCCAAGCCTTGCTCGCCTGGGTGCTCGGGTGCGCATTCGTCTATTCCGCCTTGTTCGGCACCGGGGCGTGGCTCTACGGTCGCTGGCCGCAATTCGGCGTTTGCGCCGCGGTGTGCTTAGTGAGCGGAATCGGTACATCGCGCAACCTCGTGGCGTATCGAGCGCGCACGTGACCACAACGACGGCAGTCATTCTGGCGCGTGGCCTCGGAACCCGCATGCGGCAGGCTCAAGAAGTATCCCTCGCACCGGCGCAGGCTGCTGCTGCGGCACAGGGCGCGAAAGCGATGATGCCCTTCGACCGTCCGTTTCTGGATTATTCCCTCTCGCGATTGGCCGATGCGGGGATTACCCGCGCGGTGCTTGTGCTCGGTCCTGAACACGACGGGGTGCGTCGATATTTCCATGACACCCGCATCGGGCGTCGCGTCGAGGTCGAGTTTTCGATTCAAGCCGAGCCGCTGGGTACGGCCGATGCCGTTCGCGCGGCGAAGGCGCAAGTCCACGGCGGCACCTTCTTGGTCTTGAATGGCGACAACCTGTATCCCACGGAAACGATTCGGAGATTGGCGCATCTCGGCGCGCACGGACTTGCCGCCTTCACGGCACAGTCGCTCATCGAGCGTGGCGGGCTGTCTAGCGCGCGACTGCTGAAATTCGCGTTGCTCGATATAAGCCCTGACGGCGCTCTTCTCGACATCCATGAAAAGCCTGCCCCGGATCATCCTCTCGCCCTCCGATCGGAGCGCTATGTATCGATGAATCTTTGGAGTTTTTCATCGAGCATCTTCGATGCCTGTGATTTCATTAGCCCATCGCCGCGCGGTGAATTCGAGCTACAGGATGCGGTCCGCCTAGACCAGTCCAAGACAGGTCTTCCTTATCGCTGCGTCATCTCGGAGGAAACGGTCCTTGATCTGTCCAGCCAAGCCGACATCGCGCATATGGCGGGTCACCTTGAAAAAATTACGCCTGCTCCATGAGCCGAATGCGCTACTTCATACCGGGTCGAGTCGAACTTATCGGCAAGCATGTGGATTATGCCGGTGGCTCCTCGCTCACCTGCGCCATTGACCGAGGGCTCACAGTATCGGTCCAGGCCATTGATGCCCCCCTGCTGCGCGTACGGTCCTCGGCAAGGAGCGATGCCGTCGAGATACCCTATTCTGGATCGTTGCACGCACGTGACGACCATTGGAGCTGCTACGCCAAGGCGGTCGTGCGACGTCTCACCCGCGACTTTCCTTCAGTGCAGCGCGGAGTTGAGATCGCTATTACGTCTTCGCTGCCCGAATCCGCCGGCCTCAGCAGCTCAAGCGCGATAACGGTGGCGATCGCCCGCGCGATCGTCGACGCCAATCAATTGACTGAAGACTCAGCGTGGGTCCGCCGAATTCCGGACTCGCTCGCCGAGGCCGAGTACTTTGCCGCCATGGAAACGGGCGCGCCCTTTCGCGACCTCGCCGGTGATGCAGGCGTCGGCGTTGCGGGCGGCGCCCAAGACCACCTCGCCATTCTCTGTGCCAAGACCAATCACTGTGGCTATTTCGGCTATCTTCCGGCGCGCTGTCACGACTACCTGCAGTGGCCCGCTGACACAGTACTCGCCGTTGCCGTCAGTGGTGTCACTGCAACCAAAACCGGTAATGCACGGGCCCATTACAATCGCACCGCAGATTCACTACGCGCGCTGCTGCATGCTTGGAATCTGCGTCATGGCGTCAACCATCCGACGCTCCGTGATGCCGTATCCTCTGCACCCGAGGCGGTTGATGGGCTGCGTTCGCTAGCCAAGATCGGCGGTTTCGGCGTGGATTCGCGCTACTTGGTCGGTCGACTCGAGCAATTCATCATTGAGACTCAGGTGTTGGTACCCGAAGCGGTGCGCGCCTTGGCAGTCGGTGATTTGGTGACCTTCGGTCGACTGGTGGCGCGCTCCCACGACTTGGCCGAAACCGGACTCCAAAACCAAGTGGCTGAGACCATCGCCTTGGTCCACTCTGCGCAGTCACTGGGAGCCATCGCGGCCTCTGCCTTTGGCGCTGGATTTGGCGGCGCGGTCTGGAGCATGGTGCACGACACGGAGGCGGAACCGTTTTTGCTGCAGTGGTCACAGTCCTATCGGCAGCGTTATCCCGAGCACCACGCAAGCAGCGAATTTTTCCTCAGCCGCCCATCACGGGCTGCCGCCGCCATCGACTAAGTCATACGCACAAAGTGCCGCTCGATTTAAATTCGCGATCAGACGCGATGAGCTTCGAACTCGCGGCGCAATCAATCCGAAACCAAGGTTTGCGCCGACGCTTAAGGCAAAACCCAGCCGCCTGCGACGATACTGATGACCGCGATGAGGCTGAGTCGGCGACGTAAGGGCAGATACCATTCAGGCAGATTTGTCGACCGGACAACCCCAATGTCGCGGATGTAATGCGCAACAAAACCAACGCCGAGGAGCACGCTAGCAAACAATGATGGCAGCAAGAGTGCGACCCACGCCAATAAGGCCGGGATCACACTCCAGACGTACCACGACGATCGTTGCTGTGCACCCACCGTCAGGCCGAGCATGGCAAAACCCCAATGCAAGGCGCCAACGAAGCTGAGAATCACGGCGCTGTAAGCCCACAGCGCGCGATGCCATAACGCCGAATGCGCGGGGTCGAGTCCGATTAAGCAAGTGAGGCCGATGAAGGGCAGTAAGCCCCCATAGCCCAATGCGGCAACGACAATGGGAGGCTGTTGAGTGGACTTTGGATTCATGGGGAAGGACTCTAGAGAATGCTTAGGCAGGGTGGCTGACGCACGCGAAATTTTCATACCGTCGCCGCGCGGACGCAGGTGGCGGTTTTTTAACACCGAAACTGCAGATTAGACAATTGAACCGCGCGGCGCAGCCTGACCCGCTTAGTGGCTCTGGCCCAATCGCGATCGGACGGGCACACGCCAAATCTGCCCATGGAGATCATCGACGAGCCACGCAGCACCGAACGCTACCCGTAACGTATCCAAATGGCTTCCTCCGGTGTACTGCCGGACCACCTGATTATTTGTCGGATCAATCTGGGTGAGCGGTGTGCCCTCAGCGGACACCCACACATAGCCGGCATCAATCGACAGGTCACCCCCTTCGCCAGAGACGCCGAGCGGCAGCACCTCGACCACGCGATTGCTGGCTGGATCGACTCGTGCGAGCGACCCCTCACCCTGGCTCAACACCCACACACTCCCTTCACCACCGGCCAAGAACAAAGGCTGCTTCGGCACTGGAATAGCGGCGACGACCGTATTGGACTCAGTATCTATCCGCTGGAGCACGCTATCGGCCGTACTGGTCACCCACACAGCTCCGTAGGACACGGTGACGCCATGTGATTTGGGGTGCACTGGAATTTGCGCCACGATCGAGCCGCTCTCAGGATCTAACCGAGTCAGAGTTCCTGCGTCCGTCCCGTCGTTGTTGGTGATGACCCAGATTGATCCCGCGCCAACCCCAATGGATCCTTCAGCATAAGGCGCTAAGTCCGCGGAGAGGACGCGCCGAACCGTGTTGGTGCTCGGGTCAATCTGTGAAATCGTGTGATCACGGATATCAGGCACCCAGACGGAGCCAAATCCAACGCCAAGGCCTAGCTCAGGCTCCTGACCGACCGAAATGCGCGCAATGACCTCATTCGACTGGGGGTCGATCCGCAGCACTTCGTGGTTCAAAATCTTAACGACCCAGACGCTGCCGAACGCCGTCTCCAGCCAGGCCGGGCCGACGGGTACCTGGATGCGAGCGGCGACCGGTAACTCACTCAGCGCGTGTCGATATTGAGCAATACCGGTGGGACCTGCGGACTGCGCGGGGGACGTGATCCAAACCGCCACGAGTGAGGCCATGAACCATCGGCGATTAGAGTGGCAATGCATCAATAAGCTCCACGAGTGTCCGCGCGGGCCCCATGACCCACAGTCGACATTCGAGACCGGTCTTAGACTAGTTCTCGAATTTTGTTGTTAGCATCGACCAGCACAACTTTGGGTTTTAGGCCCATCGCTTCGTCTCGGGTCATCTGTTCTAAGGACAAGATAATGACCTGATCGCCCGGTTGAAATAAACGAGCCGGACAACCGTTGAGACAGACTTCGCCACTATCGGCGGTACCCGGTATCGCATAGGTTTCCCAGTGCACGGCATTGGCCATACTATTAATGTGCACCAGTTGATAGGGCATGATGCCGGCGGCATCCATCAAGACGGGATCAAGGGTGATGCTGCCTTCATAGTCCAAACGGGCTTGGGTGACGCGAACCCGGTGTAGTTTTCCGGTACAGACGGTAATGGTTTTCATGGCGAAGCTCCTGATGCTCAGCGGTCAACATTAGCCGCTTGCACGATCCCGGGACAATATTTTTGATTGGAAGCCGTCACCGCACAGCACGACGCATCCCAACTGGGAACTCAGGCGCGTCCATCGTGAATATGCGCAACGATTGCTTCATAAATGAGATGATCTCAACATCACTGATGAGATCGCACCGAGAACCGCCACCGGTAATCACCACGTTGCTTCAACCGTACGCGACGCGCAGCACTCGAGCGATTGAGGATTGTTTATGCGTTTCACGACTCGTCCATTTCACGTCACGACCTGTTTAACCCTACTCGCGATCGCCAGCGGGCTCGGCCTGACGGCGTTGGCCCATACGGCCACCGCGAAAGGTCCGGAACCGAGGCACTGTTCGGGCGATAACGCCGGCCTGCAACTGCCGACAGGATTCTGTGCAACGGTCTTCGCCGATGGCCTAGGTCACGCTCGTCATTTAGTCGTGGCTGACGATGGGGTCGTCTACGTGAATACGTGGTCTGGCGTGTATTACGGCAATGAACCACCTCACGATGGTGGGTTTTTGGTGGCGCTGAAGGATACGCACGGCACGGGCACCGCTGACGTGATCGAACGCTTCGGTGAAACCCCGCACAGTGGTGGCACCGGCGGTACGGGCATTGGTCTCTATGCCGGCTATCTCTACGCCGAGACGAATGATCGGCTCGTGCGTTATCGACGTGATCCAGGCGTCGTGGTGCCGATGGACGCAGCCGAAACCATTGTCTCGGGTCTACCGCTGACGGGTGACCATCCCATGCACCCCTTCTTGATTGATACCGATGGGCAGATGTTTGTGGATGTGGCGAGTGCGACGAACTCCTGTCAGCCCTCCAATCGGATGCTCGAATCACCCGGGCTGAACCCCTGCACAGAACTGCTGACCCGCGGCGGTGTTTGGCGCTACGACGCCAAGCGCCTGAATCAAGTGTTCTCGCCCGCCGAGCGCTATGCGACGGGTATCCGCAATGCCGAAGGGTTTGCGCTCGATCCAAAGACGCACCAGATTTTCGTCACCCAGCACGGGCGCGATCAGTTGCATTCGAACTGGCCGTCTTTGTACACGATGGAACAAGAGGCCACGCTACCCGCTGAAGAACTCCTGCTCCTCGGCGCAGATCACGACTACGGCTGGCCCTCGTGCTACTACGATCCCTCGCGTCGATCGCTGATCTTGGCCCCGGAATACGGCGGCGATGCCCACCGTGCCGGCCCGTGCGCTCATAAGAGCGGACCGGTGGCGGCCTTCCCCGCGCATTGGGCCCCAAATGGTCTCGCATATTACGACCGGCCTCAGTTCCCGGCCGCTTACCGTCACGGCGTCTTCATCGCCTTTCACGGCTCATGGAACCGCGCGCCGTACGCCCAGCGCGGCTACAACGTGGTGTTCCAGGCCCTCCATGGCGACCAAGCAGGTCGCTGCGAGATCTTTGCCGAGGGCTTTGCCGGTACCATCGCTGCACCCGACAAAGCCGCCCACCGGCCCTCAGGCCTAGCCGTCGGGCCGGATGGCGCGCTGTATGTCTCGGATGACGTCAGCGGCCGCATCTATCGGATCGTGTACGAGGGACACGCGTCTGCCGCTGCGCACGCGTCGTCGGTCGTGCCTTGCCCCCGTGCCAATGCCGCAGCGGGACCGATCGTAGCAGCGGCTGGAAGTTCGGATAGCCATGCAGAGATCGCGCAGAAGGCCGATGACCCGGACAGCCTGCCAGTCCCCGAGGGCGCAACGCGCGAGATGCTCCGGCTGGGGGCCCAGATTTATCTTGGCCAAGTGGGCGGAGCGCCATGCACCGGCTGCCATGGCCTGCACGCGACAGGTACACCGCTGGGCCCGAATCTCAGCGCCAATCGATGGCTTTGGAGTGACGGCACCCCGGCCGGGATCGCCGCCTCGATTCGGGTGGGTGTGCCCCACCCGAAGAATTATCGTGCGCCGATGCCTGCGATGGGCGGCGCTCGCCTATCCGCCGACCAAGTCTCGGCCGTTGCCGTCTATGTCTGGGCGCTGAGTCAGCCGTAGACCGCCACCGCCGTGACTGAGCTCGCGTCACGTCGATGGCGTGGCCGCGCGTCCGGCACAGACGGGACGCGCCTCAGAGCCGTCAACGCGACCTGGGCGTCGGCTTCAAAGCCTTCAACAAGAAGGCATAGATATCTGTCTGCTGATCGATGGACTGCAACACGTTGGTGCCGCCGCCGTGTCCGGAGGCTTTCTCCAGCATCAACAAGACCGGTGCAGGCCCGGCCTGTGCCGCCTGCAAGGCCGCCGCAAACTTGAAGGAGTGAGCGGGAAAGACGCGGGTGTCGTGATCGCCCGTGACGATCAAGGTGGCTGGATACTCGACGCCCGGGCGCACGTTGTGCACGGGCGAATAGCGCACGAGTGACCTGAAGCCGACTTCATCGCCCGGCGATCCAAAATCGCCAGTCCAACCCGCGCCTTGGCCGAATCGATCAAAGCGCAGCATATCCATCACACCGACTTTGGCGATCACCGCGCCATAAAGGGCCGGACGTTGCGTCACACTCACGCCCATCAACAGGCCGCCATTCGAGCCGCCTTCAATCGCCAGCATCGAAGGCTGGGTATAACGCGAGCGAATCAACCATTCGGCGGCGGCCTGGAAATCGTTGAAGGCCACCTGTCGATGCGCTCCGATGGCGGCACGATGCCACGCCTCACCGTATTCCCCGCCACCCCGGATATTAGCCACGGCATAAATGCCGCCGCGCTCGATCCAAGCGATGCGATGCGCCGAAAACCGCGGCACCTCCGCAATCCCAAAGCCACCATAGGCATAGAGCAGCGTTGGGTTATGGCCGTCGCGACGCAGCCCTTTGCGATAGACCAAGGTCATCGGAATGCGTGTGCCATCAACGCCCGGATAAAAGTCCTGCTCCGATCGGAAGTCATCCCGCCGAAAGCGCACCACGGGCGCCTGCAGTCGAACCGAGCGGTCCTTTGCAATGTCGTAGCGATAGACCGTGCTCGGGGTCAGCGGATCGGTATAGCTGTAATACGTTTCAGTGTCCGTGGCTCGTCCACCAAATCCGTGCACCGAACCCGCGCCCGGCATTTGGATGGCGTGCTGGAGACGCCCATCCAGGTCGTAAACCGCGACCGCACTGTGGGCATCGTGCAGGCGCTGCACCAGCAAGTGATGCCCAACCACACTCACCGTCGGCTCGCTGACCGTGATGGTATCTGGGCCTTCGGCGACCACTTCTCGCCAACTGGAACGCGACGGCTGCGCCGGATCGACCGCAATGACGCGGCCGTTCGGCGCGTGATCGGTCGTCACAAAATAAAGGTGGCCACCCTCAGATCCGGCATACACGAAGGCGGCAGCAAATCCTTGTGTCATAGGTGACGCCACGCCGGTCGTCATGTCGAGGACAACAATGTCCTCCAAGCCCTTATCACCAACCTCACCTTCACCGATCGCAATGACCAAGTAGCGGCCGTCATCGGATAAGAAAGGCTGGAATTGCAAATCCGGGTGGGCCCGATCTTCCCAGAGTGGCGTATCTGCCGTCGACGGTGTACCCAATGCATGTCGGTAGAGTGCATCGCCAAGGTCGGCGGTCGCTAATTCCTCACCGGCTTTAGGTGCAGGGAAGGCGCTGAAGACGAGGGTCCGATCATCAGCGCTCCAGACCGGCGCATAGTACTTGGTGTGTGCGAGGACATCAGGCAAATCCTGGCCGGTGGTCAAATCGCGTATGTGCCAGTCCGTCCAGTCAGAGCCAGCCTCGGACACGCCATACGCAAGCTTATGGCCGTCATGGCTTGGCACATAGCCCACCACGGCCAAATGGCCGTCCGCCGAGAGTGCATTGGGGTCTAGTGCGACGACACGTCCGCCCGACGCGGTCTGCCGATACAAGATGTTTTGATTCTGTAGGCCAGTATTGAGTGTATAGAACACTTCACCGCCCGCACTGAACGGCGTGCCGTAGCGCACATACTGTTGTAATTCAGAGAGCCGTTTGTGCAGCGCGGCGCGCTGCGGCAGTGCACCGAGATACGCGGTCGTCACCGCATCTTGGGCGCTGACGAAGGCTTTCGTGGCCGGGCTGTCGAGATCTTCAAGCCACCGATAGGGATCCGCGACGTCCACGCCGAAATGATTTTCGACCACAGGGCCGCGTGCGGCGGCCGGATAGGTGATCGACGCCGCGATGCTCGGCGTGATGAGCGTGCTGCCAAACACCGCCCATAGAGCGATGGTCGGGCGAACAATATTGCGGTGATGCATGGGGATTCCTTTGGCGAGTGATGGGCAGGTAACCAAGCCACGCGTCGCGCGTCAAGCACTCGTCATTGATGAACCGCGACCGTACGCACATCACTGACTCAGTCTGCAAACCCAATCTTGTCGTAATTTGCGATGCTAGACTCAGGCGCATGCTTGCCCAATTTCGAATGCGCGTCGCGCGATCACTGGCCGAATCCGGCGTCACCGCGCCGGTGTGGGCGGCCGCATTACTGAGTTGCATCGGGCTTGGAACCTTCTTATTGCTGCCCACGTTGGTGGAAGCGGCGGTCATTGATCTGAAGTTCAGCGAGTGGCAACTCGGCATCCTCTCAGCGGGCCTCTCGGGAGGCACGATGGTCGCGGGGCTCTGTGCACCGGGGTGGATCCGGACGGTCTCGTGGCGAGCAGCAGCGAGCGCGTGCTTAGTGGGGCTCATCCTTGCGAATGGCGGCGCGATGCTGGCCCATGCCTTCGTTGAGTTCTGCGTACTGCAATGCCTGGTTGGTTTCTTTGGCGGGTCGCTCTACTCCTTAGCGCTGACGGTCATTTCTGATGAGCAACGGCCCGATCGTGGGTTTGCGTTCGCGGTCGGCGCCCAAACCTTGTACCAGGTGCTCGCCTTAGTGGCGGGTCCGCGCCTGATCAGTGCTGGGGGCATGAATGCCGTGCTGCTGTTGTTCATGGGGCTATCGGCCATCGGCGGTCTACTCATCGCAGGTTTGCCGAGCCATGGCCGCATGACGGCACGCGCACCCATCGAGAGGCATCGCGTGCTCAGTGGGCCCGTCATCCTCGCCTTGCTCGGCTGCATGCTCTTCTACGTCAACATCGGCGTTTTCTGGACCTACGTCGAACGGATCGGCGCCGAATCTGCGCTCTCGTCATCCAGCATCGCCAACGCATTATCGCTCAGCACGGCCACCAGCTTTATCGGCGTTGCCCTCGCCTATCGACTCGGAAATCGCCTGGGTTACGTCGTCCCGATCGGCGCCAGCGCCGCCGCAGTCGCATTGGTCGTATGGATGCTGTCGGGTCAACCCGGTCTACTCAACTTCCTCCTCGCCAATATCATTTATGCGATCGCATGGAACGTCTCCATGACGTACCAGTACGGGGCACTCAACGCGGTCGATCGGAGTCGACGCAGTGTGGCGATGGCGCCGTCGTTCCATAATGCGGGCAGTGCCATCGGGCCGGCGATCGCCGCCTGGGTGGTGACCGCGAAAGACCACACGGGCGCTCTGTGGTTGATCGCCGCGAGTGTCTTTTTGAGCTTAGGCTTTTTCGCCGTGGCCTCCGCGGTTGGGAAGCGCCACTCGTGATGCGCGTGCCTCAAGGCATCCGACGCTACTCAACCTAGGCAAACTAGGACCCCAACGCCAGTGGCCTACCAACGCAGCAGAGCCACCGGAATGACGGCGATGAGGGCCGCGCCGGCTTGCAGGGCGACGGTGTACACCATCTGCCGGCGAGCGGCACGGGGCGTCTTCACGAGATAGACGACAGCGACCGGGATCTGCGCGGCCATCAACAGTTGCCAGAGGTGGGCGTAGAAACCCTCGTCAAGATCGGGTTGGCGTCCGACGCTGAGTAATCGCACGAGAGTAAGCAACACGGCCGTCATCGACATGGTGATCGGTAGCCAGGCGCTGATCCTTCGTTCTATGCCAAGCATCTTCGGTCCTCCTCAACTTTAGGTTCACACCAACGCTTTAGCCTGAGTCCGAAACGGCAGCTGGCGGATCCGCTGACCCGTCGCCGCGAAAATCGCGTTGGCCAGCGCCGGTGCCGTTGGCGGTATGCCGGGCTCGCCTAATCCCCCCATCGGCGCCTCGCTCACTAAAAACCGGATATGCACCGCAGGTGCGTCGGGCATCCGCAAGAGTGGGTAGTCGTCAAAGTTGGACTGCATCACCGCACCGTGCTCCAGCGTGATCGCCTCGTCGATACAGGCCGATACGCCCATGACGATCGCACCCATCACCTGCGCTTCGCCAGCATCCGGATTGACCAACAAGCCACAGTCCACCGTCGACCAGACGGCATGGACCCGCGGTCGACCGTCCGCATCCACACTCGCTTCGATGACGTGCGCCACGATCGTCTCAAAACTCTCGACGATGGCCACACCCCGGCCACGGCCGGCTGACAGCGGCGTACCCCAGCCACTCCGCTGCGCGACATCGTTCAATACCGCGAGATGCCGTGAACCGGGCTTGAGATGGCGTCGCCGGAACTCGACCGGATCAACGCCGGCCGAATGGGCGAGCTCATCCATAAAACTTTCGTTATAAAACGCATTCTGATTCGAGTTCACTGACCGCCACGCGCCGTCCTTCTGATTCGTCGTCATCGCGTGTTGGCGCATCACGAAAGCCGGCACATCATAGGCAAAGGCCGCCTCACTCGCGGCATCCTCACCCAAGGCATAGTCCATCGCCCAAGCCGATATGCGCCCTTCCCGATCAAGCGCAGCCTTCAAGTGTGCGGAGGTCTGTGGCCGATAAGCCCCGTGTCGCACGTCTTCCTCACGTGACCAGATCAGTTTGACTGGATACGCGCATTGCTTTGCCACTGCGACCACTTGATCGATAATTTCGCAGTAACCGGGTAAGCGCCGACCAAACGATCCACCCATGAGCTGCGGGTAGACCGTCACAGCATCCACGTTAATGCCCGCTGCATCAGCAGCGGCTTTTCGGCTGTGCAGTGGATCCTGCACGCCACCCCAGAGCTCCAAGAGACCCTCTTGAAAATGGGCGGTCAGCGCGAACGGTTCCATCATCGCGTGATGGATAAAAGGGACGCCGAAATCAGCGTCGACAATACGGGCGCCTTGGGCTTGGAACGCCCTCGCAACGTCACCGTGACCGCTATGCGCCGTGGGCTTCGCGGTGCTCATCTGCAGGCGTTGGGCCGCCGCAATCGATGCGGACGAAAGTCCTTCATGGCCGCCGGTCGAAAACCGCGGTGACAAAGACTGCAAGCCGCGGGAGGCGGCCCAATAGCCGGTTGCAACGACCACCACGGCGTTCTCAAGCTGAAGCACGCGCTCAACACCCGGCACAGCGAGTGCGGGGGCAGGATCGAGGTGCTCCAGTCGTCCGCCACGGACTGGCGCGGCCTGGATCGTTGCCACGCGCAGGTTTGGCAGTCGAATATCAATACCGTAGACAGCGCTGCCGTCCACTTTTGGCGGCACGTCGAGTCGATGGAGCGACTGACCTTGCAATCGGTATTCCGTCGCCTTCTTGAGGACCGGGTCTACCGTCGAGGCCCGCAACGCCGCCTCAGCCGCGAGTTCACCGTAGCGCAACTGACGTCCGCTACCGGCGTGGATCACGAGGCTGTGGGCGGTCGTCAGTTCCGAGGCCGGAACGCTCCAGCGATGGGCTGCCGCGGCGACCAGTGCGGCGCGGGCCGTGGCGCCTGCCACTCGCATGCCGAACTGGCCGGTCATGCGCAGCGAGGATGATCCACCCGTGACCTGCAAAGGCATGTGACGGGCCACCATCGCGAAGGATGAGCGCTCAAGACCTTTCAAGAACGATGGCACCGTCACAGGCAGCATGCCTTCGCCGAAGCCGACCGCCAACGGCACATTGGCAAACTCATCCTCAGCGGGAGCGAACTCGACCCGCACCGTTGCCCAGTCGGCATCCAACTCATCGGCCGCCATTTGGGCGAGTCCCGTGAGTGAGCCCTGGCCCATATCGGTATGGGGCGAGAAGATCGTGACCGTGTTGTCCGCTTCGATGCGAATCCACGTCTGAAACACCCCGGCGTCCGGGCGCGCTTCGCGCGCCGCGGCGCGGCGCAGCGCCGCGTTTTCCGCCCACCGCAGTGCGAACAGACCGCCACCCACGACGGCCGCACCACCGACCAAGAACGCACGACGTTTAATGCCCATAGTCCTGATCTCCCGGCACAGGATATGCGCCACGCCCCACAGCATACCCCTTGCCACGGCATGAAACGGGTGCGGTGATTGAACACCCGATACGGGCGTGGTGGCAGGATCGTGTGATTGACCTTGAAGTTATCCCGGCGACTCAGCCATAGTGAATCCGCTGATGTAGGAGCCTTATGACTCGTCGACTTCCTCCACTGAATGCGGTTCGGGCGTTTGAGGCCAGCGCCCGTCTAGGCAGCATGTCCCTCGCTGCAGCGGAGCTGTGCGTCACCGCCGGTGCCGTCTCTCAGCAGATCGCCAAATTGGAGGACTTTTACGGTCGCCAACTGCTGATCCGTCGACACCATCAATTGCTGCTGAGCGATACCGGACAGACCGTCTACTCCGCGTGCGTCGAATTGATGAACGAATTGGCCGCATTGACCGAGCAGATCGTGGGCGGTACGGGTACGACGAACCTGGTCATCAGCGTACTGCCCTCGGTCGGCATTCGTTGGCTCAGCCACCACTTGCCGGACTTTATGCGCCAGGCGCCGCAAGTTCGACTTGATCTGCGCCTTGAAGAGGACCCCGTCGATTTCGTGCGCAACCGGATCGACATCCGTCTCTCCTACGGCGAGCATCTTTATCCGGAACTGACCACCACCCCCTTTGCGCAGGACCAGGTGACGCCGATGTGCACACCGGCGTGGATCGAGCGTGGACGGGTGCGGCCTGCCGAGCCCGAGTCGTTGCAGGAGGAAGACCTGATCCATGTGCAGTGGCGCACTGGGTTCTCGGCCTTCCCGTCGTGGGATTCTTGGTTTCAATCGGCCCAGGCGCCACGAAGCACGCAGGCCGATCGGGGCCACCGGACTGACAGTGCAAGCGTGGCCATAGAACTTGCCGCCGCCGGAGCCGGTGTGGTGTTGGGTCAATTCCTGCTGGCGGATGAAATGCTCAAGTCTGGTCGCTTGGTCACGCCTTTCGACGTCGCCCCCCGCCTGTCCTTTCAGTATTGTGCGGTACAGGCACCGGCGGGGCTGCGCAACCCGGCGGCGCGGCTATTTATTGATTGGCTGCTGACGCGAGTCCCTCGGCTTTAGATTTTCTATTCTTAGGCCTGTGTTTACTGAATGTGAGGTTGGAATCCGGGTGTTAGTCTCCGGTGACAGGCAACACGGAGCATGCGATGGAAGACATCATCGACCTCGACCGATATCCGATCCATCAGCCGGATGCGATGGCGCTTCTTGCCGCCCAATGTCGTGAGGAACTCCGACAGACCGGCATGTTCAATCTTGATGGTTTTGTCCGACCCGCCGCGTTGCAAGCCGCCGTTGCGCAAGTCGCCCCACTGGCCGCCCACGACTCCTACACGCATCAGCGCAAACACAACGTCTATTTCTTACGCGAGGTGCCAGGGCTTGCCGAAGACCATCCGGCGCTGACTCGATTCCAGACGATCAATCACACCGTCTGCGGCGATCAATTGCGTGATAACCCGATCACTCGCATTTATGAATGGAAACCGCTGCATGCGTTTATCGCGAGCGTGATCGGGATCGCTGAGCTTTTCCCGATGGATGATCCCATCGCTCGGTTAAACGTCATGGAATACCGACCGGGCGAAGCTCTGAACTGGCATTTCGATCGCTCGCGGTACACGACCACCCTGCTGCTGCAAGCCGCCGAGCAAGATGGCGAGTTTGAGTACCGCACGGGACTGCGTTCTGACACGGACCAAAACTACGACGGCGTGGGACGATTTTTATCGGGCGCTGATCCGGCGCACCACGTCAACCCGCTGCAAGCCGGCACGCTCAATGTCTTTGCCGGCAAAAACACCTTGCACCGGGTTTCGACGGTGCGCGGGTCGCGCTCACGATTGGTGGCGGTGTTTTCATATTACGATCGGCCAGGAGTCACTTTCTCGCAAGAAGAAAGACTAGGATTCTACGGCCGCTCAGAGCCAAGAAGCTGATTGCGCAGGCAGTACGGCTTGGCAAAAGCCTACCGAGCCTTTTGAATCATAAAAGGGGAGATCGAGATGGGGAATAACAAGACACTGGCCACGGCCATCGCGTTTGCGTTGGCAGCGCCGACGCTGAGCCACTCGGTGTACGCGGCTGATGAAAGCGCGTCGGGGCTCGCGGAAATCATCGTAACGGCGCAGCGCCGCTCGGAAAATCTGCAGTCCGTACCGATCTCGATCCAAGCCATCACGGGCGAAGCCATCGCACAGATGAACGTCGCGACCTTCGATGATTACGTGAAGTTTCTGCCGAACGTGACCACGGCGTCCTTCGGCCCCGGTCAGGGCGAGATTTACATGCGGGGTCTGAGCCTCGGCACCCAAGGCCCGCAGGGCAACGGCGTCCTCGGGAACTTCCCGAACGTCGCTGTGTACGTGGACGAACAGTCCTCGATGCTCCCAAGCCATAATTTGGACGTGTATGCGGTCGATCTTGAGCGCATTGAAGTGCTGGAAGGCCCGCAGGGCACGCTTTTTGGCGGCGGCGCGCAAGCCGGCGTCGTGCGTTACATCACCCAGAAACCCAAGTTGAACGTCACGGAAGGCGCGTTCAATGCCTCGTACGGCGCGACTGCACACGGTGATCCCAACACGGCCGTGGATGGCATGTTGAACTTGCCGCTGATTGCCGATCGACTGGCCGTTCGTGCGGTGCTCTACAATGATGCCCGCGGCGGTTACATCAATAACGTGCCAAGCACCTTCACGCGCAGCAATTCAGACGTTGGCATCAGCTATGCCGACGGCTCAGTGCCGGCCAACAGTCCGGTCCTCAATAACTATGCTCTGGTGCGCAACGCCATCAACCCGGTGACTTATCAGGGCGCACGCCTGCAAGCGCTGTGGAAGGTCAACGACGATTGGGATGTGCTGTTGTCGCAGAGCTACCAGAACACCGACGCGCAAGGCGTGTTCTACCAGATGCCGACCGGCTCAGACGGTCAGAAGCTACCCGACTTGTCAGTGACGCTCTTCAATCCGTCGGATGCGAAAGACAAGTTCTCCGATACCTCCCTCACCGTGACCGGCAAGGTGGGTGATCTGAAACTGGTGTATGCCGCGGGTTACCTGAACCGCAACATCGAGCAGTATCAGGATTACACCAACTACTCGCGTGGCTACTTCGCGGATTACTACCAGTGCTATGGCGGCTGGGTCACCGGCACCCCCACTTGCTACTCGCCAAGCGCCAGCTGGTCCGATCACGAACACGCGACCCACCAGAGCCATGAACTGCGGCTGTCGACGCCAGACGACCGTCGCATTCGCGCGGTTGGTGGCATCTTCTGGGAGGACTTCACGGTCGCTGAGAACACCGACTGGATGTACCGAACCCTGCCGGCCTGTACCGATGCGAACAACGTCGGTTGCTTGTCGAATATTGCACCGGCGCCCGGCTCCACGGTCGCCAACCCCGACACGCGGAACTCAAACGTGTCGTATCTGGTCGACGCAGTCCGCGGTTATCAGCAGTACGCCTTCTATCTGTCAACCGATGTCGACATCATCCCCAAGGTACTCACCGCGACGGTGGGCACGCGTTACTACCATTTCACCAACACTGAAAAGGGCGCCTACGGCGGCGGCTTCGGTTGCTTTGAAGCCGGCTCAGCGCCGTGCACGGCGGGCGGCGCGAGCATTGATGCCGAGCACCTGAAGCAGAGCTACTCCGGTGCGCGCAGTCGCGCCAATATCACCTGGAAGATCACGCCGGATGCGATGGTCTACTACACGTGGTCACAAGGCTATCGCCCGGGTGGCTTTAACCGCACGAGCAACGGCCCGTTCATTGCCGATGTCAACGGCGTGAACCAGTTCTACACGCCAAAAGGCTATGCGCCGGATGATCTCGTCAACAACGAAATCGGTTGGAAGACGGAGTGGTTCGGGCATCGCTTCCTGTTCAACGGTGCGATCTATCGTGAACAATGGAACAACGTGCAGTTCTCTGTGTTTAATCCGGCCTACACAGGCTCCCAAGCCTTTGTGACGAACGGCCCGGACTACGAAGTGAAAGGTCTTGAGTTGCAGTTCATCGCGCGACTCACGGCTGGCCTCACCTTACAGGCCGGGGCCTCTTGGAATAGTTCCAAGCAGACCAACGCACCGGTGCTGATCGCCAACAACCCCGACAGCAGCAACTTTGGGAAGCCGGTCTATGAGGTCGTGAACGGCGCCTCGACACCGATCCCGAACATTTACGGCGTGGCCGGCAGCCCCCTGGCGATGTCACCGCCGTTCCAGGGCAACATCCACCTGCGCTACGAGTGGCAGGTCGGTGACTACGGTGCCTTTGCCCAGGCCGGTGCCGTCACGACGGGACATTCCTACAACGTGGTCGGCAGCGCCCCCTCCATCGCGCCGTCGGTCTACCCGACGCAGTCCTTTGATCAACCCGGGTACACGACGTATGACGCGTCGTTCGGTGTCAGTCGCGATGCGTGGACGGCGCAGGTCTATGCACAGAACCTCACCGATACACGCGGCAAGGTGTTCCTGAGTGATTCACAAGCGTTGCAGACGCAGACGGTCACTCGCCCGCGGGTGATTGGCGTGAAGTTTGGCTATAAGTTCGGCGGTCGCTGACCGTCTGGTTCCCTGCGGTACCGGACGGTGCCGCAGGGAACGGTCAACGGTTTTTGATTGTTAGACGGCGCTAGCCGGCGCCACCAGCGGTTTTGAGGTATCGACCCACAGCCAGCCAAGCGCAGCGACAACCGCGCAGACAAAACCGATGACGAAGGCTGCACTCCATTGACCGTGGCCGGATAGATAGGCCACCACCGGGATACCGATCCATCCACCCATGTTCCCACCGGTATTGAGTACGCCCGTCGCGGCCATGGAATCGGCCATGCCAATGCGCATCGTGCCCGCCCAATAGGCCGCTTCATTCACCTCAACGGTCGTGTAGGCCAAGGTCAGGGCAACCACCGCGACATACGCACTCGCCGTGAAGGTAGAGAGCAACAGGAACAACCCGGCGAGCGGCAAGGCAATCAGCGGCACAATCCGAAACCCCCATTTCACGCCGATCCGCGCCGACAGCGCATCGATGATGGTGCCGCCGACCGCGGCACCAATGGCAGCGCCGATGGGAGGCAAGCTGGCGAGTGCGCCGCCCTCAAGCAGGGTGAAATGGCGTTCTTGAATCAGGTAAAGAAAGGACCAACTCGAGAGCAGATAGAACACATAGTTCATCCCGATGTAGGACAGCGTGATAAGCGCAATACTGCGGTTAGCCAAGATGCCTTTGACCCGCGCAAAACTAATGTCGTGGTTTGGCAGTTCCACCGGGGTTGCGGCCAGTTCGGCCAACTCCGCCGCGGAGACTTTCGGGTGCTCAAGCGGTGTATCGCGGCCGTACCAGAGCCAAAGGCCAATCAGCAGCAGCGGTGGGAACGACGCCCAGATGAGCGCCGGCTGCCATCCGAGCAGGGTGATCAAGACCACCAACAGCGGCGGAGCAATCGCCGCGCCGACCTGACAGCCGAAGGTATGTAAGCCTTGCGCCAGAGCCCAGCGACCTGCCGGTAACCACGCTTCCATGAGCCCTGCGCAGACAGGCATAAAGGGGGCGTGCGCGACCCCTAAGGTCAGTTGCGTCAGAAACAGCGCGACGAAGAGCGCCGTGCCATGAAAATAAAAGGGCGTGAGCGGGGCTGCGAGTGAGGCCAATACCGCCAGCGACAGTAATGCGGTGAGGGCACGCCGACCACCCAAGCGTTGGCCGAGGATGCCGCCGGGAAATTGCAACAGGCCGTAGGCAAGCACAAAGGCCCACTGCAGCCAGCCGATCTGCATCTGGGTCAGTGACAACTCCGGCATGATGCGCTCGGCGGCCACCGAGATCGCACGCTGCTGGAAGTAGACGACGCTCGCCGCACCCACCAACATCGAAAAGATCCGCCACCGGACCCGTATACCTTGAATGTTCGGCTCGCGCACGTTCAGCTCTCCCCTCGGTCGACCACTCAACCGGCGGGAGGTGACCCGCCTTCTTCAATACGCCGACGTTTAAACGCCTCCAGTTCTTCGAGCACGGCCGGATCCATCGGCGGTGGCGTGAAGGACTGCAGCAGCTCGGTGCAGATCCGGGACGCCCGCTCGGTCGCAGATTGGGCCCCGTCATTGAACCACGAACCGTGGTTGCGCCAGTCTGAGACCAACGGCGAGTAGAACGCGTCGCGATAGCGCGCCATTGTGTGTTGCGTGCCGAAGAAGTGCCCGCCCGGCCCAGCCTCAGCAATCGCGTCGGCCGCGAAATCCTCATCGGTGGAACCGACGGGTGACAGCATCTCCGCCATCATCTGCAGTTGCTCAATATCGAGGATGAATTTCTCAAAGCTCGACGAGAGTCCACCTTCCAACCAACCTGCGCCGTGCAGCACAAAGTTGGCGCCGCCGACGAGCGCGCCCCACAAGCTCATTTGGCTCTCATACGCCGCCTGTGCGTCGGGCAAATTGGAGGCCGTCGCGCCCGACGATCGCCACGGTAAGCCGACAAAACGCGCCATCTGGCCAGCGCCCACTTGGGCGTGGACATACTCCGGCGTACCAAAGGCGGGCGAACCGGATCGCAAATCGACATTCGAGGTGAAGCTGCCGTACACGACCGGCGCGCCCGGGCGCGTGATCTGTGCGAGCACGAGGCCGCCCAGCGTTTCGGCGTGCGCCAACATCAAGGCCCCGGCGATCGTCACCGGCGCCATGGCGCCTGCAAGCGTAAAGGGCGTGATCATCTGAACTTGGCCGGCGGCCGCGAAATCCATGATCCCATCGGCCATCGGCGCATCCAACACGCGAGGCGAATTGGTGTTGATGATCGTGTAGGTGCACGGGGTCTGACGAAACTCTTCCACCGTGAGGCCATTAGCAATGCGGATCTGCTCGAAGCAATCCGCAATCTGGCCACTGCCACGACTGTAGGTGTGCGGAATCTTGTCCGACAAGGTGACTTGAGCGTGGACCATCTCCAATTGCCGGATATCAACCGGGATGTCCTGCGGCTCGGTGAAGGCCCCGAGCAAGTGCATCACATCAAAGGTCTGGCATAAACGGATGCCGTCAGCGTAATCCTTCAATCTACCCGGCCGGCGGCTGCCATCGGACAGCGCCACATTGGGCGGACCGGAGACCGGACCAAAGGTGAGTGCTTGCTCATCCAACACCACCGCCCGGTGCGCCGAACGCGAACGCAGTTGGATGGTACCTGGTGCCGAGGCGATGGCGGCCGCGACGAGACCGCGATCGATCCGCACCATATTGGACGCTTCATCGA
Organism: uncultured Pseudomonadota bacterium; assembly: GCA_903879335.1. Taxonomy (GTDB): domain Bacteria; phylum Pseudomonadota; class Gammaproteobacteria; order Steroidobacterales; family Steroidobacteraceae; genus CAIKZZ01. The sequence goes on from CAIRLC010000011.1 coordinate 35,479, forward strand.
CCAGGCATCCGGCCGATCGCAGTCTTTCGCGCGCCGCTGCGGATAAGACCTTCAGGCCGGTATTTTCCAGCAATCCCAGCGCCGCCTCGTGCAGTGCCTCGACGCGATCAGCTGAAAAAATCTGCCATGGCTGATAGGGACGCCGCAGCGTGCGATAGCGCTCGCTGCGGTTGGTCGTCTCAACGGCGGCGACGGGCCGACGGCGTGAGCGGGGTCTTTCGGTGGGGCTGTCGTTCAACGGAATCCCCTCACATGCGCATCCGCAGACCCTGAGGGTCGAACGGTGGGTCAAACAAAATGGTGGCTGGACGGCGCTCGCCGAGGATTTCGATTTCGAAGGCGCCGGCCGTCCCGTCCGTCGCCAGTTCCTTCGGCACATAACCCTGCGCCAGCGACAGGTCGACGCAGTGGCCGTAACCGCCGGACGTGACCCAACCAATGACCTTGCCCTGATGCCAGATCGGTTCGTCGCCCAACACATCGGCATCCAAGGCATCGACCGCGAAGCTGACACGACGCAAAGTCCCGCCATTGGCCTTCTCCAGGGCCGCGGCATCCCGACCGATGAAGTCACCCTTCGACAAATCGATGAAGCGATCCATGCCCGCCTCGTAGGCGCCGTAGATCGGCCGCAACTCGCGGAACCAGGTCGGGAAGTTCTTCTCGAGACGCAACGCGAGTAAGGCGCGCATACCGAAGTGGACGAGATCGAGATCCGCACCGGCCGCACAGATCGCGTCATAGAGTCGACGCTGGTATTCCGGGGCCACCCAAATTTCGTAGCCCAAATCACCCGTGTAGGTCACGCGGTTGACGAGCGCCGGGCAGTGACCGACATCCATCGCGCGGTGATCCATAAAGCGGAACGAGGTTCCCGAAACGTCATCGTCGGTCAGACGCGCGAGCAGCTCGCGCGACTTGGGACCTGCGATCGACAGCCCGACGAGTCCCATGTCGAAGCGATGAATGCGCACTGAACCATCGTGTGGCAGATGCGCCTCGAACCAACGCATGTGATAGATCTGCGCCTGCGAGGAACCCCACATCAAATAGCGCTCCGGCGCAGCGCAAGCGATGGTGAAGTCACCGATGAGCTTGCCGGTTTGGTTCAGCATTGGAGTGAGCGCAATACGACCGACCTTCGGCATCCGATTGGTCATCAGCTTCGACAAGAAGGCCTCGGCGCCAGCGCCGCTGATTTCATACTTCGCGAAGTTAGCGATTTCGGTCACGCCCACCGACGCCCGCACACCCAAGCACTCGGCTTTCACGTGTTCAAAGTCATTCGAGCGGTGGAACGAAACCACATCGCGCGGCTCAACGCCGGGCGGCGCGTACCACAGCGGTGTCTCCAAGCCCCAGCTGTCGCCCATGACGGCGCCGCGTGAACGCAGGATGTCGTAAAGGGCCGTGGTCTGATGCGGACGTGCCGCCGGCAATTCTTCATTGGGGAAGCGGATCGAGAAGCGACGCGAGTAGTTCTCACGCACCTTTGCATTCGTGTAGGTGCGCGTGGCCCATCCACCATACCGAGCGACGTCCATCGCCCAGACATCAAATCCAGGATCGCCATTGACCATCCACTGCGACAACGCAAGACCCACGCCACCACCTTGACTGAACCCGGCCATCACGGCGCAGGCGCACCAAAAGCCCGGCAAGCTCTGCACGGGGCCGACGAGCGGATTACCGTCCGGTGAGAACGTAAAGGGTCCGTTGATGACACGCTTGATGCCGGCCTTCGCCATGGCCGGGAAGTGGGCGTAACCCACTTCAAGCGACGGCGCGATGCGCTCTAAATCGGGCTCAAGCAACTGCGCACCGAAATCCCAGGGGGTCGACCGGGGCTGCCATGGGCGGCAATCCTGCTCGTAGGTGCCGAGCACCAGGCCGTTTCGCTCTTGGCGCATGTAGATTTCGGCCTTGAAGTCGATCGCATGCGGCAATTCATGGCCGTGCGTTCGGTTGAATTCGACGACCTCAGGCATCTCGTCCGTGACGAGATACATGTGCTCCATCGCCAAGACCGGCAACTCAAGGCCGACCATACGGCCGACTTCGCGCGCCCAGAGGCCGCCCGCGTTGACGACATGCTCCGTACGGATGGTGCCGGCCGTGGTCACCACATCCCAGCTACCGTCGGTACGGCGTTGGATATCGGTCACTCGGGTCTGCTGATAAATCTCGGCACCGCCAATCTTGGCGGCCTTGGCATAGGCGTGCGTCGTGCCGGATGGATCCAGGTTGCCATCCGCCGCGTCGAGCATCGCGCCGACAAAATACTTTTCTTCAATCAACGGCAGCAGCTTCTTGGCTTCCGACGGCGTGAGCAGCTCCGTCTCAAGGCCTAAGTAACGCGCGCGGGCGTGTGCCATTTTCAGCCACTCCATACGCTCTGGCGTATCGGCGAGCAGCAAACCACCCGATCGATGCAAGCCGCAGGATTGCCCGGAGATGCGCTCGAGCTCATCGTAAAGCCCAATCGTGTAGCCCTGCAGCTTGGCGACGTTGGGGTCACCATTCAGGGTGTGGAAGCCGCCCGCCGCGTGCCAGGTGGAGCCGGCGGTGAGTTGCTCACGCTCCAACAGCACGACGTCCTTCCAGCCCGCCTTAGTCAGGTGGTAAAGCACGCTGCAGCCGACGACGCCGCCGCCGATTACGACAACTCTGGTATGGGTCTTCATGAAGGCTTCCTGTACATCTTCAATATGTTGGTCATTAGGTTAAACGTGACTGGTCGCTTCGGCGCTGAGTGCATCGCAGCCCATTGGCCGCGCGGCATCCACCAAGGCCTCCCACAGTGTCTGCGCGTAGGTGCGTAGTCCCAGATAAATGTAGGTCTCGGGACCCGTGCGCTCGAGCAATCCGCCCACGTGATGGATGCCCGTTTGGGCGAAGTGGCCGATGGGGAAGGTCACCGGGTCAAGGTCGACGGTGACCAATTGGGAGAGCAGCTCGCGCGCGCTAGCGCCACTGACGTGCAGTGCAATGCGGGCCCCGCACAAATCGGTCAACCCGCCCGCCGCCAACGGCAGTGCAGCATCCAATTGCATCATGTCGGCGCGGCTGAAGCCCGCCAAGAAATACTGGTCCGGTGCGACTCGATACATCCGTCGACCGGCAGACTCGGTCACTCGCGTGGCCGACTCGGGTAACGCAAAACCGAATCTGCTCAGCCAGCACGCGGCAACCTCCGTGGCGCAACCGGGGTGAACACCCAACTGAAACCAGGTCGTCGCCGGCAATTCACCGATACGAACGCGCCGCTGGCCATCCGGACCATCAAAACCCACAAAGTTCGTGCAGACCGGGTGCAGAGCTTGGCGATTAAGCATGGAGGCGCTCTCCTGCGGGATCGATGAACATCGGCGATACGATGCGCGCCCTCACCTGCTCACCGCGCAGCGGGTATGCACAGACGATCTCTTCGCCGACGTGATTTAAGCCACCGCGATAGAGGGCCAACGCGATCAACCGTTCGTGTACCGTAGACCACGTCACCGAGGTGATATAGCCGCGGCCATGCCCCTGAATCGGCTCATCTTTGGCGAACAAAATCGCGCCACCGCGGAGTTTTCCGGCGGGCTCGACGAGTTCTAGGCCCACGAGACTCCAGCGCTGCGTATCTACCAGTTCGGATCGTTCTGACAGGGCGCGACCAATGTACGACTTCGCGCGTGATCCCATTTTGCCGAGACCAAGATCACGCAGGGTATTGCGATGATCCAACTCAATACCCGCGACGTGACCCTTCTCAATACGCAGCGATGCCAAGGCCTCGAGCCCATAGGGTCGGATACCAACATCAGCGCCCACCGCCAACAGATGTTCCCACATCCCCACGCCATAATCTGCCGGCACATAGACTTCGTAAGCCAGTTCACCGGAGAAGCTCAGTCGGCCAATGCGCACCGGCATCTCACCAATCTGTCGCTCCATCACGCCCATGTGGGGTAAGGCCGCATTCGACACATCAATCTCAGGCAGTGCGCGGGCGAGCACGTCGCGTGCGTAAGGACCCGCCAAGGACATCGCCGCCCATCGATCCGTCACAGAGACAGCTTGCACGCGCAGATCCGGCCACACCGTCTGCAGTAAGAACTCAAGCCATGACATGACCTCACCGGCCTGCGCGGTCGTGGTGGTCAAGAAATAACGGTGCTCACCCAATCGAGCGGTTGTGCCGTCGTCAAGGACGGTGCCATCGTCATTGAGCATCACGCCGTAACGCGCTTTACCGACGGCGAGTGACGAAAAGCCGTTCACGTACACCCGATCGAGAAAAATGCCGACATCCGGGCCCGTCAACTCAATTTTGCCGAGCGACGAGACATCCGAGAGGCCGACGCGAGAACGCACAACCCGCATTTCTTCAATGTAGGCAGAGCCGACATCCGCGCCCGCCCAGCGGTAATACCAGGGTCGGAACCACGGACCCGCTTCAATCATCGTCACGCCGTTGGCCATGTGCCATTCATGCATCGGCGTGCGTCGCGTCGCCCGAAAGTGTAGTCCCACCGAGCGACCAGCCAGTACACCCACCGTCACTGGCGTGTACGGGGGCCGGTGCGTCGTCGTACCGAGCGCGCCCATCGCTTGGCCCCGCAGCGCCGACAACGTCGTCAGGCCGTTGTAATGACTGCTCTTGCCTTGATCGGTGGCCATGCCCAACGCCGTGTAGCGCTTGAGATGCTCGGGAGATTCGAAACCATCTTCGAGCGACACATGCATGTCCGACAACGTCACGTCACTCTGGAAGTCGATGAACACTTTGGACTGTGCCGGGAGCGACGCAGAGGTCCGCGTCGTCATGAGTGGCACCGAGGACCAGGCACTCTCGGGTGCTAAGCCTGCATCCGCGCTGAATCCCAAAGCCTGCGCGGCGCGGACGCCTACCGCATGACCTTGCTTCAAAGGATCTGTGGGGTCACCAGACGCCGCGCCGGCAATCGACTGCCCCGCTGCCATCGGTCCCGCAACATGCACACCCAAAGTCGGATTAAACACGGTGCGCACGCCACCGTGGGTCGTCAATTGGACTGTCGGGATCCAACCGCCCGACATCGCGACGAGATCACAGGCGATCCGCGCGACCGCCCCGCTCTCTGCATCACGCACTTCAAGCGCCTTCACGCCATTGGACCCGAAGACGCGAGTCGCAACCGTGTGTACCCGGACAGCGATGGCGCGGTCTTTCGCACCTTGCAACAGGTCAGCGTTCGGCGCAGGGCGTTCATCCACTACGGTCACGCGAGCGCCGGCATCGGCGAGGTCAAACGCGGCCGACCACGCCGAATCATGATTCGTGACAACCACGACCTCATCACCAAGCCGCAAGGCGTAACGGTGTAGGTGCGCGCGCACGGCGCCCGCGAGCATGACGCCCGGCCGATCGTTGTTTCCGAACAGTAACGGCTGCTCGAGTGCACCGGTCGCGTGGATGATCTGGTTCGCGCGCACGATGTGCAGCACTTCGCTCGGCGCGGAGACTCCCTGGATCACCGGACGCCGCTCAACCATGCCGGCCGCCAACCCGTCATACAATCCAAACACACTCGTGTGCGTAAGAATCTGCACGGTCGGCAGTGCGACGAGCTGTGCCAACAACGCGCTGCGAAGTTGGTCATCGTCAGTGCCGATCGGACTATCCAAGAGACTGCCGCCGGCCATCGAATCTTGTTCAACCAAGAGGACACGACTGCCTGCGCGTCCTGCTGCCAGCGCTGCCGCAAGACCGGCCGGACCCGAACCAATGACCAATACGTCGGTATGGTGGTGGCGATGGTCGTAACGCGCGCTGTCCGGCTCATGTGTGGCTCGACCTAAGCCCGCGGCACGGCGGATCCAGCGCTCGTAAAACATCCAGGAGCCACGGGTGGGACCGATGAAGGTCTTGTAGTAAAAGCCCGCCGAAAGGAATCGCGCAAAGAGGCCGAACACACTGCCGATATCAAAATCGACGCTCGGCCAGCCGTTTTGCCGCTCGCACACGAGTCCGTCATACAACTCGACGCTCGTCGCCGGCAAATTCGGTATGCGACGCGAACCGGTGCCCACGGTCATCAAGGCGTTCGGCTCTTGGATGCCCGACGCCAAAATGCCGCGCGGTCGGTGGTACTTAAAACTCCGCCCAAATACGCGAATGCCGTTAGCGAGCAGCGCCGACGCCAGCGTATCGCCCGCATATCCAGTGAAGCGGCGCCCTTCCAACTGAAACTGCAGCGTTGCGCTGCGATCGATACGACCACCCTTCGTCAGTCGAGTGCCCGTCATGACGACTTTCCTTGGCGGGCGAACCAAGCCCGGCTCACGGTATTGGTTGAAGTGTCGCGCTCAAGCACCAGCCACTGCCGACAACCCTGCACATGCTGCCAATATTCCTGGTGCATGCCTTTGGGATTATCGAAGAGAAAGACGTGATCGTGCCAAGTCTTGACGTCCGTAATTTCGAGTGAGGGGCGTGACTTGCTGGCATCACCGGCATACCGAAATTCGGTGTAGTCACGAACGCCGCAGTGAGGACAAGGAATTCGAAGCATGGTCTTACTGCTTGTAGGTCCAAAGGCCAAGGCCATATTCGTCGTGGCCGTTACCACGCTCGAAGCGATCGACGCCGAGATGGCGGATCAGCGGGTGCTCTTCTTCGTGGGCAATGGTGTGGGCCATGCACCAACCGGTCGCCGGCGTCGCTTTGAAGCCCTGATAACACCAACCGGCATTGAGGTAGAGATCCCGGAACGGGGTGCGCCCCATGAACGGACTGCCGTCTGGTGTCATGTCTTGGATGCCACCCCAGTGCCGCAACACCCGCAAGCGAGACATCCCAGGCATCAACGCAATCGCGCACTCCGCTACGGTCTGTACTTTCGGTAATTGGCCGCGCTGCGTGTAGGAATTAAATCCGTCAATGTGACCCCCGAACACCATGCCGCCGCGGTCTGACTGGGAGATGTAGTACAGATCGGCGCCGAAGGAGATGACGTGGTCTAAGAACGGCTTGATCGATTCCGTGACGAATGCTTGCAGCAAATGACTCTCAATCGGCAGGCGCCAGTTGAGCAACCGGGTCAAGTGGGAAGAGTGCCCAGCCACCGACAGCACAGTTCGACCGGCGTTGATCACGCCGCGCGAGGTTTCAACCCCCGTGACGCGATCGCCATCCCGCACAAAGCCCGTGACCTCACAGTTTTCGATGAGGTCGACCCCGAGATGATCCGCAGCGCGCGCATAACCCCAGGCCACCGCGTCATGTCGCACCGTTCCGGCTCGTGGCTGAAATAAACCCCCGTAGATTGGAAAGCGGCAGTGCGAGGAATAGTCGAGGAAGGGCACCAAACGCTGCACATCCTCGCGCTCGAGCAACTCCGCATCGATACCGTTCAAGCGCATCGTGTTGCCCTTGCGGGCGAGTACGTCGAACTGACCGGGTCCATGGGCCAGCACCAGCTGACCGCGCTGGGAGAGCATCACGTTGTAGTTGAGCTCATGCGATAACCCTTCCCAGAGCTTCAAGGAATGTTCGAAGAATTCCGTGTTGCCGGGCAGCTGATAGTTGGATCGCACGAGCGTCGTATTACGACCCACGTTGCCAGAACCCAGGTAGCCCCGCTCAAGCACCGCGACATTGGTGATCCCGTGATTCGCGGCCAGATAGTAGGCCGTGGCAAGCCCATGGCCGCCGCCACCGATGATGACCACATCATAGGATTTGCGCGGCTCCGCGGCGCGCCACGCGCGACGCCACCGGGCACCGCTCAGTCCACGGCGGGCGATCGACCAGGCCGAATAACGTGACAACTCACTCATTCATTGCATCCCACAGCGTGCCGGCATTCCACCAGCCGCACAGTGACCCCACACGGCGCTATTGAACGCCCATTCCGCCCGATACTAGCAGCGGATACAGCTCCACAACCTTCGAAAAAATTGAACCGGCTTTAGATTATCTATACGACCAAACCGACGGGCTAAACCCATCGATCCGTCCGCTGGCCTGAAAAACTGAGGCCCGGAACAGTCCGGCGTCCGTCGACGACTAGGCGAAGGCCAGGTAGAGCGTCCACGCCAGATTCAAGGCCGCCAACACGCCTAAGGTACCGAAGGTCAGTTGCATACCGAGAATTCGAAGGCCGAACTTCGGTGGCGACTCTTGAATGCCTTTCGCATGAATCAGTCGCCCGATCGTCAAACTGGCCGCGGGCAACGCGACGACCCACCAAGGCGCGCCGTTCAACTCCAAACAGCCGATCATCAATAGACCAATCGGCACGTATTCGGCGAAATTGCCGTGCGCGCGCACGGCTCGTTCGAGTTCCTCGTGCCCGCCGCTACCTAAGCTCACCTGATTTTTGCGACGCAACTGTATGACGGCAAAAGATAGGCGGATAAATATGATCGCCAATAAGGCGACAGCAATTGACGTGACTCTCAGCACAATTAGTCCCTGTTTACGAAATTCTAAGCCTTACCGCACAGGCAGCCGGTTGCTCGAGCGAAGTTAGCTGAGTGCAAGCGCGTTTTATTTCGTTTCGACGAAGAATTTGCGCACGGTTTCCAGCACTTCCCAGCGACCATTCCAGCCCTTGGGCAGGACGAACGTATCGCCAGCTTCGAAGATGACCGGCTCGCAGCCGAGCGTCGTAATGCGCGCCCGGCCGCTCAGAAACAGCATGGCTTCCGTAGCGGCCCGATCGACCGTATCCCAACCGCCAGGTGTGCATTCCCAGACACCGGCGGTCATGCCATTCGCGGCGTACAGAATATGACCTGAGGTCTGCGGATCACCTTGATTGGCGCCATCTCGCACGCCCCAGGGCTCGAGCGCCCCGCGGACTTGGCTCGACAGCAGGGACGAGAGGTGAATCAGCGATTCTGCAGCATGGGTCGCATCGGTGGTCATGGCATGGAGTCCGTAATCAGGTAGGCCCACTGTAACACCCGTCGACCCGCGCCCGCCCGGTAGCCTTGTCCACGAGTGCCGTGACCGGCAGCAATGTTCAGGCGGCCGCAAGCCGCCTGACCAATCAACACAACGCTCTGGCGGTTGCGGCGTCGCATCAAGGCTTGGATAGGGTGCCGGTGACCAATGGAACGGCGCCGTTGGCGGTGTTCAGCAACTGATACTGGTAAAGCAATTGGGCCCCGGCGATGCTGGTGGTCACGTAGTTATAGGTGACCGAGCCAATCAAGTAGTTATAGGTGACCGAGCCAATCAATATGTGAGTTGCGACGCTCGCATCTCCGGCGCTATACATGCGGCATCCGGGCAAAAAATAATTCTTCGCCGGCAGCGCGACATCCGTGTGTCCGCACTGTGTACCGAGGGTCGCGACCCCCGCAAGCGTCCAGGCCACCTGATAATACTCCGCTTGCCACGGCTGGCGCAGCAGCGTGTTGGCGTGCGTGTAGCTGCAGACACCGACGATCGTCTGCCCGTTCAGGAAATCTGTCTTAACGACCGATACCACCTGTGTAAGCTATCAAGGTCGGTTTTCTCGTTCGGATAGTGTTGCGCATCGACCGCGCGCGTTATGTGAATGACAATGCCGCATATGTTTTGCCGTCGCGGTGTCCGCCGCGACTGTGGGGAGAGCGTCGGTTTTATTGAAAGATGCGGGTTCATAATCACAGGTTAAGCCGACTGCAGGAGACGGTCATGGATTTCAGTTACTCGCGACGAAAATTGTTGGGTGGAACCGCCTTAACCTTGGCTGCGGTGTCCCAAGGTGGGCGAGCTCTGACTGTCGTTACGCCGCCCATCGGTCTTCGACATCCTAACGCGCGACAGCTCAGCGAGGAGTCACTTCAAGATATCTTGGTGGGCTGCGCGTATCTGGGGTGCGGGGGTGGCGGCACGCTAGCCGAGGGCAGAGCGCAATTGGCAGACGACTTGGCCGCTGGCCTGAGCTTTGAACTACTGCCCATTGCCGAGCTGGCCGATGATGACTGGGTCGCATCTCCCTATGGGCTGGGCAGTAATGCGCCCCCCAATGAAGCCGATCAGAAAAACTATGCTGGCCTTTTGCCGCTTAAGACTGATGCGGTCGAAGCATCTTTTAGATTGCTCAGTCAGCACCTGCATCGCTCGTTTGTCGCTACGGTCGCTGGAGAGTTAGGACCGTGGAGTGTAGCGGCGGCCCTGTCGACCGCCGCTCGCTTGGGGGTGCCGATGCTAGACGCTGATCGTGTAGGCCGCGCCACCCCAGAAGCGACTCAAGACTCGATTGCTCATGCGGAGTTGGCCACGACGCCCTTGGCTGCGGTGACTGGATTTGGTGACGCATTGGTGCTCGAGAAAGTCGCGCGTAACTCCAGAGTAGAGGACATCTTGAGGGCGATATCGGTAACCAGCCTGGGTAATTTAGGCGTCACGGATGCCGCGTTATCCGGACGCGATGCCAAGCGACCGGGCGTGCTGATCAGTGGCTCAATTTCAAAAGCTGGACGTCTCGGGCGAGCCGGCCGGAACGCCTCTGTCGCAGGCGCCGACCCGATTGCGGCGGTCCTTGCCGCAGGTGGCGGTTACCTGCTGTTTGAAGGTGAAGTCGTGGATTTTCCTTGGAAGGACGACTCAGGATTTCTAGTGGGAGACGTCCTTCTTGAAGGGCGTGGTCGGTTCCTCGGCAGTCGCTATCGAATTCACTATATGAATGAAAATCTCATCGCCTGGCGCGATGACCAGGTTAGTGTCACGCCGCCAGATCTGATCTCGGTTGTAGACTCCGGAAGCGGGACAGCCATCTCAAACCCGGACTTCACGAAACGCCAACGAGTCTCTGTGCTGGGCTTTCCCGCGCCAAATATCTGGCGAACCCCGTCAGGCTTAGAGTTGTTCGGCCCCGCCCACTTCGGATTCGATACCCCGTACCTTCCTTTAGAGCGACACGCCCGCTGAGCCCCAATGCGAGGCAGAGGAAGGGCCACGCTTCGGATTTGACCTGTGCCGTGTCCGCGCCGACCAAGTCTGGGTGGGTTTCTCGTGACGGGATGCGTGCTGAGTACGTCACTGCGACATACAAGTTTGGACCTACTTGCCCGTGACCCGCAACGACAGAAAGGCCCCAGGCCATTCCGCACCGCTTTTTACGGCGCCGAGAAGGGTCGTGAACCCGAGTGGCGAACAATCGCGCTTCAAAGTGTAGGCAAGCGTCAACGCCGGCGCGTTTAACGGAATGAGCGTGGAGGCTTCGGCGGCGGTGACCGCGAGCAACCCCACAACAATGGAAAGGATCCGGCCAAACTTTTCGTGATTTGTACGCTCTTGGTAAAGTCAACTACTTAGACTCCGAATACATAATCACCCTACCAAGGTTATGTTTAATTCACGACACATATTTTTAAATTCATATCTCTTGTTTGTATTATGTCAAATAGAGATTTCGGAGCATGCAACGGCTACCGTGTAGTGTCGACGGGCGGGATAATCTATTTTGACGAGTCAGCGACGCGACAACGCCACTGCATCGCGACGGTGTCACCGACGCAGGCGACACCGAAGTAACGAGCGCGGGATGGCGCGAGTGCCATCCCGGCACATTCAGCGCACTAAGCTTGCCTTAATGCAGCGTGGCGTAGTTGAGCGGGACGAAGTCATAGCGAGTCTCATTCACTCGCAGATGGCCGAGTCCTGGAAACGGAAGATGGGCGCCGCCCACTAGAACTCCTGTCGCCGCCACCTCGCGGAAGACCTTCAATCGCTGGCTTCTCGCGGCGTCCGCATCCGAGTCATACGCAATCGTGACGGACGGATTCGGGAATTGCACCGCGGCCACGTGCATCAGATCGCCCCAGAGCAGCAAGGAGTCCCCGCGACTCGATACGCGATACGCCGTGTGTCCTGGCGTATGGCCGGTCGCCTCAATCGCCTCAACGCCCGGAACCAACTCGGTGCTGCCGTGGAAGGGCTTGTATCGACCCGCAGCCACATAGGGGCCAAGTGCAGTCATCGCGCTGGTGAAGCCGCCCTTGGCACTCTCAGGTGCAGCATCGCGCTGCTGGGTGTCCAACCAGTAGCCGCTCTCCGCCTCCGCCGCCCGGACTAGCGCGTTCGGGAAAACTGCCTTGCCAGCGGCCACCAAGCCACCGACATGATCCCCATGCATATGGGTAATGTAAATCTCATCGACCTGCTCAGGCGTATAGCCCGCGGCCCGCAGATGACTGACGAGGTGCCCCAGCGTCGGGCCAAACATTGCGCCAGCACCGGTATCCACGAGCACCAGGTGACGGCCAGTGTTGATCAAAAAGCCGTTCACCGATGCCTCCACGGGATCCGCGACGAAGGCGTGGCGCAAAGCCTCATTCAACGCTTCCGGTGTGATGTCCTTCAGCAACTGACCGACCGGCATGGGGAAGGTGCCATCGCTGAGCGCAACCACTTCAATGTCGCCCACATGCATGCGATAGAACCCAGGTGCTTGGCCCGTATGCTGAGGGGATGCGGCGTGTACGCTGGGCGCTAGCGCGAAGGCAGCGACGATCGTGACCGCAAGACCACGAATCCAGCCACTTGTCATTTCATTGAGCATATCAATCTCCAGAAAATTTTCGCCCTGCATCACTAGTGTATGCGTTTCTAGCGCCGAGCAGCGCTTAGCGCCACTGCAGTTGAGCTCCGATCTGCGGCAAGGCCCTGCGGAAACGGGTCACGGCCTCATCGATATCGACTGCCGTCATCGGCGTTGAAATCGCGTATTCACCACGCACCGCACCAAAAAACCCTTCATTCAACAGAGCCAGATGCAGCACCTCTTGCAAAGCCTTGGGCGCGTTGAGCGTATCGCGATAATTACGGACCGTCGCAGGCGCGTGGAGATGCAATTGCACCAAAGACCCGATTCCACCCGCATAACCATCAACACCGGATTCAGCCAAAACAGTGGTCAATTGGGATCGGAAGCGATCGCCGAGTTGATTGATGCGCTCGATTTCTCGAGCCGTCAGCAACTGCAGGGCCTGCAACCCGGCCACCATGCTGACCGCATTGCCGTTATAGGTGCCCGATTGACGCAAGACCTGCGCGCTGGGATTGAGCAGCGCCATCACATCTCGACGCCCACCAAAAGCCCCGATGGGGAAACCACCACCGATGATTTTCCCCATGGCTGTCAAGTCAGGGCTAATTCCATAGATCGACTGAGCGCCCCCGTACGCGAGCCTCAGCGTCACCACTTCATCAAAGATCAACAGTGCCCCACAACGCGCGGTCGCTTCCCGCAGGAAGGCCAGAAAAGCAGGCGCGGCTGGAATCACGCCGGCGGAGCCCATCACCGGCTCAATGATCACGGCCGCAATTGCGCTACCGTGGATATCAATCAGAGCGGCCGTCGCCTCGAGGTCATTGAACGGCGCCACAATCACATCGTCGGTAATACCGGTAAACAGTCCGGGACTGCCCGCCACAGCGCACGGGGCGTGAGCAGGTCCCATCAAGTGTGCCGGCGGGGAAACGCTGATTTCAGCCGCATCGTGTGAGCCGTGATAACCCCCTTCCATTTTCAGCACCTTCGCCCGCCCCGTATAGGCCTTCGCAAGACGCAATGCATTCAGTGTTGCTTCGGTGCCCGAGTTACAAAACCGCACGGTTTCTAAGGACGGAACCCGTCCGCATAACGCTGCGGCCAGCTGCATTTGAGCATCAATCGGACTGCCGAAAGCCGTGCCTCGGGCCAACTGCTCAGTCACGACCCGCACGATGTCAGGATGGGCGTGCCCGTGAATCAGCGAGGTGTAGTTACCGAGAAAATCGAGATACGACCAACCGTCGATATCGGTCATTCGACAGCCAAAGCCGTGCACGATCGAGAGCGGATAGGGATCGAAATAGGTGGTGGAGCGGGTATCGCCACCGGGCATCACCGCCGCTGCGGCCTGATGCGCAGCGGCCGACTTGGGCGTGCGCTGCCGGTAGTGTTTCACCACCGCATCGCGGAGCGTCTCGAAGCTCAGATCAGGCGCAGTCGTCATCGTATATGCTCAATTAGACGGCCAACGCCGACGGTGACGCTGAGGAAACTCATCAATGGCACCCCAGACGCACCCACATCGACCTCAGCCAATGATGGCCAACTCCCGCAGCGCTCGACCCGCCTCGATGCGATCGTAGGCCAGAGGCCGAAGATCCAACGATCGAAACTCGCCGTACAGCAACCGTTCCGCCAACGCCCGGCCGACGGCCGGTGCTTGCTGCATTCCGTGGCCTGAAAATCCGTTCATGAGGTAAAGATTATCCATCTCGGTGTGGGGCCCGACGATGCCGTTGTGATCAAAGGTGTTCATCTCATAGTACCCAGCCCAGGCGCGCACGACGCGCAGGGACTCGAAGGCCGGGACTCGATGCGCAAGTGCGGGCCAAAACTCAGCCTCAAATGAATCGAGATCAGGCTCAAGTGGCAAATTCGGCGCATCGTCGGCCGGCACGATGCCACCGATGTAATACGCGCCCTCGGGTCGGATCCAAAACCCAGTCGTGTCGATGAGCAAGGGGAAACCTGGCAGTGGAGTCGGACAGGCCATTACAAACACCGTGCGGCGGCAGGCGTCGACCGGAATATCAACACCCGCCATTGCGCCGACCGCACGCGCCCATGGGCCGGCCGCGTTGACCACCATCGATGCCGAGAGGCTAGCGCCATCAGTTAGATGTAACGTGTCGATCCGTCGGCCGGTGCGAGTCATCCCCACCACCTCTGCACGAACCGCCTGTGCACCGAGTTGTCGCGCCTTGGTGTGGAGCGCCGTTAACAAACGATAACCATCAAACCAACCCTCACCGCTCAGTCCAAGCGAACCCAATTCAAGATCGTTCACGTTCAACCAAGGAAACCGCGCCCTCAAGGCCTCGGGCGGCATGAGCGCGATATCGGCGCCCATCGACCGCTGGATCGTATTGGCCTCGCGCAGCACCGGAGCACCCAATGCGCCCGCCAAATACAAGTAGCCACCTTCGTGTAGGCAGAAATCGGGTCGATCATCATCGACGCAAAGCCAGTCTGCCGAACGCAATAACGCCAGGCTCTGCTGCGAAATCTCGATATTGACGCGGGTGGTGAACTGTTGACGGATCGATGCCGCGGAAAGGGCCGATGATGCATAAGTCCACGTCGGGTCCCGCTCAATGAGCGCGACTGACACCGTCGGATCCATGCGGCGCAACCAGTACGCGAGCGCGGCACCCATGACGCCACCGCCCACCACCGCGATATCCACTGACTTGAACTGATCGTATCCCTGCATGACTGGATCCTACCGCAATGCATTGACGTCTTGATCGCCACGAGACGGTGAGGACAGGTAGGATGTCGGCTCAATACTCTGATCGTGGATCCTGTCGCATGAGCATTCACCCCACCGCCATTGTTGAAGACGGCGCTCGACTCGGCTCCGATTGCATCATTCATGCGCATGCGATCATCAGCCGCCATGCGGTGCTCGGCGACGGCGTCGTCGTGCACCCTTTTGCCGTGGTCGGTGGCGACCCCCAAGATCTGGGCTTTAAACCGGAGACCGAATCTGGGGTGGTGATCGGCGATCGCACGGTCTTGCGCGAACACGTGACCGTGAACCGCGCCACGAAGCCCGGGACTGCGACCACGATTGGGGCGGACTGCTTCCTCATGGCGACGGCCCATGTCGCCCACGATGGTCAGGTGGGCGATCGGGTGATTCTAGCCAACCAAGTCATGCTGGCCGGTCACGTACACGTTGGGGAACGCGCCTTTATTGGCGGCGGCGCAGGCATCCACCAATTTTGCCGGATCGGCGAGAGTGCCATGATCGGTGGGCTTACGCGCCTCACCCGCGACGTGCCGCCCTACACGATGACCGCCGAACGCGACGAACTCGTGGGTCTCAATGCCATTGGTCTGCGTCGGCGCGGTTTCACGCCACCGACCATCGCGGAAGTTCGACGCGCCTTCCACGCGGTGTGCCGGTCAATAGGTAACCCGCGGGATCTCGCGGCCGCTGCCTTGGCGAGCGGAGCCTACACGCACCCCGAAACGATTCGTTTTTTGGAGTTCTTCGCCACCGGCAAACGGGGCTTCGTCAGACCTCGTGCCGCTCAAAGCGACGACGAGGCCTGACGCCGACCGGCTCAGACGTTGCCGCCATCCATTTCCCGGCGCGATCCGATCGCCAACACTGAGCCGATCGTGATCAGACTCGCGGCCGCGATGTACACCGACACCCAGGTCGTACCGTGCGTCACATCCAGAATCCACGTCGCAATCAGCGGGGCAAAGCCGCCGCCAAAAGCGGCGCCCAACTGATAGCCGAGCGACGCACCCGAATAGCGTACGGAGGCTGGGAACAGTTCACCAAACAAGGCGGCTTGCGGCCCATACATCAGGCCGTTGATCGTCGTGCTACCGACGATTGCCAGAAAGATTAAGAAGGGCTGCTTGGTTTCAATGAGCGGAAACATCACGAAAGCCCAGACCGCCGTCAAGGCCGCGCCCCATAGGTAGATGCGTCGCCGACCAAAGCGGTCGGATAAGCGGCCGCTGTACAACAGGCTAGGCGCCATCACCGCACTCGAGCACATGACCGCGGTGAGGAGGGTTGATTTCGGCATGCTGAGGCCGAAATCAGTATTACTGCCCCAGACCACGACGAATTGAATCGCGATATAGAACGACACCTGTACCGCTAAAAACGCGCCCGCGGCCAGCAACACGCGCTTTGGATGATTCACCAGCGCATCTCGGATCGGCGAGCGCCGCGCCTCGGACCCGAGTGTCCGTTCGACGGCCTTGAATTCCGCAGTCTCTTCGATGCGCTTATGGATATACCACGCTAAACCGACGAGTCCGGCCGACAGGAGGAAGGGCAAGCGCCAGCCCCAGGCAATGAACGAGTCGTGATCCGTGAAGCGATCAATGATGACAAACGCGAGATTCGCAAGAACCACGCCCGCGGGCGCACCGACCTGGGCGAAGCTACCGTAAAAGCCACGACGCTCAGGCGGCGCGCTCTCCACCACCAGCAACATCGCCCCGCCCCATTGCCCACCGATGGCCAAGCCTTGGACGCAGCGCAAGAGCACGAGCGCCGCCGGTGCTGCAACGCCAATGACGGCGTAGCCGGGCAAGAGACCGATCAATGCGGTCGCCACGCCCATCACCACCAAGGCCACCGTCAGGGCGGCCTTGCGGCCCAGTCGATCACCGACATGGCCAAACACGACAGCTCCGAAGGGTCGCGCCACAAAGCCGACGGCATAGGTGCTGAGCGAGGCCAGTACCGAGATATAGCTCGGCATGTCTTTCGGAAAATAAAGCGTCGGAAAGACTAACGCGGCGGCCACGCCATAGAGATAAAAATCGAACCACTCAATGCTCGCGCCGACCAGACTCGTCGCCGCCAAGCGCGCCATCGATCGATTGTCACCACTCATCGCGTCGATCCAACCACAGCATGTAGATCATTACGGTGCACTTTGCCGCCCTTCATCACAAAGCTCACGTGTTCCAAGACCGTGACGTCCTGCGTGGGATCGCCATTCACCGCCACCAGGTCCGCGAGCGCGCCGGGCGCCACAATACCAAGGTCACCGCTTTGCCCGAGCAAATCCGCCGCTTTCGTCGTCGCCGACTGAATAGCCTGCATCGGCGTCATCCCCAGAGAGACTTCGCGCGTGAACTCCTGCGCGATCGGTTCATTCCAAGGAATACCGCCCATGTCGGTGCCGAATGCGATCTTCACGCCGGCCGCCAAAGCCTTCCGGAAGGTGACTTCGTGCACCGAGGCGCGCTTGCGATCACGTTCCCCGTCCGGAGTACCGGCGGGATCCCAGTCGCGGTAATAGACCGCAAGCGTCGGCACATACCACAGATCCTGCCGCTTCATCTGCGCGATCTGCGCATCGGTCATCTCAAGACCGTGTTCAATCGTGTCGCAGCCACCATCCAGCGCACGCTGTAGACCGATGCCGTTGTAGGCGTGACAGGCCACCTTGCGCCCCCAACCGTGCGTCTCATCCGTAATCGCCCGCAATTCCTCCAACGTCAGCGTCGGCTGCGTGACCAGATGACCCTCTTTGTCGAGCCAAGACCGATGCGTCATATAGACCTTGATCCAGTCCGCACCGTTATCAAGCTGCTCACGCGCCGCCTTGCGCGCAGCGACCGGGCCGTCAATCAGTTGCGCCCCTTTCGGCAGCGTCACTTCCGGCGCATAGCCTTCCAATGGATAACCTCCGGTCGTGGAAATCGAGCGCGTGGCGACATAGAGGCGCGGGCCGTCGATGTAGCCGGCTTCGATGGCTTCCTTGATCCCGACGTCACCGTAGCCTGCGCCTTCGGTCTCGAGGTCACGCAGCGTCGTAAAGCCCTGATCGAGGGCGCGACGGGCCGCCACGACCGCCCGTGCGGCCCGGAATGACTGCGGATGCTTCAGCAACTGCACGTCGTACCCGCCTTCTTCGGGCACTTCACCCTGCAAGAACAAGTGGGTATGCGTGTCAATCAACCCGGGCAAGAGCGTCGCAGCGCCAAGGTCTATCACGTGCGCGGTGGGCGACGCCACGTAGTGACTGCGCTCCGCGACTGCCTGGATTCGACCATCTTGGATCTCGACCGCAACCGCGCCGCGCGGCGCAGCGCCCGTCCCGTCGATCAGATGGGCGGCATAGATGACGGTCGGCGGCGCTGCCGCCCAGGATGCTGCGGCCAGAAGCGCCCCGCAGGCGGCGACCCATGCGCGGCTCACAGGTTAGCCTTCGAGGGTGCGACCACCGGTGGCCACTCTTGTGAAGCCCCTTCAAATAGACTGACAGTCTTCTCCAAGCGGCGCGTGCCATCGTGCACGCCGATCGTGTGCGGTTTACCGGGCTCATAACCGGTCCACAAAGAGACGCCGGCATAGGCGCCGTCCTTGCGCAGGATGTAGTAGGTCATGTCGACATACTGGAGTCGGTTCATGTCGCCGTCGTAGTTACGAACAATACGTTTCAAAGCGTCCATACCCGCTTCGAAGGGGCTCATGCCGTGACGCATGTTTTCAATGATGGTGTGGGCGCCGGCCACTCGGATATTTTCCTCACCGCTGCCGGTTGCGCCCGCCGAGCCGACATCTTGGTCGGTGTAGCACCCAGCGCCTATGATCGGCGAGTCACCCAATCGGCCCGGGATCTTCCACGCCAATCCACTGGTGGTCGTACAGCCGGACATGTCGCCGTTGGCGGCCAGTGCCGAGCAGTGGATGGTGCCGGTCGGCGGGAACACGATCTTGTGGATCGCCGCGGCGCGCACGGCCGGATCAATGCCGAGGTCTTCAGCCAAACGCTGCAAGCGCTCATGTAACTCAAGACGCTCATCCGTCGAGCGTTTCTGCAGACGATCGCGCCAGTTCGGACTTGATACGCCTGGGCCCCACCAATCCGAGTGCGCCTCTTTCCACAACAACCACACTTTGCGGGTCTCTTCGGTCAGTAAATTTTCGCGCTTCATGCCGCGTGCGACCGCGAAGCGCTCCGCGCCCTCGCCCACCAGCATCACATGACCGGAATGGTTCATCACTTCACGCGCTAATTCCGCCATGGTGCGAATGTTGCGCACCCCACCGGCGGCGCCAGCGCGACGGGTCGGCCCGTGCATGCAGGAGGCGTCCAACTCGACGACGCCTTCCTCATTCGGCAGGCCACCGAGACCTACACTGTCGTCCTCAGGGTCATCTTCGGGACCCTTCACGACGCGAATCGCCGCTTCCAAGGTATCGCCACCACCCTTGAGGTAATCGTATGCGCGATCGAGATACGCATAGCCATTACCGGCACACACGATCACCGGCTTATTGGCCGCGAGCATGCGCTGTTTAGGCAAGATATCTGCTGAGGCCTCGGCGGTGGCCGAAAGTCCGGTGGTGCCGATTGCGCCAAGCGCAACTCCCGACATAAATTCGCGGCGTGAAAACGACATACCCTACCCCTCGGTCAATATTAGACAAGTTGACACTCTAGCGCGCTCGGGGTGTTCTCGGATACGGGGCGCAATGGCGCAGGAAACGGAGTGCGGGCTCGCCCTAGGGACGATATCGTAGAGCCATGACTGATCTAGCTCACCACTCGTTGATTGAACGCTTAGAAGCGGTCGCCCGCTATATCCGCGACCACGCCGAGGAGACCTTGCCGTTGGCGCAACTGGCCGCCCGTGCGGCCTTGTCACCGGCCCATTTTCAGCGTCGCTTCAAAGCGCACTTCGGCTTATCGCCCAAGCACTACCAAGATGGTCATCGCATGCAACGCCTACGTCGCGCATTAAAAGAGGGGGAGACGGTCACCGAAGCGATCAGCACGGCTGGGTTCTCCTCCTCGAGCCGATTGCATGCGGGCGCCGCCCGCTCTCTGGGGATGACGCCGAGCCGTTATCGGTCGGGCGGCGTCGGCGAGCGCATTGACTACGTTGTGCGCGATACCGTCGAGGGGCCACTCCTGATGGCGGCCACCGCCCACGGTGTCTGTTTTGCGGAATTCGGTGCGGATGAGGCGACCTTGCTCAACCGGCTCCGAGATGAGTTTCCACGCGCCGACTGCCAGCCGGCGCAAGCCGAGGCTGCGGCATTAGAGGCGTGGATGTCGGCACTCAATACGCACCTGCGTGGCGCGGGTCCTGCGCCTCAGTTGCCGCTCGATCTGCGGGGCACCGCATTCCAACTGCAAGTGTGGCGCTTTCTGCAATCCGTCAAACCGGGCACGCGCATCACCTATACGGACCTCGCGCATGCCATTGGAGCACCGCGTGCGGTGCGCGCGGCCGCTTCTGCCTGTGGTGCGAATCGCATCGCGATTCTGATCCCCTGCCACCGCGTGTTACGCGGGGACGGTGGCCTCGGCGGCTATCGCTGGGGTGTCGCCTTAAAAAGCCGGCTACTGGACCGCGAGGCCGGCGAGCGGGCTCCTCAGTAAGCGGTGTAGGCCGTCTTCACCGTCGTATAAAACTCAACGGCATAGCGGCCTTGTTCGCGCGGACCATAGGAACTGCCTTTACGGCCGCCGAAGGGCACGTGGTAGTCCACACCGGCCGTGGCCAGATTCACCATCACGAGACCTGCCTCGGAGCGATGCGTGAATTCGCGCGCGTACTTCAAACTGCGCGTGCAAATGCCGGCGGAAAGTCCGTACTCAGTGTCGTTCGAGAGCGTCAGCGCCGCTTCAAAATCATCCGCGGAAATAATTGACGCACAGGGCCCGAAAATCTCTTCGCGACTCGTGCGCATCGCATTGGTGGCCTCCAGAAAAAGCGCCGGTCGCATGTAATGCCCGCGGGTCGTCGCCTCAACACGCTCCCCGCCGATGACCGTCGCGCCTTCTTGCCGCGCCAACGCGACGTAACGCTGATTACCAGCCAACTGGCTCTCCGACACCACGGGCCCAATTTGCGTGTCGGGGTCCAGCGCATGACCGACCCGCAAGGCCGTCATGAGCGCGGTCATGCGCTCGGAAAACTCAGCCAATACGCCGCGCTCGACAATAAAGCGCGAGGTGGCCGTGCAGCGCTGACCCGTCGAGTAGAAGGCTGCGTTAATGCAGTGCGGCAGAACCGCATCAAGATCGGCATCTTTAAGAATGATCATGGGGTTCTTGCCCCCCATCTCCGCCTGCACTTTCAGTTGCCGAGCCGCCGCTTTAGCCACAATGCCGCGGCCCACCTCCGCCGAGCCGGTAAAGGACAGCGCCGATATCCCTGGGTGTTCGACCAAGGCTTCACCGACGACGCGACCGCGACCCATGACGAGATTGAATACCCCCGCCGGCACACCGGCCTCGACCAAAATCTCCGCCAAGGCATGCACGCTGGCGGGCGTGAGATCCGCCGGCTTGATGACGACCGCATTGCCGTACGCCAAGGCTGGCGCAATTTTCCAGGCTGGGATCGCAATCGGAAAATTCCACGGGGTGATCAGACCGACCACACCCATCGGTTGGCGACGAATTTCTACATCAACGCACGGGCGGACGGAGTCGATGGACTCACCGGGAATGCGCAAGACCTCACCGGCGAAAAATCTAAAAATCT
Source organism: uncultured Pseudomonadota bacterium (assembly GCA_903879335.1). Classification (GTDB taxonomy): domain Bacteria; phylum Pseudomonadota; class Gammaproteobacteria; order Steroidobacterales; family Steroidobacteraceae; genus CAIKZZ01. Next base: position 57,492 of record CAIRLC010000011.1, read on the forward strand.
GCGCTGCGCGATTAACCTCACCGATGCCTTCAGCGAGCGTCTTGCCTTCTTCCCGAGAGAGCAGGCGTCCTAACTCCTCGCGCCGCGCTTCAATCAGCCGAGCGACACGATCCAACACATCCGCCCGCAATTGCACGGCACGAGCCCACGCCGGCTGCGCACGACGCGCGGCCAACACGGCCGCATCGACGTCAGCGGCGGTGCCTTGCGCGAAGCGACCGATGATGTCATCGAGATCGGACGGGTTGACGTTATCCGCAGCGCCTACGCCGGCGACCCAGGCGCCGTCGATCAGATTGAGTTTCAGGTCGGTCGTAGCCATGCTGCCCTCAGTTCGTGTCATCCGATGGAAATCCATACTCACGCCGCACCTCGGCGTTGTGTTCACCCAGTCGAGGTGCCGGGCGGCCGGTGGCCAAGGTCGCACCGCCAAAACGAATCGGCGTGCGCACTCCGGGCAGATGACCGCCCGCCACATGCGGCGCGTTGAGATGCAGTTGCATCTCGCGGAACTGCACCTGCGGGTCGGCGAACACGTCAGCCACCGTATTGATCGGGCCTGCTGGTACCGCTTCGCTAGCCAGTCGCGCCAGGAGCGCATCCCGCGGCCACGTGAGCAGCACCGCGCCCAAGGCCGACATGACTTCACCACGGTGATTCACGCGGCCCTCGTTGGTCTGGTAACGCGGGTCCGCCGCGAGCTCAGTCGCCCCCAGCACGCCGCACAGTCTTTGGAACTGCCCATCGTTCCCCACCGCCAACATGATGTGCCCATCCGCGACCGCGCATACTTGGTACGGGACGATGTTGGGATGGGCATTACCGTAGCGGTGCGGGACTTGACCTGAGACGAGGTAATTCATGGCTTGGTTGGCAAGTACGCCGACCATCACATCCAGCAGTGCCATATCGACGTGCTGACCTAAGCCGGTACGCTCGCGCTGCGCGAGCGCCGCTTGTACCGCGATCACGCCGTAGACGCCGGTAAAGATATCGGCAAAGGCCACGCCCATTTTTTGTGGCTCGCCGGCCGGATCGCCGGTCAAAGACATGATGCCGCCCATGCCTTGGATCATCGCGTCGTAGCCTGCCCGCTCCGCATAGGGCCCACTCTGGCCAAAGCCCGTGATCGAGCAATACACCAGGCGGGGATACTTCGCGGCGAGTGAAGCGTAGTCGAGTCCGTACTTGGCGAGGCCACCGGTCTTGAAGTTCTCAATGACGACGTCTGCGTCAGCGATGAGCGCATGCACGAAGGCGAGATCTTCAGCCTTGCGATAATCCGCAACCACCGAGCGTTTGCCACGATTGCAGCTGTGGAAGTAGGCCGCGTCCTGACGAGTGCCGTCGGCCCCCTCGATAAAGGGCGGCCCCCATTTACGGGTGTCATCGCCCTCGGGCGCTTCCACCTTCACGACGTCCGCGCCCAAATCAGCCAGTGTCTGGCCGATCCATGGACCGGCCAAAATGCGAGCCAACTCGACGACTTTCAGACCTTCCAGCGGCGCCGGCATTACTGATCCCTCAGAAGAAGGCTTGCAGGCCCGTCTGCGCCCGGCCGAGAATCAACGCGTGCACATCATGCGTGCCCTCATAGGTGTTCACCGTCTCGAGGTTCTGCGCGTGTCGCAACACGTGATACCCCGCCTGAATGCCATTGCCGCCGTGCATATCGCGCGCCATACGGGCGATATCGAGCGCTTTGCCACAGTTGTTGCGCTTGACGATGGAAATCATCTCCGGCGCCATCTTGCCCTCGTCGAAGAGACGACCGACGCGCAGGGAAGCCTGCAGGCCTAAGGCAATTTCAGTCTGCATGTCCGCCAGCTTCTTCTGATAGAGCTGGGTCTGTGCCAAGGGCCGACCGAACTGATGCCGTTCGAGACCGTAATCCCGCGCGCGGTGCCAGCAGTCCTCGGCCGCGCCCATGACCCCCCAGGAGATGCCATAGCGTGCGCGGTTCAGGCACTCGAACGGGCCCGTGAGGCCCGACACATTGGGCAACAGCGCGTCTTCACCGACCTCCACGTCCTGCATCACGATCTCGCCCGTAATGGAGGCACGCAAGGACAGCTTGCCTTCGATCTTTGGGGCGGACAGGCCAGGCATGCCTTTTTCCAGCACGAAGCCGCGGATGGCCCCGTCGTGGGCCTCGGACTTGGCCCACACCACAAAGATGTCGGCGATGGGGCTATTCGAGATCCACATCTTCGCGCCGTTCAAGCGGTAGCCCGACGCGGTCTTCGTGGCCCGGGTTTTCATGCCACCCGGATCTGAACCTGCGCCCGGTTCAGTGAGGCCAAAGCAACCGATCTTTTCGCCTGAGGCGAGCGTAGGCAGGTATTTTTGGCGTTGCGCTTCGCTACCGAACGCATAAATCGGATGCATCACGAGCGATGACTGCACGCTCATCATCGAGCGATAGCCGGAGTCCACGCGCTCGACCTCACGCGCGACCAACCCGTAGGCCACATACGAAGAACCGGCGCCGCCGTATTCCACCGGGATGGTGACGCCCAGCAAGCCCAGTTCACCGAACTCACGGAAGATCGCCGGGTCCGTGTGCTCATTCAGATAAGCCTCAGTCACCCGCGGCAAGAGGCGCTCTTGCGCATAGACACGCGCCGAGTCTCGAATCATGCGTTCTTCATCGCTCAACTGATCCTCGAAACGAAACGGGTCGGCCCAATCAAAAGGTGCGTTCTTGGCCATGATGAGAGTCCTCGTGCCGGGGATGCCCAGCGGAATGTGATGTACCTAGGAGCATTACGCCAGACTCGTTTAATGCGCATCAATAGCTTAAAATTAATTTTTGAACCGATTTAAGCATCAAAATGCTGGATAGCCGTCAGCTGCAAGCCTTTGTCGCGGTCGCCGAGACGCTCCACTTCGGTCGGGCCGCCGACCGCCTTGAGCGCGCGCAATCCGTACTGTCGCGCCAACTGCGCGACCTGGAGCAACAGCTCGGCACCCGTTTGCTGCACCGAGGCCGGCGTTCGGCCGTCAGCCTGACGCACGCCGGTGAGGCTTTATTGGCGGAGAGCCGCATTGCGCTCGGACAATTGGAGCGCGCCGCCGTCACGGCTCGGCGCGCCGGCCGCGGCGAGATCGGCCGTTTGGCCGTCGGCTATGTCGCCTCGGCCGCCCTGACCGGGATCCTCGCGCAACGGCTCGGTGACTTTCGCACCGCACGACCCGAGGTCGAGGTGGAGCTATCGGCCATGGAAACCCCGCGCCAACTCACGGCACTGGCCGAGGGCGGGCTTGATATCGGCTTCCTGCGCCCGCGCTCCAGTTATCCGGACGGCATCGACACGCAGGTGGTGCACCGCGAGGGTCTGCTGCTTGCGGTCGCTGCCCGTCACCCTCGAGCTCATGGGCAGATTAAACCCAGCCAACTCGCACAAGAACAATTTGTACTCCCGCAGTTCGATGAGCAAGACGGCTTTGAAGGTCATCTCGCCGCGCTCGCGCGAGCGGGAAATTTTCAACCGGGACCCGTACTGCGCGTCCGGGATTTCGTCACGGCGGTCACGCTGGCCGCCGCCGGCTACGGCGTCGCGCTCGTCCCCAGTTCGGTCACGAGTCTGTCCCTGACTGGGGTCATCTACCGACCGATCAGTGGCTTTGAGGCCTCGGCGGAACTCGCCGTCGCTTGGCGCCGCAACAACACCTCGGCTGTGGTGCGAGTATTCCTGGAGCGCTTGCGCAACTTGGCACCCATCTGAAACTGGTAGAGTCCTCTCCCATTTCGTCGCCGACTATCGTTTGATGACCACCGCAGAGCCCCACAGCGAAGTTGATCGTCCGCGCATGGACTACAAGGAATTTGTGGCCATGATGGCGCTGCTGTCGGCGCTCGGCGCGCTCGCCATCGACGCCATGCTGCCGGCGTTGCCAAAGATCGGCGAAGCCTTCTCGATTGCCGATTCGAACCAACTGCAATTTATTATTACGACCTTCCTGATGGGCTCTGGGCTCGGCCAGATTGCTTTCGGGCCCTTGTCCGATGCTTTTGGTCGACGGCGGGTGTTGTTGGTAGGAATAGGCTTGTACGCCCTGCTCTCCGTCGTCTCAGCACTGGCCGTAACCTTGCAGGTGCTGCTCATCTCGAGATTTTTTCAGGGCGTCGCTTCAGCCGCCACCGCCGTGCTGTCGCGTGCCATCATCCGCGATCAGTATTCGGGCAGCGCGATGGCGAAAGTCACGTCGACGATTTTCATCGTCTTTCTTGCGGCACCGATTCTCGCGCCTAGCGTGGGACAGGCACTCCTGCTATTGGCGCCCTGGCCGGCAATCTTCGTATTTCTCGCCCTCATGAGCGGATTGATGTTCGCCTGGGCGCTGTGGCGACTACCGGAAACCCTGCCGGCGGAGCGGCGCCATCCGCTCGGTCTTCGGCCGATTTTGAGCGCGGCCAAAGTCGTGCTCAGCCATCCCACCTCGATTCTGTACTCCGGGGCGATGATGTTGCTGTTTGGCGCGCTGCTCACCTACATCGCCACGATGCCGCAGGTATTCACAGACGTCTTCCATGCGCCCACCAAAATGGCACCGAGCTTTGCAGCCGCGGCCGGCCTGATGGGCGTCGGCTCCTATGCCAACGTGAAGATCGTCGAACGATTTGGGATGCATCGGATCTCTCACGTCGCTTTATTGTGCTTGTTGACTTTCAGCGCGACGCACGTCGCGATCTCGACGTGGTCACAGGAAGGTCTGCTGACCTTTACGCTGCTGCAAGGCACGACCATGATGTGCTTTGGCCTGTCCCTGTCCAATTTTGGTGCGATCTCGATGCAGCCCATGGGCGCGGTCGCGGGCAGTGCCGCGTCGCTTCAAGGCATGGCCATGAGTTTAGGTGGCGCTTTGATCAGCGCGGCTTGTGGCAGCTTCTGGCACGGCTCGCTCGTTCTGTTGCCCTTGTCGTTTTTGCTGTTGGGCTTGGTGGCATTGTCTTTTATCTTGATTGCCGAGCGCGGCCGGTTATTCCACAACCACTTCGGTGCGTTGCGCGGCCACTAAAAAAGAACCCCGCCGAAGCGGGGTCCTCCGTCTGCGCGTAGAAACGGCGCCAACTTACTGCTTGATGCCTTCGACCTGTATGCGCAAGGTGACGGCCATATCAAAGCCATAAGCTTGGCCATAGCTCACGCCGAAATCAGCCCGGTTCAGCGTACCTTCGGCATCCGCGCCGCAGACTTCCTTGCCGAGCATCGGATTCACTTTGCATAAGAACTTGTTGATTTTAAGGTTCACCGGCTTCGTTACACCGTGCATCGTCAAGTTGCCGTGGACTTCAGTGGGCTTGCCGTCTTTAAATGCGGCCAGCGTGCCGGCATAGGTCGCCGTCGGAAACTTCACGACGTCAAACATCTCCGCCGACTTGGCGTGTTCATTCATCTTGTCGTGACCAAAGTCGATGGTGGCGGCATCGATCGTGACCGTCACTTCGCCCTTCTGTGCATCTTTGTCAAAAACCACTTCGCCGCTGGTGGAGCGGAACTTGCCGCGCCACACCGACAGCCCACCAAAATGGTCGGCCTCGAAACTTGGGTAGGTGTGACCTGGATCCAGTGTGTAAGTGGCTGGCGTTGCCGTTGCGATCGCCGCGCTCAAGAGCGCCGCGCCTAAAAGTGCCGTTCGAACCATCGTCATGAAATCCGTCTCCTCAAACTGTCTATTAGCGTTGTCTGCCAAGTCATCAGCCGGCGTAGTAGACCGCCAACTTATTCCCATCCAAATCCCGGAAATATCCGGCATAGAAATTATCCCCGCGCGGACCTGCGGGACCTTCGTCTTGGGCACCGAGCGCAATCGCCCGCGCATACACCGCATCCACGTGTGCGGCTGAGGTGGCGCCTAACGAGACCATCATGCCGTTACCGACGGTAGCCTCACGCCCATCGATTGGCTTGATGATCAGCAGCATCTGGCCATTGGTGAAATTCCAAGCCAGATAACGCTCCGATTCCCAACCACGCTTCGCCCCAAACTCGGCGAGCAGCGCATCATAAAATGCAGCGGCACGCGTCATATCGTTCGTGCCCACGGTAACGTATCCAATCATGATGCAGTCTCCTTAGATTCAGACTATTGCGTGACACCAGTATGCCCGAAGGACGCCACGAAAGGCCTCAGCGAGTGCCCAAGACGCCACGCGCGATAATGGTGCGCTGGATCTCCGAGGCCCCCTCATAAATGCGCAGGATGCGCGCGTCCCGGGCCATCCGCTCGAGCGGCAGGGTGCGCGTGTAGCCATAGCCGCCGTGGAGTTGCAGAGCAGTATCGACTACGAACGCGACCATCTCAGAAGCATACAACTTGGCCATGGTCGACTCCTGTGAAAAGGGCTGACCCGCCGCCCGCCGCGCGACCGCCTGCATCGCCAGCGCCCACGCCGCTTCGAGGCGCACTTTCATATCGGCCACCATCCACTGGATGCCTTGCTTGCGCGCGAGGAGCTCACCGCCCACTCGGCGTTCGTTCAACCAACGGACGGTGAGGGCGAGTGCACTCTCCGCAATGCCTAAAGAGGTCGCCACAACATCCAGGCGACTGTTATCCAAGACGCGCATCGCGATCCGAAACCCCGCGCCTTCGTCGCCCAAACGATCGGCCACTGGCACACGCACGCCATCAAAGCGCACCGGATGCGACGGCGCCGAGCGTATGCCCATCAACTTTTCCGGCGGACCTACGGCCACACCTGCGGCCGTGGCATCCACGACAAAAGCGCTCACACCCCGCGGGCCGGCGGACGGATCGGTTTTCGCGAACACGACCAAGCGGTCCGCGGCGCCGGCATTCGAGATGAACTGTTTAGCGCCATCAATCTGATAATGATCGCCGTGCCGTGTCGCGCGCGTGGTCAAGTCCGCCGGATTCGAGCCGCCACCGGGTTCAGTCAAGGCAAAACCATAGAGGTGCTCACCCGTGGCGGCGTGGGGCAACAGGCGTTGCCGTTGGGCCTCATCGCCCCCCAGGTACACGGCATCCGTACCCAAATAGTGGGCACCGATCATCGATGAGGTCGCCGCACAGTGCTTCGACACTTCAACCAACGCCAACAACAGGCCAGCAGGGCTGGCACCGGGGCCACCGAGATCAACCGGCAGATTGAGGCCGAGCAAGCCCATGGCGCCGAGTGCCGGCACATGCTCCAGACACGAGCCTTCAGTCTCATCGAGCATCGCCGCGCGTTCTGCCAAGGGGCCCGCAGCAAATCGCGCCACCGCCTCGACCAGATCCATATCCTCAACGGTCACGCCTTGTCGGTGAATGCTCATGCCATGTGTCCTCGCTCACCAAAAAGTCCAGCCGCCGCCAATTCGGCGATACGTTCAGCGCCTAAGCCCAAGAGTTCAGCCATCACTTGGTCGGAGTGTTCCCCCAGGCCCGGCGCCCGAGCCGCCACATTCGCCGCCGAGCCGGTAAATTTCACCGGCTGCAACGGGAGCCGCAAACCGGGCAGACGCTCATCGTCTATGGGCGTGAGTAAACCACGCGCCTGCGCTTGTGGCGTCGTCAACGCCTCCGCCAAGGACGCCAGTGGCGCTGCGGGCACTTGCGCCGCTTCTAAGGCGGCGCAAACCTCAGCCACGCTGCGCGACTGCGACCAGGCTTCGATGCCTGCGCGCAAGATCGGCTCGTTCTCCAGTCGCCCAGCGTCGGTGAGGAAGCGCGCGTCTGAAGCCCAGTCGGGTCGACCAATCAGCCCTGCGAGGGCGGTAAAGAAGCGGGTGTTCAGCACGGCCAGCACGAACGGCCCGTCCTGCGCTTGAAAGACGCCGAAGGGTGCGGATAGGGGGTGGCGATTGCCCACGCGTTCCGGCACCACGTCGGTGAACAAATACCGCGCGAGGGACGTGATGAGAAATGAAATCGTCGAGTCGTACATCGCCACATCGACGTGCTGGCCGCGGCCCGTGCGTTCGACCTGCAGCAATGCCGCTAGGATCGCCCACGAGGCATAGAGGCCGGTGACCACATCGGACACCACTTCGCCCACCAACGTCGCCTCACCCTTTGGGTCGCCCGTCACGTGCATGAGACCGGTCGTTGCCTGCATCACAATGTCGTAGGCCGGTCGCGCCGCCCAAGGCCCAGTCTGGCCATAGCCGGAGACGCTGACATAAACGAGCCGAGGGTTCGCGCCCGTGACCTCCGCCGCGCCGATGCCGAGCCGGTCGGCGACCCCCGGTCTGAAATTTTCGACCACCACCTGTGCTGTGGCGATCAGGTCTCGCGCCAAAGCCTGCGCCGCCGGCTCCTTTAGGTCGAGCACCACACTGCGCTTGCCACGATTAACGATCGTGAAGAGCGCACTTTCACCGTTGCGAAAGGGGCCGATGGCCCGATAATCATCGCCCTGCGGTGGCTCGATCTTGATCACCTCAGCGCCGAGATCCGCCAGCAATGCGGTCGACAAGGGCCCCGCGAGGACGCGGGTAAAATCGACGATACGGATGCCCTCAAGCGGTCTTGGACCCGGCGCTGTATTCATGGCTACCTCGGTAAGTCCACTAGTGTCGCGCGTCCGGCCGGGCCGGGGAAGTTAAAAAGTGCGCGCGCGATCCCCCTCGGCGTGTCTAAAATCATCCCATGAATTACAAATCGCACCCCTTGCCCGGACTGATGCGTTGGCTGACCCGCTTCGAAATCGGCGTCAACGTCGTGCTCCTATTGCTGATGGTCATCATCGTCAGCCTATCGATCGTGGATCTCGCCAATATCGTCTGGTCGTCGATCGCCAAGCCGCCCTACGGGCGCATTGATGTCAGCGAACTGATCGGCCTGTTCAGCGACTTTTTGCTGGTCCTGATCGGCGTTGAGCTGGTGGAAACCGTGCGCAGTTATATCCAGGACCGCACGATCCACGTTGAGGTCATCTTGGCGGTGGGTCTCGTGGCCATCACGCGCAAAATCATCGTGCTGGAACCGGCACACCTCGAACCACTCGCGATGATCGGTATCGCCGCGATCATCATGGCGTTGGCCATCTCGTTTTATCTCGTCCACAAGACGCTGCGGGATGATGTGGAATCCGAAAGCGCGCACACGGAAAGCGATCCCTCATGACCAGTCTGTTACGGCTTGCGGCCGCGCTCTGCTTCGCGTTCAGTGTCGCCTCCACTGCAGCGCCACCGAGCATTCCGCCCATCGACGCGCCAGAACTCGCCGCGCTCGGTGGCGCTCAGGTCGGCGTGCGCACCCTCAAGTTCGTGGATCGAGACCAGGACGACGTCTTGGCCACCGATCCGAAAACCGGGGTTGTGCCACGGCATGATCGCCATCTGACGGTCGATGTCTGGTACCCGGCCCACTACCCAGCGAGCGCGCAGCCTGAAACCTACGCAGACGCCTTGCCGTCCGAGCCGCCGGCGCCGCCGGCACGGTTTACGGTGCCCGGGCTTGCCGTTCGTGATGCCGCCGCCGCGATTGGGCGCCACCCACTCGTGATCGTCTCGCATGGGTATTCGAATGTCACGGTGGCGTTGTCATGGTTGACGGAGAACCTCGCCTCCAAAGGCTATGTGGTTGCCGCGATCCGTCATGAGGATCCGATGATCGGCGATCGCACGACCTTCGCAGGTCCCTTGCTGCGGCGGCCGCTCGACATCGCCTTTGTTGCCCGTGAATTGAGTCGGACGCTCAGTGCCGAGGGTTTGATCGACCCCGAACGCGTCGCCCTCGTGGGTTACTCGATGGGCGGCTACGGCGTCTTGACAGCCGCCGGCGCTGAACTCGATCCGAATGGACCTGCCCACCTAGTGCCGGGCGGCGCCATGTTGCCTTATGCCAAAGGTGGCCCGAAGGCCGCATCCATCGTGGTGCCCAATCTCAAGGCGGTGGTGGCGCTAGCGCCTGCCGGTGGCGGTACGCTCAAGGTCTGGGGCGACCGTGGCCTCGAAGGGATCCGAAGCCCCTTGCTGCTCATCGCGGGTGATCACGACCTCACGGTCGACTACACCACCGGCGCCCATGCCTTTTTCGAGCGTGCAGTGCACGCGCCACGTTACTTGCTGACCTTTCTCGGTGGCGGTCATGGCATCGGACTCAACCCCGCGCCACCTGAGATGGCGACGGATTTGTGGAACTTCAGTTGGTTTGAAGACCCGCTCTGGCGTAAGGACAAGATCATTGCGATCAACTTGCACCTGATCACGGCCTTTTTGGATCGCTACGTGCAGGGCAACGAGTCGCGCGCGGCCTACCTAGACGGCCTGACCCCTCGCATCGACGATACGGTCTGGCCTGCCGATCTCGCGCCACGCTTTGATATGACCAGCCAGGGTGTGGCTCCGATCACGCTGTGGAAGGGTTTCAAACGGCGCTTTTCGACGGGTCTTGAGTGGCGCGCCGCGCCGGCCACGCCTTAACGAGATCGCCGTCCGCGCGTGAGGCCATAGACCGCCAGCACGAGCCAAATGAGGTTGAGCGTCATCGACGGGTACGCGTGGTTCCAGGCGCCATTGATGGCAAAGCCGATGGCGCCGATGACGTTCATCCATTGGTAGATGGGTGAGGTCGAGACGAGCCGATGGGTGGTGAGTAGGCCGTACGACAGCAGGATAAGCGTCGCTCCGACCCAACCCGCCACCTCGACCGCCACTTCTACCACGTTGATTCCGACCGTCATGCGCTGCGCCCCTTCCGCTGCGGACTAGGATGGGCTATCCGGCGCCGAGTGGAAAGCCATACCGAACCGTGAGCGGCTCAGTCACTACGGGCATGGGGCGCAGACCGTCGCGGGACCTAGCAAGCACAACGGGCAGAGCGGGTTCCGGTAAACTAGGCCCTGGGCACTAGACGCCAGACGATCGCATTGAGGCGCCGGATGAGTAATCGATTGACCGATTTGTTGGCCGAACGAACCTACCTGCTGGCCGACGGAGCCATCGGCAGTAACCTGTTCGGTATGGGACTGATCTCGGGCGATGCGCCCGAGTTGTGGAACGTCCAATACCCCGAGCGCATCCAACAGCTGCACCAGCAGTTTGTGGATGCCGGCGCCGACATCATCCTCACCAACAGTTTCGGCGGCACCCGCTACCGCCTGAAACTGCACGCCGCCGACAGTCGCGTGCATGAACTGAACGCAACCGCGGCACGCCTTGCGCGCGCGGTCACGAGCAAAGCCGACCGTGCGGTCTTAGTCGCCGGTAGCATCGGTCCCACCGGTGAAATCTTAGCGCCGATTGGGACGCTGTCGATCGCCGATGCGAAGGCGGCCTTTGCGGAACAAGCCCAAGCATTGGCAGACGGCGGTGCTGACCTGTTATGGATTGAGACGATGTCATCTCGCGAAGAGGTGGAGGCCGCCATCGAGGCGGCGCAATCGACCGGTCTACCCGTGGTCAGCACCCTGTCATTCGATACCAACGGGCGCACGATGATGTCGCTCACGCCCGCCGACCTGGCCGCCGTCGCGCGGCAACACGGGCTCGCCGGGTGCGGCAGCAACTGTGGTGTGGGCCCCTCGGAACTGATCGCCTCGATCTTGAACTTAGCGAGCGCGGCCGACGCAGACGCTATTCTGGTGGCCAAAGCCAACTGCGGCATCCCGCAGTATGTCGACGGCGCGATCCGCTACAACGGCACACCCGAGCTTATGGCCACCTACACCCACCTGGCGCTCAATGCCGGCGCGCGGGTGATCGGCGGCTGCTGCGGCACCTCAGCGGAACATCTGGCCGCGATGCGTCACGCGATCGACACGCACGTTCCGGGCGCCAAGCCGGAGGTCGCGGACATCGAAGCGGCACTCGGGCCGCTCTCACAAGGGTCACGGGCGCAACTCGCCGGTCACCTCGATCGCGCCGCAGGCGCCGCGGCTGGGGCCACGCTACGGCGGGGTACGGGTCGCCGCGGCAGCCGACCCGAGGCCTGATCAGCGCAGCAAGGCCGCAATGCGCTGTCGATATGTCGATAGCGCCGGGGCCGAGAAGCCCAGCACCTTGCCCTGCTCATCACACAGGCGCAGCAGCACCGCGTCCCGATGAAAGGGATTCGCTTCGAAGGCCGCCACCTCAACGGCGGACATCGGCCCGCCCTGGAGCTTCAGCGTGTGGACGGAGGCCGGCGAGAGGCGCGCGTAGTAATCCGGGTCGGTCGCACACAGGTAGCGTTTAGCCGCCACATGCAAGCGCACCGGCTCCGTGACGGCAGGCCCGAAATACGGCGCCAACCAATCAGCGCCCGTCTCCTCATGTCGGGCATCCTCCGTCCAATCGGCGAGATCCTCCGGCACATCAACAACGAGGTGACCAATGTCGTGCAACAGCGCGGCGATGATGACCGTCTCCGCGGCACCCCCAGTTTCGGCGAAATAGGCGCATTGCAGACCATGCTCGAGCTGGGTGATGGCTTCACCGAAATAGTTTCCCAACGCACGCGCGGCGTAGAGCTGTTCAATCTCGGTCACGATTGCGGGGCATTCACTCATCTTCGCTCCTCAGGGCAATTGAGCGGCGTTGCTGAGCACGCTGTCGCGCGTCAAATAACAGCCTTGTAAATGTCGGGGGTGGCGCAGGCTTTCGAAGCCGGTGCGGCCGTGCAAGGTCCGGCGGTTATCAAAGACGACGAGTTCGCCGGCCGCCAAACGCCGCCGCAATTGAAATTTGGGCTCCAGCAACAGGCGCGCGAAACGGCGGTAAGCCACATAGAAGGTCTCCGCCTCAGCCGCGCCTAAACGCAATGGCGCGATTGATCGATTGTTGTAGTGCACCGCACGCACTGAGCCATCCACCGCCAACTCGATGATGGGCTTCACGGAGCACAAGTCCGCATCCGCGGAGCGATAGTGGAACGGCACCGGCGTCTGCGTGAGCACCGAAAAGGCGGCGGCATCCGTGCGGCGCAAATGTTCTGCGAGCGCAAGGCCGTCTGCAAAAAGACTATCACCTCCGTCCGGTGCAGCGACCAGCACGTGCAGCGCTTGAAAGCCGGGGACCGGATCGCGGTAGGGGTTGTCGGTGTGTAAGCCCAGACCAAGATCCGTGTACGCCAGATTTTCCGGTGATGGTACCGCACGCACATCGAACAATAGACCGTAATTGGTGTGTGGCACTTCTCCCATCAGGCGACAGGTGGCGACGACTTCGCCCTCGACACCGGGCACCGCCGTAAGGAAGGCAATGCCATCTCGCGCCAGACGTCTTAACCAGACACCACGGATGGCCGCATCGGTTGTGAATTGCGCATGCGTCGACCACGCAAAATCACGCCTCGCATCGAGTTGCGCGCCAAAAAGCCACGGATGTCGATCCAATTCCGCACGCTCGGCGGTGATTGGGCCGAGCGTGCGGCGCAGCCATGACAATTGGCGTTCAAAGGCCGCCACGCCATCGGCAAATTCAACCCGCAGCGTATCGCCCAGGAGGTGCGCGGCTTGAATCCGAACATCCTCCGGAATATCCATGATGTCGATCAGGCGTTGACCATTCGCGTGCCGGTCGTGAGCACGGTTATCCGCCAGCCATACGGCGGCAAATTCACCCTGCACGCCATGCCCCCAGTCGACGATCAGTCGGTTGTCCTCGACCGCGAGAAAGGGTGTTTGCTCATCGCTCATCGTCCGACTCCAGTCACTCGCGCGCTGCCTGCGCCTGTGCGTACATCAAAAATCCCGCAGCGACCGCTGATGCAGTCGCCACCGCGGCTAAGCCCACGAATACGCCGTGCCAGCCGTAGACGACTGACAAGCGCGCAACACCGGCACCGGCGAGTGTACCGCCCAAATAGCCGACGCCATCGATGAGACCCGAGGCGATCGCGCCGCCTCGCGCGCCACCGAAATCAAGCGCGAATGCACCCCCCAGATAGGAATAGGGCCCGAGTAAACAAAACGCGACTAGCCCAATCAACGCGACCGTCGCTGTGCGACCGATCAGATCCGGCGGCAGGCCGTACAAAGCCATGAGCGTCACCGCCGTAGCGGCGAGTCCTGCAAACAACAACGTCGCCCGACCCGAGACACCCAGGCGATCGCCTAGCCACCCGGTGAGCAGCACCGACACCGCGCCGACCGCCGGAAAAATGGCCGATAAACTCGCTGCCCCTGCGGCGTCATAACCCGCCCCTTCTTTTAAAAATAGGGGCATCCAGACATTGAAGGCCTCGCGCACGACGGTGCACCCGAAGGACAACAGACAGACCAAGCGAAACGATGGACTCGTGACTAAAGGCCCCAGCAGTCCCAGCAAGGTCGTGCGTCCATCGGGTTGGACAGACTTCGAATACAGATTGGTTGGATTGACGGTGGCGGGGTTGAAACCGACTTCGACGCGACTATCCCGCAACCACAGCAGATTGAAGATCAAGAGCGCCGCCAGCACGAGCGCCGCGAAACGATAGACATCGACCCAGCTCGCCCCATGCGCCAACAGCATGCCCATGGATTGGCGCGCGAGGGCATCGCCGATCAGGTAGCTGACCGAGAGGATCGCAATCACCGAGCCGTGGTGGCGAAAATCAAACCAACGGCCGGTGACTTTAATCAGTCCCGCCCAACCAATGGACTGGGTCAGTCGGTTGCCAATCCAGGCGAGCGTGAATAGCGGCAATCCACCGCCCAGCGTAAAAAGCATCGTAAAGAGCGTGGCTCCGCCTAAGGCGACGAGGAAGGAACACCGGCCACCCCAAAAGTCCCCAAGGCCGCCCAAGAACATCTTGCCGAGTGCATAGGCCAGTACACCGAGCGAATAAACGCCGCCCAAGCGCACCAAGGCGTCTTCCGGTGTGAGACCTCGGCGCACCAACTCATCCACCAAAAGAGGCATGGTGACCGAAAAATTGGCGCGCCCGAAATAGCAGGCCGCATAGCCGCCAAATAGCAGCAGCAGTATCACGACCTGGCGCGAGAGCAGCGTACGGCCTGTGGCCGAGCCCATCGTCATACAAGGCTTCCCCGCTCCGTAAACACCGGCGCGGAAGCCTAGCACGGGCTTGTGATGCTAGGCTTTCGGCTTTCACGGCGAGGCAAGCCCATGACCGACTCCCCTTTAACCGCACTCGTGACCGGCGCATCACGCGGTATCGGCGCCGAAATCGCGCGTCAACTTGCAGCGCGCGGCGTGACGGTCGCACTGCACTATGGTCAACAGGCGGACCTTGCAGAAAAGGTCAGGGCAGGTCTCAACGGCCGCGGTCATACCCTGCATCAGGCGGCATTAGAGGATGCAAGGGCTGTAGACCGTTTGTGGGCCGAGGTGACCGCCGCACATTCCCGCATCGACATCCTGATCAACAATGCCGGGCTGTTCCGTGATCATCCACCGCTGAGCACCCAAGCCAAGGACTGGTTGTCGGCATGGCAACTGACCCTTGCAGCCAACCTCATCGCGCCGGCGCAACTGGCGCGCCACGCGGCCGCGCATATGGCCGAGCACGCGCCACACCACTCAGCCTTTGGTCGAGGCCGACTCGTGCAGATCTCCTCGCGCGGCGCGTTTCGGGGTGAACCGGATGCGCCCGCCTATGGCGCTTCCAAGGCTGGCCTCAACGCCATGAGCCAGTCGCTGGCCAAAGCGCTCGCGCCGGCGGGGGTGTACTCCTACTGCCTCGCCCCGGGCTGGGTCGCGACCGATATGGCCGCCGGACACGTTGATGGGCCTGGCGGCGTGGAAATCTTGGCGCAACATCCACTGGGGCGCATTACCCGGCCCGATGAATTGGCCGCGGCCGCCGTGTGGTGCGCACTCGAGGCGCCTGCTGCGATGACGGGGTCGATTCTGGATGTGAACGGCGCAAGTTACTTAAGGACTTGAACGGTTATGACCCTGGACATCACTCGCCTACGGCGCGATACGCCACACTGCGATCAGACCCTACACTTTAATAACGCGGGGGCAGGCTTAATGCCGAACGCCGTGGCTGACGCGGTGCTGGCGCATCTTGATCTCGAGCGTCGCATCGGCGCGTATGAAGCGGAGGCGGCCGCCGCGCCTGCCCTCAGCGATTTTTACGATGCCTTTGCTGAACTGCTGCACTGCGACCGCGACGAAATCGCCTGGGTTGAAAATGCGACCCGCGCGTGGGATCTCGCCGTGCACGCGTTGCCCCTCAGCCAGGGCGATCACATCCTGGTGCATGAGTCCGACTACGCCTCAAACCATCTTGCGTTGTTGCAACTGGCGCAACAACGCGGTCTGGTGCTGGACCCGGTTGGATCAACTGACGATGGCACGGTCGACATCGAGGCGCTCGAGCGCGCGATCGGGCCGAGGACGCGTGCGGTGATGATGACGCATTCACCAACGCACGACGGCATGATTAATCCCGCCGAGGCCATTGGCGCGGTCGCCCGTCGGCACGGGCTTTGGTATGTCCTCGACGGCTGCCAATCGGTCGGACAATTGTCGGTAAATGTTCGACAGATCGGCTGCCACATCTATTCAGGCAGCGGACGCAAATTCCTCCGTGGCCCCAGAGGAACGGGGTTCTTGTACGTGGAGCGCGCGGCCTTGGCGCAGATGAATCCACCCTTCATCGACCTGCACTCCGGCCACCACACCGACGGGGGTTATGCCTTCATCGATGGCGCACGCCGCTTCGAGTGTTGGGAGTCCTACGTGGCCGGTCGAATCGGCGAAGCGGCGGCCGTGCGCTACCTACTCGATTGCGGTGTAGATGCCGTCACCTCCCGCATCGCCACGCTTGCCGTCCAACTGCGCGAGGCGCTCGCGAGCGTATCGGGGGTGACAGTCTTGGACCGAGGCATCCAGCGCGGCGGCATCGTGACCTTCGCCATGGATAAGGAACCCGCCCAAGCCACGCTGTTGCGATTACGGGCACTTGGCGTCAATACGTCCGTGACCGGGCCGGTCGCGGCACCCAACGCACCCCAGTGGCGCAAGCACAGCGCGGCCGTACGAGCGTCGGTGCATGCCTACAACACGGACGAAGAAATCGAACGCTTCATACGACTGCTATGAGGCGCCATCAATGATGACTCAGACTTGGCGAGCCGGTTAAGCTCAGTATTCGGCCGCGATCTCGGTCTCACTCACGCCTGCGGCACGTAACAGACGCGTCCGCTCAAGCTCTACACCTACCATCGGGCGTCGGCGCGCCGCCTGTATTTCTGCGGCCGTGAAAGCAGATGTTGTCGCCGCGGCCTCTGGCGCAAATCGCTTCACCACGCGATTCAGCACGTCGGCCAAGCGCGCATCGTCGAGCTGCGAATTGGCAATACCCGGCACTCGCAGAATAAAATCACGCCCGCCCTCAACGCCCAGGTAGAGGCCGAGACGCCCAGCCAATCGCGGGATCTTGTGCGGCAGTCCAGCACCGGTCTCACCGTGGCAGCCGGCACAAAAAAGCGTGTAATTCTGCGTTGCATCGTCGGTGGCGGTGCGCTCTAAAGCATGAGCGCTGCCGGCGACAGCGCACGCCACCCAAACCGCAACCCACAGCGCACGCATCACGGCAGCGCGGCAATAACCGCAGCGCGATGGGCGCGAACCGCCGCGCCATCGACCGCATTCGCGCGTTCACGGGCGATGTCCTCAACCGTGAGTGGCGCGACGGCCGCATCGAGATGAGCAAGGTCGAACAGCACGTGATTTAAAACGTCGGCCAAGGTGGCGTCATCAAAACGACTGAACTCGGGCATTTTGAAGTTGTAACGCCGTTCCGCCACGGTGATTTCACCGTACATGCCGTAGAGGACCGTCATCGCCAATTGGCGGCGTCCTTCAGCGCTCTGCGCAAACTTCGGCGCATCCGCAATCACCGGCGGCGCCAATCCGGGGTTCCCTGCGCCGTTCGCCCGATGGCATACGGCACAGTTTGCCTGGAAGGTGTCAGCCCCTACGCTGTAACGCGGCTCGTCGGCCATGACAGCGGTCGCGACGAGCGCCACCGCCAATCCCAACACGGACTTCACTTCTCGGCCACCCCAAGAATCACGGACACCGAGCAGTGATAGTTCGGGTTGTCGTTCGCCATGCACCAGTTCACGTCGTTGTTGAGCGACATCCGATACATCGGCTTCTCACCCTCGTTGCGCACGCAGGTGCAGGCGCCACAGGTGGTGCGACCGCAGCAATCGTTATACGACACGAGGTAGTCGCGGCCGTCCGTCGGGTTTTGGCAGGTCCCGATCCAGGTGATCGGTGAAGGCTCGGTACCCGGAGGACAGGTCGTCGACGTGCCGCCGCAGCAGGCGCACAAGAATCCATCGATCGCGCAGTATTTCCAGTATTCGCACGAGCTCGGGTCGGTCACGATCTTCGGCTTGGTCGGCGCACCCGCCTCTTTACCGGCCGCGCCGGTGGGCTTCGCTGGCAATTCGGCAGCCTCAGCCACCGAACCGCGACGCACCGGCAACAGCGGCAAGGCCGCAACGCCGGTGATCGCCATCGCAAACGTGCCGAGGAATCCACGGCGTGAGGACCGTCTCGCCACCGAGCGCGACGCCAATTCCACCAGGCGGTCAAAGCGCGCCTGCATCGATATCGTCACGGGTTCTGCATGTACCACAGCGATTGCCCCAATTTTGGTTCGGTGTGAAGGACTCGACCACTGCGTGCGTCGAGCACCTGCAGGGCCGATTTATCGGTTGCGACATAGAGCAGCGGCTTGTCGTCGCGGGTCGCGAGCAGCGCAATCGCGCCGCCGTGTTTGGCGACATTCATCGGCCAACGAGCAACACGCTGATGCGAGGCACCATCAAATACCCAGATTTCGCTTCCCGACTCTTTGTGGGATCCCTCGCCGCCCTGATGCATCACGACGAAGTAGCGATTCAACGGAACGTTGTAGGCCAACATCTGCTGCCCGCCCGGGCGCCAGTGACCACGCTCAGTCTTGCTGACCACGGACCACAACGGATCAAAGCGCGGCTTATCTCCCGTCAGATCGACCGCGTGAACATCGCCCAAGAAGGAGATGAACGTGACGCCCGCTGGGGTTGGCACCGATTGCAGGAAGACGGGGTCTTTGTCGACGTCAAAGAACTTATCCGAGACCGCACGCGAGGCCTCATGGCCGCTCTCATCGATCGCGACGGTCAGCAGTCGACCGTTCTCACAAATCGCCGTGAAACGATGCGGTGCCGATGGGATCGCCTGGACGCAGCCGTCCGTATCAACTTCAGCGGTGACCGTGTTCTTCGGCACGTCGATGATCGACACCGACGACGCCGGCGTCAGATTGGTCGAGTACAGAAAACGACCATCGGCACTGTAGGCGAGATTAAACGGCGTGATCGCACCCACTTGGGCACGCTTGGCCGGCAAGATCAGTTCGCCGCGGGGCTTAAGAGTCTGATTGTCATACCACTCAACGACTTCCGTGCGGGTGCCGTGACCACCACGGGACCAGTAGGTCGCCGCCAGAGCCGACGTTTTGCCGTCCGGCGACTCGGCAAAATTGCCGTAGTAGCCGAGGTCCATCATGCCCAGCAGGCGACCCGCGTCACCGTCGTAGACGTAGACACGTTCGTCGATGTAGTTGCTCCAGGACACGTCGAGCAAATACGCCCAGTGGGGCGACCGTTTCGGCAGTTTTTCAATGCCGATATGCTCAGGCGCCAATGGCGCTGGAGTGGATCCAACAGCAGCGGCGAGCACGGCGGCCGGAACAATGGCAGCCAGTGCAACACCTAGACGAGCCAAGCGCATGAGAACCCCCCAGTTAGCTCGGTGTAATAGCGCGATTCTGCCACAACGTTGCCCAACTTGCCGCATCGACCGTAGCGCCGAGATCAAAACGCATGGATACTCAATGCCATGCATACCCAAAGCGCACCGGTTGCGAGCACCGGTTTGTATCACGGTTGGAAAGTGCTCATCGCGCTCTTCCTGGCAGGTTTCTTTGTTTACGGCGGCGGACTCTATTGTTTTGTCCTGTTCGTCACGCCGCTGACCGCAGAATTCGGCTGGAGTCGCGCGAGCACTGGCGGCATCGTGTCGGCCTTTTGGCTATCTTTCCCGCTGTTGTTAGTGGGCGGTTATGCGATCCGACGCTTCGGCGTGACTCGCATGCTCGCTTTTGGCATTGGCATCGAAGCCATTTGCGTCATTCTGCTCGCCACCGTCTCTGCGCTACCGCAGATGTATTTGCTGCGCGGCGCAATGGGTTTTGGAAAGATACTGTTCGCCGCTTCGATACCGGTGACCTGCGCTCGCTGGTTCTCACGGCATTTTGGTCTCTCGCTCGGGATCGCTTGGGCCGGTTGGCATATTGGGGGCATGGTGCTCGCCCCGGTCACGTCCATGATCATTGCGCATTCCGGTTGGCGGATGGCCTGCGTCTCTCTCGGCATCGCCCTGCTGACGCTCGCGCTGCTCCCGATTCTCTGGGTACAACGCATCGACTCACCGGCGAGTCTTCACCTTGGGCTCGACGGCGATCCATTGGATGCCCCCTCAAATGCCATCGCCCAACCGACCAAGGCCAACGCACCCAATCTTGCTGCGACGGGCACGCTGCCAGACCTCCTGGGGTCCCCGACCTTTTGGTTGATCGCCCTCGCGACCTTATTTTTCTACACCACCTATGGCGGAGTCTTAGCGCACGAAGGCGCGATCGTCGAGGCCGCCGGATATTCAGCCACCGCCTCCTCGTTGGTGTTGAGTCTGACAACTGGGTTTGCAGCCCTCGGTAGTGCGATATCCGGTTGGTTATTGGATCGCTGGAGTCTGTCACGGGTGGGCGTACTCATGCATCTGCTGCTCATCGCCGGCACCAGCGCCATGTTCATGGTGATGGGGGCGCCGTCACTGACCGCGCTCGCCATCTATGGCGTATCGTTCGGCTTGATGATCGGTGGTTCCGACGTGTTTTTTGTCGCTTTTGTGCGCGACCGCTTCCCGCATGTCGGTGTCGGCTTTCAATACAGCACGTGGTACTTCGTTGAACTCGGCACCTTATTAGTGGCCCCAGTCATCGCCGGTCACATTTATGACGTGTTCGGCAACTATCGAACCACGCTCGGCATCCTCGTCATTTGCGCCACCGTCGCATTGGCCTTGTCGGCATTGGCGCTACGCACGAAGCGACCAATCATCGCCGCATGAGTGATTCACGACCGTTCGACTCGGTCTATAGGCACGACGCGCACGCGGCGCCGATGACTCGCGCCTTGATCGGCGAGCATCGCGGTGATCTCGTGGTTGTCGGCGCCGGCTATACGGGTCTGTCGACCGCGCTGCATGCTGCTGAGCGCGGCTTGCGCGTGATCGTGCTTGAAGCGCACGAACCTGGTTTCGGTGCGGCGGGCCGCAACGGCGGCCAGGTCAATCCAGGCTTGAAACACGAACCCGATGACATTGAAGCCCATTTCGGGCCTGAACTCGGCGGCCGTCTCGTCGCGATGGCGGGCGATGCGCCGCAATTCTTATTCGACTTGGTGCAGCGCCTAGGTCTGCACTGTGAAGCACGACAGACCGGTACGCTGCGGGCGGCGTATCGCAGCGAGAGTCTAGCGGCGCTCGATACTCAGGTCGCGCAGTGGAGTCGTCGCGGAGTGACCCTCGAACGTCTGGATGCCGACGGGGTCGCGCGGATCACCGGCACGGGCCGATACGTGGGTGCCACGCTCGACCGTCGAGGGGGAAGCCTGAACCCGCTCGCCTATGCCCAAGAACTGGCCCGTGCGGCCATCGCAGCCGGCGCCACGGTTGCCGGCCAGAGCCCTGCGATTGCGCTCACCTCAACTGGCCGGGAGTGGCGCGTGACGAGCGCGCAAGGCCAGGCCATCGCGCCGCAGGTGGTCATCGCCACCGACGGTTACAGCGACCACATATGGCCTGGACTGCGGCGCAGCTTTGTGCCGGTCTACAGTTCCATCGCGGCGACGGTGCCCCTACCGGAGGCCTTACGGCAACGGATTCTGGCGAGCGGCGAAGTCGTGTACGAATCCGGGCACGTCACCACCTACTATCGGATCGATGCCGTCGGGCGCCTGTTGATGGGCGGCCGCGGTGTGCAGCGTCCAGTACGCAGCCTCATGGACCATCGTCACCTCACCGACTATGCGGCTCGGCTGTGGCCGGAGTTAGGCCACGTGGCCTGGCCATACGCGTGGAACGGCCAATTCGCACTGACGCCTGACTTTTATCCGCGACTGCATGAGCCCGCGCCGGGCCTGTTGATTGCCCTTGGGTACAGCGGACGAGGCGTGGCCTTAGCAACGCGCTTCGGCGCCGCTTTAGCGGCGGCGGTGGGTGGCGATGGGGCCTCGGCGTTACCGTTGCCCATCACACCGATTAGACCGATCCCACTGCATCGCTTCTGGCGTACCGGCGTGTATCTCGGCGTCGCAATAGGCCGCTTGCGCGACCATATGGGTCTCTAGGGGCTCAAGCGCGCTTGCGCCCGCCGGATCCTTCGTAGGCGGCCCAGCCCAACACGATCCCAATCCCGATACCGAATAACACCCGGGCCGCCGAGTTCATCGCCGAGCCGACCGGCAACTCAACGCCGTGGCCGAGATCGGCACGGGTGAGATCCGACAGCCGCGACAAGACGATGCCCACGACAGTAAAAGCCACCAAGACCACCCAGCGCGACGGCCGACGCGCACTGGCCTCGGCCATCACGCTGCCGCCCTGCAAGCCGCTGCCGACCAAAAGCCCGCCCAAGGCACCCATCAACCAGCGTGGCGCGGCGACTTGTTCCGCAATACCCGGCAAATCTCCGGCGGTCATGCCGAGGAGGCCTAAGCCGGCCATGATCAGGCCGAGCGCCGCAATGTGCGGCAGGTGGGTATCGGATGGGGACTTGGACGACACAGGACACCTCTGGACCACGACGGTCGACTCTGATTCTAGCGCTCCCGGCCCGCGACGCCAGCGTTGCCGTTGCTGACCGCGGTCGCGCGGGCGATCATGCGACGACTTTTGGGGGGAGTAGTCAGAATGACGATGCGGATAGTGGCGCTGTGGGCAGGCCTCGTTCTTGGGGCCGCGAGCCTGGCTGACAGCTTCGATTTTGCGGGCCGTCAGGCGACGATTGAGCGGGCCGGCGTCGCTGATGCGCCGGCGGCCTACAACTTCACGGTCCGCGATCCGGATGGAACGCTGCGTCGGCGCCGAGTGCTTGAGATCGCCGGTCAACCGCGCGTGCGCACCAACGACCTCTATTTGGATGGTGTCTACGCGATGGCCCTGGAGGAGGCTGCTGGCAATTCGGTGGAATCCATCGAAGACGGTCAATTTGATCGGGGGGCGCCGATGCCCTGCCACTGCTTCAAGACCGGTGTGAAGTGGCCCTATGTCTGGACCCGCGACACTTCGTACTCATCCGATCTCGGCGCGGGGCTCTACGACCCGGTTCGGGCGCGCAATTCGCTCGCCTTTAAGCATTCGGACTTGGATCCTGCGCTGCTCGCGACTGGGCGGACGAACGAGCGCAGCGTGGCCCAAGACACGGGCAGCGGTGGGAGTTGGCCGATCAGTTCGGACCGCGTGGTCTGGATCCATGCGGCGAGCCACTTGGTGCCGCTGTTGGACAGTCACGACGGACAGGCGTGGGAGGATGACGTCTATCGCACCGCGATCGATACGCTCGCTCAAGAACGGCGCTACGTCTTCGATGAAGCCAGCGGCCTCTATCGCGGCGAAACGTCGTTTTTAGATTGGCGTGAGCAGACCTATCCGCATTGGACGCACGATGACACCCTAGCCATCGCCTCCTCGTATTCGCTGTCGACCAATGTCTTGCACTACCTCGCGTTACGCGACACCGCAGCGCTGGCCGCGCGCCGCGGCGATCCCAGCGCAACGGAACTCCAAGCACAGGCCGGCGCGCTCGGTGCCGCGATCCTACGCCACTTCAAGAGTCCGTCTACGCCGCTTTACGCCAGCTACCTCTTCCATGACCTCGCGCCGATCGAGGCTTACGATTTGTTAGGGCTTGCGCTACTCACGGAATCTGAGCTTTTGGATGACGCCAGTGCCCAGCGACTGTTAAGCGCCTACCCCATGAGCGAGGGTGGACCACCAGTGATCTGGCCGGAGCAGGCGAACGAAGCGATCTACCACAACCGCGCGATCTGGCCGTTTGTCACCGCCTACGCGTTACGCGCTGCTGAACGGGTCCATGACAGCGCGCATGCCGTCGCCTATGCGCGTTCGCTGATTCGCGGCGCAGCGCTGGCCTTGTCGCACCAAGAAAACGCTGAATTCTTGACCCTCTCGCCGCATTTTGAGGATGGCGCCCGTTCAGGTCCCGTGATCAATTCTGAGTCGCAGCTCTGGTCCGTAGCCGCCGCGCTTGATCTCGTGGTTCGCGACATTTTTGGCGTGACGGTTGCCATGGATGGCGTGCATGTGGCGCCATCGTTTCCCGCGTTAATGACAGGACACCTTCCAGCGGCCGGTAGCGACTGGACGTTGACGGGCTTAGCGCTGGGCGGGGGTCGGACGACCGTCACGCTGCATTTTCCTGCTCATCTGAACGCGCAAGATTGGTTAGACGCCGAGCGCATCACAGTCGATGGCCGCGTGCTGGACCGCGGTGCTGTCTTGGATTTAACGAGTCCGCCGGAGCACATTGACGTTGAACTGATCGCTCATCCTGCACCCCACACATCCATAGACCTCGTGCAGGTGGCGAATCCTACAGCACTCACGGTCGCTGAGCGTGCGCGCCTATATGCGCCACCACCGCCCGCCGTTGATGCGATCGCGGATAACAATGGACAGATCCGCGTCGCGGTGTCGGGCATCGAGGAAGGATTCAGTTGGGAACTGTGGCGCGATGGCACAAAGGTCAGCACGGGCCATGGAGCGATTGCGCACGATCATCTGCACCGCAGTCACGGCACAGTCTGCTACAGCGTGCGTCAACAACACGCACCTGGCCATCAATCCTTACCCTCGAAGGAGCGCTGCCTCACTGCCACTGAGGGCGTCATCGAGATCTCGGCCGGAGACGTGTCGCTACAGACGCAAGGCCCCGCGCGACGGGCACTCGATCCGACACGGCTGGCACTTTGGGCTGCGCAGGCGTCCTCTCTGACGCTACCGATCAGCATTCGCGTCGGCGGACGTCAACGCTTCACGGTGGAGTATCGCAACGATGGCCGGATCAACACCGGCATCACCGCAAGTATCAAGTCGGTCACCGTGGCCTGCGGCTCGACCGAGCGCACGGGCACCCTTGTGATGCCGCAGCTGGGCGACCCGGTGCGGCGAGGGCGATCGACGCCGATTGAGTTTGATGCGCCAACAGGAGCGAGTTGTCAGATCAAGCTTGAGGATGGTCTCAACATGTCCTATCTGGCACTCTTTCGGCACTACACCGCCGGTCGGGGCGGTAGCGAAGGCCCGGAGAACACGGCCGATCTATTGAGTTTTAGAGTTGAACCTCTCGAACACGCACAGCAGCCGAACCGTTAAGATGAATCGCATTACGGAGTATCAGCCATGAACCTTATCCGCGTTGGGCGACCCTTGTTAGCCGTCCTGCTGTGCGCTTTGAGCTGGAGTGCGGTTGCCGCGTCAACCACGCTCGACATCGACGGTTTCGATCGTCTGAAGCACACCGTGCGGCTGCCGAACGGCATCACGATGGGCGTCATCGAGATGGGCCCGAAGACCGGTCGTCCCGTAGTCCTGATCCACGGCTATACCGATAGCGCACGGGATTGGGCGCCGGTGGTGTCGTCGCTCGATCCATCGTGGCGATTGATCATTGTCGATATTCGTGGGCACGGCGCATCCAGCAAACCCGAGTGTTGCTACGACCGCATCGATTTCGCGTACGACCTCAAATTGCTGCTCGACCAACTCAAGATCGGGCGCGCGACGATCGTCGGGCATTCGCTCGGCAGCATCATTTCGCAGACCTTTGCAGAGTTCTGGCCGGAACGCACCGAGCGTTTGGTCCTGGTCTCGTCCACCGGCGGCACGCGCGCGTCGTGTCCGGACGATGGCAGCAAGACCATGGATTTCCGCAGTGAAATCGTGAAGCTGAAAGACCCCATTGACCCCGATTCGGCCTGGATGATCGAGTGGTGGTCCTCACCGACACCGGTACCGGAGGAGTTCATTCGCCGTCAGCGTGTGGATTCGGCCAACATGCCGGTTAAAGTGTGGCTGGCTGTGCTTGAGCAAGGGTTATCGGGATCCGATTTGCAATCCACGTTGCCGAAAATCGCCGCGCCGACCTTGATGTTGTGGGGTGAAAAAGATCCCATCTTCGGTCCCCGCGATCGCTGCTCACTGATTCAAGCGCTACCGCAAGCCCAAGTGCATATTTTTGAAGGCCTCGGTCACAACCCCTTCTGGGAACAGCCAAAAGGCTTCGCAGCCGTCCTAGTGCCGTTCATCAACGGGCACTGAGACCCATCGCAGCGGCGGAGTCGACCATGCCCGGTCGACCCGCTCGCAGCCCGCAAGGCGTCATGGTCGTCTAGCGCTCGCGGATGGGTGCTTGGAAGACCGTCGCGTGGGTTGGGAACAGAGCGGCCAACTGCCGATACGCCAGCGCATGCAGTGTCTCTCGACTCGGTTTTGGATTACCCGTCAGCAGTTCAAGCCACAAGCCATAACAGGTGGAGGTCACCAACTTGGCCAACGCGGCCGCATCACCGCCGTCTCGTCCCGCAGCGCGCAATAGATCGCTCACCAAGGCCTGTACGGTCGCGTCGTGCGCCCGATCGTGTTCTTCACACACCGAGCGGTATTGAGGTTGGGCGCGAACCTCCCCCCAAAAAGCAAACCAGACGGCCACCTTGCGGCGCTGACCCGTCGTCGCGTCAAAGTACGCATCCACATAGCCACGTAAGCGCTCGGCTGGTGAATTTCCGGAGGCCGCCAGTCGCTCAGCGACTCGGGATGCGAATTCTGTCGCGATCGAATCCAGCGCCGCGGTGTACAGCGCCTCCTTCCCGGCAAAGTACTGACTGATGGAGCCTGCCGCCATGCCCGCGGCCGCGGCAATGTCCTGCACCGTTGTTTCCCGCAATCCCAAGGTGGCGATGCAGTCGAGGGTCGCCTCGATCAAACGCCGCTCGCGATCGCGCCGCCTGCGCTCTTCGCGGGCCGAACCTACAGGTAGAATGGAAATCTTGTTCGTAAGATTCATTTGTCGATTCTATTTAAGATGTTACGATCTTTCAATGAATGAATATTCATTCAAAATTTGCACTGCGGAGCGCTGCCATGTCGAGCCAACCTGAACGTCCAAGTCGCGGCCGTGGCCGTGAAGCCCTGATGGCTGCGCGCCGCTCTGGCGCGCGCTCCGCGGCCGTGCGGCCCGGACTCCGTGGTGGCCTTTACCGACCGCTCTCGGAGCACGACATCCAGCAAATCGCCAACACCGCTTTTCGCATTCTGGCGGAGATCGGCTTTGGCGCCTTCACGGACGAGGTGCGCGACTACGCACTGGCCGGCGGCGCCCATCTGACTGATGAAGGTCGACTGTGCTTTCCCCGCGCCATGGTGGAAGACCTCTTGGCCGGGGCGTGCAGCGAAATTGTGTATCACGGTCGCGACGAAGCACGGACGATCCGCTCCGGCGGCAACCGCGTCTACTTCGCCACCTCCGGCGAGGCCGTCCGGGTTGTCGACCCCATCACGGGCAAGTACCGACCCTCGCATCTGATCGACTTGTACGACTTCTTCCGAATGGCCGATCATCTCGACCATATCGATTTTTGTGGTCAGACCGTCGTGGCCAACGACATCTGCGAAGACGCACGCCTACACAGTCTCAACATCGCCTATGCGGGCACGGCAGCCACCACCAAACCGTTCAGCATTTCGCTCGCGGACGCCTCGACCGTCGCTGATGTCGAAGCCTTATTCGACGAAGTTCTCGGTGGCCAAGGTCGCTTTCGCGAGCGCCCCTTCGCCGCGATCGGCGTGTGCCCTGTGGTATCGCCACTGCGCTTTGGTCCCGACACCTCAGCGGTGCTCTGTGAAGCGGCACGCCGCGGCTTACCGATCTCGGCCTGTACCGCGCCGCAGTCAGGCGCCACGGCCCCAGCGGCGCTGGCCGGCGCACTCGCGCAGTGCACGGCCGAAGCACTCGCCATCGTGGTGCTCGCCAACCTCATCAACCCAGGTCACCCGATCGACTTCGGGGCATGGACGTTCGTGGCCGACCTGCGCACGGGCGCCTTCACCGGCGGTAGCGGTGAAGAAGCGGTACTGCAAGCCGCGGCGGCACAGCTGGCCCGTCACTTTGGTCTGCCTGGCGTCGTCGCCGCAGGCATGACGGACGCAAAGCGCCCGGACTATCAAGCCGGTTACGAGAAGGGTCTCACCATCGCGCTGTCCGCTCTGGCGGGCGGCAATATGATTTGCGAAACCGCGGGCATGATGGGCAGCTTGATGGGGTGCTCACTTGAATCCATGTTGCTGGACAATGATCTGATCGGTGCGGTCCAGCGCACCTTGCGTGGCATCGAAGTCAGTGATGAAACCTTATCGTTCGACGTGATTGCCGCGACGGTACGGGGACCTGCGCACTATCTAGGCGCACCGCAAACCCTAGAACTGATGCAAAGTGAATATCTCTACCCGGCGGTCGGTGATCGCACCTCATTGTCGGAGTGGGAATACCGCGGATCGCCCCATCTCATGGAACGCGCGCGCGAACGCGTGGCGGAGATCATGGCCAGTCATTATCCCAAGTACCTGAGCGACGAGATCGACGGGCGCTTGCGCGCCCGCTTTGATATCCGCGTGCCCGAACACGCGATGCGGCCGGGCAACGATCGCTGGCCGAGTCGCGCCTAATCCTCGCGACTGGTGACGGTCCCGCCGAGCACCTTCAACACGAACACTGCTCGGTCGGGGCCGCCAAGCGTTGGATGCATCTCAGCGGTGAGCGCGGCCATCACGACATCGTAATCACCGCGGACTTGCGTGCTCATCGCATTGGTCTCAACTGTGATACCCGGTTGCGCATTGAGTCGCGCAATGAAATCCTTAATCGGCGGCACATAGTCGCCATTCAGCGGATACAAACTGATATCGACCGCTACTTGCACGGACAGTCCCTCTCTTTAGGAATCACCACGGACGCGCCCCGCCCGCGTGGATCCGAGGCCGCCTCCACATGTTCTGGCGTCACCGAGATCGCCTGCACATCACCCATGGACCAACCCTGATCTTCGAAGCGATAGCCTTTGCCGCTCAGGGTATTCATGACCTCAGCATCCAAAAATCGGTTCGGCTCAAGGAAGATCACGGAATCCGGCAAGAGTTGATGATGGAAGCGCGGTAACGCAACGGCATCCACCAGCGACAAGCCAGCATCGCGCCAGTTCGCGATCACTTGGAATACGGTGGTGAAGATGCGCGATCCACCCGGCGTGCCGACCACCAAGGCCACTTTGCCGCCTTTGGTGAGAATGGTTGGCGTCATGGACGACAATGGACGCTTACCTGGCGCGATCGCATTCGCATCGCCGCCGACGACACCGTAGATGTTCGGCACGCCAGGCTTAATCGAAAAATCATCCATTTCATTGTTGAGCAAGAAGCCAGCGCCTCGGACGACCGCGCCACTGCCAAAGGTATCGTTCAAGGTGTAGGTGATCGCAACCGCATTCCCGTCGCGGTCCAAGACCGAGTAATGCGTCGTCTGATGATGTTCCTTCAAGCCCGGCAACACTTGATCGGTCGGGCTCAGCTTCTGTGGATCGATCTCGCGGGCACGCGCGGCGATGTAGGCGGGATCCGTCAGCGCCGCAACCGGCACCGAGACAAAATCAGGATCTCCCAAATACTCGGCACGATCGGCAAATACCCGCTTCTCGATTTCAGCCACACGATGGACATAGTCCACTGAGTTCGGCGGTACGCCAGCAAAATCTGCCGAACGCGCCGACTTCATGCCTAACAACTGCAGCAGCGCAATACCGCCTGAACTCGGCGGCGGCGCCGTGATGACATGGTAGCCGTCCGTCTCCGCCTGCAGCGGCGCGCGCCAAATTGCCTTGTAGTCCGCAAGATCTTGCGCATCGATCAGGCCATGGTCCTGACGCATCGTGCCCGTGATGAGTTTCGCAGTCTGCCCACGATAAAAATCGTCGGGCCCGGCAGCCGCAATTCGTTTCAACACGGCCGCGAGCGCCGGTTGGCGAAACCGTTGGCCGGCATGGATGCGGAAGTACTGCCCGAAATTGGTGCGACCCCGCATCGCCTGAGTTTCTTCAGCGGCCCCCGCGGCCAACGCTTTCGAGGCAACGAAGCCTTGTGAGGCTAGGCGGATCGCTGGTGCGACATCTGCAGACCACGACAGGACACCAAAGCGGTGGTGCAGTTCGTATAACCCAGCGACGCTGCCCGGCACGCCCGCGGCCAAGGCCCCGATCGTGCTCGCGTTCGGAATCGGGTTCCCCTGAGCGTCCAGATACATGGTTGCGGTCGCCCGATGCGGGGCGCGCTCACGGTAGTCGAGAAAATAGGGCTCGCCATTCATCCAGAGGGTCGCAAGCCCGCCACCGCCTAAATTACCGGCTTCCGGATAGGTGACGGCCAACGCAAAGCCGGCGGCCACCGCAGCATCGACTGCGTTGCCACCGGCGCGCAGCACCTCTTCGGCCGCCGCCGTGGCATGAACATCGGCCGTGGCCACTGCCGCGCGACCGGCGAACGCCGCACTGCTGTAGACCGCCAGCAGCAGCACACCCAGTCTCATAATTTTTCGCATATCCATCTCTTTCTCCACGCCGTACTTACTTACCGGCGGAATACCCAAAATCAATTGACAATAAGGCCCCAGTGATTGCTGCCGCTTCGGGCCGCGCCAGATACTCGATCAGCGAAGCCACTTCGTCGGGTTCGATGAAGCGCGCCCGAGCGCCCTGCGGATAGCCAGACAACAAGCGCTGATAGTAAGCCTCTGGGTCGCCACCGCCATAGCGTTCCGCTTGAAAGGCCAACATCGGTGTCTTGACGTCACCGGGGCACACCGCCAACACCCGCACGTCACCGGCAAGCTCAAGCGCCAGCGCTTTGGTAAACAGCGAGACCGCGCCTTTAGATGCGCAGTAGAGCGCGGCGCCGGTGTTACCCTGTATCCCCGCATCGGATGACAAATTGACGATGAGGCCCGATCGGTCGCGCAGATGTGGGATTGCCGCCGCGGATAGAAAATACAGCGCCTTGAAATTGACCCCCATCACGAGGTCGAAGTCGTCTTCCGACGTCAGCTCAGTCGGTCCTTCGCGCCAAACGCCTGCCACATTGACCAAGACATCCAACCCACCGGCGCTCGCCACCGCCCAATCAACCACCGCGCGACACGAACCCGGTGTGCGCAGATCGGCGGCGTAGGCGCTCACCTGCAGACGCTCGGCCAGCGCATCAAGCGCAGGGCCAGGCAAATCCGTGATCAGCACTCGATCGCCAAGGCGTGCAAACCGTGCCGCAACCGCCGCACCAATGCCGCCGGCTGCGCCCGTCACCAACACGACGCGCGTCATGGGCGTGACTCAACGATGGAATTACCGCCATCCACCACGAGCATTTGGCCGGTGATGTACGAGGCTGACGAACTGGCTAGAAAGGCGATCGCCGCCGCCACCTCAGCCGGCCGGCCCGAGCGCTCGAACGGCGTAGCACGCCCCGCCGCCACCTCCGCTGGCGTTTGTGAGCCCGTCGCGATCCAGCCCGGGGCGATCGCATTCACCGTAATTCCGGCGGTCGCGACTTCCAGCGCCAACGACCGCGTGAATCCAAGCAACCCGGCCTTCGCTGCCGAATAGGCCGCATCGCCGGCAACCCCCGCCACAGCGCCGGTGGTGGAGGAAATGTTGACAATGCGGCCGTAATGGCGCGACAGCATCCCGGGGAGCACGGCCTGTGTCACCAAAAACGCGCTGGTGAGATTGCGATCAACGATGCCGCGCCACAGCTCCAGTGACATCGTCGCCACCGGCAGTTGCGCATCAACCACGCCGCCTGATGCCATCCCCGCATTGTTGACGAGGATATCGACGGGGCCTGCGTGAGCGATCAGGTCGTGAACAACCGTGGGGTCGGTCAAATCGCCGACAAAGGCGCAGGCGTCATAACCTTGGGCCACCAATTCAGCGGTGCGCGCCTGAACGCGGTCGCTTAATCCCGCCAAAATCAGCCGGTGGCCCGCCTTCGCGAGCGCTTCAGCGGCCGCGTAGCCTATGCCGTCCGGGCTCCCGGCGCCCGTCACTAGGGCGCCGCAGGTCGATGGGGCCATGGCAGCCCTCCAAGTGATGGGCCGCCATTATAGGCCGGCTGAGGGCGTCGACTGCGTCGGGGCGTACTTACTGAGGAATGTTTCGACCTCACGCAACATCAGTGCTCGGTCGCTTTCTTTGTGCAGCGAGTGGTCGGCGCCCGGCAGCTTGACGTAGCGGTGAGCCTTGCCGGCCTTGGTCAGCGCCTTATCCATCGCGTCGCCCTGATGGGCGGGCACCTGCGCGTCCATATCGCCTTGGAAAAAGAGTACCGGCACCTGGAAGTCGGCGGCGTGTTCGCGCGGCGAATCGCGGCGTAATTTTTCCCGATCGGTGCCGATCTGGCGCTGAATGATCTTGGCATCCACCCAGTTATAGCCATCATCAAAGAGCATGGCGAGATCACTGATCCCGGCAATACTGATCGCACACCGATACAGCTCTGGATTGCGTTGCGCGCCCAAGAAGGCCTCATAGCCGCCAAAACTCCACCCCAAAATACAAATTTTCTCAGGGTCCGCGATACCTTGCGCAATCGACCACCGCGTGGCGTCGGTCACGTCTTCAAAGGTCACGCCACCCCAATCCTGATGGGCGGCAAAAAACCAATCAGAGCCATAGCCGCTCGATCCGCGAAAATTCATCTGCAACACCGCGTAACCGCGTGACGTCAGGAACTGTGTGAGGAAAAAATATCCCCACGTGTCGCGTGCGATCGGGCCGCCGTGCGGCATCACCACGAGCGGTAAATGTTTGGCCTCCTGACCGATCGGTATCGACAAATAACCGGGTATCGAGGTGCCATCGCGAGCGGGGTATTGGATGGGCTGCATCGACGACATCGCACTGGCGGGCAGCTCGGGTGGCATCGCATTCACGACCGTCAAGCGCTTGGTGTCTAAGTCGAGCACACGAAAGGCCGGCCAAGCCTTATCGCTACGCGATTCGATCAGGTATACGCGATGGCTATCAGAACTGCCTGCTATCGTGTTGAAGGTATCCGGCAACAATTTATTGACTGCCGTCAGGATGTCCTCGACGCGCGGATCGATGGCGTAGAACGTCGGCTTTTCACCCTCGATTTCAACACCCTCCAAGCTGCCATCTTTGGCGAATTGATAGCTGGAAATATCAAAGCGGGTGCTGGAGAACACCGGCTGGGGTTCGTCCTTACCGGTCAGGTCATAACGCCATAAAGCCTCACGACTGCCGTGAGCGGACGCGGACGTCGCATACACCTCATTGGCCTGCGTGGCGGAAAACGCGATCGGCGAGAAACTGCGGTCTCGGCTGAAGGCCTCCCAACGCTCAATACGCTTCAAATCAGATTCGCCAGCGAGACGGGCGTAATACATCTCAGCCGTACCAGACACACCAAATCCTAAGCGCACGAGGCCATCCGAGTCGGTCAACCAGTGCCGAATGGGCGGATGGGCGGATTGGCGCATCTTCAGGCGGCCGGTCCGGATGTTGAGCTCAAAGACCGCCGGGGCCGCGTGAGTGCCCACGTTACCGAGGACGCCGGCGACGGAACTGCGCTGACCGTGGGCATCAAAGCCTTCATCGGCCTCGATCAGTACGGTATCCGGCACGCCGGTATGCCATTGCAACACTCGGTCCAGGAACTGGCCCTGCACCATGGTCGAATTCTGCAGCAACACCAGCATGTTGCTGCCCGAGGCATCTACCGCCACGAGGCGCGTAACGCCGTACACCAGACCACCGTCCTGCGTCAGCCCGGCAAGACTACAGAGCAGTCGTTCATTCGTCGCGAACTTGCACCACTGGAAGCGAAAATCGGCGGGCTCTGAGATCACCACACGCGGCGCGTTTTCGGGGTGCACTCGATCAATCACCACCACCCCCGCTCTGCCCTTCGTGGATTTAATCAACGACAGGTATCGAGCATCCGGCGAGATCGCCACCTGCGACACTGGAGGGCGTGCGGCCAACGCCTCCAGAGGCAATGGGTCGGCCATTACGGCCTGCAGCGCAAGCCCGCCCGCCACGAGGCCAAGGAGCCAAGCCTGGGTGAACGGTAAGTGCTGACTGCGCATCACGAGCTCCTTGCAATGACAGCCGCAGTGTCCCACCGCTTCACGCTGCGCCGCAATCGGGTTCGCCGGCGACGCAATCCGCTCTCAAGATCGAGCCTATTCGTGCGAGGATCCGCTTTACTTCATTTTTGCCCACGACCGCATCATGCCCAAGCGCCCGAATATCCTGATCATCCAGGCCGACCAACTGACTGCAGGGGCGCTGAGCTGCTACGGCGGAACGGTGGCCAAAACACCGCATATCGACCGATTGGCCCGCGACGGGGTCGTCTTCGAGTCCTTCTACACCAACAGCCCCCTGTGCGCGCCATCGCGGTTTTCGATGATGTCGGGCCAACTGCCCTCCGCAATCGGTGCCTACGATAACGCCGCCGAATTCGGCGCGGACGTGCCGACCTTTGCCCATTACTTGCGTGCAGCCGGTTACCAGACGTACTTGTCCGGCAAAATGCATTTCTGCGGACCCGACCAACTGCACGGTTTCGAGCAGCGCCTCACCACGGACATCTATCCCGCCGATTACGGCTGGACGCCGAACTGGGACAACTTCGCCGAACGCCTATCGTGGTACCACGTGATGAACTCCGTCACGGAGGCCGGTCCCTGCACGCGTACCAACCAGATCGATTTTGACGACGAGGTGGTCTTTGCCGCTCGGCAGAAAATCTTCGATATTGCCCGTGGTAAAGATGACCGGCCGTTCTGCCTCGTCGTATCCATGACCCACCCGCATGATCCCTACACCACCCCCCAGGAGTACTGGGATCGATACGATGGCGTGGATATCCAACCGCCGACGGTCAGCCTTGAATGGTCCGAGATGGATCCGCATTCCCAACGCATCCATCACGTCATCGGTCTCGGTGAAAAGACACCGGCACCGCAGCAAATCTTAGCTGCGCGCCGCGCCTACTATGGCTCCATCGCCTACGTTGATGATCAGGTTGGCGTGTTGCTGAAGACCATCAAAGACGCCGGGATGGCCGATGACACGATCGTGATCTTCACCAGCGATCACGGCGACATGCTCGGAGAGCGCGGTCTGTGGTTCAAGATGAGTTTCTTTGAAGGCGCTGCCCGCATCCCATTTATCGTGCACGCGCCCAAATGTTATGCCGCCCAACGCATCGCCACGCACGCCTCATTGGTCGACCTCGTACCGACGTTGGCCGAAATCGCGACAGGCGAGACCTTTAAACCCGTCGTCCCCATCGAAGGCCAAAGTTTGTTGCCCGCCTTACAGGGCAAGACCATTCGGGATGAAGTCATCGGCGAGTTCATGGGTGAAGCCTCCATCGCGCCGATCATCATGCTCCGACGCGGCGCGCATAAATTCATTCATAGCCCGGTCGATCCAGACCAACTCTATGATCTCGCGCTCGATCCATTGGAGCGCGTG
The DNA here is from genome assembly GCA_903879335.1 of uncultured Pseudomonadota bacterium. GTDB lineage: Bacteria > Pseudomonadota > Gammaproteobacteria > Steroidobacterales > Steroidobacteraceae > CAIKZZ01. Next base: position 93,073 of record CAIRLC010000011.1, read on the forward strand.
AACCTTGCGCACGATCCGAAGTACGCCTCGGTGGTGGCAGACTATCGGGCCGAGATTGCCGCACGCTGGGATCTGGCTGCGCTGCACGACCGTGTCGTGGCAAGCCAACGGCGACGGCATTTCGTCTACGGGGCCTTACGGTCCGGCCGTTACACGCCTTGGGACCATCAGCCCTTTCAGGACGCCGCCAAGGCCTACATCCGCAACGATCAGGAACTCAATGATCTCGAAGCGATGGCTCGATTCCCGCGCCTGGCTCCTTAGTGCGCTGACGCTGCTGGCGGGTGGCTTCGTCGCAGCACCGGTCGGCGCCGCGACGGATCCACCGTCGTGTCAGGCGGTGCATTTTGCCGATGTCGGCTGGAGCGATGTGACGGCGACGACCACGCTGGCCATGACCGTGCTTGCCGACCTCGGCTATACGCCCGATGCCACGATGGTGTCGGTGCCGGTGACCTACGAATCCATGAAGGCAGGACACATCGATGTGTTCCTCGGCAATTGGATGCCGGCGCAGGTCGACACCCGACGCCCCTATGTCGAGGACGGCTCCATTGAAGTGGTGCGCGCGAATCTGACCGGGGCAAAATTCACGCTCGCGGTGCCAGCTACGCTCTATGCCCAAGGGCTGCACGATTTTCGCGATATTCAGCGTTTTGCCGACGTGTTGGATCACCGGATATTTGGCATTGAACCGGGCAATAACGGCAACCGCATCGTGCAGGGCTTGATCGATCAGAACCAATTCAATTTAGGGTCTTTTCGCTTAGTCGATTCCAGCGAACAGGGTATGTTGGCGGAAGTGGCACGGGCAACGACGGCCCGAGCCCCCATCTTGTTTCTCGCCTGGGAACCGCACCCCATGAACATGCGGTTTCCAATTCGCTACTTGAGCGGTGGAGACGCCACCTTCGGTCCTAATTACGGTGGCGCCACGGTTTGGACGCTGGCCCGCCGCGGACTCACACTGCGCTGCCCGAACCTCGCGCGGTTTTTGGGTAACCTCGAGTTCTCCACGCGCGGAGAAGACGAAGTGATGGCGGCCGTGCAGGCGATTGCTTCGTCCGACCAAGCTGCCCGCCAGTGGCTCGACACTCACCCCGATGTCCATGCAGCATGGTTGCTCGGGGTCACGACATTCGACGGCAAAGCGCCGCCGTTACGAGCCTTGTCGCGGCGGGCAGGAACCGCCCTCGGTCTGGAGGCCTGGTTAAGCGGGCACAAGATTCCGGTGGGGACGGCCATCGCTGCGGCAATCGACTGGATTAAGACGCGGGGAGCCGGACTCTTCGGTGCGATTTCGGCGGCCACAAACGGCAGCGTTGCCGTCGCGGTCACGGCCCTAAGGTCGATCCCGCCGACCGTCATCGTTGGCCTGTTTGCCGTCCTTGCCTGGGGCTTGCAACGGTCATGGAAACTCGTGGTCTTCGTGATCAGCGCCCTCCTATTCATCATGAATCAGGGCTATTGGTCGGCCACCTTAGAGACCTTGGCACTGGTGCTCGTCGCGGCATTGATCACGTTGACGGTCGGGATCCCGCTGGGCATCGCCACGGCCCATCGACCGCGTCTGCATGCGGCGCTGCAGCCGGCGCTTGATCTCATGCAAACCTTGCCGACCTTCGTCTACCTGATACCGACCCTCGTGCTGTTCGGGCTAGGGGTCGTCCCCGCGATCATCTCCACTGTGATTTTTGCCCTGCCCGCGCCCGTGCGGCTCACCCAATTGGGCATCGCGTCGACGCCCAAGGCCTTAATTGAGGCCGGCGATGCATTTGGCGCCACGCCTTGGCAACGCCTCGTCAAAATCGAACTGCCCTCGGCCTTACCCTTGATCCGGGAAGGCATCACGCAATGCATCATGCTGTGCCTATCGATGGTGGTCATCGCCGCGCTCGTCGGTGCCGGTGGCCTCGGCGTGCCGGTGGTTCGCGCCCTCAATACCGTACAAGTCGGTATGGGCTTCGAAGCAGGTCTGACTATCGTGTTGCTCGCGATCGTTTTGGACCGCATCGCCCGACGGCGCGGCGACCGATAGAAATCCATCCGGTCAGTAGCCTAGGAGCGGCCTCACGGTGGTAAGATCAGACATCATGCTTTTTTCACCGGATCGGGGTAACAGACCATGGACCGCAGACACCTACTGATGACCGCCGGCGCCGCTCTTGCGGCCACCACCTTGACAGCACACGCAGGGGAGCATCACCACGATCACGCGGCATCCCCCCTCCTGGCCTCGGCGACGCACTGCGTGGAAACCGCCAATGTGTGCCTCGCACACTGCCTCGATCGATTGGCCGACGGCGACAAAGACATGGCCAACTGCGCCCGCTCCGTCACCGGTCTGATCGCTGTGTGCAATGCCTTGGCCGTGCTCGCCGCCCAGCACTCGCCCTTGCTGCCCCGCTATGCGACCGTTGCAGCTGACGTGTGCAAAGCCTGTGAGACTGAGTGCAACAAGCACTCGGAGCATCCGCCCTGCCACGCTTGCGCCGAAGCCTGCAAGGCCTGCGCAGCGGAATGCGCGAAAATCGCGGCCTAATCGACACTACAGGGTCACCCGCCTTGCCCTCGCGCCTGACGCCGGGGTAAAACGGGTTATGGTTCCCATGTCCCGCCTATCCCGCCGGTTCTCGCTGTGGATCGCGGCGGCTCTATTGCCGCTGCTGTTCCTGCGGGCGCTTGTGCCTGTGGGATTCATGGCCAGCGCGACCGGCGGGAGCGTGCACTACACGTTTTGCGGCGGCGACACCGCAAGCCCGAATCATCATGCGGGCAACACCGATCACGCCTGCCCGTTTGCGCAGAGCGCTGGTGCAGCGCCACTGCCGCTCACGCGCATTCTCCCGCCCGTACAGATTCTTGCGGCGTTCGCGCCGGTGTCGTTCCAGTCTCAGGCCCTGTCCCTGTCGGGACCACGGCGTACGGCGGGCAGTCGCGCCCCGCCTCCTTTCTCTCTCGCCTGACATCACCAGACGTCTTACGGACGTCCAGCCGACATGTGTCGGCCTTTTGTCCCTGTTACAAGAGAGAAACGTTTATGAACTCATCGTCCATGCACCGAGTTGCGCTGGCAGCTCGGACTACCCTGCTCGCCGCCTCGCTCCTGGTCGGCGCGACGTTCGTCCCGCTAAGCGCACACGCTTGCGCGTGCGGTTGCGGAGTTTTCGACGTCGGGACCGGCTCCATGTTTCCGGACGGCTCCGGCGGCACCGTGTTCGTCGAAGCGGATTTCGTTAACCAGAATCGCAACTGGAGTGGCACGTCATCGGCACCAGCCGATAACAACGCCGACAAACTCGTCCGCAGCGAGTTTTATACGGCGGGTGTGCAATACATGTTCAATCGACGTTGGGGGATCCAAGTCGATGTGCCGTATTGGAACCGCAAATTCACGACCCAGGACGACACGGGCGATCTGTCGACGAATGAGCACGCCGCCTTAGGAGACATCCGCATCCGTGGTGTCTACACCGGCTTCTCACCGGACATGTCCTCAGGCTTAACCTTCGGCCTGAAACTACCGACAGGCGACTCCAACTACCCCAATTTCGACCCGGACACGGAAATCGGTTCAGGCAGCACCGACCTGTTGTTGGGTGCGTTCCACCGCGGCCATCTGTCCAAAGATGGCAAGGTCGGCTATTTCATTCGCGGCCAATGGCAGGAGCCTTTGCAGACGAAGTCGAACTACCGGCCGGGCAATGAGTTGATCGGTGTGGCGGGCGCGTATTACCAAGGCTGGACGCATGCCGACAGCTTTGCCATTACGCCCATCCTGCAGGTCACTGCGGCCTACCGTGGGCATGACGGCGGCATCGACGGTCATCCTGAAGACTCCGGCTACACTCGACTGATCGTAGCACCTGGGCTTGAATTGCATTTCTCGAAGATTCGCGTCTACGCCGAAGCGGGCTTTGCCGTACACGATAACGTCAGCGGCAATCAGTTGGTCTCGCGCCAAAATTACAAACTGACAGCGTTCTATTCGTTCTAAGGCGACGCGTAAGGGGGGCTGACATCCGGTCGGCCCCCGCAGTCCGCAGCACGCGGTGAGACGCGCCTAAGCTTTCTCAAGCCGGACTACGCCACACGCGTTGAGCTCTTAAGGTCCGCAACCGACCCCCCTCACGGGCCAGCCTCACCGCCGTCAAACGCCACGAGGTTGCGGCGTCACGAACCGGATCGATCCAGGGGCAATCCCGCCGGCTGATCGGCGCTCGCCGTTCAGGCGCTGTTCCCTTGATGCCGGTGACTCCCCAACGAGCGCGCAAAAAAAAGGCGGGCCACAAGGCCCGCCTTCCTGCTGCCGAAGCAGCAACGATGTCCAATAAGTCTTAGAACTTCTTCTTGATCGTCACAGCCCACTCACGCGGGCGACCTGGCGAACCGCTAATCGCGCCGGCGCCAGCGCCGGTGAGATCGAATTTCGACAAGAAGTAGTACTTGTCGGTCAGGTTCGTGATTTCGAGCGCGACGTTAAGATCATGAGTCGGGTTCACCCAAGTGAGACGGGCATTCGCGACCGTATAGGCATCCACCGCGCCGTAGATTGCCGAAGGCGAACCAGGAGCCGCGGCCACTACGCTCGCGCCCAATGCGCCCTGATAGATCGCATCCAGACGTGGGGTCAGCGTGCTGCCATTGCTGAGCTGCACGTCGTACTGGATACCACCACTCCACTTGGACTTCACAACGCCCGGCGGAGTCTGGTTCAGGAGGCTGACCACGGCTGGATCGCTCGAGCATGGGCCCGACGCACCGCCTACGACAGCCGGATTGACGCAGGTCCAATCCCAATTGAGGTAGGAGCCCGACAGGTCAATCTGCAAGCCGTCGACGGGAACCGCCGTCAGCTCAAGCTCAGCACCCTTAACCTTGGCGTTGCCGGCGTTCTGCGGCAGGGCGCAAGGGCCCGGGCCGCCGTACTGCGGGCAGGACAGCAAGGTCAACTGGGCATCCTTGAAGTCGACATAAAACGCCGCGACGTTCACGCGCAGGCGCCGATCCAACAGATCGGTCTTCAGGCCGAGTTCATAGTTGGTCAGGGTCTCGGAGCCGAACGGACGCGCTTGCGCAGCGTTGAACGGACGTGGGCCGATACCACCGGCCTTGTAACCCGTCGATACCGTGGCGTAGCCCAAGACCGAAGGATTGAAGCGATAGTCGAGGCTGACGCGATAGTCGGTGTGCTTACCTTCAAATGTCGGCGCACTGCCAGATAATGCCGCAATCGGATTGCCATTCGCATCCGTACCCACGTAACCGATCCCGTTTGCCGCGCCGACGCCATCCAGGAATGGATTGATCGTCTGGCCGTCGAGATTGTAACGATAGAACGTGTACTGCTTGGAATCGTCGGTAACACGTAGACCGACCGTTAAGGTCAATGCATCGGTCAACTTGTCAATGACCGTCGCGTAGGCCGCTTTGGACTTGGTGCGCACGGGATCGTTCTGGATGAACTGCAGCGGGAAGATGGGCAGCGAGATCGTTGGCAAGTTCACCGCGACGTAGCGGATGTCCTGCAGCGAGTAATAGGTCGTCTGTTCGTCCGAGTAGTACGCACCGAGCGTGCCCGAAATTTGATCATTGAACTCAGCGTTCAAGCGGACTTCTTCGCTCTTGAACCAATGGTTCAGCGCATTAATTCCGAGTCCCACCTGCGCAGGGGAAAGATCCGTATCAACACTGAACTCCGAATCCCACTTGCGGAAGCCGGTGATCGAAGTCAGCTTAACCTTGTCGGACAAGGCGAGTTCCACGTTCAAGGAGGTGCCCCAACCTTGATAAGTGGAGAGCGGGCTGCCTGAGGTCGCGGCCATTGGTAAGCCCTGCAGCGGCGGAATGATACCGGCTTGGAATGGTGCCGCAGACTGCGACATCACGCCGTAATTGCACCACTGACCGCAGATGAAGCTTGAGTCAAACGGAAGGCCGGCGCCGGATGTGGTCGGTGCAACCGTGTTTGGATTCAGGTTGCGGCCATACAGCAGCACTTCCGCGCCGTTGTGGTGCACATCGCGCACGTAGTCCGCGCTCAACGTGACATCAAGGGCTGCCGATGGGTTATAGCGCAGGATGCCGCGCATGGCGCGGTAACCGGTATCACCCAACGAATACTGCGTGCACTTCACCCCGCCGCTGGCCGAGGCAACGCCGCTGCTTGGGTGGGCGCAGCCATAATCGATCACGTCGACGTAGCCACGCTGGTCGCCGTAAGCGCCCGACAAGCGTGCGCTCCAACCGTCGGCCAACTTGAAGTCCGCACTCGCGCGCAGATTCACGCGATCGCGACTGCCGTACGTTGCCGAGACATAGCCTCCACCGTCACCGGTCGGCTTACGCGTCACGAAACGAATCGCGCCGCCTTCCGAATTACGGCCGGTCAGCGTGCCTTGTGGACCGCGCAGGACTTCCACACGATCAACGTCGAGCAAATCGAAGTTGGCCCCGGTCAGTCGCGGGTAGTACACGTCATCGATATACAAGCCTACACCCGGCTCGTAGGCCGGGTTGAAGTCGCCCTGACCGAATCCACGAATCGCGGCGCTGATCGAATTACCGAACGCGGCCGACGCTGGACGCAAGGTGACACTTGGTGCGGTCGCCGCGACGTCGGCGAGATTGACCGCGCTGCGCTGCTCGATCGATGCCGCGCTGAATGCCGAAATCGCGATCGGAGTATCTTGGAGTTTCTGCTCTTTATACTGAGCGGTCACCACAATTTCAGCCAGAGAATTTTGCGCATCGGGCGCTGGCGCCGTTTGTGCCTTATCAGCAACGGCCGGACCAGCCGCCAACATGGCGCCAGCTAACGTGGCGCCCGCCAACGTCAGAAAGCGCTTCGACAATCGATAGGATGTGAATTCCATATCCCCCCCCAGTAAATGTACGAAAACTTCTCGATTCGCTTCTTCGAGCGCTCGACGTTTTGTCAGTAGAGCAAACAAATTTTTTGATTGCAATACCCAAACAATTGTTAGCGTCACGCAAACACTTGTTGCGCCGCAGCCACATTAAATCCTCTGCGAATACCCCTCTAGAGCACCGTAATTTCAGCCTTCCGTCTCGCTAATTAGCGAACCAGAACTCTTCAAAGAAGGATCTCGCCACATAAACAGCGCGGGACGCAGAACGATCGGTAAGTCGGAAGCCAACGGTGGTCGATCAACCCCGGAGGTCACCCGATTCGCATCATCCACTTAAGCCATTTCCCAATAAAACAATGAACCGACGCGTTGGATGCGCCGGACTCGTTTGCCGGTCGATTCCAGTGCCGCCCGCACCTGGAGGTGATCGCTCCACAGGGTGAGGCCTACGATTGCACCGGCGTGCCGGAGCTCTCTCAGTCGCTTCCAACGGGTACCCCGTTCAGCACCCAATTCGAGACGGGACGTGGCTCCATTCGCCAGCTCCCGGCTCGCCGGATATCGGTCATCAAACACCACGAGCGTGCCGGCACCGGGCGTTGCCCTCGCTTTGGAGAGCAGTGCGCCGGCAGGCATCGCCGCGGCTAACAAGAGCCCTTGCAGTACAGTGCGGCGGCGCATAGTCACTGCCCCGCTTTGCCAAGAAACTTGGCAATGGCATCTAACTCGCTGTCCGTCACATCCACACGGGTTTGACGCGGCATCGCCAGTTTGCCGTAGCGCACAACCGTCTTGACGTAGAGTTCGGTCAGATCTTGACGGTTGGTCAGCATGCCCATGGCGGGGGATTCACCCAATTGCATCCGCTCCTTAGTCAGCAGATTGGTCCCCATGCCGCCGAGCAGGTGACAGGCGCCGCACCGGTTAGAGAACAGGGTCTGACCGTTCGCGGTAGTCGCCGTCCGATCGCCCGCGGGTAAACGCTCTCGCATTTGATACAACGGGGGCCCCGGCGGACCCGGTGGAGGATCAGCCGTCGCAGCCAACATGGGTCCGGTCAGCGATAGGACGCTCAATAGATAAGTCAGGCGACGCATCGTGGTGACTCCTTAGGACTTCCGAGTCCGGTAAACGCTCGGCCATACGCCCTGTTTGCCCGGCGCCAAAATCCCGTTCGGATCGAGTGCGTCTTTGACCTTCTCATTCAGGCGGCGTTGCGCCTGATGATTGAAGTCAAACGTCTCGGCCACGGGATCCATCCAACCCAAGTGGGTGCGGTATTCGCCGTATCCCGCCTTAGCCGATTCAGCGATCAGCGCATTGAAGAGGCGCCGGATATTGTTCACTTGGTGATCGTTATCGCGGTCATACATCAACATATTGATATTGGTGGCGTAGCGACCGCCGATCGTAAAGCTGGCATAGAAATCGACGTCATGTTCAGCAATGATCTTTCGGCTTCGGTGCAATTGTCCGAGGACGTGACTCGATTTCGCCGGAACAATCGGTGAGAAGCCCATATGCGCACCGCGACCGCCGACCCAATCCCCCATCTGCAGGGCCACGGCCGACGGAACGCCCATCGTCATTTCATACTGGTTGATCGGTTCGCCGGCCTTCCAGTGGGTCTCGACAGGAGGCGCGTCGATATGCGGCTTGAACGCTCGCTTGAGGATATCGGCACGCGCCTTGTTGAGGCTTTCCTCCCCGTAGAGGCGTATCTGCACCTGCCAATAGCCGAGGTTATGCTCCTTCAGGAGTTCCTGGACCCGCCATTCTGGTATCGCGCCGGGCTTATCCCAGAAATCTTTACGTTGCCCTTTGAGCACAATCTTCCCGAGCCAAGACGGAATGAATACATTCTGCTCAATCACGCCACTGATTTTGAGAGGGGTAATGGTGTCCACGACCCAGCCGATATCCTCCTCCTTGGGAATGTCCCACGAGAGGAGCGTCGAGGCTTGAGGTGCCGGTTGTAACCACAATCCAGCCTTGGTCACGATACCCAAGTTGGATTGGGTGAACATCTGCGTCCAATCCGGACCAAAACTCGACGGGAATACGTGCCAGCTCGGGTTGCCATTCATGGCACCCATACCCGTTCTAACCAGATCACCGTCGGGCAGCACAGCTTCGATGCCGCACAGATTACGAGAATGCAGTCCGTATGGGGTGTAGCCGATGCCGTGATCCAGTGCGTTACCGATCACCGATCCCCATGCATTACCGGGCACCGACATCCACAATGGCGCATTTTCTCGTTGGATATGCTCGTACAAGTCGAAGAAGCCTACACCTGGCTCGAGTACGCAATAGCCAAGCGTCGTGTCGAGTTCCAGAATTCGATTCATCCGGCCCAGATCAAGTACAACCGTGCCGGGCAACCGGGGCGCGTTCGCACCGTAGCCGAGATTCTTGCCCCTCGACACCGGCCACAGCGGCGTCTTGAATTCATTGGCTAAACGGACGATGGCCTGCACTTCTTCGACGTTAGCGGGCGCAATCGCGGCCGAAGATGGCCATTCGCTCTCTGAGCCTGGCGCATAGATATCGCTGTAGGCGTCGCGATCCTCGTCGGTGGACAGAACCCACGCTTTTCCGACTACACCTTCAAATGCTTTCAGGGCCTGATTAAACCGTGCCAACGATACTCGCGGCGGTAGGGTGAGTTTCATCGACCGGGCCCCCCAATAGATCTATACGACAATTATTGATATTCGACCGCTACCCGGCGCCTAGGCCCGGCATGCGCTCGTTCATTCTTTCCCAAAACCGCGGAGCAGCGCAAGACCCTCACAATTGTTAGTGTTCAAAGGCGAGTCGGAATGTGACCGGCGAGCCTCGTATAGAGAATGTAGAATGAAGGCCGTCACACCGGGAGTCATGATTGATGAAGAAGACGGTAAAGCGCGTCTCCTCCTCTGCAGAAGTGCATCTTCTGATTGCTCTTCTGCGTTACGCGACGCTTATCGGGCGCCCGATGCGGGATAGCGTGGGTGATCCGGCGGATTTGAGCTCCAATGAGCTCAGAATCCTGATTGCCCTATCCGGGGAAGGTGAGGCGGCGGGCCATGATTTGGCCGAGATGATGGGCATGCACGCAATGAACGTGAGTCGGGCCTTGGCCTCTCTTCATCAACGCAAATTGGTTGAGCCTGCACCCGACCTATCCAGCCGTCGCCGTCGGCCGTATCGATTGAGCAAGAACGGCGCCGCCGCGCGGGCAGCCCTGGAGCCTCGCTTAGCCGGGGCCGCACAATTTTTATTCGGCGGTCTGTCCACGCGCGAACGCGCTACATTGGAAAAGATCTTGGCCAAACTGTACGCCACCGTTCTGACGTGGGAGCCCACGGGTCCTGGTCATCACGTCCCGCGAGCCTAAGCATTCGACAGCTTGGGCGCTATGAGCGGGCCGATACCAATGCGCACCAAAGCGCGGCCGGGAAAATTCCTAGGCTAATCTTCTCGATGAGGCCAAGTTCTCCAGATATCGGGGTCCCACAAAATGCCATCAGGGGGCTCAAGATTTTGGGGGTCGCTTTTTCGCAGCCGGTTGCAAGGTTGCAATAATCTTCGGCGTGACCGTCGCAATGCGGATGACATTCTGCCGTTGAACGCGATCAATCAGGCGCGCATCAACGGATCCAATCACGCAAGGCCTTAATTCGCTCCGGCCCGACGTGCCATGCTGACGCCCACCCTCGTTCGGCAAGAACATGAAAACCTCACCGACCGCAAACAACTGAAAACGCTCTTCGGCGCGATCAAAGTCGGTCGAATACCCCGATGCCCCGTTGAGCCGCCGACTTGCACGGAGTCTTTGATTCGGGCGACCCGAGGTTCAAGCAAATCGAGAGGGGTTGCCAGTGCTTGCTTTGGCGGTCGCCTACGCTGTAGTAATACAGGTCTTGCTATCAAATGTTAGCGATTGAGGCGAGGAACACGGGGGTTGAGGGGTTTTACCGCGAAGGCGAAGTCCTTGGCCTCTAGATTCCCTTGAACTCGAATTTCGATTTAATCGCGACAACAGCGCCATTAATCTTAAGGATTTCGAAATGTTACCTGCTGGCGTTCATATCAAGCATCCGCACTCCCTCTGGATTGACGGACAGTGGCAGTCAGCCCATTCAGGCCGTGTCATCACCGTAATCTGCCCAAACACCGAACAACCGATCGCTTTGGTTGCGGAGGCGGATGAGGCCGACATGGACCGTGCAGTGGATGCCGCTCGACAGGCGTTTGAGTCAGGGCCATGGCCGAAATTAACGCCGGCGGACAGGCTCATGTTGCTGCGAAAAATGAGTTCACATCTGCATAGCCGGACAGGGGAAATCGCCCTCGCCTGGACCGCGCAGATGGGCGGCCTCGCCAGTTTCGCCGGGCCCATGACCGGCGGTTCGACGTTTGCGTTCACCCAGTTCTTGGAGGCGTGCGCGAACTTTGCCTTCACCGAGCCGCGCCCCTCCAGTGCGGCCGCCGCCGCCATCGTGGCGCATGAGCCCGTGGGTGTCGTCGCCGCCATCGCCCCATGGAATGCACCCTACGGCATTATGTTAAATAAGGTAGGGTATGCTCTAGCAGCAGGTTGCACCGTGGTCATGAAGCCTGCACCCGAAACGCCGTTAGAGGCTTACATCATCGCCGAGGCTGCAGAAGCGGCCGGCATTCCCGCAGGCGTCGTCAATTTAGTCTGTGGACTCCGCGAGGCCAGCGATCACCTGATCTCCAACCCGGCGGTCGATAAGGTCAGCTTCACCGGATCGACTGCGGTCGGGCGTCGGATCGCCAGTGTCTGTGGTGACCGAATTGCCCGTTGTACATTAGAACTCGGTGGAAAATCAGCGGCCATCGTCCGTGACGATTTTCCGATCGAAGCGGCAGCGAAATTGCTCACCGGCACGATCACGCTCATGAGTGGACAAGTCTGCGCGATGCTGAGCCGCGTGCTGGTCTCTCGCGCTCGCCATGATGCGCTTGCCGAGGCCATTGCACAGGAGATGCGGCAGGTGGTCATCGGCCACTCGACCGCCCCGACGACCCAGCTAGGACCGGTCGCCATGAAGCGCCAATTAGAGCGCGTGAACCTCTACATCGAGGAGGGTAAACAGTCTGCCAACCTCGTCACCGGTGGCCAAAAGCCGAAACATCTGAGCTGTGGCTACTTCGTCGAACCGACGTTATTCGCCAACGTTGATAACTCAAGCCGCATCGCCCAGGACGAGATCTTCGGACCGGTCCTGAGCTTGATCCCCGTGGACGACGACGAACACGCGGTCGAAGTCGCGAACGCCTCGCGCTACGGCCTGAACGGGTCGGTACTGACCTTAGACGCCGACGCCGCCTACCGCATCGGCCGACGCATTCGCGCCGGGTCAATCGGCCAGAACGGTCTCCGCTTGGATTTTGGCCTGCCTTACGGTGGCTTTAAGCAATCCGGCATCGGCCGCGAAGGCGGGATGGAGGGACTCAGCGCCTATTTAGAAACGAAGACGCTGCTTCTGGACGGCATGCCCAACCAACTCTAGGGTTTGCGCGGACGAAGGCTTGCCTCGCAAGCGGAGATTGCCGGGCTGAACCTAACAATTGTTATACTCGAAACATTACTAGGGGGACGACCATCGGTCGTGGGTAGTTCATGGATAGGCAGTCTTTATACCTCGCGCTCGAGCGTTATTTGCATGCCCTCGCCCAGCGTGACGCCAGCGCCATTGAATGGGCGTCGAAGGCACTGACATCTGAGAACAATGTGATGCTGCCGATCGGTGAAGGTCTATGGGGCACCATTGAGCGCATGGGGGATTATCAGCTGCGGTTTGCGGACCCTTCGACGCGCCAAGTCGGCTATTTTGGCACGGTGCACGAAGCGATTGAGGAATCCGCCTTTAGCCTCCGCCTGAAGTTCGACGCTGATGGACGAGTGGTCGAAGCAGAGAGCGTCGTGGTCCGTCAGTCCGACTCCGGGATCAAATTTGAGAACCCGCGGTATTGGGATAAGCCCATCCTCAACGCGAATGTCTTAGACGGCTCGCCGCGCGCCGAAATGATTCGCCTGTCCAATGGCTATTTCGACACGCTGCAATTAAACGACGGAACCATTCATACGCGTTTTCACCCGGACTGTCAGCGCGTTGAAAATGGCGTCCAAACCACCCGCAATCCGGATTTCGGAAAAATTGTTCCTGTAGCAGCGCTCGGCTGCGAAGAACAGTTTCGCATGGGCAATTATCGCTACGACGATCGACTGCGCGGACGGCGCTTTCCTATGGTCGATGAAGAACGTGGCCTCGTCCTTGCCTTCGGGTTCATCGATCACTCGGGGCGACTTGCAGAATATCAATTGACCGATGGCCGAACCGTTCGCTCGCCTGTGCGCCGTCCGCATAGTTTTTACCTGGCTGAACTGTTCAAAATCGACGGTGGCGCAATCTGCCAGATTGAGGCGAACTTCATCACCGTGCCTTACTACATGCCTAGTCCTTGGGACGCGTTATGAAGCACGCTGGATTATTATTAATGCTCGCACTCCTGAGTGCGTTCATCACGATGAATTCCGCAATGTCGGCGCCGGCCGATAACTGGTCGACCAGTGGCGGTGATGCGGGCAAGTCGCACCATTCACACCTCACACAACTGAACGCGGCGAATGTTGATCGCCTCGGCGTTGCTTGGGTTGCGAATCTTGGTACCAATCGGGTCTTAGAGGCGACGCCGATCGTTGTCGATGGTGTGCTCTATACGAGCGGAGTAGCCGGTCGAGCTTACGCCTTTGATGCCGCCAGTGGGCGACGTCTATGGGAATTCGATCCGCCGGTGGACATGCAGGTCAATCGGGCGGCGTGTTGCGACATGGCCAATCGGGGCGTCGCAGTCGCCAACGGACGCGTGTTCGTGTCCGCGCTCGATGGATGGCTTTATGCGCTCAATGCTCGAACCGGAAAAGTGCTTTGGAAGGCGGATGCGGTGACCGACCGCCATCGAGGCTATACCTCGACCGGTGCGCCGGAAGTCGCTGGCGACGTGGTCGTGATCGGCAACGGCGGCGCGGAATACGACACGCGCGGTTACGTCAGCGCCTATGGCGTTAAAGATGGCCTGCTCAAATGGCGTTTCTGGATTGTTCCCCGCGACCCAAAGCTAGGGCCACAAGATCACCCGGATCTCGAACCCGCTGTCGCCACGTGGGATCCAGACAGTCGGTGGGACATCGGCGGCGGCGGTACGCCTTGGGATGCAATCAACTACGACCCAGAAACCGGCCTCGTCTTGGTTGGCACCGGCAATGGCGGCCCCTATCACACGTCGAAACGTTCCCCGAAAGGTGGCGCTCAACTCTATCTCGGTAGTCTGATTGCGCTGGATCCCCGGACAGGCCGCCTCAAATGGTACGTCCAACAAACGCCAGGGGATATGTGGGACTTCACCTCCACCCAACCGATGATCTTGACGCACCTAGACGTCGACGGTGTCAACCGACCCGTGATCCTACACGCGCCGAAAAACGGCTTTCTTTACGTCATTGATCGTCGAGATGGAACGCTATTACGTGCCAATCCGATTGTGCGCACGAACTGGGCCTCTTCGGTGGACCTGAAGACTGGCAAACCCGCACTCGATCCCGAGGCATCAGATTACGGCACGTCGCCCAAGATCATCTTTCCAGCCACGCCAGGCGCTCGGAATTGGCATCCCGCATCCTATGACGCAGCGACAGGCCTGTATGTCGCACCAGTCCTCGATATGGGCAATCTGATGTTTACCACCCCAGGTCAAAAGCCTCGGGTCGCAAAAGCCCTGAATAATGACGCAGCGCTCATTTTTTCACCGGACCTTGAAGCGGCACTGCCCACGCTGCCGCCGCCAATGCAGGCCGCCATCAAGGCGCTACCTGCCTTCGAGGAAGTCAAACGGCTGCCCTACAGCTCAGAATTGCGAGCCATTGATCCACTGACCGGCAAAACACGATGGGCGAGCCCACTCGCCGGTTGGCAAGATCGAGGTGGCGTATTGAGCACCGATGGCGGGTTGGTTTTTGAAGGCAGTGTTGACGGCACGCTGAGAATTCACGACTTGCACTCTGGACGCCTCCTCCGGTCAATCAATATCGGCACGTCCATACTGGCGGCCCCGATGACCTATCGCGTTAAAGGTGAGCAATACGTGGCGGTCATGGCCGGTTGGGGTGGCGGCGGCTTCCCATTTGTTCCGAGCTATGCGGCCGCGTACCGCTACGGCAATGCGAACCGCCTATTGGTGTTTAAGTTGGATGGCGGCCCGGTCAAGATTCCACCCGAACTGCCACCGCTTGAAGTGGCACCCGAGCCCCCCGCACAGGCGGCTGGCGTGACGAATGACACCATCGCTAAAGGCCGCGGTCTATTTTTCAGTAGCTGCATCCTGTGCCATTCGAACCAACACCGCTCCATCACGCCGGATTTGAGACGCATGCCGCTCGGCATTCATGCCGCCTTCAATGACATCGTCATGCGCGGCGCATTGCTGCCAAACGGAATGCCGCGTTGGGATGACGTCCTCTCCCAGTCCGATGCGGACGCGATCCACGCCTATTTAATCGACCTGCAGTCCATCACTCGCCGGGATGAGTTGGCGAAACAAAAGGCCGGTGTGGCGCTTGATGCTCCCAGCCTGGCGATTTTGTCGAACTACTGACCGAATCGGAACTGAGGCCTAGAGTCATAGACACTGAGATGCGCGGCCGAAAACCTTTGTGCCTATGCGTACATGGGCATTCATGAGTTCGCTCATGGATAATTTTCGGAAATTCCGCCGTGTTAAAACGTGCATATCGTTCCGATTAACGTCTAGCGACCGGCGGTGCGTTGCCGGGTCGCGCCGTCTCGACGGCGTGGCTCGGCAAACAACCATCGCGGATGAGCGGACGTAGTCCGGATCAACCCACCAAGACGTCAAACACGCCACGTATAGATTGATTGCATTGTCCCACCGAACACTGTGTCTTCCACGACATTGATGGAGAGCCCGATGACCGATATCTCAACCCTCACCGCCCGCCTGGATAAACTCGAGCACGAGCTCGCTATTCAGCAGGATATTCACCAGATCCGCCGCATCCAGTATGCCTACGGCTATTTCATTGATAAGTCGCAGTACAACGAGGTTGTTGATCTGTTCGCCGATGACGGTGATGTATGGTTTCTCGGCGGAATTTATAAAGGCAAAGCCGGCGTTCGGCGCCTATATATTGAGCGTTTCCAGACGATGTTCACGCAAGGCCATAACGGCCCGCGATACGGCTGGCTGCTTGACCATCCGCAGTTGCAAATGATCATTGACGTCGCCCCGGACCGGAACTCGGCCCAAGTCCGTGGTCGTTCAATGATGCAGGCTGGCTTACACGACTCGGCTCAAGGCAACCCGCGGGCTTGGTGGGAAGGCGGCATCTATGAGAACGACTACGTCCGAGTCAACGGCGTCTGGAAGATTAAAGCGCTTCGCTACTTTCCATTCTGGCACGGCACCTTCGATGAGGGCTGGCAGAAGACCAAAATCGACTTCATTCCGATGGCCAGCGTGTGCTTCCCGACCGATCCATTGGGTCCTGACGAACTCATCACGCCGGCGCCTCGCCTGTGGCCTGCCACGGATACGGTGCCCTACCACTACGTCCATCCGGTCACGTGCGCCCCAATCGTGATTGACAATAGCCGAGCCCGTGAAGGTTTCTGATAGGCTCTAATCCCCCTGCCTTGACGCGCGCGCGGCTCATGACCTGAGCCGCACGCGGGCTCGGCCGCGATGAACGCTGCAACGCAGCCATCGCTATCAAGTTCTTGAATTGGGGTCACGGATGTCTACACCAATCACAGAAGTCAACACGACGATCGACTATCTCATTCCCACCTCGCTCATTAACCGTCGATTTTGGGCGCCAGGAAAGGAATACAACACCGGCGTCTATTCCTCGTATCCCGTGACCGTGCGAAATGCACGTTTGGCCGGCCCATTCACGCTCGATACACACGGGTTCTGCCTGACCCACCACCATTCACAAATCACGGATTGGGGTAACAATTTCGGCCCAAAGTCGCCGTATGCGACCGAAGTCAGCGAAGCGGCAAAGAAGATTTGTGGCGCAGACTATGTCGTCCCGATGGGCGGCATGATCCGATCAACCGGCGTGACGGGCGAAGGCGTGCAGCCACCCGCGGCGGAGGCGCACGTCGACTTCACCCAGAGCTGCGCTGAGCGCATCGCGAACGCCATCTATCGCCGAGCGAACCCGGAAGGCCCGGGCTATCACCGATTCATTGCTTTTAGTCTCTGGCGGTCGTTGTTGCCGCCACCACAGAATATGCCACTCGCCTTCTGCGAGGCGGGCTCCGTCCGCGACGACGAAGGCACACCCAATACGAAGGTGGACGTCGACGAAATCCCGACGGGGGATGCACTGTTTGCGCCTATTGAGGGTGAAGGGAACATGGCCGCAGCGACGATTTTCCATTTTTCGGAAAATCATCGGTGGTGGTATTTTCCCGACATGACCATTGACGAAGTCGTGTTCATCAAGTTTTATGACTCGGATCGCAGCCGTGCGTGGCGTTGTCCACACACCGCTTTTCGCGACACGAGCCGCCCAGACGCCGTGGAGCGCATGTCCATGGAATTCCGTGCCATAGCGTACTTCTCGAATGTCTGATCAATACTCGACGCTTGAATTGCCTCGCCTAGAATTCGTGTTTGAAGTGCGACTGCAGTTCACGCGAGTGATGGCGGTACCCAACGTCCCGAATGGCGGATTCCGTTCGGCCGTGCTGCTGGACGGCGGCACCTTCGAAGGTCCGCACCTGCGAGGTCGGGCCATTCCGAATAGTGGCGGTGACTACGCGCATTTTCGTGCCGATGACACAGCCGTATTTGATGCGCGCTATCTCTTAGAAGTCGACGATGGATCGATCATCTATATGCAGAATAAGGGCTTCTTGTGGGGTCGGAAGCCAGATTCGATGCAGCGGTTGCGTGCGTGGGCGTTTCAGGGAGGGCCGCCCGTCGCCCATGAGGACTACTATCTGCGTGCGCAGCCTACGTTTGAGACTTCAGTCGGACCACACGATTGGTTGACGCGGCATGTTTTTATCGGCGTCGGCGAGCGCAAACCCGATGGTAATGTCGTTCGCTACTATAAGCTGGCGTAACGCCAACCGATCGCCGATCGGCTGGCGTTAGCCAAAACGATAAGCCGTTTTTTATAACGGCTTCACCGCGCGTAAGAGATCGCGATTGGCCTCAATCATTGCTCTCACAGACCGCGCGGGGCGACCGGTGAGTTTTTCGACATCGCCGGTGCAAATATCCAAATGCCCCCCTCGGATGGCTTGCTCGAAGCTCACCATGTCTTCGCTATTCCAAGGAATACCCGCGACACTCAAGTCATCCACGGGTTTGCGCGGAATCCCCATCGCATCAAAATGTGCATACATGCCATCGTCGGTGGTCTCCTCCAACTGCACGGGATGGCCGCTGACTTCGCTCAACATCTCGGCGACTTCGGCAAAGTTTTCGCGATTGGGCCCAGTGATTTCGTAGACCTGGTTTTCATGTCCAGGTGTGGTTAACACCGCAACCGCGGAATCGACGCAGTCTTCGCGCCACACCATAGCTTCGCGGCCTCCAGCGGTGCTGGTCAGCCATCGGCCAGAGGCAATAAAGCCTGGCCCCGCATTCAAGATCATGGCATCCGCGTAGTGAGCGTCACGCAGGAAAGTGTAGTCCAGGCCGGTTTCCTGAATGATGCGTTCCGTTTCCCGATGATCCTCGGTCACGATGGCCGGGTTCTCAGGGCTCACGTTCAAGAAGCTCGTATAGACGATGTGCCGAACCCCCGAGCGCACCGCGGCGTGAATGGCCGCCTCATGTTGACGAATTCGCGCACCAACGCGAGTACCTGAAATCAGTAGCAGCTTGTCTGCCCCGTCGAAGGCGTACTTCAAGGACTCAGGGTGGTCGAAATTCCCCGCGCGAACTGCGCAACCGACATGCGCACGATCAGCCAATTTAGCCGGCGTGCGCGTGACCAGGATCAAATGCTTCGCATAGCCTTGGGCAATGAGCCGGTCCGTCGCCAACTGTCCGTAGTGCCCTGAGGCTCCGGTAATCGCGATTGTCGGCAACATGACCTTACACCGCCCCGGCTAGGTCTGTGGCGGCAACCCACCAGCCATGCACCTGAGGTCGCAAGCGATGCGGCACCGTGATTTTCGCAACCGGGCCCGCGCCTAGATTGCCCGCATCGATGATCCACAGCGCGTGATGGAAATCATGAGGTCCAATCTGATGGTCAACGACGGTCAACAGCCACCCCTCATGGCTCGGGTCCGAGGCCGGCACATGCACGGGTTCATTGAAGCAATGGGCCGGCGGCAGGCCCAAGGCTTGCGGCGGCTTGCCGGTGTGATCGAGACGCAGAAGCAAATTAAACATCGCGCCGACGGGACCGCCAGCAACCGGAGGCCCCTTCATCTGCGGATTCATCGTCAACATCCAACCGTGATCATAGGGTCGTCCTTGCTTGTTCGCAGGAATGACTGGGAAGTCGCCCGGGGGACCGATGACCTGAGCGGTAACGGCAGTGCTGCCATCCTTGAGGTCCACCGTCCATCGCTCTAAGCGGCCTCCCGCTTGGTCAGGGGGCAGATTGAGCCCCGATGCCCGCTGAATAAACGGAAACGCATTGACGCTCGAGAGGCACTGATCAAAATGAATCCGGCCCTCGTTATCTTCGAAGGCATTCATCATGTGATAGCACGAGACGCCTTTAGGACCTTTAAACCAGCGCATCTCGGAGACGTCGCCGTAGCGCGGCAGAATGCCGAGCCAGCTATCGCGCTCCATCTCATGGACCCAATGATCGCCGCCGGCACGGAGTCGATCCGCATCCGATGTGGTTGGATAGATCGGGAAGAGCGCGTAATGCTCAGTAATCGTGAAGTCATGCATCATCGCGCAGTACGGCGCGTCGAACCATTGCTCGCTGATGAGATCGCCGTCTTTGTTCGCGATGCAGTAGGCGACCTTCGTCGAGGCTAGACCATCCGCCTCGTAGCCGAAGAAAAACAGCTCCCCGCTGACTGGATCCACCCGGACATGTGCAGTCACCGTTTGCGACTTCAGTTTTCCGCCGAAGTCGTATCGGCCGCGAGTCTCTAAGGTGGTGGGGTCAACCTGATAAGGGCGACCGTCTTCCTTCGTCATGAGCAGACGGCCGGCATGCCAAACCGGGGTGGTATTTGCCACGGTACGGTCTACACCGGCCACTTCCGGCCGATCGGTATAGGGATTTCGATACTTGCCGAATAAGGCCCGCCCGGCGGCAGCCTCCGCGAGGTGCCGCTCCGTCGCGACGTATCGGATCGCAAAGCTGGCTTTGCCATCGTTGAGGCGAAACGCAGAGATCATTCCATCCCCGGAAAGCACCGCACCGCCGTCTTCAAGGTAGGGGGGATACACGGGATCTGGCGTGGCTCTAAAAAACGACCCCTGAACATCGTCCGGGATAGCGCCTTCCACGGCGAGTTCTTGGAATTCGTATTCGTCGCCGATCGGTGTGTTGAGCCCGATGTAGTCCAAAGTGGTCGGAAAATGACCCACGGTACCCCCCTGTTAACCTTAACTAATGTTAGAACAATAGGCGGGATGTCGGGTCGTTTGCAAGCCTCCTCTAGGCAAACCAAAGGGCGAGCGCTCGCATCTCCAGACTGCTCCGAGGAGCCACATTCGGCCCACAGCGATGATCATCAAATGCAACGTGCGGCACGCACCGGGCACCGCTAAGGTCGCTATCGTTGGTCTTAAAGACAATAACCTCCGTGGGGTTCATATCCGGATACCAATGCCAGCGATGGTTTAGGTTGTGAGCAACCACTAAACCTTCGAACGACCATTCCGGTTGGCCGGGCGCATCAAAAATCGCATCAGCCGCGATGAGGTCGTCCTCGGAGACGCTGCGGGCGTCACAAAGCGCTAGGGGCACATCCTGAGGGGGCGGAGAAATCACTCGCCAAACGTTGTAATGCGCGTAACGCCGAAGTTTGGAATTTGGCGGTGCAGCCCGTTGCGCGAATTCCTGCGCGGTACGGGAACTGATATCGACATGTGCAAAACGAGCCGGCCGTGAATTATTGAGTTGCCCCGACAATTCAGATTTCTCGCTGAAGCGTAAGATGCCCGGACTGCTGACAACGACTTGATCAGCACCACTGACCTGGCCAATCAATTTGATAATTTCGTCGCGATGCCGGGTATTTACCTGCGTCGCGTCGGTGAAATCTTGCACGCCGCTGTGATGATTGAGGAGCACGAAGCCTTCGCGGTCGAGGCTCGTCTGCAGGCCACGGGCTGAATGGATGTCCATTTCCGTGGGCGCCATGTGCAGCAGATCGCGATCATGTTGATTGGCGTAATAGCGCGGCCTCGCCACGTCGCGACCGCTGTAAGCAATGATCCCTCGCGTATCCATCCACCCCCCCTTTACGCTCACAAGGCACTTAGGGCGCCGAGTCACCCCATAACGCCATCAGGATCGGTAAAACGTGCGCCCGCAGTGATGCCGGCACCTGATTCAGCAACGCCATCTCGTAGTCGTCAACCCGTTGGCGCGCCTGCGTCAGGATGGATTGTCCATTCGGCGTTAATTGGAGAGCCCGTGAACGTCCATCGATTTGCTGGCGTTCGATCAAGCCCTGTTTTTCCAGTCGCGCGATGAACGGGACCATGTTGGCACGCTGAATATCCAAAATTCGACCCGCCTGACTCTGACTGACCCCGGGCTGCGCATCGATGAGCATCAGCAAGGCAACATCTGCATGGCGTAAATGCAACGGCTCTAAGCGCTCATTGAGCTTCGCGAGTGCCGCCGCAGAGGCGCGCCGAAGTACGTAGCCGGGATATCGAGCAAGTGGGTCCTGCATGGAGGGTCGATCCGAGTTGCCGAACCAAGGAAAATCCGTCTAGACTGTTATATCTTATATCATTCATCATCACTTGAATGGTATGCCACTTGAACGGGGGTTCGAGCAAGCCGCCTAGGCCGACTACGGTATAGGGAGCCCAGTAAAACGGGGCAATGTCGCTTGCTGGGGCCCACGCACCGACTCATCAACGGAGATTGCCATGACTGAACGCACAGAAGCCGATACCGTCGCCGTGACCGTGAAAGATGGCATTGCTTGGGTCCGATTCAATAGACCTGAGAAGCGAAATTGCATGAGCCCGAAGCTCAACCGTCAGATGTTGCGCGTGCTCACCGATCTCGAATTCCGTGATGACGTCGGCGTCGTTGTCCTCAGCGGCGAAGGCACCGCTTGGTCTGCGGGTATGGATCTCAAAGAATACTTCCGGGATACGGAGGCGCTTGGATTACCCGGCATTCGCCAATCACAACGTGAAGCCTATGCGTGGTGGGAACGCCTGCGCTGGTTCCAAAAAGTCACGATCGCGATGGTGAACGGTTGGTGCTTCGGCGGTGGTTACGGTCCGCTGTATTCGTGCGACCTTGCCTTCTGCGCTGACGAGGCGGAATTCGGCCTATCGGAAATCAACTGGGGCATTTTGCCGGGTGGCGGCGCGACCAAGGTGGCCGTCGAACTCATGCCTATGCGCAAAGCGATGTATCACGCGCTGATGGGTGAAAACTTGACCGGTAAGCAAGCTGAGGCCGCGGGTCTCGTGAATGAATCACACCCGGTCGCCGCGCTAGAGGCACGCGTCAACGAGGTGGCGCAGAAATTATTGAAGAAGAATCTAGATACCCTCAAGGCTACCAAGGATGCCGTCCGTCGCGTGCGTGAGATGACCTATGACAATGCTGAGGACTATCTCATCCGCGCACAGGAAGCGCTGAACTTCCATGACAAGTCTGACGGACGCCACATCGGCATGAAGCAGTTCCTCGATGAGAAGTCTTACAAGCCTGGATTGGGTGAGTACGATAAGAAAAAGTCCTAAGCACATAACGTCGATCCACGCTGGAGCCATTGCTGATGCCGTTGATTGATGCGGTCGCAACTCACGCTCGTTCACATCCCAATCAGCCGGCGCTGTGGGACCTTGAATCGGAGCGGCAATGGACTTACGCCGCGCTCGATGCCACGGTTGATCGTCTCGCCGCATGGTTGAGCGATCATCTGGGCGCGGGTAGCGGCTCGCGTGTGGCGACACTCGCTAAAAACTGTGGCGAGATCGTCGCGCTACAGCTGGCCTGCGTGCGTGCCGGTGCGATCTTCGTTCCGCTCAACTGGCGCCTAGCCGCGGCAGAAATAACAGCGCTGGCGCACGATGCGGCGCCTGTGCTGTTATTTAAAGATGACGATTTTGAGGCCCCCGCGGCGATTCCTGAAGTGCTGCCGATTAGCGTGACGCTGACGCTCGGCCACGACGGATCAAAGCCCCCAGCGCAGGCTCGTCGACCATTTGAGGCCACGAGCACCTTGTTGTATTCCTCCGGCACCAGCGGACGCCCGAAGGGCATCATGCTGTCTGAGTCGAACGTTTTTTGGGGTTGTGTCAATTTCATTTATGGCTGTGCAGTCACGCGTACGAGTGTTTTTTTGTGTGATATGCCGCTGTTTCATACTGCAGGCCTGATGGCTGCGACGCGAGTCCCGCTCCAAGCCGGTGCATGCGTGCTGCTGACGAAAGGGTTTGATCCAACAAGAACGCTGCACCGGCTCGCCAATCCTGAATTGCGCGTCAGTCATTACTTTTCGGTCCCACAAATGGCGGCTCGGCTTTGGAACGAGCCGGGCTTTCAACCTCAGTCTCTGCGCCACATCGTTGCGTGGGCCATCGGCGGGGCGCCTAACCCAAAAGCGCAAAGCGAGCGATTTGTGAACGCAGGCATTCGCATCTCCGAAGGCTTCGGGATGTCGGAGACGGGCTCTAACTTCGGCATGCCGACCCAAGATATTGATGTCCTGCGCCGCAAAGCGGGAAGCTCTGGACTGCCGTTCATGGCCATCGAAGCTAAAATTGTCGATGAAGAGGGTCACGATGTGGCGGCTGGCGAAGTCGGCGAGCTCTTGCTGCGCGGACCTTCCATCACGACGGGCTATTGGAATCAACCGGAGACCACGGCGAAGGCGTTTCGTGACGGCTGGTTCTGCACCGGAGATGCCGCGCGCAGCGATGAAGACGGCTTCTACTACATCGTGGATCGGCGCAAGGATATGTATATCTCAGGTGGCGAAAACGTCTACCCCGCAGAAGTTGAAGCAACCATTGCCGAAGTCACCGCGGTTGCGGAATGCGCCATTGTTGGCGTTCCCGACGAACAGTGGGGTGAAGTGGGTCGAGCTTATATTGTGCCGGTCGCCGGCGCGACGTTGACACCAGACACCATTCGCGAACATTGCTTGGCCCGACTGGCGAAATACAAAATTCCGAAAAGTATCGTCGTAACCGACACATTGCCGAGGACGGCGTCGGGCAAAGTCCAAAAGCACATCCTTCGTCAGCGGGCTTTGGACGAACTGTCCGGCTAATAATCCTTTCAGCCCGCGCTGCGAAGTTCAATCCGTCGGAAACCAGCCGTGGATCCGAGACAGCAGCTCAATCAATGTCGACACTTCGGCATCTGAGAAGCGTGACTTCAGCCACTCTTCGTGTTGATTGATCAGCGCCTTGGCTGAGGAGAGCACCTGGTTCCCGTCATCGGTCAAATAGAGCGCGTGTTTTCGACCATCATTCGGCGAGGGCTGCCGTTCCAGCAAGTTTCGCGCTTCCAGTCGATTCACCACCGCCATGGTCGTTGCCCGATCCATGCGCATCCGTCGGGCTAAATCGCTTTGAGCAATCTGGGGATGATCGCCGACTAACCACAACATAGAGACTTGTTTCTGGGTCAAATCCAGCGAGGTAAACGCTTCAGTAAAATGCCGATAGACAGCACCCTGTGCGAGTCGGATGTGAAATCCTACGATGTTGCGGATTTCGCCGAGGTCTTCATCCCCGGGACGAATCGGTTCCGGCGTTGCGAGGATTTTCTTCTTACGTGCCATCCGTCTATCCAAGCAATATTTGTTAGTGTAGCGTACAAAACCAAGTCATCTAGAGGGTGCGGGACGTGGCTAACTATCCAAAATCCATGAGCTTCACGGGCTTTAATACGCCGTCGAGGGTTGAAGCCGACAGCTTGAATCTCGTTCACGAGGGTACCATCCCGGAAGGTCTGAATGGAGCCTTCTACCGCGTCCAGCCAGATCCTCAATTTTCCCCG
This sequence comes from uncultured Pseudomonadota bacterium, assembly GCA_903879335.1. Lineage (GTDB taxonomy): Bacteria > Pseudomonadota > Gammaproteobacteria > Steroidobacterales > Steroidobacteraceae > CAIKZZ01. The sequence goes on from CAIRLC010000011.1 coordinate 118,192, forward strand.
CGACTCGGTGACGACATCGCATTCAACGGTGACGGGATGATCACCCGCTTCCATATCCATGATGGTCAATGTGATTTTCGCCAGCGTTGGGCACAAACCGATAAGTGGAAATTAGAAAGCGCCGCCGGTAAGGCGCTGTTCGGTGCGTACCGCAATCCACTCACGGATGACGAGAGCGTCGCCGGCAAAATTCGCGGCACGGCCAACACCAACGCATGGATTTACGGCGGCAAGCTCTATGCGCTGAAGGAAGATTCTCCGGCGCTCGTGATGGATCCAGTGTCCATGCAGACCGAAGGGTACACGTGGTTCAACGGAAAAATGACCGGCCAGACCTTCACGGCACACCCGAAGGTCGATCCTAGAACGGGCAACATGATCGCTTTCGGTTACGCCTCCTCTGGTCTATGCACTGATGATTGCACGTACTATGAGATAAATTCCGATGGCGAATTGATACGCGAATTGTGGTTCAAGGCGCCTTACTACTGCATGATGCACGACTTCGCGATTACCGAAGATTACGCGTTGTTCCATATCGTGCCGTCTATTGGCAGCTGGGAACGATTACGTAAGGGACTGCCGCACTTCGGTTTTGACACAACACTGCCGGTCTACTTTGGTATGCTCCCCCGTCGTGCCGGAGCGACAGCCGAGGATATTCGCTGGTTCATACGCGATAATTGTTTCGCCAGCCACGTCCTGAACGCTTATCAGGAAGGGTCGAAGATTCACTTCGACATACCAGAAGCGAAGAACAACATGTTCCCGTTCTTCCCGGACGTTCATGGCGCACCCTTCAACGGTCGCGAGGCGATGAGCTATCTGACACGTTGGACCTTTGACATGGATTCAAGCAGTGACTCATTTTCGAGCGTCACGCGCTTAACACAGACCGCAGCCGAGTTCCCTCGCATCGATGATCGATACACCGGTTTGCCATATCGGTACGGTTGGCTGCTCGAAATGGACATGCAACGCCCGGTAGATCTGCGCGGTGGTAGCGCCGGCGGCTTGCTGATGAATTGCCTGTTTCTTAAAGATATGGTCACGGGCGCCGAGCAGCATTGGTGGTGTGGTCCTGTATCGAGCCTGCAAGAGCCCTGCTTTATTCCGCGCCACAAGACGGCAGCCGAAGGCGATGGATGGATTATTCAGTTGTGCAATCGCCTCGACGAGCATCGAACTGATCTCTTGATCTTCGATGCACTCGACATTGAGAAGGGACCGATTGCGACGATCAATGTGCCGGTGCGCATGCGTTTTGGCTTACATGGGAATTGGGCCGACGCAGATACCATTGGCCTCTAAGCCATGATCAAACCGGATCTTGAGTTTGTCTACGAGGCGACTGGGCAATTAGAGGCGCCGATCCCTATCGGCGCGACCGCGGACGGCGTAAGACGCATCATTCCAATTTTGGCCGGCGGCTCGGTCGAGGGGCCCAAGATCCGCGGCGCATTGCTGGGCAACGCCGCGGACTGGCAATTGACCCGTCCCGACGGCGTGACAGTCGCTGATGCGATGTATGCGTTGCGTACCGATGACGGGGTCATCATCCAGATTCGCAATCGCGGCCTGCGCCACGGACCACCCGACGTGATGAAGCGCTTGGTCGCTGGGGAGACGGTAGACCCGGCGGAGTACTACTTCAGGACAGTGCCTGAATTCATTGCTCCCGCCGGGCCCTATGACTGGCTGAATCGCAGCATCTTCATCTGTTCGGGCGCTCGCTACGCCAGCAGTATTCGTTTGTGGGTGTGGCGCGTGCTCTAAACAGGCTCACCAGCCGCTTGTGCCCGGGCGAGCAATGAGGCCTCGTCACGCTTCACACGCAATGCCAACAACACCAGCATGGCCACAATGGCTGGAGCAACCCAATTGATCGACAAGATGGCATAAGCCAAATTCCCGCCGGTCGCGTCGGACACCATGCCGACCATAAAGGGGCCGATGCCGAGCCCAAAGATCGTCGACAGGATCACGTAGGTGCTGCTCGTGATACCGCGCATTCTCGGCAGAACCTGATCAAACATGATCGCGTAGAGCGGCGGCAGCCAGCCGGTCAGCACGACGCTGTAGACGACGAAGCGCGTGTAAAACTCACTTGGAGATTGGGCGCTGTAAACCCAGAAGGCGATCAATGGCGATAAGCCCAGTGATACCAAGGTGACCCATGCGCGACCCGCGCCTGGGAGTCGTGCGTGCAGCTTATCCGACAGAGGCCCGGCAATCATGGGGCCGATGATGCCGATCACCGCCGATAGCAAACCGAACTGCAAACCGGTCGTGGCTGGGGATAAGTGAAAGGTCTTCATCAGGAAGGACGGCGTGAAGCCCATGATTCCGTAATTGATCATGGTCTGCAGCGACCCGATGGCCATACATAGGATCAGGGACGGCGACGTGGTCAACACCGCATGCGTCACGGGATCAGTCAATCGCAAGGTCTGATACAGATTGAAGACCACCGCCACACCAAATGCAACGACTCCCCATTGCAAGGCATGGGGATTGATCTGCCATGAACCGATGTGCAGGAATGGCCGCGGAGATAGAGCCGACGTCCAGGTGGTCAGCGCCATGGCTAACGCAATAATCAACGCCATCACAGAAAGATTGGCCAACCACTGGCGCGTTTTGGCTCGACGAACCACGAGCGCAAACCAGTTGCTGACGGGGGTGACGGAGGCCAACAGCCGCAAGCTCTCCATGAAGGGCCGCTCGAAGGTCTTTGAGGCGATGCCGTCTAATCGCCCGCGTACCGGCTCCGGCAATCGGAAGAGGAGCGCGCTCACCACAAAGCCCGGGATCGCAGCCAGCACGAAGGCGAACTGCCAACCGTGCAAGCCCAGTGGCGCGCTGTCGCTGGAGTAGAGGTGATCCCACCAATCGGCGGCCACGCCGCCGAGCACCGAGGAGCCACCTAAGCCCAAGGCAATCGCAGCCGCAATGACGGCCATGGCAAAACCGCGCTTAGGCTTTGGGTAGTGGTCGAACACCAACGAGGTTCCACCGGGTCCAGCGACACCCTCACCGATACCGACGCCCAGTCGTGACAGGGCCAACACGGAAAAGCCGTGGGCCATGCCAGCCAACGCGGTCGCCACCGACCAGAAGGCAAGCGCAATGCTCAACAACCGCGTACGGATCCATGTATCCGCGAGGCGTCCCAAGGGGAGTGAGAACAGCGCATAGAAAAGAGCGAAGACGGTGCCGTAGAGCAAACCCATCTCAGCATCACCAATGAGCAGGTCCTTCTTGATGCGCGGGGCCAATATCGCGAGGATATTTCGGTCGAGCAGGCTGAGCGCATTGGTCAGTGCCACTAAGGTGAGCGCGTAACCGGCACTGGTCGAGAGTGTTTTTCGATTCATAGGCGCAACCACCGCTCTGCATTGGTTTGCATCAGCTTCTTCTTGGTGCTCAAGGGCACGTCGAGCAGATCGTGGACGCGTACCTCATCGGGTTCAAACTGATAGGGATAGTCCATCGCATACAAGACGCGATCCTCGCCGATGACCTGCTGTAAAAAGCGGATCGCGGGTGCCCATGCCATGCCGCTGGTCGTGACGAGCACGTTGGACTGCAGGTAGCCCAAAATCGTCTTGTTGAGGGGCTTCATATGGGCATAGCGCTTGGAGCGCACGCCCGCCTGATGCATGTAATCCAAGCGGTAGGCCCAGTATGGCAAGGCTTCACCTGCATGGCCCACCATAATCTGCAGATCGGGGTAACGATCGAAGATCCCGGTGGTGATCAGTTTCAACAAATGCATCCCCGTTTCGACGCCGAAGCCGAAAATGGCACCGTCCAAACCTGCTTCTAACATCGGTCCGATCATGGCATCCGGCGGCGTGGACGGGTGGATGTACAAGGGTTGACCGGTATCGGCCAAGGCACGAAAAATGGGATCAAATTTAGGCAGGTCTAGATACTCGCCTTGTGTGTGACTGTTGATCTGGACGCCCTTGAAGCCTAGTTCGCGTGCACCGCGGCGTATTTCTTGCGCTGACCAGTCCGGGTCTTGGGGCGCGACAGTCGTCATACCGACGTAGCGGGTGGGATTGGCCTTGCAATGCTCGGCGAGGTAATCGTTCGCCCGTTGGGCGACGCCTTTGGCCTCCTCAAGATCCAGCATCGGCTGCGCGCCGGGAGCGGTCAGCGCCAAAATAGCGCGATCGATACCAGTCTCATCCATGTGCTGTAAGCGCGTGGGACCGAGATCCATCAAGCGCTCGAGCACCTGCGTCGCGCGGGCCGAAGGACTCGTGCCGTAAAAACCCCAGAGGGATTGCATGCCGCGATCGGCCGTACCATCCCGCACCATGCGCAAATAGATATCAACTTGCTCGCGAGTCGCAAACGCTTCTTCAGTGGCGATGCGCAGATAGCCTCGATCACCACCGGTTTTGAGTTCATGAGTCATGCTTCACCCTTCGTGAACGGTCTTGACCACCAAACACGCCATCAAGCCTTCAGGGCCATCTTCATGACCGTGACCGGACCACTTCACACCACCAAAGGGCGCATCGGCACCCGCCATGATCGTCGTATTGATGCAGAACATGCCTGCTTCGACTTCACGAGCGAGTCGTTTCTGTCGTCGGGAATCTTGGGTCCAGCTATAGGCGGCCAATCCATAGGGCAGACGATTGGCTTCAGCAATCATCTCCTCCTCCGTGTCATACCCATTGATGAGTGCCACGGGACCGAATGGCTCTTCATTCATGATCGCTGTGGTCAAGGGAATCTCGGACAACACTGTCGGCTGATAGAAAAACCCACGGCCATCGATACGCTCACCGCCAGTGTGCAGACGGGCGCCAGCAGCCACCGCGCCATGAATCAAATGATCAATGGCCGGCGGGCGTCGCGGGTTGGCGAGCGGTCCCATTTGGATGCCCTCCGCCATTCCGTCGCCCACCTTCAGTTGGGCAGCGCGCTGGGTGAACCCCTTCCTGAATGCATCAAAAATGCCGGACTGGACGATAAACCGAGTAGGCGACACGCACACCTGACCCGCGTTGCGGTATTTTGACGCAACGAGTGCGTCCAACACTTGATCAATCAAGACATCATCAAACACCAGGACGGCGCCGTGTCCACCCAGTTCCATCGTGGTTCGCTTGCAGTCATCGGCGGCCAATTTCATCAGGTGCTTGCCGACGACCGTTGAGCCCGTGAAGCTCAGCTTACGAATGATCGGAGACGCCAACAGATGACGGGACACTTCATCCGGGACACCGAAAACCGCCTGTCCGACTTCTTTGGGCAGACCGGCGTCATGCAAAGCCTGTAAGACCGCCAGCGCAGACGCCGGCGCTTCCTCTGAAGCCTTAAGGATCACGGAGCAACCTGCCGCAATGGGCGCACCCAGTTTTCGACCAGGGTTGCCGATGGGGAAATTCCATGGGGCAAAGGCCGCGACCGGGCCTACCGGTTCATAGGTGACCGTGGAACGCATCCCGTGCGGGCGAACGAGTTGTCGACCGTAGATGCGCTGGCATTCACCGGCGTAAAAATTAAATAAATTGACGACCATCATGACTTCGATGCGCGTCTCAGCCAGCGTTTTCCCTTCTTCCATCGTCGCGATGCGGGCAATCGACTCCTGCCGCTCCACCAATAACCGCGCAGCGCCGGTTAACACGGCAGCACGTTGCTGCGCCGTTGAGTGACGCCAAACCTCAAAGCCCCTCTTCGCGGTCTGCAGCGCCCGATCCAAATCAGCGGCATCGGCGAGTGGCAAGTCGGCAAGAATTTCACCGGTGGCCGGATTGATCACCGCATGCGAACGACGATGCCCAACCGGCACACGTTCGCCATCAATCAGCAAATGTAGAGTGGGGTACGTCATAGGGTTACCTAGCTGTATTGCCTAAAGCGTTTAATCGTTCAACTTCTAAACCGTAGGGCTTGATGCCCCGAGAGATCGCGAACACTGCGATGGGCATCAGCACCGCCGCGGTTACAACCAAACTCTTCCAAAGCATCGCATCCGAATGGAATACCCGCTGGGTCAAGCTGCCAATAAGCTGTCCACCGAGCGCGCCGAATACGATGAACATAAAGAGATAGAAGGCCGTGACTTGGCCACGCATGCCATTCGGCGTGATGCGTTGAATCGCGGAGTTCTGGGGAACTGCGGAGGCCAAGCCGCAGGTGCTGGCGACACCAATACAGGCGAGCGACAGTCCACCGTTCGGCATGAGTGGGGAGAGGATTTCAAACGGCATCGCGATCGCAAACAGGATTGTGGCAGCACGAACGTGAGCGTCCGCATAGCGCTTGGAGAGCCATTCGACAAAAAGCGTACCGGCAGCCGCTCCTATCAACGACGTCACGAGGAACACGAGCCCCAGCCAACGACCGATTTGCATCTCGTTCCAACCGTAGGAGCGAATCATGAACGGCACGCGCCACACCTGCAAACCAAACGAGGTCGCCGCACTAAAGGCCAATCCAATGAACAATGGCGCATAGATGGCCCGGCGCGCATTGAGCTCGCGCAGCACCGTTCGTATGGGTAGCGGCTGACCATCCGCGGTCGCACCACGGCGTTTAGGTTCGGTCACACACAGGAGCAAAGCAGAAATGACCAGCCCAGGGGCGCCGACCATCATGAGCACCCATTGCCAGCCGTGAATGGTAAGACCCATCCAATGACTGACCGGCCATGACACCGCCAAGCCAATCAGTTGCCCGCCGAGCAAAATGCCGAGCGTGTTGCCGCCAATAAAGCCCAGCTGCAAGATGCCAATGGCTCGTGGCACCCGTTCGGGTGGGAAATAGTCCGCAATCATCGAGTACGCGCCCGGAGCGTGGGCTGATCCGCCCGCCCCGACTAACATTCGGCTCAAAAAGAGTTGCACGAAACTCTGTGCAAGACCGCCTAAAGCAGTGATCCCGCCGATCAAGGAAATACCCACCGCGAGGACGTATTTGCGAGGGTAGATATCCACGAGGCGCGCTAATGGGATGCCCACGAGCACGTAGAAAATCACGTTCGCAGGACCTATGAGGAAGCCCAGCTGCTCATCCGTCAATTCAAAGTCGATTTTGATGCGCTGCGCCATCATGCCGAAAACTTGCGCATCAAAGAAATTCAACATGGTCGCCAAAATGATCACGGCCAGTGCAAAGTAGGCCGCACGTGACGAGGGCCACGGTTGTTCGTTCACCGCTGAATTGAGCGTCATGGACCCGGTCACTTGGTCAGTCATACACACCCCCTTAAGACCTCCGCTTTACAAGTCGCGGATTGTATGTGTTAGATACAAACTGACTCGCATCGGTTTGTCTAGCTATTTCTCAAGTTAGTCATTTATCGGTGCAATATTCTCAACTAGGGGGGAAGCCAGATGCAAAATTTGCCTGGCAAGACTGCGTTTGTAACCGGTGGCGCTAGCGGCATCGGTCTTGGTATTGCGAAGGCCTTACTCGGCGCCGGCATGAATGTCGTGATTGCAGATATCCGCGACGATCATCTTCAATCCGCCACTAAAGAACTGGACGGCGGAACTCGTGTACTCGCCGTCAAATTAGATGTGACGGACCGCGCCAACTACGCGCGCGCTGCTGATGCGGCAGAAGCAGAATTCGGCAAGATTCATCTGCTCTGCAATAACGCCGGCGTTGCCGTGGTCGGGCCAGTCGAACTCGCGACCTTCGACGATTGGGACTGGGTTCTAGGCGTCAATATTGGCGGTATCGTCAACGGCATCGTCACCGTACTGCCGCGGATTCTGCGCCACGGAGAAGGCGGACACATCGTGAATACGGCTTCCATGTCCGGTTTGGTACCCCACCCTTGGGCGACCATCTACGGGACCTCGAAAGGCGCCGCCGTACACATGATGGAATGCATGCGTGGGGAACTGGAGCCTCGAGGGATCATTTGTTCAGCATTCTGCCCAGGCGCAGTGCAGTCCAACATCGCTGAGGCGAGTAAAACTCGGCCCGCCGAATTGGCCGATACGGGGTACGCGGAGGCCGATAAACGCCGCCAACAGGGCGGCAACTTCTTCCACCTCTATCAAACGAAAGAGGAAGTGGGCGAACGTGTCCTGCAAGGCATTCTCGCCGACGAGCTGTACATCATGACCCACAGTGAGTTCCGTCAGGGTCTCGAGGAGCGCACGGAATCGATGCGTGCAGCAGTCCCTGATTTGCCCGAAAACCAAGAATACAAAAACACATTCGCCATGCTGTTCCGCAATCCAATACATGCCGATGAAATTGCGCGTCGTAGGAGTGTCAAATCATGATTGAATTTGCAGGTCGTACCGCCTTCGTCACCGGCGGCGCTAACGGCATCGGAATTGGTCTCGTCAGAGCCCTATTGGCGGAAGGCTGCAACGTCGCCATCGCGGACATCCGTCAGGAGTCCATCGACCGCGCTCTGGCGTCCCTATCTGGGCAGCGGGTCATGGGCGTGCAGGTTGATGTCTCCTCCCGGACTGCCATGGCGGAGGCGGCAGATGCTGTGGAAGCGCGTTTCGGTCCGGTGTCGCTGCTGTTCAATAACGCCGGAATTAACCTCTTCCAGACCATTGAAGCGTCGAGCTATGACGATTGGGATTGGGTGATGGGAGTCAATCTCCATGGTCCGATCAACGGAGTCATGACCTTTGTGCCTCGAATGATCAAAGCCGGTCTCGGTGGCTACATCGTTAATACGGCGTCTATGGCGGCATTCTTAGCGGCCGGCATGCCGGGGATATACAACACCACAAAATTTGCCGTCCGCGGTATGTCTGAGTCGCTGCGCGCGAGCCTTGCTCAGCACAAGATCGGCGTCTCGGTTCTCTGTCCGGGACTTGTGAAATCCTATATTTACGCCAGCAATGAGATCCGACCCGAAGCGCTACAAGGCGGCGCAAAACCCGTCGATAAAGAGTGGGTCCAGCGCTTGGCCGAGATCCATGAATTCGGGATGGAACCCGATGTCATTGCGGCGCGCGTCCTAGAAGCCATGCGCGAGCATCGTTTCTATATCTTCTCGCATCCGGAATTTAAGGATGAATTGCGTGAAGTCTTCGACGAAGTCATCGACGATTTCCGCGACTACCCCGCGGACCCGGGCCATGACATGCGCACCGGCTTTGAAAAAACCCGACGCGAGAGCTACCGGCAGCAGCGCCGCGGACTGCGGGCCAAATAAGCGATCGTCAAAACGTCACCGGCTCTTCGGTCCTAGGACCGAAGAGCCGGTTTGAGTCCGCAGGTTGTGGTGCGAGCTCAGCGAGCATGGCCTGTGAATGTGCGCAGGCCTGGGGCGGTCCTGTCCTCACCCGCTAAGGCCTTGGCAACCGCAGGACGCGCGTTCATGCGCTCCCGCCATTCCACCAGTTTCGGACAACGCGTCGCAATTTCCATCTCAGGGAACATGCGCTCGACCATCATTCCGCACATTGAATAGAAATTGATGTCCGCGAGCGTGTAGGCATCGCCAGCGATCCATCGCGTCTTATGCAACTGCGCCTCGACCTTATCGACGGCATAAATAATCTTTTCCGTCGCATGCGCAAGATCTGCTTCACTAAAGCCCGAGCGTGCCGTTTGCCATTTCTTGCGCTGGTCCGGGAGTGGAATGCGCTCCATCAGTTGCTCGAATTCGCCGCTTTGGATGTTGCGCGCAATCACACCGACCATTCGATGCCAACCGTGCATCGACACATAGTTCATCACATGTTCATCGACAAATTTATTCCAATACCGCATGCGGGCTGCGCCGATGGCGTCCCGTGGTCGCAGTGGCGTATCCGGAAAGACGTCCTCTAAGTACTCGTTGATCACCGTGGTGTGGGTGATGATAGTGCCGTCGTGGTCAAGCACCGGCACCTGCCCTTCAGGATTAATCGCAACAAACCACTCCGAATGCTGCTCGAATTTATGCAAATCGACGTAGATACTTTCAAACGGCAGCGCCTTCTCGTGCAGCGGGATGATCGACTTCAGCGAATTCGCAGCAGGTTCGGCGTGGTAATACTTCAGCATGGTGACGTCCTATCGTGGAATGAGTGCACCCAACAGGCCACCGTCGACGGTGATCGGTTCGGAGATTGTGTGATTGGGCTGTTCAGGCCTTAAGAAACGATTGCGCGGCCAGTTCGGTCACTTGAAGCCTAAGACACGTGCGGCATTCTCTTTCAGCAAGCCAGGCATCACCTCATCTTTAAAGCCCACTTGCTGTGCGATCTCAATCCATTTTTCCGGACGGATCAGCGGGAAGTCCGAGCCAAACAACATCTTCTTTCGCAGTTGTCCATTCGCATATTGAATGATCTGAGGCTGAAAGTACTTCGGACTCCAGCCCGACAAGTCGATATAGACATTCTCTTTATGCAAGGCCATGGACAGGCTCTCATCGACCCATGGCCAACTCGGATGCGCGAGGATGATCTTCATGTCCGGAAAATCGACCGCGACATCGTCAATCAACATGGGCTGACCCCACTTTAGACGTACGCCGCCTCCACCGCGCATACCGGTGCCCATTCCAGAGTGACCCGTATGAAATATGGCCGGTAACTTGTACTCGGCGATCACTTCATACAGCGGGTATCCAATTCGGTCCGCCGGATGGATGTCCTGCATGATGCCGTGGAATTTAAAACCACGGACGCCATGATTTTCGATCAGATCACGCGCCTCGCGGGCGCCCAATTTACCTTTGCGAGGATCAATCGAGGCAAACGGGATCACGATATCGCTGTTTTGTGCAGCGAATTCCGCGATCTCATAATTGCTAACCCGCTTCGCACCGATGCTGCTCTCGCAGTCCACCGTAAAGAGGCAGAACGCGATCGACTGACTGCGATAGTGCTCAATGATTTCCGGAATGCTCGGCCGCTGTCGGGGCGCTTTAAAATAAGCCGACGCCGCATCAAAGAATTTCCCCATCACGGGGTCTTCCGGATCATGGCAGGAGACCTCGGCATGGACGTGCATGTCGATGGCGTGAATTTTCGTTAGATCTATCATTGACGGTCTCCAGTCCAAAAAAGGCACGTCACGGATGCGTAACGGTTGATGCATTCTGGCAGAGTCTAGTTTTGCTCAGGGCTCGGTATTCAAACAGTATCTCCGCTGGCACCACAACCGCACCGCATCCGAGAAATCCGAATACGCCTCAGGAGAGCATTTTCGGCCCTGACTTTTTCGCTTCTTCGATTTCGCGAGCTCGGTCTCGTTTAATCGGAATGTCCCGGCCCGCTTGCACCGCAGGACGGCTGCCCACCAGCGCGAGCCAACGCTGCAGATGGGGGAATTCTTCGACGCTCACGCCCGACCACTCGTAACCCGACACCCATGGCCAGAGCGCGATATCCGCGATGGAATACTCCCCGGCGATATATTCATGGGTCGCGAGTTGCTTATCTAAGACGCCGAACAGGCGAGTCACTTCACGCTGATAGCGGTCGATGGCAGGCTGAATTTTTTCTGGAAAATACCGCAAAAAGACGTTGGCCTGACCCATCATTGGACCCACTGCGGACATCTGGAACATCAACCACTGGATCACGCGGCTGCGGCCCTTGGGGTCGGTTGGGAGCAATTTTCCGGTCTTCTCCGCCAGATAAATCAGGATCGCGCCCGACTCGAATAAGCTGAAGTCCCCATCCACCAATGCGGGTATGCGTCCATTCGGATTGATGTTCACGTACCAATCCGACTTTTGCTCGTTCGTCGCGAAATCAATGACGCGCACGTCGTATGGGATACCCAATTCTTCGAGGGCGATTGAAATTTTCCAGCCATTCGGCGTTGCCGCGGTATACAGAGTCATCCTCATGATCTAGCCCTCAATAAGTCGTACGTGGATCTCTAATCGGGTTGAGAATCCCTGTGGCCTCACGGGGCTCACCAGGGGTCCGCTGTCGGCATCGGTTCAGCTTCAGCCCCAACGATTAATTTCAGGACCAGGTGCCCAGCAACGCTCGGGCGCCGCCACCGAGGCCAACGCCAGCGCTTTTTGGACGGCGGGGCGCGCCTTAACGCGGTCCATCCAGGCCTGAGTGCGTGGCGCCGCCTCGAAGGCGGCCGGAACGAGCTCAGTCATGCCAGCAAGCCAGGCATAGCTTTCAAGGTCGGCGATCGAGAAGTCACCCATCAGCCAATCACGACCGTTGAGCCGTGCTTCAATCTTTGCGACCGTTTGAATGATCTTATTTTCGCTGTCAGCGATTTTTTCGGCGTGGCTATGGCCTGCTACCGCGGCATCCCACCGCGCCCGTAGGTCAACACTCTCGATCGCATCGAGCGCCGCCGGGAACGCGCGCGGCGGATAGGCTTTACACCCTAAATAGGCAGCCGCGGGAGCCGTCCGCTCGATGATTTGTCGGCACCACGCCATCATCGACCAACGTTCATAGGGGTCCGCCGGCCGTAGCGCCGTGCCGTGACCGATGTCGTCGAGGTAACACGCCACGAAGACCGAATCGGTTAATGCTTCACCATTCACCACGAGCACGGGACCCTCGCCCTCAACCCCCATGGCAAGTTCGGGTTGTCTCGCAACCGCGAGCTGATGCCGCTCAGCCTTGGTCAGGTCGATGGCGACCAAGTGCGCGTCCACCGATTTTTCAAATAAGGCGGCCAAAACAGTCAGTGACGGTCCGTTCGGTTCGCCGTGATACAGCGTCGTGCTCATGATTGATTGCCCCCACCGATATGCGGCTGCTCAAGAATGGACACCCGTTTGACCATGGCCGTACGACCCATGGCCCAGCAGGCCTTTGTCGCCGGCCGGGCATAGATGGCCCGCAGCCAGCGCAAAATATTGGGGGTGAGTTCGTCGTTGGATAAGGTGGGCTGCGCCAAAGGCAACGCGTAGGCGAGATTGAAGCCGTTCACATCGGCGAGTGAATAGTTATCGCTCGCCAGCCACTCGCGCTCCGACAATGCCTGCTCGAGCATACGTATACCGAGCGCGACGCGCCGCTGGGACTCTGCCATCTCTTCCTCACTAAAGAGGCCGTAAATCGCTTTCTTCCAGGCCACGCGACGTTCGGGTAACGGTATCCGCTCGATCGCGGCCGTCAGTACGTCTGGATCCTTCGCGCGGACTGCGGGCCCAACGAACACACTCCATCCAATCATGGAGAAGCTTGGGGCTAGCCATTGGTCCATGAACTTCATCCACCAACGGACACGCCATCGCGCCTGTGCATCGGTGGGCATGAGTTGCGGACCGTCGAAGGCTTCATCGACGTATTCCATGATGGCCGTCGATTCCGTGAGTACCCGGTGACCATGGGTCATCGCCGGGATAGTTCCCTGCGGATTCACGGCCAAATAGTCTGGTTTGTGCTGGTCGAAGCTGAGGAGATCCAAATAGTGACTGTTAAAAGCCACCCCCTTCTCCATCAGTGCCAACATGGGTTTGCCCGAATTCGCGTTCGGCTCCCAGTGATACAGCGTCACGTCAGTCATTCGACCGCCCCCTTTTTTTGTATGTGTTGCTTACCATTCCAAAGAAGCGATGGTCAAGCGATATCCCTTGGCGTGGCCCTGTTCGAGCCCACTGCCGCCCGCACCGGTTCCGCCCAATCGGCGGTACGGCGAGAACGGGCGTCCCACGCACGAACCGACGAACTCATCTTGCGGCCGAATCCGACCGCAATCTCAACCCTGACTGCACTAAGGTCCATTTCCCTCTCGCACGAGGATGCAGTGCATGCTGGCGTCGGCCGAGGTCAGCCCTAGAGCGGCGCATCCATCCAAGGCAACGTGCAGCGCCCAGCGCGAAGCAATTCCAGGCGATAGTTCGTTTCCGGTAAGACGGAATCGAAAAAGTATTCGGCGGAGGAAAGCTTCTCTTGGCTAAATCGGTCATCCGTCGCGCGGGGTTCGCACACCCGCGCCGCACGGCACCAGAACGAGGCCATCAGGCCCAAGCCAACCAAGCGCAGGAAGTCGCCGCCAACCTTCAGGGGAAACTCAGGATCAAGGGCGGCGGACTCACTGACAAAATCGGTGATCTGCACAATCTCGGCATGCAATTGGTGGAGTCGCTGTGCCAGACGCTGCACGCGGTGGCCGCACTCCTGAGCCTGAACCGATTCAGCGCTTAAATGAACCAACAGGCTCTTTAATTTCGCACCACCATCAACGACCACTTTACGAACGACGAGATCGATCGCCTGCACGTCGTTGGTGCCCTCGTAGATCATCGCGATACGGCTATCTCGGACCGTTTGCTCGACGCCGTAATCTTCTAGATAGCCATAGCCGCCCCAGATTTGTAAGGCTTGGCTCGCGAGCTTGAAACCATTATCGGTATACATGGCTTTGATAATGGGCGTCAGCAGACTCACGTGGTCGTGGGATTCGCGGCGGCGTGTCTCGCTCGGATGATGCTCCGCCAGATCGAGCAAGTGAGCGGCCCAGTAGGCCATGGCCCGTTCAGCCTCGATCACGACTTTCATCTGCATCAGCGATCGACGTATCCCAGGATGCATGAGGATCGGTACAGCGGGCCCAGTGGGTGTGGCCATACCCGCCGGTGGCGGCGTGGTGAGGCGCATCTGCTTGCGCTCGGCCGCATACCGATAGGCGTTCTGATAGGCCGCTTCGGCGTGGCCTAAGCCCTGCATACCCACGTAAAGCCGCGCGGAGTTCATCATCACGAACATCGCCGCCAGGCCGCGGTTCGGCTCTCCCAATAGCCACCCCTGGGCGGCGTCGAAACGCATCACGCACGTTGCGCTGCCGTTGATCCCCATCTTGCGCTCTATGCCATCACAGTAGACGCCATTGACCGGGCCTGCGCCATCCGCACCTAGGCGCTTCGGTACAAGGAATAACGAGATCCCGCGACTGCCCGCCGGTGCGTACGGCAGCCGAGCCAGTACCAAGTGGACGATATTCGGGGTGAGGTCATGCTCACCGCCAGATATGAAAATCTTCGTCCCGGTGAGCGCGTATCCGCCATCGGGGCCTTCAACGGCCTGCGTCTTGATTAGCCCTAAATCAGAGCCGGCGTGCGGTTCAGACAAACACATGGTCGCCAACCATTCGCCGCTGACCACTTTAGGCAAATAGGTGGCTTTTAAGGCATCAGTGCCGTGGTTTCGAATGCACTCGTAGGCGCCGTGGGCCAACCCCGGGTACATCGCCCACGCGTGGTTGGCGGCGTAACACATCTCGTAAAAGACGGCGTTCAGCAATTGCGGCAAACCTTGACCGCCGTCTTCTTCCGCACACGCGATCGTTGGCCATCCGGCATCACAAAATTGGCGGTACACGGCTGGAAAGGGCGTTGGGGTGCTGACCTGACCGGCGTTCCAATGACAGCCTTCCCGATCGCCGGTCGCGTTAGCGGGCGCGAGCACGTCTTCAGCAAAGCGCGCAGCCTCCGCCAATATGTCACGAACGCTATCGCCATCTAGCGAGGCGAAAGCCGGGATCTCACGCCAGTCGCGCGCAGCGCCAACCCACTCGTCTATGACAAATTGCATCTCGCGCAGAGGCGCGGAATACCGCCACATCAGCATCTCCTTCCGTCCAATCAGCGCGTGGCCCAGCAGGACACCGCAACGCGTCAGCCAAACCGTCGAGATTTCACTGTATACCGGATTCTAAATCGCTATACCATATAACAATCTAGATTGCGGTCGAACGGTTCGCGAGTCCCGGGCGCCTACCCATCCATCGATCCGGATCTGGAGTTGACTCGGGTAACTTCCGCCTGCAATTTACAGACCCTGATCTCGACCACAGACGGAAAATTGCATCATGGCGGGCCCGTCAAGCCGTTCAGAACGTGGACCTCAGCAGGTCAATCGGTGGACCTGGGCCCTCATGATCGGCTTGGCTGCCTGCATCGGTATTGCGCTGGCCACCGCGCTTGGGCTGGGCTCGCCGCCAGTCGCTCGGGTCACTGGCGACTTCAGTGACCTGATGTACACCTCCGGCGAAGCCCTCACTCGTAGCAAGGCGGCATCGACCATCAAGTTGGTGGCCTACGGCTACACCGCTTGTCCGGACGCCTGTCCGGCCACCTTGACCAAAATGCATGGGGTGCTTGAGGCGCTCGGCGTAGAAGGCGAGCGGATTAGCCCGCTATTCGTGACGCTCGATCCCGACCATGACACGAACGCCATCCTGGAAGCCTACGTCCATCACTTCGATCCACGCATTCAGGGGCTTACCGGCGAGCGGTCGAAATTGCAGCACAGTGCCGAGCGACTGAACGCTTTGCCGGTCGATACGGTTGCCAAGACCACCCCGGACGGTGGACCTAACCATGCCGTTCGTTTGTATCTGTTATCGGCACACAATGAATTACTGCGGACGTATGAACTGGAGGATTCAACGCACCTCATCGCAGCGGATATCCAGCGTCGATTGGCGCCGCGCGGTTAAGGATCTTTCGCGGAACCCGTATGCGCCTAAGACGCCATTCCCCGTTTTGAGCGCCGCTAAGACCGAAGCCACCGTCGCAGCGGACCGATCACACGGCAGTTGCGCGAGGCACCAATAGCCCTCAAGTGAGGCTTAGCGGTACCATATTGGCGTGTTCCGACGATCTCTGGCGCCGCCGACGCGCGACGAATCAACCACCGCGTCCGCCGCTCGTCGAGCGACTCGCTCCGACCTAGGACACCGCTCGCCACCCCTCGGCGATCGAATCACTCCATCCACCCGAGAACCCTTCGCCATGAGACCTATGACAGCCGTATTGAATATCCTCGGTGTGGCGTTCGTTCTGACCACAGGCGTGGCCGCGGCGGATGGACTCGAGTCGTCCGATCAGAGTCATTTAGCGGCGCTTGCAGAGCCACTGCCCACCCCGGCGCAACCGGAGACCTGGGTCGGTTCTGGGCAAGGCGGGTTACTCATTACCTCGGGAAACACGCCGGCGCTCACCATCAATGGCAAGCTCGACCTGTCTCATAGCCATGGCGGCTGGAAACAAGCCGTCTTTGCGTCAGCACTGTACGGTCGAAACCAAGGCCAAATGAACGGCGAACGCGGTGAGTTTCGCTATCAGCTTGACCGTCAAATCGAGGGACGGAATTACTGGTTTACAGGCCTTGATGCGGTGCGGGATTTGTTCAGCGGCTACAGCGTTCGCGTCACCGTCTCGACTGGCCTTGGCCGACGCTTTGTAGACTCGGATACGGCAAAACTGTCCGCCAATGTCGGTGTCGGCTATGAGGTGTTTGCCGAACAAGACTTGATTCGTGACGATTCGGGCAATCTCATTGGGCGCGTCAACGGACCAACCGTCCACGGCATTGCCGCTACCTTTGGCCTGAAAGGCGAGCGACGACTCACCGCGAATACCTCGCTTCAGGAGAATCTCGCGATCACCTCGGCCACGGGTAAAACGTCGATCGCGAGCGACTTGGCGCTGCACATCAGTCTCGGTAACCGTCTCGCCCTCAGTGTCGGTTATGACCTGCGCGCCAACACCAATCCGCCCTTAGGCGCGAAAAAAATCGATCAAGGCACCACGCTCAACGTGGTCTACGCGTTGCACTGATCGGTTGAGGCGCGCGCTAGCTGTGCGCGCGCTCCAAGAAGTCCTGCATCGAGGCGACGCCAAGGCGTTTGGCTTCAAACAGGCTCTCCAGATGTTCGCGCGAATTGATGATCCCACGCGCGCGCAAGATACCTTCGTGATCGAGAATGACCGCGTAAGGCAATCGATTGACTTGATAACTGACCCCCAACGGCGCGGAGACGACGTACGGGAAAGCATCAAGCCCTTGTTCCGCCACAAAGGTGTGTTGTTCGGTTAGGTCACCGTCACTCGCCAAGACGATATCGAGCCAATCGGACTCGGATTTACGGCTGGACTTCAGCACGGGCAACAACGCCTTACACACCGGACAAGTCGGCGAGACAAACATCACGAGCAAGCTGCGGCCATCCAGCCGCGGACCACCGATGGTTAATGCGCCATTGGACAGCGAGTGCACCGGCAGCGTCGGCGCAGCCTCGCCGACTTTTAGACCCTTGGCCAGCATCAGCGCGCCCACCGGTGTAATGCGTTCATGCAGTACGCCAACCTGGCGTACCAGCGCCAGCACCACGAGTGCCAACACGACCACCAATATCCACAGCAATACCGTCGAGACTAATAATGGGTTCATCGGGAAGCCTTCAGCGCGGCACCGCGCGGTGCGACTTGGCCCAATAGGCGGTCGACGGCGAGCCAAATGAGAACGATCACCGCAAGCGCGGCGAGTATGGAAAATACGTCCAGTCCTGACATCTCACGCGAGTCCCAAGGTCGGGCGACCGCGAGCACAAGTCCGGCCAACGATGCGTTGCGATACACCATCCAAGCGGCAACCGGTCGCCGCTCCAGCGGACCCGTGCAGCCACAGTCGAGATCCGTTCGGCCTCGAACAAGATTCAATGCAATGGCCAAGCCGTAGCTGGCGAGTAATACCGACGCGCCATACGCCGCGAGTGGTCGACTGACGGGGAGCAAGAGCCCAATGGCCACACTGGCTTCAAACAGGGGCACGATCGGCGCCACATAGGCAGCCCACTTGCGCGGAAAGATCCGATACGCCCCGAGCACGGCCGAGAAGACAGCGAGGTCACGGATCTTGTGCCAGGCGGCAGGCAAGAGCAGCGCGGCATACGCCACCACCAAAACACTGCCCAAGGCTGGATCGATAGATGGCGTCACAGAAGGATCAGCAACAGATCGGATTTCTCCACCTGTCGTCCGGCCTCGCAGAGTCGAGACTCCGTCGGGTATCGCCACACAGCGCTCGTCATTGCAACCTCAGGTCTCATCGGCGTCAGCCTGTTTGAGCGTAGATTAAAGAACCACGTTCCGGCGTAGCCAGTATACGTGGGCCCACCAGCGAGCGGCAGCCCCGCATCTCGTCGGGCCATCGCTCAGCAGGTCGACTTCCGTGCTACCGTCCCAGCCCTAACAGCTTGTGCAGGCCGTAATGCGCCACCCCACTCCTCAATCCACGGCAATACAGCGAGGCGGCGCTAGGTGGTGTCCGCTCGGCGGCGTACGCGGATGACTCAAACCAAACTCTCTGGCCCCACGATCGCCCTGCTATGCCTGATGAGTGGTTTTACCCCGCTCATTACCGATGGGTTCTTAGCAGCCGTCCGACCCATCATGCTGGACTTTCAGGTCCCGCTATCCGGCGCGCAGGCCACGATCAGCATCGTGCTCTTCGGCTGCGCGTGCGCACAACTGTTCATTGGCGCTTTAGCGGATCGCTATGGGCGCCGACCGGTATTAACGGCCTCAATCGTCGTGTTCATTGCCGCATCGATCGGCGTCGGCTTGGCGCCGTCGTTACCGGCCTTGCTCGTCTGCCGGTTTGTACAAGGCGCGAGCGCCGCCTCGGGCCCGATCTTGGCGCGGGCCATTGTGAGAGATGTCTACAACCGGGTGGACGGCGCGCGGGTCCTGAGCGTGTTAGCGGCGGGTCTTGCGTTAATTCCACTCTTGGTGCCCGGGATCAACGCCTATAACGTCGTACGATTCGGTTGGCGCGCAACAGCCGTCCTGTACGTCTCGGTGCTGCTGGTGGCGCTGTTCATGACGCGCCGCTATCTGCGCGAAACCCTGCGCCCCGAAGACGTCACGCCGTTTCGGATCTCCAGTGTCCTCAGCGCCTCAAGGGAAGCATTGGCCAACCGTCGGGTCCTCGGATACATCCTCTGCTGCGTGAGCGGCTATGGCGGTCTCGCGGTATGGATCTCGGCATCACCACATTTGATTACCGGATGGTTTGGCACGCCGCCCGCTCAGTTTGGCTTTTATTGGGCACTGACAATTCTCGCGTATTTCAGCGGCGGTTGGGCCAGCGTGCGCCTACTGCGACGGTCGACACCCGACCACCTTCTCTTGTGCGGCAGCACCCTGCTCGTTGCTGCGGCCGTCGTGTTAACCATGGCCTATCACTGGTTACCGCACTCGCTCCCGGCATTCCTGTTCGGTATTGGGCTGTATACCTTCAGTTGGTCGATGCTCCAGCCGAATGCCCAATCCGGCGCTCTTGCGCCGTTCCAAGCCTCGGCCGGACGCGTCTCGGCCTTGCTGGGTTTTTTGCAGATGTCCGGGGGCGCCTGCGTGGCTCAATTATTCGGGCGCCTTCACGACGGCACGCCGCGTGCGGCCATTACCCTCATCGGGGCGGCCGCCTTGTTGAATGTCACCGTCCGTTGGTTGTTCTGCCCGGTCCGCTCTGCCCATGGGTCTGCAGCGCGGGAATAACTCATGCGAGTGAAGCGTGTGTCTCGGCGTCGATGTAGCGCTCGGCGCGCGGAGCAGCCTGCGTAATGCGCGCGGTCATGGTAGCGTGAGCATCCCTCTGTCACCCGGGACGCGCTCCATGCGTCAATCCATCGCTGCCCTACTGCTCACCCTCGGCGCTTCCGTCCACGCGGATCCCCTCATCGTGCATGCGGGGAGTCTGTATGACGGCGTGTCGGATCAGCCGCGTCATGACGTCTCGGTCATCGTCGACAAGGGCGTGATCGTCGCGGTTGAGTCCGGTTTAGCGCACCGAACGGGCGCCCAAGTCATTGAGCTGGGCGATGCCACGTTGCTCCCCGGCTTTATCGACTGTCACGTCCACGTTGCGGCCAAGTTACCGAGCCGTACCAATGCGGTGGAAGACGCGCTCAGTCACTCGGATATCGATCGTGCGTTCGAAGGGGCTACATTCACCCGCGCCATGCTGCAGCAGGGCTTCACCACCGTTCGCGACCTGGGCGGTGGCGATGACACCGTGGCGCTGAAACACGCCATTGCGGCGGGTCACGTCGATGGCCCACGAATATTGACGGCCCTCGAACCACTCGGCCCCACAGCCGGGCACGGTGACGCGCGCAGCGGCCTCGACCCTGCGCTCGATCATGTCGGTTGGGACAATGGGCGCGTTGACTCCGCCAGCGAAGCACGACTGCGGGTGCGCCAGCACCGCCGTCGCGGCGCTGATGTGATCAAGATTATGCCCTCGGGTGGCATCGCCTCGACCGGAGATGATCCGCGTCAACAACTGATGACGGATGACGAGATGCGCGCGGCCGTCGAAACCGCGCACGGGCTCGGTCTGAAAGTGGCTGCCCACATCTATCCGGCAGCCGCCATTGAAGCGGCTGTTCGTGCGGGCGTTGACTCGGTGGAACACGGTTCTTTCGCGACGGATCAGACCTTTGCGCTGATGAAGTCTAAGGGTGTCTTTTTGGTGCCGACGCTGTCGGTCTTCGATGTGTTTTACGCCACCGCGCGCGATCGTCCCGACTTACTCGCGCCAGGGACTGCAGCCAAAGAACTCGCCAACGACTTATTGCCCAAGCAAAACATGCCGCGGGCATTACGCTCAGGCGTTCGCATCGCCTACGGAACGGATCTCGGCGAAGGCGACCACACCTTGGAATTCAAACTGTTGATGGACAGTGGCATGGCGCCGCTGGCGACGCTGCGCGCCGCCACGAGCGAAGCCGCCGAGTTGTTGGGTCTTTCGGACCGAATCGGCACCATCGCACCGGGCCACGACGCTGACTTGGTCGCCGTTGCGGCGGATCCAGCGAAGGACCCGGCAGCACTGCGACACGCCACGTTCGTGATGCGAGCCGGTTCCGTGTACCGCCGCGACAATCATCCCGTCGTCCGGGACTAAATCCCCATGGCCGGCAATCTCATTTCCCTGATCGACGGGGAGCTCGCCTACGGGCTGACGCCACTGCTCGATCGAGCCTCCCTGTCGATTACCGAAGGCGAACGCATCGGCCTGATTGGCCGTAACGGCACCGGCAAGTCGTCGCTGCTCGGTGTGCTCTCCGGTCATGTCCCGCTGGAAGACGGCGACTTAAAACTGCGTTCGGGATTAAGGGTCGTGACGGTCGAGCAGGAGCCGATTCTGCCGACGGCTGAGACCTTAACCGATAGCCTACGCCTGCGCGGCGCGTTGGAAGAAATTCATGACGAGCGGGAGCGCTGGCGCGTCGAAGCGCGTCTCAGCGCATACATGGAGCGGCTGCGCGTAAGGGGCGAGGTGTCGCCAGAGCGCGCCTCCGGTGGCGAGCGCAAGCGGGCTGCCCTAGCCCTCGCGCTGGCCTTGGACCCTGAATTATTACTTCTCGACGAACCGACCAACCATCTGGACGTGGACGGTATCGCCGCTCTGGAAGACTTGTTGATTGGCGGTCCGGCAGTTCTGCTCGTGACCCATGACCGTTGGTTCTTGGATCGCGTCGTCACGCGTATCATCGAACTCGACCGCGGTTATTTGCGCTCTTACCCGGGTAATTTCGCCGCCTATCAAATCCGCAAGCAAGACCAACTGGCCGCCGAAGCAGTCGCCAACCGTAAGTTCGATAAATTCTGGGCGCAAGAAGAAATCTGGATTCGGCGCGGCATTGAAGCGCGGCGAACGCGAGATGAAGGTCGTGTGCGGCGGCTCGAGGCGTTGCGGGTTGAACGCTCGGCGCGACGCGAGCGCATGGGCAATGTGCGTCTGGCGATCGACGCCCGTGAGCGCTCAGGCAAGCTCGTCGCTGAATTAACAGGTGTCACCAAGCGCTTCGGTGACCGCACCGTGATTCGCGAGCTCGATCTGACGGTCATGCGCGGCGATCGCATCGGGCTCTTAGGCCCCAACGGTGCTGGCAAGTCGACCTTAATCCGGCTCATCTTGGGCCAGCTTGAACCCGATGAAGGCAAGGTGCGTCAGGGCGCTCAGGTCGCCATCGCCTACTACGATCAAATGCGCGAGCAACTCGATCTCGATAAATCGGTCGCCGAGACCTTATCGCCCGGCTCGGATTGGGTTGAGGTGCATGGCGAGAAGCGCCATGTCACGAGCTACCTCGCTGACTTCCTCTTTTCGCCACAGCGCGCCGGCACGCCGGTTCGGGCGCTCTCGGGCGGCGAGCGCAACCGTCTACTCCTCGCTCGTTTGTTCGCAAAGCCCGCGAATGTGCTCGTTCTCGACGAGCCCACCAACGATTTAGACATCGATTCCCTCGAGCTACTCGAAAGTGCGATCCAAGACTTTCCAGGCACGCTGCTGCTTGTCAGTCACGACCGCGCCTTTGTCGATAACGTCGTCACGCAGACCTTGTCACCCCTAGGCGACGGTCGGTGGCGCGAGTCGGTGGGTGGGTACAGTGATTGGTTGCGAGAGCGAGATGCACTCAATGCCGCTGCGGCACCACCGGCAAAGGCGGCAGACAGTCAGCCCGCTCCTGCGGCCCCTAGCGCGTCCGGCAAGTCCAAATCCAAGCTCTCCTACAAAGAAGAGCGCGAACTGGGTGCGCTGCCGGGGGAGATTGAGGCTCTAGAGAAGGAACAACGGCTTCTGGCCGATACGATGTCCTCGGCGGACTACCCACACACGGATGCTGCGCGGGTCACACAAGATGGCGCGCGGATCGCCCAAATCGAGGCGCTCATCATGGACAAGCTGGAGCGATGGGAGCATCTGGAAGCGGAATCACAGCGACTCAAAGCGCGATAGGTCGTCACTGTATCGTCATCAATAGGCTCTAGTCTCCCGCGTCGCCCAACCACGGACGGCACGAGCCATGACAGAGAGCCCGACCGATTCTGACGCGATCACCACGGCATATGCCCTGTGGCGCATGCGACTGCGCAACTACCAGCAGTTGGCGCGCAGTGGCGCATCTTCGGGCCGCCTGGCACCGGCGGCGGCCGATGTCGTCGCCGCCGCGCGAGACGCCCAAGCGCTTGGACCGGATCCTTTTCGGGGCCGCGACGATCAAAACCACGAATAATTAAAGCTCACGCTGACGCGTTCAGCGTCCACCGGATTCGCGGGCACTTCGTGGCGTAACCAGCTTTCAAACAGCGTCACATAACCGGCCATGGCTGGCGCCATCACCCAAGGTTGATTTGATTTGCGCGCGGTCGCGCGCCGCGGCGGCGAGGCCATCATCCGATCCAGACGAGGATCCTCGAATTTGAGCCCCGGCGCACCTTTAGGCACCTGCACGTAATAAGTTCCACTGATGGTCGACGTCGGGTGCAGGTGCAGTCCGTGCGTGACACCTTTGGGCATGACATTAATCCAACAATCGGTCATCTCAAGGGGTTTGCCCGATAGGTTCAATTCGAGCGCACGCGCGTAAGCGGTGACGTGGCGCGACAAGAGCTGTTCGAGGCGAGCAAAGGTCGGCGAGATGGTTTGCAGGCGGCAGACCGAGCCGTAGGACGTGTATCCACCGGGATAGTTATCGCGCGACCATAATTGGCCGCCGCCATCATCCTCCCGCAATACGGCCGCCTCACGCAAAATCTGCGCATTCAAGGCGGCCGTGCCTCTGGGCGCCAACTTAGCGCGGTAGATCCGAGTTGGAAAAAACAGTTCAGTGGGCATCACGAATACCCACAGGATTTCTAGTCTCCCGGGGCGCCTGCATCAGAGGGTGGTGGTGATCTAACAGCAACGACACACGTCGAGCGGTGAGCTTGGCATTGGGATCGCCCTCACCACAGAAACTGCGCCGGTGGCCATCCATATTGGCACGGTCATTCATGCGGTCACAATGCAGGCATGCAAGCTCACCCAATTGCTTGATCTCAGGATTCGAAAACCATTCCCGTCTGGCGCAAACGATCGGCAGCGGGTTCCAGGAGCTGTCGGTAGTGCCGCCAAAGATCCAGTGATTCCCGATACAAGGGGCGGCGCACCTGGGATGCACTGGCGGTCGAGGATGGCGCCGGATTCTCATGAAAGTGTAGACAAGCGGGATCGAAGTCGACCCCGATCGTCGACATGACGGCCCTCAGTGTTGTTTCTGCATCCACGACAAGGTCTTCGTAAGCGATTTCGATGAATCGTCCAGGCAACCGCTGGCGCCAGTGGGCCATGAGGCGCTCATAGCCGATCCAATAGTCCGCAAGTTCACGGAGATCGTACGCAAATGGGTAGCCCTGCTCGAACAACGTGCGATGGATCGCGAAGCATGTGGCCATTGCCCCACGGCGGACGTGAACGAAACGGGCACTCGGCAGTGCCTGCGCAATCAGGCCGCAATAGAGATAGTTGAGCGGCATCTTGTCGATATACGTGGCCGCTGACCCGACAAAGCGGGCCACGCGCCGCGCATAGTCCCGGCCCAAGGCCATAAAATCGAGTTGCGCTGACGCCCGAATCAACGCTTCTCTGGACTTCAGTTTCCCGAATTTAGCTTCAACGGCGCTGACCAGCGCTTGTGCGAACTCGGGCCGCTCGCCGATCGAAATAATGCGTGGATGGCTCGACAGCATCCGGTCAACGAGCGTGGAACCGGTCCGCGGCAGGCTCACCACGAATATCGGTCCGGGCGACGACGATTCGGCCGGCGGCGGGCGTGTGTCTGGGAAGGCCTCAGTGATCCAGGTCACCGTATCCAGATCGCGTTGCACGGCGTAGTCCAAGTGACGCCGACGTAAGCCCGCGCCCTGAGCAAGCGCTTTAGCAGCGTCAGCGTGCTCGCCCAGATCAGTCAACTCCTTGGCTAAGGCATAGCGCAGCGGCACCTCGCGGCGCCAGTCGCCTCCCGGCGCACTCAAGGCCTGTTGCAGAGCCGCAAGGTGATTACGTTGCAATGTTTGGCGCCGCAGCTGAGACCGATTTAACTGCGCCATGCCGTCAAGCGGCGCTCGCAGCAACACCCAATCGTAGTCGTTCTCCGCCTCTTGATCGCGGCCCAAATAAACCAACACGGCCGCACGGTTGAATCGATACCGGATGTTGTCCGCGTCCAATGCGACCGCGCGCTCGTAGGCGGCATGCGCCTGCACATAGCGCTCGAGGCGAACCCACAGATCGCCGAGTTCAGCCTGTTGAGCAGCGCCTTGAGCTGGTGAGGCCGCGAGGGAGTCATAGAGCGCACTCAATCGACCCAGCGCAGGCTCAAGATCGGGATCTTGCCTCGCCCACGCGTCCGCGACGGCTTGTCGAGCCGCCGCGACGCGGGCGTTATCGTTCAACTTACTTGAACTGATATTCCACTCCAACACCAAAGGTACGTGGGCGTGTCGGATTCTGAATCCGGTAACGCGGATCGTCGTAGATGCGCAGCAAGGAACCGGCCGAGGTAATCCCCATCACATTCGTGAGGTTGTCACCAAACACCCGGATTCGCCACGCCTCGCCCAGGTTGAACGCCACCGACGCACCGACGGTCGCAAAACCCGGCAGTTGCTGATAGCCCAAGGCGCTAGCGTTAATCTGGGTCGTGACGTCACTCTTGTAGGCCACATCAATGTGAGCGTCCATGTTCACGGTTGGACTCAGGCGCGCCGCGTAGGCTAGATCGGCCGTGAGGGTCTGCTTCGGCACGTAGGGCAAACGATCGCCGTCGTTGGCCGTCAGCAGCGTCCAATTCGTGCCATTGACCGGATCCAAGACAGTAAACCCGGCGGTGATTTTGGCATCGGTGTAGCCATAGCCAAGCGTCGCCGCCCAATGTTCGGATAACTGACCGGTCAGTTCGAGCTCAAGGCCCTGACTGATCGCCGACTTACCGTTCACGACGGCCGGATCTCCCGCTTGACCGAACACTTGGATCTGCAAATCTTTCCAGTTCACTCGATACGCCGCGAGGCTGTAGCGGAGCCAGCCACCCTGTTCGCCTTTGACGCCGATTTCGACGTTCTTCACGGTATCGGGCTTATACGGCACGATGTCCGGACTCTCGCAAAAGATGCATGCACCCAATGGCAGTGCGTTGATACCGCCGTGACGGAAGCCCTCTGAGTACGTGGCATACAGCCGTGAGCGCGCACTCAAGGAGTAACTCGTATTGAGCTTGAAGATGTGGTTGTTGAAGGATTGCGCTCGCTGCACCCGCGTCGAGCCCTGCGAATCCGGCACCGGCAGCGTCGAATAAAGCGGCCCGCCGTACGGGATCGTCGAATACATCCCTTGGGTAAAGTCTTGCGAGAAGAGGCGCGCACCAGCTGTCACTTGCCAGAGCGGCGTGATATGCCGCGTCAACTCACCATACGCAGCGCGATCAAGAAATCCTGACTGGCGTAAGTAGGTGAAGTTGGTATCCGACGGCGACAGGGAGCTGGGACGGGTGCCGCCGTTATAAAACTGGATGAAGTCCCCGAAATTATCGTACGACGTTGGCGCGACCACATTGCCGGCTGAACCCGGCAGTTCCGACCACGCTGCAAATCCCGGTATGGTTTCCCACTGGTACAGATGCTGAGTCTGATGCTGAAAAAACAACCCGGCGGTATAGTCCCAGTCACCACCCGATTTCGAGACGAGGCGAATTTCCTGGGTGAAATTCGTATCCTTCGACTTGATGAAGAACAGGGAGCTTATCCGCGGATAATTGCCGTATAAATTCGGCGAAATCATGTCGTAAGCGATCACAAACTGCGATTCGTCGAAGGTATTCTCAACGTTCATCGACGAGTAGGACGTCGACGAGGTGATGGTCGCGAAACCCGCATCCGCAGTGAGCGTCAAGGACTCGAGGTCAACGGTACGGTGCTCAGGCTCATTCGGCACCAAGACCTCGGTCTGATAGCGATCGCCGGCCGTCTGATGCGAAAAGCCGTTCGAATGATCATCTTGGCGATGATAGGTTGCGTCGACCGTCAGCCAATCGGTGGGCTTGGCCCGATAGGCGATACGGGCATGGTAACCATGCGCGTCATCAATGTGCGCTTGCGGCGCGGTCACAAAGCCGCTGTGCAGCGGATCGGCCGGATTCGCCAAAACGGGCTGCATGTTGGCGGCAAATTGCACGGCGTTCTTCGCATCAATGAAACCGGCAATGCGGTTGTAACCCGCCGATAAGCGCAGCGCGGAGGTGTCGGATACCGGGAGGTTGAGCATCGCCTCGACCGTGGTGGACGGTGTGCTCGTATGATCCGTGTGCGAGGCCTCTACGGAGACGGAGGATGCGAAGGCCACCGGATCTGGTGCGTTATGAACAACCTTCACGGTGCCGCCAACGGCGCCGGACCCGTAGAGGGTTCCCTGTGGCCCACGCAGAACCTCGACCCGTTGGATGTCGGTGAGCGAGAGGTTGACGTAAAGAGGCACATCATCGACATAGGTTGAGACGGTGGGAACACTACCCCAGGGGAGATAGGCGGAGTTCACCGGATCATTGACGTTCATGCCCCGAATGATGATGAGGCTATTGCTGCTATTGGCACGCGGACCCATGTCTGGGATAGACACACCGGGCAACATGCGAGCGAGATTGCTCAGGCTATTCACGCCGGCATTTTCAAGTGTCGCGCCGGAGACTGCCGAAATGTTGTAGGGCACATCCAAGACGGATTGTTCGCGTCGATTGGCGGTGACGACGATTTCCTCTAAAACCGCGGATTCGCCGGCAGCGGCAGCGGGAGTCGCCCATAAGGGCGCGGCCAATACCGAAGCGATAGCGGCGCGGAGCAAAGTGTGTGAACGGTTCGATGGATACATGGATGTCCTCGGCATAGATCAATCGTGTGAGGTGCCTGCCCCATCACCGGGGCAGCCGGGCCGGCGTTTGCCAGCGAGATACTCATCAATCAGTTCCCGGTAACGGTCTGCGCCGAAACTCGGAAAATGTCCCCCGTGTACAACACGCACCGGCAGCTCGCGCAACCGGTGCAGTGTTTCAATATAGTCGTCGGTATTCGAG